>NZ_JACFQG010000010.1 GCF_016101585.1 Bifidobacterium polysaccharolyticum
TCCGCTATACCCGGGCCGCCATTCCAGGCGTCGGCACAAACAGTCCCGGCACCAAGGAAAGGAACACCCATGAACACCACAACCACAGTGACCATGCTGCCCATCGACGCCATCAGGCCCAACGACGCCAACCCCCGAAGCGAGATAGGAGACGTGTCGGAGCTGGCCATGAGCATCGCGTCCCAAGGCATACAGCAGGCCCTGGTCGTCACACCGGCGAACCAGGAGGGGCGGCACACCCTGGTCATCGGACACCGGCGGCTGGCGGCCGCCGAGCAGGCCGGCCTTGCAACCGTGCCCTGTATCATCACCGACATGGACGAGCAGACCCAGGCGGAGGTGATGCTGGTAGAGAACATACACCGTGACCAGCTCACCGCCCTGGACGAGGCACGCGGATACGCCCACCTCCTGGACCTTGGCGAAGACGTGGACCAGATGGCCAAAGCCACTGGCCGCAGCCGCAGCACCGTGCAGCGACGGCTCAAAATATCGTCCATCGACGACGAGAAAATACTCGCGCTGCCATCCCAGCTGAGCTTCGAGGAATTGGAGACGATAGCCGACTTCCGCGACGACGAAGGCCTGCAAGACCAGCTCATCAAAGCCGCAGGCACCAACAACTGGAACATGACACTGCACCAGGTCCAGGCCAAACGGTCGCTGGACAAGTGGATCGAACAGGCCCAGGAAGCCATCAAGCAGGCCGGGCTGCCCATCGTGCCGCTGACACCATCACAATCCTGGTCTGACCCGGAAGGTTGGCGCACCATCGCCCGATTCTCCCCGGATACCGACCCCGACCCCAAGCAGGCCCTCGACACATGGCTGGAGGAATGGGAAGGCGACAAACCCACGGCCGCCGGACTGCTCGACCGTGGCGGACAGTGGCGCGTCAAAATCACCCTGCTGGAGCCATACACCCAACAGGACCAGGAGGACGAACGCCGGCAAAGAGAGGATGACCTGGCCAGGTGGCAAGCCGAACAAGAAGCCGAAATCGCACCGGCCAAGCAACTGGACACGGCAAGCCACGACCTGCGGCTGGCCTACACGCAACGGCTCATGTCCCTCAAACGCCCCGCCAAAAACCAGTCCCAGGCCCTGTCCATGCTGGTCATCGCCCAAGCGAGCCAACGCACCTGGTGGGTCAGCCGGGACCAGGTGCGGGACACATGGCGCGCCATCGTCCAGGACCAGGAAGCCGAGCTGGCGCAAAAGGCCGACCTTGACGAGAGTCGCCGCACCCAGACGGCCTTCGCCCTGTGCCACGCCATCATGGAGACACAGATCAACCACGAGACCTGGCGCAGCCAAGACGACATAGACGGCCTGCTCAAACCCCTCTACCGTGCCCTCCAAACCGCAGGCTACGCCATCAGCGACGAAGAGCAATCCGGTCTCGACGGCGACCTGGTGCCCCGACCTGAAGAGGAAGACAACGAAGGGAACGAAGATGAAACAGACGACGGCGACCAGGAGGAGGACACCAAAGAGTGAATGAACCCCGCAGCCGGCCCCGCCACCAAGCGGGGCCGGCTGCCGGCGGCGGCGCAGCGATGCCTCGCGCCACCCCACGGGGTGGAATCGGCATCGTCGAACGCCCCGCGTTCGGACAGCCAGACCGCAACGCGAGGAACGCACGACTGGTTTGTATGTGCAATTTGTACTACACTCATGGTCATGGAGATCGAGATAGAGCAATCAGCCCGCAAGCACGGCTGCGCCGACAACGAAATCAGGCACGCGGTCCTCCACTCCATAGGCCACGAACAAATCGAGGGCTACGGCGACGAGATGACGGTGGTCTTCGTCGGCCAGCCACACCCCGGGGCCCTACCCGACAACCTGCTCGAAGTCATCGTCAGCAAATGGCAGGACGGCCAGCTCCACGCCTTCCACGCCATGCCGCTGACCAGCCGGTGGCAACATCTCAGATACCAATAGACACAACCAACAAGGAGCCAGACCATGACCAACACACAGACACCCGCCGACAGGGCAGCACACGCCGAAGCACTCGACCGCATGGCCGACGCCGGCCAATTCACACCCATCGAAGGCACCCGGGTATACCGGGGCTACGACGCCGGCCCCCTGACCGACGACGACCTGCTCTCCATCTTCGCCGGCCGCCCCCGCGACGAACTCAAACAACCCACCAGCAAAACCTGGCAGGTACGCACCACCCCGGCCCTGGACCAATGGGCCGAAGCCGCCGTCAAAACAGAAGGCACCAACCTATCGGCACTGATCCGCCAAGCCACCGCCGAATACCTGGCACACCACTACCCAGGACTCCGAAGCCAGATGGCCTGACCCATCAGGGCAACATCATCAAGGGACCCCTCAACGGGGTCCCTTTTTCCATGCTCGGCTCGGCCGGGGTTGTGGTCATCGGCGGCTGCGCCTTGATGTCTGGCCGCCGCTGTCGCACGCCTGCGGCGTGCTGCTGAAG
>NZ_JACFQG010000011.1 GCF_016101585.1 Bifidobacterium polysaccharolyticum
CGGGCTGGGGCTTGTACCGGTCCGTGGTGGTGCCGTCACCCAGTTGCCCGTGGTCGTTGCGGCCCCAGCTGTAGAGGATTCCGTTAGAGCCTATGGCCAGGGTGTGGGCGCCGCCTGCAGCAACTTGCGTATAGGTGAAGCCGGCGGCCACGCCGTCGGGCAGGGGGACCCTGGTCGGCGTCTTCTGTGTGGATACCTTGATCGGGTCCTGACCAAGCTGCCCGTACTGGTTGTTACCCCAAGCGTAGGCATTCCCGTCACTGGCAACGCCTAAGGAGAAGCCGATGACGCTGTCTTGCTCGCCGCCTGCGCTGACCTGGTTGAAACGGATGCCGCTGGTGTGGCCGGGAGGGGTGATCGTCGCCTGCTGGCCGCCCAGAGTGTTGCCTTGGCTGGGGTTGATTGACCAGTGCGTGTCAATCGGAGACCAATGTGCGACCAAGGTTAAGCCGCTGGTGACGGGCTGACTAAAGTCGTAAGCTACATTGGAATCACCTTTAATGTCCCTAACGAACCAGCCGTCGAAACGATAACCTTCCCTGGACGGATCAGGATTGGGACGCGAAGCCTGACCGCCATCGCCGATGGTTTGCGAAAATGTTGGGTGTCCACCCTGCGGATCGCTGAAAACAACAGAATGCGTAGGCCCAATGTAGGTGTAGTTAAGTTGAGCTGGCTTCTGGTTGATGCCGCTAAGAGTCCATTTGATGATGACATAGAGGGTTCCCGCTGTGTGGGCTGGCGTAGTGGTAGTCCAGGTTCCGTCGGACTTGCTGGTTGGTCTGTTGCCAACAGTTTGCCCGAATTGGACGCCGGTGATGTTGAGGGGAGTGGGGTCGAATATGGTCTGTATAGGTGCGGGGCTGTTGCCTGTTGCGGGGATGCTGGTGTTGCCGAGCTGGTTGTAGTCGTTCTTGCCCCAGGCGTAGGCGTTGCCGTCCTGGCCGATGGCCAGGGAGTGGTTGTGGGATGCGCTGATGCAGACGGCCTTGAATCCCTGACTTGCGCTGTTCGGACCGGTTACTTTTATTGGGGTTGCCTGTTGATCGTTGGTGCTGCCGTTGCCGGTCTGCCCGTAGTGGTTCCAGCCCCATCCCCAGGTGTTGCCGTCCTGGTCGATGGCCAGGGAGTGCCATGTGCCAGCGCTGATCTGGGTGGCCTTGAAGTCCTTGCTGGAGTTGTTGGGATCTCGAATCGGGGCTGTTGACGGCGTGAGATATTCGGTGTCGTTGACTTTCCCCCAGGCATAGAGGCTGCCGTCTTGGCCGATAGCGAGGGCGTGCCATGTGCCGGCGCTGATCTGGGTTGCCTTGAAGGACTTGCTATTGTCGTTGGGGTCTTTGACCAGCGTGGGGTCGGAAGCATAAGTGGTGCTGGATTCTCCTGTGTGTTGACCGTTGCCGAGCTGGCCGTTGGTGTTGTATCCCCAGGCGTATACATTGCCGTCCTCGTCCAGGGCCAGGATGAAGCTCCATTTGACGCTGACCTGTACCGCGCGCAGTGTCTGGCTGGGGTGACTAGGGTCTTTGGCTGCGGTCGGTGTCTTACTTGCTGTGCTGAAGATTGTACTGTTGTAGTTGTTATTTTCGCATCCCCAGGTGTAGACGCGGCCCTGGTTGTCGATGGCGGCCGAGTCGAAGGCTCCCGCGCTGATGTGCACGGCCTTAAACGATTGACCGGTGTCTGGGTTACTGACGGGCTGGGGCTTGTACCGGTCCGTGGTGGTGCCGTCACCCAGTTGCCCGTGGTCGTTGCGGCCCCAGCTGTAGAGGATTCC
>NZ_JACFQG010000012.1 GCF_016101585.1 Bifidobacterium polysaccharolyticum
AAAAGGAAATTAGAGCGCAAATATTCAGTGTCTATTCAAATCTCTTGCAGCATCAGTTGGGATGGGGCTGACCCTGCCAGTGGATTCACGGACAACCAGCTCCGGTTCGAACATGAGCACATCCCGCCGTCTGGAAAGCTTGCGGTTGTCCATCATAGCCAGGACCCCGTTGACCATGGACTGGCAGATTTTGTCGACCGGCTGGTGGACCGAAGTCAGGGAGGGGGATATGTCACTCATGAAGGGGGAGTCGTCGTATCCGGCGACAGAGACATCGCCGGGGACGGACAGATTCATGCTCCGTGCGGCCCGTATGGCACCCAGGGCCAACTGATCACTTGCACAGGCGATGGCAGTGACGCCCTGTTCCAGAAGGGTCCGGGCAGCCATCCTGCCGGAGTCCACCCCATAGGTGGTCCAGGCTGTAGGGGCCTGGTCGGGGCTGAAACCTTTCTCCTTGAACAATCGTTGGGCCGCCTGGTGCTTGAGGATGGAGGGGTAGTGGTTCCTGTCGCCGAGTAGGAGTCCGATCCGATTGTGCCCCAGATCGATCAGGTGATGAAGGACCATAGTGATGGCCGCCTCATCGTCGGTCCCGACGAAGAGGCCGTCCATGTTACGCGGGGTGCTGTTGAGGAATGCGCAAGGGATATTCCGGTCGGTAAGACTTCGGTAAATGGACAGGTTGGTGTCTTTGGTGTCATAGCTTCCAGCCAGGAAGATCGCAGCGCTCAAGGGTTGACCTTGCAACATGGTCAAAAAGCCGGCCTCCGATGTTCCTGACGGCGTGTAAACGCAGACGATGGGCAGAAGTTGGTGTTGGGCCAGGAGGGTGACCAGGGTGGTGATGAACTTGGGAAAAATCGGGTTGGACAAATCTGGCGCGATAATGGCAACCAGGCGGGTGCCGCTGCGCTGCAGGCGCTCCTTGGACATTCCCATGGAGGATAGGGTGTTCAGAACGGTGTTCCTTGTGTCGTCCGATACCCCCGGTTTGTTATTGATGACACGAGAGATTGTGGCCTGGCTCACTCCGGCCTTCTCGGCTATGTCGGCAAGTCGTGTATTCATTGTCTTCCCCGCGAAACGATAGTTTTGTTATTTCCAATCATTACATAAATGGTAGATAGTTATTCAGACTAAGACGAATAATAGATGCAAATTTGCGCAACGAATACACATC
>NZ_JACFQG010000013.1 GCF_016101585.1 Bifidobacterium polysaccharolyticum
CAGGCGTCCGCTTCACCCAGTTCAGCGCAGGCAGTGGTTATTCCCTGGCCCTGGGCTCGGACGGCAACCTCTACAGCTGGGGAAATAACAGCTCCGGCCAGCTCGGCACCGGCAGTACTGATTATTCTCCGCATAGCACGCCGAGCAAAGGGTCCATGCCGACAGACGGCACGAAATTCACCCAGATCAGCGCAGGAAACTATCATTCCCTGGCCATGGGAACGGACGGCAACCTCTACAGCTGGGGAGACAACGGTACCGGGGCGCTGGGACGAGAAACCGACCAAACGCCAGAAAACCGGCCAGGCGTTGTCACCCCGCCGACAGGCGTCCGCTTCACCCAGTTCAGCGCAGGCAGTGGTTATTCCCTGGCCCTGGGCTCGGACG
>NZ_JACFQG010000001.1 GCF_016101585.1 Bifidobacterium polysaccharolyticum
TCCTGGTGGTGGACCCACCAGGAACTCCGCCGCTGCTACCGCAGGCTCGAACACCTCTTCCAAGACAGGCAGCCCTTCGCCTTCCTGGAACCCGAACTCACCGCCGGCGGGCCAGTGGAACGCACCACCAACCGGCTGGAAGGAGGAGTCAACCCACCCATCAAACGCACCCTCCTGCAACACCACGGCCTACCCGAGAGCCACATGAGACGCGCCTGCGAATGGCACTGCTACATGAAAACCGACAACCCCGACCCCGCCAGCCTGATCAGGGACGAACACCACCAGCCACAACCAGCACCCAAACGGGAAACCAGACAGGAACAGGACGAGCCCGAACACTACGGCACCGCCATCAACTGGAACGAGTTCCACACACCAGTCAGATACCCCAACACCACACTCTGACCAACACACAACCAAACCCACACACAGAACCTAAAACAACGCGTTTAGTTCCTATAGGCCCAATGTCCGAATTATACGCCATGAGGTCTGTCTGAGAGTGTTTGTTAGGTATCAGGAAAGTATGGCTTTAGCCGTTAGTAAGTGTCTACTTTGCCCGAGAATCAAGAAGACGTCGATATGCTCTGTTTGAAGGCAGTCGTGAAGAAGAGCAGTACTGTCGGCGCAGGTCGTATCCATTGGCTGCGTATGTAGTGTGGAGCCTAAAAAGCCACGGCTAAAATTGGTGGGCTGCCAATTTGAGAAGTGACTTGGACTGGTTATTCTCTAAGCAGGAGCTTGATGACGGCGCGAGCGGGGACAAGCCCATCTTGTGACCTGCTCATGGACCGTATCGCCGCCCCCAAGGTCCCAGTGTGTAACGGCGTCGTCAGGGTATCGCTAAGGTCGTCAGGCGCGGCCAGGTACGCTCATACGCTGCTACCTGCCCATATCAGCATGAACCTCATCGCCTTGACCGGTAAGCGACTACGGATGAAGGTCGGCAGGCAGCTGTGGCGCATCGTTGTCACCCTGAACCGGGTGAAGACTGAGGAGGACTTGAGGTAATAACTGGTCGCTTACAACGACTAGGAATGCAAAGGCACGAATGGCTTGAGAGGCAAAGCACATTTAAGGACGAGATTGAGGCTGATATGCCCATCAACGATGCGTAAAAGCTAGAAAACTGTTGAATAAGAGCGTCATGGAAGGCGCCATGAACACCTTTTTCTCCATGGTTGACCAGTGCGAGGACCTGATACTTACGATCAACAAACTACTCGAAGCTTGAAATAAACAACTACACCATGCTCCTCAATCACAACGGCTAGACTGGAACGAACGATATAGCCGATCTGCTGGTGTGCCATCAACAGACCTAAGACTCCCGAGAATCTTCCACTCATCCATTTTCACAATCAGACAAGTTTTGCAACAATCTTTAGAAACCACCCACCATGCCGAAATGTACGGGTGATGGGGATCATCGGTGACGGTGCAATGTACTTCTCGTAAACATTTGCTACTGCTCTTCTCTCACAGCCATAAGTCTTATACCGCTATCAAATCTTATGGGGTATGGAAGTAAGGTAGGTGTAGTCGTTTCATAAGGTCAGGAAGGGAATTATGGGGAGACTGCCGTATTTAGCTCAGCTCAAAGATGTTTATTCATTTGGAAGAACAACTACAGCTCGTTCGACATTGCCTATCCTGATAAGAAGAATTATCTTGCAGTCGAATCAAACAATTACTTTTATTAAAATGCCCGGAGAGGAAGATACGGACCTAGGTGGATACGATGGTCAAGTGCGTGCTGGGCAAGGAAACGCATTTGTTCCATCAGGGTACAGTGTGTGGGAATTCGGCACATCTCGTGGTATCAAAGCTAAAGCCAATTCTGACTATAACAAGCGTACAAAAACCCTTTAGGCATAAACCAATCCGAAACCACCTTCGTCTTTGTTACCTTGGGGAGATGGGCGGATGCACAGGCTTGGGCTTGCGAGAAAAACAAAGAGGGAAAATGGAAAGAAGTCCGTGTATATACCGCCGATGACATATTAACAGCGCTTGAGGAAACTCCAGCGGTATATTTGTGGTTTTCAGAAATGTGCGGGAAATCGGTTCATGGATTATCCAGTCTGGAAACTTGGTGGAATGACTACCGAAAACCGTGTGATAATCTACTTACTTCTGAGCTTGTCTTGTGTGATCGATCTTATGAAAAAAGTCTTCTTAAGAAGAAACTAAGTGACAGCAAGCCGAGTCAAATAATAATAGGGTCTGTGACGATTGAAGATTGTCTTGCATTCGTGGCGGCGACTTTGCTTTCTGATGAGCAAGGAATGCTGTCTAAAGCTGTGGTCGTTAGTGAGACAAGCGCACTGGAGTATTTAAGACAAGTGTCAGAACGTCTAATTGTGCTTTTGTCAGATGCTGCTCTAGTAAGAGAAGCTGAACTACTTACCGGACACCATATAGTTATTGGCGTAAATAAAGTGCAGCAAGTCGCACCAACAATAAATTTGCCTGACATCTCGTATGAAAAAGCTGTAAACTATTTCGAAACGAAGAATATATCAGATGAGAAACAAGCAGAATATGCACGTTCAGCGCATAAAAGTATACCATTGCTGCGTCAAAAAATCGCTCATATACCTCTTCCTGATGCGCTCTTACCGAATTCAAACTCTCCTCATGTAAATGAACTAGTTAGAAGAGCATGGATGCTTGGGCGGTGGGACGGCGCAATAAAGGGGGATGCAGACGTTTTTGCTCGTTTTGTGATAGACCCCAACGATGAAGAGTTAACTGATGCGCTACTTAAAGACGCTAATAGTGCTAATCCTATTTTTTCAATATTTGGAAGTGTGCGTGCAGTTATTTCTCCTATTGAAAGTTCTGAACGTCTGCTACAGACGATAACAAAATCCGATTTAGACGCTTTCCGAGAGGCAGTTTGTTTTGTACTGAAAAAAGCGAATCCCGCTTTGTCTCTTCCCGAAGACCTGCAATGGACGGCAACGATTTATAGAAAGAGGAGGGGAGAATCCGAAGATCTTAGGAAGGGAATTGCGACTACACTTGCCTTGCTAGGTTCCTCGAGTGCGACTGTAAGTGATTTCCCTTCTCTGTCTTTTTCGGATTGGGCGGCCAATGTTGTTTCAGATATACTGCGTTTCGCAAATGACGATTGCACCGGGGGCATATGGATTTCGATAAATGATGTTTTGTCGGAAATTGCTGAGGCGGCACCCGAAGAGTTTCTGGATGAATTGCAAAGAGCAATAAGTCCAAGCGGTGTACTTATGGATAAATTATTCCATGAATCATCTAATTTGTTGGCACCAACCAGCCCGCATGTACAAGTGCTCTGGGCTTTGGAACGTCTGGCAATGATTCCCGATTATTTTGGGAGAGCTATGTGGTTACTTGCATTACTTGCTGATCACGATCCAGGCGGGGAACTCGTTAATCGACCGTTGAACTCTCTCGCTACTATTCTGTGTGCATGGTATCCGCAAACAGCTACATTATCAGATGAAAGGCATTCGTTCGTTCAAAAAGTCTGCAAAAAACTACCTCAGGTTGGTAAATCACTAGTTATTGCTCTCATTCCTAGAATTGGAGAAAGAACTTCAACAATTACGCCGTTTAAATTTAGACAATCCGCTTCACCAAATAAGCCGACCCACAATCAATTCGTTGGTGATATTAACGTATATCTTGGCTGTGCTGTTGACCTTGCTGAAAGTGATCCATCAATCTGGATCAAGATCATCCCTAGGTTGCCGTGTTTGCCTCAAAAGAGCAGAAATACTGCTTTGAATAAGCTCAGTCTCGCTAAGTTGAAATCAAACGATACGCGTGATGCGATATGGTTGGAGTTTTATAAACTTATTGAGGAATATCAGACTTCAGCAAATGTGTCAGCGTCTTTATCTCACAAAGATATCGAACGTTTCAAATCGGTCATGAAAGAGCTAGAACCAGCGGATCCTGTTGTTCAAGTAGCCCCGCTATTTGCCTACGACCGGTTGGTTTACGTCTTGGACAATCATACTCAGTCGATTGATAGAAAGCAGCTTCTGGCAAAAGCAAGAAATGATGCAATAAGTAAGGTCTTTGCGGAAGGCGGTTTGGAGAGCGTATTGCGACTTGCCAAAAGAGTTGAATGCCCTTGGATCGTTGGAGACGCGTTTGCTTGCCTCGGCCTACAGATACAAGACCATGCGATTGCCAGACTATTAGAAAGTGAGTTTTCCGGAGTATGTTCTTTTGCGAGTTCAGCTTTGTATAGACTAACTAATGGTAGATTAAGTAATCTACTGGAGATAATGCATAGTGATAGTTTGTCCAACACGGTAAAAGCTCGCTTGCTCTTACTCTCTAATGAATTCGACGAAGTATGGACATTTCTTATTAGTTATGATGAAGAAGTGGAGATGATATATTGGCTAGAGTTTCCAATTAATCACTTAGGAACCGATTTCATGTTAGCCAATGAAGCAGCAAAACAGCTGGCGAGTCATGGACGAATCGTGGACGCTCTCAAATTGCTTGTGTTATATAGTGAGGCTAGTGCTGTTAAAGTCGATTCGTGCTTAGCAGCTGATCTTATGGAAAAGTTCCTGATAAGCCATGATCATGAAAGTGAGACGTTATCTAGTCACGAAATAAAAGTGCTGATAAAACTCCTCCAAGATAGTGTGAGTGTAGACCGTACTCGTCTTGGGAAACTTGAATGGGCCTATTTGCGTGCATTTAATGATGGGCATGTGTGCTTATTTTTGCACCGGAAACTCGCTGATGACCCGCGCTATTTTGCTGACACTCTCTCTCTTGTATACCCAGAAACTGCTAATGGTGGAAAACAGCTGGAGGTCCCGAAAGAGCAGTCGGAAAATGCTTGGCTTCTGCTAAATACTTGGAGAACAATTCCAGGAGCGGTCAATGAGTCAAGTGAAATTGTCGAAGAACAACTGAGATCATGGATTCAAGAAGTTCAAAAGATACTGGGCTCGCGTGATCTAACTAGACGAGGAGATTACTATATTGGAAAAGTACTGGCTTATGCTCCCGCTGATAGTGACGGCACATGGCCATGTAAATCAGTATGTAATATAATAGAAGACTCTCAATCCACGTCTTTAGATGAAGGTTTCAGTGCTGAGCTGTTCAACAAAAGAGGGGCGGTTAGTCGTAGTTTAGAAGAAGGCGGGAAACAAGAGTATGAGCTTGAAGATGAGCTCCAAAAATGTGCTAACAGAATTAACGTTCAATGGCCGAAGGTGGCTGCGCTGCTGACAAGACAAGCGAGAGAATATCACTCAATGGGATTAAACGAAGATGAGCAAGCTAAAAGGTATAAAGAGGGAATAGATTATTGAGTCTTGTGCTCTGGATTACGGATAATCTGGTTTTGCATTTGATAGTTAAGCAGTAAAACTAGTAATAGTCCTACTTTTTGGCGTTTAGAGTGGTACATATACGGCCGGAAGGCTTTTATTTTGTTTGTGTTTGGTGTATTCCATACAGGTAATGTGTCTGTGCCTTTTGCCAATCAAAATAGTAAAGAATAAATCGACATATACGCCTGGAAGTTCTAGAAATAACGATTCGTGGCGACAAGCTGCGGATAGGCTCATTAGTTTCGATGCAGAGCCATATGGGCCTGATCTATATGTAAGGAGGAACGTGAGCTGGTTCCCTCTGCCAGAACGGGAACATCACCATCGCTCCATACAGCTCCTCTGCCTGGACGCCAAAATCGGACAATGGTCTCAGCTAGGGGAACGTTCATAAAGTCATAGTCCTCAGGTCTGTGACCGTCTACTTGACTTTCGCAATTGCGGACGTATCAATTGCAGCGAGCTTGTTCGATGCGCTTGCTTTGCTCGCGCCAAGTGATTGGAGGGATTCCGGTTTCTCTGGTGAAAGCCGCGCTGAATGAACTCGGACGCGTATATCCGACCCGCCTGCCAATCCGGGCAATGTCTTCCGTGGTTGACGAGAGAAGACGGCGGGCCCGGTCCATTCTTTGCTCTCTGATGTACCTGGCCAGACTTGTTCCGGTCTGACGCCTGAAGGCGAGGCATAAACGGGTGCGTCCCACATACAGGGATTGGGCTATCCGATCAATGGAGAGGTCGCCGTCCATGTGGGATTGGATGTGAGCTTTGACCTGTTGGACCAAGTCGCGGTCGTGTGAGGATTCGTGTCTTTGCACAAGTGCAGAGGAAGCCTGGGCCAACATTGCCATGAGGAGGTCGATGTGTGCTTTTATGAGGAACTCCGTCTGGCCTGGCCTTCCGGGGGCAAACGTTGACAGGGCGGTTAAAGCGGACTGTGCAATATTGGATGGCCAGGGCCTGCCAAAGGCGTCAAAGAGTCCCCCGACCTGACCGGGCCATTGGTTTTCCAGCTCCATGAAATAGCCGGGCAGGATGCAGATGCTCCGGGTCCGAGAGCGAGAGCCTGCCGGTATGCGGTTGGTGACCGATCCCGCCTGCTGGATCAGGGAGACCATATTGCCTTTCTGCATGGTAAATGGCTGCACCCCATAAGGAACAGGGTTGGATACCGGGCTTTCATCCAGGGTCAGGCAGGCGTAGTCGGTCATGGCGTACTCACTGAAGCTCATCTCGCGCAGGAAAATGATGTCGTGCCATATGACCAGGCAATAAGGACCCGCCAAATTGGCTTGGAACCTTCCTCGGCAAATGTCGCCATCCACCTGCCCTTCCAGTCCTCCTGATCGATAATGGAGTTCCATGCCGAGTTGCTCCACCTGGGGGCGGTACAGGGTCTGAATCTCGCGGGATTCGGAGTGCATCTCGTGGTCGGTCATTGCTCACCTGGTTTCATCCTGCCGGCTTTGTGGCAATCTCGGCAGACTTTCGTTTTCGTTCGCAGCTTTTATGGATTCATTCGTCCCTTTGCGACGGTCTTCCGGGCATTGACTTCTCAAATTACGTTCGATGGCAGCGGACGACAAGAGTTTTGGATGAACCTGGAGGAAAGAGATGACCACAGACCAGGCGGATTCGGGTAGCAAGCCGGATTTTGCAGAAGGTAAAGCACAGGGCGGGGGAGGCCGACCTGGCCAGGAGAGGCCACCTGCACGCAGTTCCCTAATGCGGCTGCTCGATTTCGCTGGCCCTCGCAAGGTGTTCTCCTATCTCGGCTGTGGTCTATCCGCGCCCTCCACGATTGCCGGCCTTGGACCTTACATCTGCATATGGCTGGCGGTGAAAGACCTCCTCGCCGTAGCGCCGAAGTGGTCCCAGGCCATGGGAATCGCCATATACGGATGGATTGGATTGGGGTTTGCGGTGGCTTCCGTCATTCTGTACTGTGCAGGACTGTTGATGGCACATCTGGCAGCTTTCCGGAGTGCCTCCAACATGCGTAAAGAGGCCATGAGCCACCTGATGAGCCTGCCCCTGGGGTATTTTGACCTCCACGCTTCAGGCGAGTTGCGTCGCACGATTGATGGCTCGGCCGGCGATACCGAGAATCTGCTTGCCCATATCCTCCCTGATGCAGCCGGCTCCTTCGCCATGATTCTTGGTATGCCGATATTGATGCTGGCTTTCGACTGGCGTATGGGCCTGGCCTGTCTCTTCCCCATCCTGATCGCCCTGGTCTGCATCCGTGTCATGATGAACGATCAGGGACAGTCCTTTGTGAAGAAGTACCAGGATGCCCTGGTGCGAATGTCCAAGACCGGGACCGAATATGTCCGTGGCATTCCTGTGGTCAAGGTCTTCCAGCAGACGGTCTATTCCTTCAAGGCCTTCCACGAGGCCATCGAGCACTACAGCCGAATAGCCAGGAACTATGCCATGCAAATCTGCCACCTGCCCCAGACCATTCAGATGACAGCCCTGAACGGGACTGTAATTTTCCTTGTTCCTGTAGCCATCCTGCTGGCTTCGGGGCATGGTGACTTCACCTCTTTCCTGACTGATTTCGCCTTCTACGCTGTCTTCTCGGGCATGGTTCCCACAGCCATGACCCGTCTGCAGTTCTCCAATGAGTCCTTCAGCAAGGCCGACGATGCCTTGAACAGAATCACCGGCGTGCTCAGCATCGATCCCCTGATGGTAGTTGCCGAACCGGAACACCCGAAGTCGGCGGATGCATCCATGGAACAGGTGTCCTATAGCTATCCAGGTGCCAATCGTCCGGCACTCGATCGGATTGACTTCAAGGTGCCGGAGGGCGCAATGGTGGCTCTGGTTGGTCCCTCGGGAGGAGGAAAATCGACCTGTGCCAGTCTGGTGCCGCGTTTCTGGGATGTGGATTCGGGCAGGGTCGCTTTGGGTGGCATTGATGTCAGATCCATGGATCCCCACGATCTGATGGGGCAGGTCGCCTTCGTTTTCCAGGCCAACAGGCTCTTTTCGACGACCCTGCTCGAAAACGTCCGCGCAGCCAGGCCAGAAGCGACTCCCGAGCAGGTACTGGACGCATTGAGGGCGGCTCAGTGCGTGGACATTGTCGACAAGCTTCCCAATGGGCTGGATACCGTGCTCGGTTCGGGTGGAACCTATCTTTCCGGGGGAGAGGTCCAACGCGTGGCTCTGGCCAGGGCAATCCTCAAAAGGTCTCCCATTGTGGTTCTGGATGAGGCGACTGCTTTTGCCGATCCTGAGAACGAGGTCCTGACACAGAAGGCGCTGACCAAACTGACCCAGGCTGAAGGGGGCCGACGACGAACCGTTCTTATGATTGCCCACCGCCTGTCGACTGTGGCCCACGTCGATCGAATTCTGGTGCTGGACGGGGGCCGTCTGGTTGAGCAGGGTACACATCGCCAGCTTCTTGATGCGCAGGGTACCTATGCCCGTCTCTGGTCTGATTACAAGCGGGCGGTTTCATGGAAGGTCAACAACTCTTCGAAGGCTGCCGGCAAAGCGGATCACGACCTCGCAGGCTCCACTGTGGGTGAGGAGTACGCCGCTTCCGGTGCCGGGCCATACGCTGCGGACTCGTCGACTGGTGATTCCGACATTCAGAGGGAAGGAGGTGAGGCATAAGTGCTCGCCTCATTCAAGAAGAAGTACGCCCTGTCCGATCAGGGCGTGAGAATCGTGGTTCTGGGAACGTTGTGGACTACACTGACCAATCTGATCATCATGGCGGGAACGGCCTCTCTTCTGCTGGTCATGAACGCTTTTGTCGGACACCTGACAGCGGGGGCGCCCCTGCCGGAGATCTTGCCCTATCTAGCTGGTCTCCTGGTCTTTGCCCTCATTCTCTTCGGCTCCTCCTGGTTCCAGTACAGTTACTCCTACGGTGCGGTCTTCAGCCAGACCGGAACTCAGCGGATCAACTTGGCCGAGAGACTGCGCAAACTGCCACTCTCATTTTTTGGGCGGCGTGACCTGGCTGATCTGACCGATACCATTCTGGGTGACGTGGCCACCATGGAACATGCCTACGCCCATGCCTTGAGCCAGCTCTATGGCGCAGTCGTTTCATCCGTCCTGATATTCCTGTCGCTTCTGCCCATCAATTGGGCACTTGATCTGGCTGCCTTCTGGAGTGTGCCGGTGGCCTTCGCTATCATCTTTGCCACTCGACGATTTGTTGAAGCCTCGTCACGGCGCACGAGGCAGGCTCAGGTGCGGGTCAGTGACGGCATTCAGGAGGCGCTTGACTGCGTTCGGGAGATTCACGCCACCAACCAGGAAGACAGGTATCTGGACAGGCTATTCTCGACCATTGACGACACCGAAGCCACTACAGTCCGAACCGAGATGACCAATGGTCTTATAATGAACTCCGCCATGGTGGTTTTGAGGTTGGGTGTGGCAACGACCTTCCTGGTGGCTGCCGGATTGATTATCCAGGGCAGGATCGACTTCATGGTCATGTTCCTCTTCCTCCTGATGGTCTCACGGATCTACTCGCCCTTTGATCAGGCGCTGATGCTGGTTTCGGAGCTCTTCCAATCCCAGGGCTCGGCCCGGCGGATCCGCTCCATCACCGAGGAACCTGTAGCCGGGGGTAGTACGGAATTCCATCCCGATGGGCACGATATCGTCTTCGACCACGTTGCCTTCTCCTATCCCGGTCTTGCGGGTAAGGCGACAGGTGAGCCGGTTCTTGAGGATGTCGGTTTCACTGCCAAGGAGGGGGAGATTACGGCCCTGGTCGGTCCTTCGGGGTCCGGTAAATCGACCTGCGCCCGCCTTGCGGCTCGCTTCTGGGATGCCGTTTCAGGTTCCATCACCGTAGGAGGGGTGGATGTGAGCCAAGTAAATCCGGAGGTTCTCCTGCGAGACTATGCCGTGGTTTTTCAGGACGTGATGCTCTTTGATGACACGGTCTTGGGCAATATTCGGATGGGTCGGAGCGGTGCCAGTGACGAGGAGGTGTTGGCTGCGGCCAGCGCTGCCAACTGCGACCAGTTCGTCTCGCGCCTGCCACAGGGGTACCAGACGATGATTGGTGAAAACGGCTCCAGGCTTTCCGGGGGCGAGCGGCAACGAATCTCAATTGCCAGAGCCATCCTCAAGAATGCCCCGATTGTTTTGCTCGACGAGGCTACCGCCTCCCTGGATGTGGAGAACGAGACGCAGGTGCAGGAAGCCCTGTCGCAATTACTGGTGGGCAAGACCGTCATGGTCATCGCCCACCGGATGCGCACTGTTGAGCAGGCCGACAAGATTGTCGTTCTTGACCATGGGCGTGTGGTCGAGCAGGGTTCTCCCCAGGAGCTTATGTCCGCAGATGGTGAGTTTGCGCGGATGGTTCGCTTGCAGGGGGAGAGCGCAGGATGGTCCTTATAGAACGAGCTTGAATCGGCTGCATGGAGGAGCCAGGAAATCAGGTCCGTTCTGCAGGAATCAAGGCTCATCAGGTCCTTGAGCATCGCGAACAACATCAAGCTGTACCTGCTCTAGGCAGGGACGCCAGGCAAGGTGCATTCGGGAAGATTCGGCCAGGTGGTGGACTCTCTGGGCATTGGGTCTATACTTGGCAAAACCGCTTAAATGCTCCGGTGGGAGAAAAGCAGGAACAGTTTTCGTGCGGGCCGTCATTATGAATTCCGAGGCTGTTCTTGCTGATGAGCCCGCTGCCGCTCTCGATTCAGCGAACAGGTCGAGGATCATCGCTCTGCTCTTTGGCCTGAACCAAGATTCGGGATCCACAATCGTCACCGTTATGCATGACGCCTCACTGGCTGACCAGCATGATCGAATCATCAAACTTCAACGAAAGGCCTAGAACATGGGTTTCTGGATTATGGTATTCGCGGCTTTGCTCGGCTTGGCACTGATTGTTCGGGGATTTGTATTGGGCAAGAAGGACAAGCGCTGGTTCGTGCTGTGCATATTGGGCGCAGCAAGCCTGGCGTTAGCCGTTTGGCTTGCTATATGAGCACACGGTGAAACAATGCCGACCGCCAGCATCGGGTGAGTATAAGTACAAATCGCTGTCAGGTAGGACTGAGTGTGCCCAGTATGTGGCTGGACATACTGCGCATGGGGGGGAAACCTGATAGGTTCAAGCAACTTGTAGTTCTGCTTTGGGTGCTTCGTGGGAGGGATCGATCCTTCCCAGTATAAAAAGAGTCTGACAGGGCCTCTTCCATCTGTAGAAGTCGGATAAGGGTTCTCGTTGCGGTAAAAGCAACGCCCAACAACCTGCGAGACGCATTGTTTCCGTTCGGGGAACTCCGGCATTTGAGATTCAGGCATTTGAGCAAATCGCTTGCTGAAGCCATGGATGAGGAAACCAGGTTCTAGGAGATAGTTTTTTGTTTTGCCAGAGAGGCTGCAGGGGGGCTGCAGATGTCTTATTAGGAGAACCGCAGAGATTCCGTATTGCCGATGGCTGATCGAATTAATAAGTGAGTTCTTTCTTCTTTCTATGAACGTGTGGCAGATACTCATGGCTCACTTGATTCGCCAATGAGTAGAGTTGCATGTTTCTCTTTAGATTTGTAGACAGGTGCTTGAGCATTCGGTCCTAACAGCCAGCGGTTCTTATGCTGATGTATTTCAATCACCATTGGTGGTAATCTTTTCAAAGAGTGTGTGGCAGGTTTGGCCGCTCAATGCAATGAAACTTTAACGAACCGCTGTACCTACCATAAAGGGTGGCACCAATGAATGCTGCTATAGAACTTGGCAATCTAGTTAAAGAGTATGAAACGCCAGCAGGGGTTATCAAGGCCCTGGATCACCTCGATTTAACCGTCCCTGAAGGGGGCATCTTTGGTCTGCTGGGCCCTAACGGTGCCGGAAAATCAACAACGCTCGAAATAGCTGTCGGCTTGAGAAAACCGACTTCCGGAACTGTCAACATATTCGATAGGAATCCGCAGACTGATTCGCAGTGGATTCATCAGAGGGTGAGTATTCAACCACAGGAGTCCACTGTCTTTCCCCAGGAAAGAGTGGGGGAGATACTGTCATTTTGGGCCAGTCTTTATGATCACCCGCGCGACGTGGACAAGGTCGCGAAATGGATGGGCTTGGACGAATTGCTGCTCCGCAAGGTGGCGAAATTATCAGGTGGACAAAAACAACGTCTGAACGTTGGTTTATCCATCATCGGACGGACGAAACTAGCCATACTTGACGAACCTTCCACTGGTCTTGACGTAATGGCTCGAGACGACCTTTGGAAGGTGCTTCGTTTTTTGGCCGAAGAAGGTACGACAATTGTCTTATCGACACATGATTTGGATGAGGCGAGAGTTCTGTGCCAAGAAGTTGCGGTGATAGATCATGGTCGGTCTGTAGCTCAAGGAAGTCCGGAGGAACTCATAAGGAAATATGCCGAGGGGACGTTGATATCTTGCCAAGTAAGCCCAGATGGAATATTGGATCTGATGAGCATGCTTCGAACTTTCGGCGAACCGAAAGTTATTGATAAGACAACCATCTCGATACGTGCCGACGATACGGATCCGGTTATTGCTGTGCTGTCAAGCAATCCTGCGGTTTCCCAATTACGTATGAACGAACCAAGCCTTTATGATGCCTTCGTAAGGCTGACCGGGCATGATTTTGAATAGTTGACGATACTCATTTTTGATAGGACTCCAGATGACACAAAAACGGGACCTTCGCCCCCTGTTGGCGCTACAGACTCGTGAACTAATCAGGAACACTTCATACTTTATTTTTGTCATAATTTTTCCTTTTGCCATGGCTGGTATGTTCCTTTTCATGTCCGAGATGATGAAAGGGCAGGCTGATGCTCCGGACTTCAGCCCCTTTGTCATGCCCATGGCCCTCTTTCTGGCAGTGACCGGTACAGCTTTGACAATGACTGCAGGCCCTTTGGCCGAGGTCAGGCAATCAGGAGCTCTTCGGGTACTTTCAACTACGCCGATTCGCAAAGCTGACTATTTGATGACGTATCTGGCTGTAAGGTTCATTATGGCGACCGTGCAGATCATTGCCATAGTCGGCGCTTCAGTATTGCTTAATCTGCTTCCGCTCAGGGATGTTGGTCGAGTTTTTGTCGTGTCCTTATTGGGCCTGGTCATGTTCCTTGCTCTGGGTTATTTAATGGGCGGGTGTCTTTCCTCATCGCAGTTGGCAACCAACTTGGGAACTCTCGTACAATTGTTGGCTTTGTTCCTCAGCGGTCTGGCCATACCCTTCGCCATCCTTCCAGATTGGTTGACGAATGTTATCAGATGGATTCCTTCGACTCTATTTGGAGATCTTATTTTCTGGGCGTCAAAAAATCCTCTGCAACAAACGGGCGCTATGCTTTCAACCTCCATCGTGCTTGCTGTTACTGTATTGCTTGTGTTTTTGGCGGTTCGTAGTTTCAAATGGGATGTGGAGTGAATTTAGAACACCGATTCTTACTAATATTAAGAGAGTACAGGAAAGTTGAACCGTTGAATACGAAACATAAGTTAATTATGGCACTGGTCAATAAGAGAGTTTGAGGGTTGAGCTAGGCTTCTTTTCTCAATTACTGTCATGTCTGGGATTATCGGCACATACTCAGTGGAACCGATTCAGCCTGTTTATACTTCTGCCGATGGTCAACGGCATCATCTGTTTCAGGAGGATTGCTCAGATGGACCTGATCCCCGTCATTTAAGCCGAGGTTGTTCCATTTGACAATTCATGCTATTGGCAAGGTTTCTTAATCTTCTGTTCTTTTCCTGTGAAGCACTGTACTGCGACTGTCGGTCGTGTGCTGCTATCCCGCTGGCAGTATTGTCATGAAAGTTTCTTTTAGCGCGGCAGATACTTGGTCATGCCGAAGACATGGCATGACCTGCATTTAGTCTGTTTCGGATGTCTATTGTTTAATGGTCCTCCTGTCTGTCGCGACTGTGGCCACCAATGGAACACGTATATCATCGTCGTTTCGGATTTTTTAGAGGGACTTCGTCGATTCACGTTGCAACAGTTGATAGTGGGCGGTAAGTCTTTGGGGTTGTTGCCTGGTTTTGGTTTGAGTCTTCCCGGAGGCTTCGTCTAGGCGCATCACCAGGGTGTCAACAGCCTGCCGGGCCATATCGTTGAAGTCGAAGGCCACAGTACTCAGACTGGGAGCGATGAAGGCTCCCTGGGAGATACCGTCGAAGCCAATGACGGATACTTGATCAGGAATGCTGATATTCCGATCGATTAACGCTCTGATGACGCCAAGCGCCGCAGCATCGTTGATGCAGACCACAGCGTCAAAGCTTACCTGATTGCCGTATTGGTTCCTTGGCGAATTTTCGTAATTGGAGGCGAGGTCATAGTCGATATAATCCAGCATGGTTTGGCGGCTGGTGCCGGGGCTCCAATCCGGAGGGTTGATGAACTGTTGAGGTCCTGGTTTCATGCCGTGGTTTGCCAGTGAGGATTCATAGCCGACGACTCGGGTCGTGGCTGAATTCAGCGGATTTACGCATTCGGTTAAAGGTATATAGGGCATGCCAAAAAAAACAGGATTTCGACAGCCGGAGGCAAATAGATAATCGGTGGCTTCGCGCATGGCTTTTTTGCCTGGGGTTTGCAAAACATCATATTCGGGATTTTCATCTTGAGCGGAAAGGAGTAAAGCGGGTTTGCCGTGTAATTGCGCCTTGATCTGCCGGCTTGTCAATTTACTGGGGCTGAAAATGACTGCATCGCAGAAAGCGCTGATTACATGCTCCAGAATTGTGGTTTCGCTCTCACGACGGTAGAGGGTTTGTTGGATGACTGTTTGTAGCCCCTTGCCCAAGGCATATTCTGAAATAGCGTCAGCTAGCTGGCTGACGTATGGATTGGCAATTTCCTGGACGACCAAGCCGATAGCCCCACTTTTACCAGACTTGAGGTTTCTGGCGGAAAGGTTAACGGCGTAGTCGAGTTCTTGTGCCGCTGCCATGACTCGTGAACGTGTGGCCTCGGAAATCATAGGGTCCCCGTTCAAGGCATAGGATACTGTGGCCTGTGATACACCCGCCAAAGCGGCGACATCACGCATTGTGACCATGAATTCTACCTTCGTCTTTCTTCTGTTTATGCTGTCGATGCCGAACCATAGGAAATTGATTGCTGTCTCCAACCAATGAACAATGCAGCTGAATCCATTAATCTAAGAATTCATTGCATATAGCTCATTACCTATCGTTCTTCTGACTTCAATCATGCTATGACTTCTTCAGCTTATATAAGCAGGCTATGGCAAATCTACATCATATTTGACACGTATAAGTTGCATGCGTTATATTGTTACTGGCAATTAGCTGATTCGATTCAGTAAGTGTCTTCACTGAGTCGAAATCATGTCGAATGGTTGGTGCGTTGATGCCTGGCCATCCGGCAATATATGAGAATCAAGGATTCCTTGAACCAAGGAGGTTTCAATGAGGTCCTGGAAGAAGAAAGGCCTGACCGCGATCCTGGCGGTACTTGCTTCAGTGTCCATGGTGTCTTCACTGGCGGCTTGTGGGGGCAGCAATGGCGCCGGCAAGGATGAATTGGTCCTAACGATCTGGGGTGGTGATATCGACAAACGCGTCATGCAGAAACGCCTGAGCCTGGCTAAGAAGAAATATCCCAATATCCCCGTCAAACTGCAGTATATAGCCAAGGATTACGATACCAAGATCCAGACTATGTTTTCAGGCGGAACACCACCCGATATTTTGGAAATGGCTGATAATATCAACGCATACTCCAGTCGTGGTCAGCTAGCTGATTTGACATCAGATTTCCCGAACGTCGCTCGAGACTATGGCAAAACCAATCAGAAGATCTATACATATAAAGGCAAGCTGTATGGGGCTCCTGACAGGGCGGCACCAGCGGTGATCTTCTATAACAAGGACATTTTCGATGCTGCTGGTGTGGAATACCCCAGCGAAAAGTGGGATTGGAATACCTTCTTGACCAACGCCCAGAAATTGGTCAAGCGTGAGAATGGCAAGACCACTCAGTGGGCCTACTGCGAAGGTGATTGGTGGGCCTGGTATATGACCTGGATCTATCAAAACGGCGGCCGTATTCTCGACAAAGATGGCAAGCCGGTGGTGAATTCGCCTGAGAATGTTGAAGCCATGCAGTTCTATCAAGATCTCATGTACAAGTATGAGGTCATTCCCAAGCCGCAGGAGATCACGGATTCAGGCGCTGACCCCCTGTTCGCACAAGGTAAGACAGCCATGAATGTGACTGGTTTCTGGGACATCTCCTCACTTAAGGATGCCAAATTCAACTGGGGAGTTGCACCCCTGTGGCATGGCAAGAAGACTGCTGTACCCATGTTCTTCAACGCCCTTACGGTCTCTTCTCAGAGCAAGCATAAGGATGATGCAATCAAGATTGTGAAATATCTGACCTCGAAAGAGGGACAGCGGCCTATCGCCGAGAGCGGGCTCGACATGCCAGCGAACCTTGCTGCGGCCAAGGACAAGTCCTTTACCCAGGCATCTTGGAATAAGAATGGATTGGATCTGACTGCTTTCACCAGATCTACCTCGATGACCTATGCTCCGCCGTTGACGCCAGAATGGTCACAGATTACCAAGGCCATGTCCGATGGTATGTCCCAAACCTGGAACGGCAAGCAGGATGTCAAAACTGGCTTGGATAAAGCTCAGAAGACATTGGAGCAGGCTCTGAACAAGTAGCAGGGTCAGTCCAGTTCCAGGCAGCTGGCGGATCCGGCGCATAATGGCCGGATCCGCAGCGCCTTTTTACCCGCAGTGCTCTGTTGCGCCAAGTCAGATGCGCCTGCCGTCGTGTTTTTACATCGTCAAGAGGTGATTTGTATGAGTATATCCGCATCCATAGGTCGTCGTCATCGTGGTTCGCGTCGAGGAATGAAACGGAGCACTAGGGAGACCCTGTTCTTTTACGTATGTATATCTCCGTGGATTATCGGCTTTGTAGTTTTCACTGCGGTGCCTATGTTTTCTTCGCTGTATCTGTCGTTTACCGATTGGGATTCATTTCAGAAACCCAACTGGGTGGGTCTTGGCAACTATGCCAAGGCTCTTACTGCTGATCCTCTTTTTTGGAAAGTGCTCAGAAACACTTTCTATTACGCTATAGTCTCTGTACCTGTCTCCCTGCTCATCGCCCTGTACTTGTCCAATCTGCTTTCTCATGACTTTCGTGGTAAACGCATTTACCGCACCATCATTTATCTGCCTTCATTGGTGCCGCTTGTGGCAGCAGGATTGATTTTTAAATGGTTGCTCAAGCCTGAAGATGGACCAGTCAATGCCTTGCTGGGCCTGTTCGGCATCAAGGGTCCTGCCTGGCTGTTGGATGCAAACTGGGTTATTCCTGCCATAATCCTACTGTCCATCTGGCAGGTTGGAGGTGGAACGATCTTGCTTATTTCTGCCATTAATGGAGTGCCAAAAGAATTGTACGAAGCGGCTGAAATTGATGGAGCAGGTCACTACAGATTGTTTTGGAGCATAACGTTCCCAATGATCACACCTATTTTATTCTTCAATCTGGTCACAGGAATCATTGGCGCTTTCCAGGTCTTTGACCAGGTTTACATCCTGACCCAGGGTGGCCCAGACAATGCCAGCCAGATGATGGTGCCTTATATCTATACGTCCGCGTTCAAGGATTTTCATATGGGTTATGCATCAGCTCTGGCTTGGATACTCTTTGTCATCATCATGGTAATTTCGGCAGCGGTGCTTAAGTCCTCGGATGCCTGGGTGTTTTATGAGTCGGAGGTAAAGAAGTGAATACCCGTTCTGATTTTGGCGGCAAGGCGAGGCGTTACGCCATTCTCACCGTAGTCTCCGCTATTCTTTGTGCCCCACTGGTCTTCGTCGTGTCTATTGCTTTAAGCTCGGATGCAACGACTAAGGCTATGAAGTTTACTTTTCTGCCAGGGGAATGGCACTGGGAGAATTTCATCCAAGTCTTCAGCTCTGGACTTCCTATTGGCAGATTCATCCTCAATTCTCTGATAATCGTCATCCCTGCCTGCATTTTTATGACGTTTTCTTCGGCATTGGTCGCATACGGGTTTGCCAGGCTGCATGCACCAGGCAAGAACATCCTGTTCATCCTGGTTCTATCGACGATGATGATACCCGGCCAGGTGCTGATGATTCCTCAGTTCATTCTCTTCAGAACGCTCGGATGGATCAACACGCTCCTGCCCATGATCGTTCCGAATCTTTTCGCCAACGCTTACAACGTTTTTCTTATGCGTCAGTTCATCACTCGTATCCCCACGGAACTTGATGAGGCAGCGGAGATAGACGGCCTGGGATACTTTAGGATTTTCACCAGAATTATCCTGCCTATGATGGTCCCGGTCTTGGCAGCAGTGTGCGTCTTCACATTTTCATCCAACTGGGGGAGTTTCTTCGGGCCCCTGCTCTACATCAATGATGAGGATAAAATGCCTCTGGCGTTAGGCTTGCAGGTGCTTTCGAGCCAGAGTTCCAGCGTGCAGACACCGCCTTGGAACATGATCATGGTAGGAGCACTGATCCTCATCCTGCCGGTGCTTATCGTTTACTACTTTGCCCAGAGATATCTGTACGAGTCGGGGATGTTCGCCGGATCAGCAGGAATCAAGTAAACACCAAGGTTTGTCTTGTTTTGCAACAAGGCGAAAGGCATAGGAATGATGAGAAGAAAAGCGAAGACTTCGAATACCCTTGGAGCACCTGTAGGTCCGATCATGAATCAGGAGTCGGACGGCCGATTCGGTTATGTTGCGCCGGACATGGCGGTCTCAAATGCCAGGAAGGGCTCACCCTATCCAGTAGCTTTGACTCAAGGGCGTTTGTGGATTGATGGAAAAGCAAGGGTTCTGCTGTGTGCCTCGGTCTTTCCCTTTCGTATACCCCGAAGTCAGTGGGAGCAGCGTCTGAATGCGGTTAAACGGCTGGGTTATCAGGTCATAGATGTCTATACGCCTTGGAACCTGCATATGAGGGAACCGGGCAAGGCTGACTTTTCAGGTCGTTTGGACATCGAGGAGTTTCTGCGCATGACCAAACGTGCCGGTCTCTATGCTTTGATCCGGCCAGGCCCCTATATCTGTGCAGAATGGGATGGCGGGGGTCTGCCAGCCTGGGTGCTTACCGATCCTAAGATTCGAGCCCGGCAGCACGATGAGGCCTTCCTGGAGGCTGTCAGAACCTGGTATCAGCAAATTATCCCCATTATTTCGCGCCAACAATATGCTGGACACGGCCTTGGAGGACCCGTGATCATGGTCCAGGCGGATAACGAACTGGACTTCTTCGACTGTGACGATCCAACTGGCTACATTGGCTCACTGGCCTCCATGATGCGGGAAATGGGAGTGCGTGTGCCCATTGTCGTCTGTGCTGGTCAGGGGGATATGACTCGTGCCGGCGCTGACGCTGCAACGGTGGCGCCCGCTGTCAACCTCTATCCTGATGATGACGATCCGGATTTTGATCGTCAGGTGCGTTATTACCGTCATGCCGCCAGTAGGCGTGGAGCACCCCTGATTGTGACGGAGACTAACCGCGTACATCGCACGCTGAGGCGTTTGGTTGGATCGGGAGCGGCCTTCATAGGACCTTACCTGCAGGTGTCTGGCTGGGATTTCGATTACGGAACCTCCGTCAACAGTTGGGGTTCGTTAGAGGCCTTTATGACAGCCGACTACGACTTCGGCGGAGCTGTCGACCCTGCCGGCGGCGAGCGACCCGAGGCCGATCAGGCACGTCGATTGAGTGCAATCATCAATGCCTTGGGCGACCGGCTGAGCATGGCTCAAGTGGCGGATGAGGAGGCAATCGCCAGCTTTGCCAGTGGAATTCGAGTAGAAGGCCGTCCGCTCAGCCTGGAGGATCCGCAGTTGGGATTGGGTCTCCTGAATTTGGCCGGTGGTGGCAAATTGCTGACCTTGACCAACGTGAGTGAGCAAAATCTGAAGCTGGAGGCTAATAGCGGCCAGGGTTCACCTGACGAATGGCCACTGCCAGCGAAGACTGGGGTGATGCTGGTACGGGATCTCCCTCTGGGATCGGGTTGCCTTTTGGAAGCCACTAGCGGTGAATTGACAGGACTCGAATTCAACGAGAAGACCGGGGTACGAGTGCAAGTGGATGCTCCCGACATGATACCCGGTCCCCTGTGGTTGCGTTTAGCATTTCCTGCCGATACGTCGCTGGATAAGGTGCGGATTGACGGGGACTTGATCTGGCATCCCCTGGCTGACACCTGTAAGGATTCCGCCCAGAATACCGGGCTCGGAGATAAACCTGTCAATGGATTGGCCCTTTCTGGAAAGCATGGAGTCCTCCGAACAATGCTGATTACTCCAGAAGGCCGGAAATCAATTACTGTGCAGTTGGGTCAGCCGGTTACGAGGGCGCAGTCCTCGCATGCACCCATCGTTCGGTTGGAATCGGCGGGCAAGGCTGAATGTGACCAGGTATGGTCTTCTCCGTCTGCGTTGATTCCAGGCAGCAGGCTGCCTATGTTGGAAGAGCGAGGTCTGTGGTCTGGCAGTGGTCTGTATAGTACGCGTTGCTGTCCCGACGGAATTCGCGGGATGGTCCTGCGGCAGGCAGCAGATGTGGTTGGCCTGCAATGGGGGGATCTGGTGATGCCCTGGGTAGCGAATGGCGGCGGTGATTATTGGATGCCATTGGACGGCTCAGCTATCCAACGAACTGATGATGAGGATCCGCTCTTGTCCATAAGAGTAGGCATCTGGGGGCACTCCAATTTCGATGACACGAGATTGCAAGCTCTTCGGTTGTCTGCCGGGCGGGGTTTATCCGGTGTGCTGGCAGTGCATGAAGTCCTGCCCCTGAATTCAGGATGGCAAGCAACTGAAATTAAACGCTGGTCGTCGCCAGCAGGAAAGGCCGATGTGGTCCTTCCGGGGCGAGATCCGGTTCCCCGAATGGGCTTTGGGGGCTGGTCGGCCTCTTATTGGCCCAGGGTGGTGACATATACCCGTTCCCTGCCAAGTTTGTCGGTTTCATACCCGGCAGAGGCTGGTACAAGTTCTCGGTCGAGAATTAAGAATGCATCTTCGGGTCGAATGCTGGATGAAGAGAGCTGGTTGCCGGTCGGAGCCTTGCACTTCAAGGGTTGCCAGTGCAAGTGCGAAGTTGAACTTAACGGCTGCCAGATAGGAACAATCACCCCTTATGAGTCGACGCTTTGGCTGGGGCCCTTACAGGCAACGGATCGGTTGACTATCAGAACGTGGCAGACTTGGGGTGAGCCAACTGGAACGATTGAACTACTGGTAGGCGAACCCATTGCGGACTGGACTTTACGCACGCAAAATCTGACGATGCTTCGAAAGAGCGCAAGTCGGGCAATTTTCAAAGACCAGCGCCTTCCCGTAACTTGCCCGCCCGGCAGCTGCCTCTGGCTACAGGTTTCTCGGTCGGCTCTAGCGCAAGCTCAACAACGTGGATCAACGATAGTCCGCATGCAGGGTCAGGGCCTGCAAGTGACTGCTTTCGGGGAGCACACCAATCTGGGTCGGTTGGTGTTGGGCGGTTTGCCTGGAACGATATTTGCCGGAGGACGCGGCGATCTGCTCATAGTTCCTCAAGAAGAGGGAGATCTTTCGCTGCTCATCGAGTCTACTGGCAAAGAAGCAGGTCGGTTGGAAACAATTCAGCTAGGAGGTGCTGTGGACTTGAACTCAGAGAGCGGAGATCGGTAAATAAATATTCCTGGAACGTTGATCGCTGCTTCATGAGAATGCAAACGGAGACAAAGTCAAATTGGGTTACCGTTCGGTCCAATAATCGTTCTTGGAAGCAATCGTGTGTTTCGAGATTGACTTGTCTAGCGATAGCAAACCAACAGGGGTGATTATAGGCATATTCATTGGGTTTGTACGGGCTTGCCGTTCATCTTAAATGTGCTAGACGGATTGCTTTATTGTGCCCGCTGGCCACTTTTCCATGTTGGTCTTGCTGTCGACTGGGCGGCGGGGGCCGCTATCATGAAAGCCGGAACAGGATCGAGCGGGTCCTTCGGATCAGGGCCCGATGGAGGAATGCGTACATGGCGGATATGGTTGACAATCACAATGACGATGAAGGCCCGGACTTAGGCAGGACCTACCATAGTGGTCCGGTCATCATGCGCGGGCCCATGATTCCTGAGGCGGATGCCAACGCTGGTTTGCTCTCGTCAGGCGGCGATACGGACTGGCTGCATATGGACCCCTGGCGGGTGCTGCGCATCCAGGCTGAGTTCGTCGACGGGTTCGGTGCACTGGCTGAGCTGGGACCGGCAGCCGCCATCTTTGGCTCAGCTCGGACCGGCAGGGAGGATCCCACCTATGCTGCTGCACGCAAGATGGGCGGCGACCTGGCCAAGGCCGGTATGGCAGTAATCACCGGGGGAGGGCCTGGCATCATGGAGGCGGCCAACAAGGGCGCGGCGGAGGTCGGCGGCAAGTCCGTCGGCCTGGGCATCGAATTGCCCATGGAGCAGGGGCTCAACCGCTGGGTGAATCTGGGCATCACCTTCCGTTACTTCTTCGTACGCAAGATGATGTTCATGAAATACTCCTCGGGCATCATCGTCTGCCCCGGTGGGTTCGGCACCCTGGACGAGATGTTTGAGGTCCTGACGCTTGTCCAAACACATAAGGCGCCCAGCATGCCCATCGTCCTCTTCGACAGGGTCTACTGGCAGGGGCTCTTTGACTGGATGTCAGACACAGTGCAGCAGAGGGGCATGATTTCTGAGCTGGACCCCGATCTGGTCATCAGCACTGATGATCCTGATGAGGCTGTCGAAGTCATCCTGCACCACCGTGACTGATAATAATAGGCGGGCGGCGGTCAGCGGGCGCGGGTAGCCATGATCATACCTGTGCCAATGGGTAGCAGACAGGATTCCCAGGCATCGTCTTTGCTCATGGCTTCCATGATGGTCCGTAAGGTGATTGTTTTGGCGGACCTGTTGGCCGGGTTGAGTACGCCGCCCTTGTCCGGATCCTTCAGCAGATCGAAGGCATCCGTGAAGATCACCTGTCCTCGGTCCTTGAGCAGGCGCGGAGCCTGGTCCATGACCTGTTGGTAGTTGTCCCCATTGCCTGAGACGACGATAAGGTCGTAGTCGCTGGGGTTGAGCTTGGGGAAGTAGGTTTTGGCAGCCGCATTGACTGCCCGCAGCCTCATGCCTGGGTGGGCTTTTTCCATGCCCGCGAATATTTTTTTGACCAGTGAGGTGCCTTGGGCTGTGGAGTCGACGGCGGTGAACTGGCCATGACCATGCAGGCCCGTCATCAGGCGCAGGGCTTCGACCACAGAGCCGTTGCCGACCAGGATGATGGATGCCGGAGCGTTCCGGCCAGCCAAAAACTGCAGAAAGGCGCCTTGAGACCGGGAGCACTGTGCGAATCCGGCCTCCGAAGCCTTGTCTCGCAAGGTCTGCAACTTGTCTGATTCGACGTTCAGAGCGCTTGCCTCGGCGAATTCCCATCCTCTGGCGATGTTGTTGTACGAGGTTTTGTCCATGCTAACCATGGTAACGACCAGAGGGCACAAGCCTGTCGAATGCTCATGCTGACCTGTGTGCGTACGAGTCTGACTGTTCCTTGACGGCTTCGACTAGCTTCCACATCTCTTCACCCACGTCGATGCCTCTGGGGCAGGGTCGGGTGCAGGCCCGTATGGACTGGCATGCCTGGATTCCGTCCACCTGGTCAATGGCCTCTAGACGTTCCTGTCGATGGCTGTCGCGGGAATCGTTGATGAATCGAGCCGCTGCGATCATGGCCGCCGGGCCGGCGAAGGCCTCACCGCCCGCATAAATAGGACAGGCACCTTGGCAGAGTCCGCAGGCGATGCAGGTGCTGAGCAGTTCATACCGGGCCAGCTCTTCCGGAGTCTGCCGGTATTCCGACGCCGGTTCTGCGTCGACCACCTTAGCCTTGGCTGCTTGGCTGATGGCTTTTGTTAATGGGTTTTGCACCGAATCTTGGGTCTCTGGTTGATCGGATTCGTGGTGATTTTGGCGGCTTTCGGCAGAGGAATCATCATGAAGCAGATAAGGCTTAAAGCGTCGAATCTGTTCAAACATGGTGTCGGTGTCCACTATCAGGTCTCTGAGTGGGGTGAAGCCGGGGAGCGGACTGATCTCTATCACTGAAGATTTATCAGGGTCTGAAGTTTCTGTAAAGTGTGTGGTGCCTGTATGGTTTGTGGTTTCTGTATGGTCTGAGGCTTCAGAAGGATTTGTGGCTTTAGGGCCTGTGGCTCTGGAGCCTATGCCCGAATCTGAGTGCAATGCCGACGAGGATGTGGCCGTTGCGGTGGTTGCCGAGCCGGTGCGGCGGAAAGCTGGAGGCTGCTGAACTTGTGGACTTCCATTAGCTACACCGAATGAGGCGTATGCGTTCGGCATGGTCTCGGATGCAGACAAGCAGTCGGCGATGGTGGCTGTGCAGAGCAGATCCGGACGGCCGTTGATGAGCACGGCATCCGACCCGCACATGCCATGCCCACAGGAGTACCGGAAGTTCAGTGTGGGATCCACCTCTCGCTTGATCTGCAGAAGGGCATCGAGAACAGTGCGCTGTGGGGCAATGCGGATCGTGTACTCCTGTGTCCATCGGCGTCCTCGTGCTCGTCGGGTACCCGCTGCGGCAAAGGGGTTGCTCTTGGCGAATGGGCTGGTTCGCGCCGGACGCTCTGATTGAGGTCGTGGGGTAAACCGGGCTATTCGGAAGGTCACCGGACGGGGATCGCAGTCCGATGCTGATGCCTTGGATCCGTCTGAGCCTGTGGACTGTGATGTCACGGTTGCTCCTGTCCTTGCTTGAGATGTGGCCCGATGCCCACTAATATGCGCGGCCTCCATCCTAATCCCTGACTGACCAGCATAGGTGTCGAGCAGGTGCCTGTCGGAACAGGTTGAGCTCAGGGTCCATCAGTAGTTGCGGCCCTTGGGAGGCATGTCAACGATATGAACAGGCTGCCAGGAGACAACTTCCCTGGCGTCGATCATAGTGTGAGCCAGGTAGTGTTCGTCGTCGCGTTGCGGATAATCGCTCCGGTACAAGGCACCGCGAGATTCCTTACGTTTCAGGCTGGCGTTCAGTACGGCCCGGGCCAGGGTCAGCAGGTTGTCTACCTCCATGATGGCGGTCACCTCTTGGTTGAGCACTGCTGTGCCACTGTGCGCACGCAACTGCTTGGCATCGGCATCCAGTTGATCAAGGCCACGCAAACCCTTTTCGATGCTGCTCTGATCGCAGCGGACGGCTACGGCCTCCTCCATCAGACGTCCCAGCCGACCCATTAACGCGTAAGGGTTGTTCGGGCTGGCACCGCCATTGGGGTCGGATTCTTCGTTTTGGTTGTTGGTCAATGTTGACTCCGAGGGCTCGGCATCACTCTCTACAGCCAGCAACTTGTCCATGAAGGTCTGACGCCTTCGCAGTGCCTGTGCGAGCGTAGGCGCGTCGGTCATGTCGTTTGGCTTGTCGGCATTGGCCATGATGGCGGCAATGGCCTGTCCGGTTCTGGTGCCGAAAAGGCAGGCGTCCAGCAGGGAGTTGCCACCTAGCCTGTTGGCCCCGTGAACGCTGACGCATGAGCATTCCCCGGCGGCATACAGTCCGTCGACGATTCGACGGCTGCCATCCTGCCAGCGATAGACGTGGCCACGATCTGTGATGGGGATGCCGCCCATGGTGTAGTGGGCGGTGGGTTTGACAGGAACCATGTCCACAGTGGGATCCAGGTGGGCGTAGCGATGGATGGTCTCGGTGACCTGGGGGAGCAGAGTGGTCATGCGCTGGGCGTCAATGCCGGTCATGTCCAGCCAGACGCAATCATGAGGTCCGTCCGGGTCTGATGGATCGGCCACTCCGCGACCTGCATCAATCTCGGCCACAATGGAACGGCTGACTACATCCCTGGCGGCCAGGTCGCCGTGTCCCGGCGCGTAGTCCTGCATGAAGGCCCGTCCTTCGCAGTTCCTGAGCACGCCGCCTTCTGCGCGGGAGGCCTCCGACAGCAGGATGCCAGTGTGACCCAGGCCGGTGGGATGGAATTGGATGAACTCCACATCTTCCAACTGCAGTCCAGCCTGTAGGGCGAGCGCCATGCCGTCACCGGTCAGATCCCAGGAGTTGGAGGTCGTATGGAAGAGTCGGCCGGCCCCACCCGTGCATAGAACGATATTGTCGGCTTGGATGGCCTGCAACTTGCCGGCATGGGTATCCAGCACGATTAGTCCTCGGGCATGGCAGCCGGGTTCCTCATCGGTGGGCGGGTCAAGGACCAGATCGGTCACATACCATTCCTCGGCGAACTCGACTCCACGACGCAGGCACTGCTGCCAGAGGGCGTGGAGAATCTGGTGGCCGATACGGTCTGCTGCATAGGCGGCTCTCCTGACTGGATGGCCGCCATAATCAGCGGTATGGCCGCCGAACTTCCGCTGGGCGATATGCCCGTCTTCGGTCCTTGAGAAGGCCACTCCGTCATGTTCCAGCTCGATGACGATGCCCGGGGCCTGCTCGGCCAGAATCCGCACAGCGTCCTGGTCAGCCAGCCAGTCGCTGCCCTTGACGGTATCGTAGTAGTGCCAATGCCAGTCGTCTTTTTCCTGGTTGCCCAGACTGGCCGCGATGCCTCCTTCTGCTGAGCCGGTGTGGGAGCGTAGGGGCTGCAGCTTGGAGACGACCAAGACCTTTGGAGATAAGTCGCTCTTGCTCTTTTTGTTCTCTAAAGCTCTGTACAGGCCAAGAGCTGTTGACAATCCAGCCGCTCCGGCTCCGACGATGACGGCATCATAGCGGTTTCTGACTTTCTGGGGATTCATACCAACGATACTGTCACGACCTATTGATAGCGGCGCCCTCATCCGGTCGATGTCTGCTTACGCGGGCAGAATGAGTCTTATGACCGAACTTTCCTTCTCCCAGCAGGTTTATCAGGTCGTTAGACGGATCCCTCGCGGCAAGGTGGCCACCTATGGTCAGGTCGCCTCCCTGACAGGTCATCCGCGCAACGCCAGGTTCGTAGGTTATGCGCTTCATGACAATCCCGAACCTGGCGTGATTCCCTGTCATCGCGTGGTCTTTCGTGATGGTTCGCTGGCGCCAGGATTCGCCTTTGGCGGTCCGGAGCGTCAGCGTCAACTGCTGGAGGATGAGGGTGTTCGCTTTGTTCCTCCCCATAGTGACGAATCAGCTGGTGCCGGCGGCTGGGTGGTGGATTTGGATCGCTGTCGCTGGAAGGCCTGACTCTTCAGGTCTTCGGATCTTCGGCTACCACACATCCGTCCTGCAAACTGACCAGACCACGAATTTCCAGGGATCCCAGTAGCTGCATCAGTTTCCTCACGGAGAGCTCATGTCCCTGATTGTCGAGCAGAACACGAAGCTGTCCCGTCATGGGTGGACCATTCTGACGCTGACAGTTGCGGATCGCCACCAGCACTGTGGTCTCTGCCTTAGTTAGGCGCTCATCCCCGGCTTTTTCCCATTCATGGTCCATAGCTGGATTTGATGGCGGGGTTGAAGAATCCTTTTTGCCCTTCGAACGGGCCGAAAGCCTGTCTCTATCTGTCCGGGATTGTTTGAATGTGGTTGAGGGCAGTTGACTGCCGTGGATGGTTTGGATCGGATGATCGGAGTCAAGCGGCGGTATGCGCTGCGTAGGCTGTCGACTTGCTCGGTGGTTCTCATGATCTTCGGTGGTTTTGACTGAAACGCCGGTTCCCTGTTGAACGGATTTGTCAGGGTGGATAGGTGCATGGGCGGGATGGCAGATGTCTTGGATGTCGGTCGCCGACAGGAGCAACTCCGCCTTGCCCTCATGGATGAGTCTGTTGCAGCCGGTGTTTTCTGGCTGGTCGATTCTTCCGGGAGCAGCCAATACACGACGGCCCAATTCCACGCCCCAGTTGGCTGTGTTCAGCGCGCCGGATCGGTGTCGTGCCTGTGCCACTACAATGTCGGAGGCCAGGGCGGCGATGATTCGGTTGCGCAGCAGGAACCGCCGTGCTTCGGGGATAGTGCCTGGCGGCAGCTCGCTGATCAGTGCGCCACCATCTGCCTCAATGTTCTCAAACAGACGACTGTTGCGTTTGGGACCCATATGCAGCAAGCCTCCAGCGAAAACGGCCACCGTTCGTCCGCCGCCAGCGGCCAGTGCTCCCCAGTGGGCGGCGGCATCCGTGCCCATGGCCCCGCCGGAGACGACCAGGTGGCCTTTACCAGCAGCCTGTTTGGCTATCTGGTGAGCGGTGGACCGGCCATACTCGTCGCATGTCCTTGATCCGACTACGGCCAAAGGACGGTCACAGCAGATCAAGGCTTCAGGATTGCCTTGTCCCCACAGGCAGAGGGGAGGGGCCCAATCAGAGCGACGTGCCAGGTCACCCACCTGACCTGGCCAGCAGGGGTCGCCAGGGGTCATCACCCAGAACCGACCTCCACCAGTCATCATGGTCCGCACCTGGTCAGTGTCCATGGCCAGCAAGGGTGTTAGGCGTCTTCGCCAGGAGTCACTGATCTTATGGAACCGAGTTAGGTCTTCAGGGCTCGTTTGTCGTCCCCATCGAGCCGTCCCCTTCAGAAAGCGTTCGTCTAGTCTGGCGCGAGCAGCATCATGAAGGCCGTCGCCATCCGAGTGGTTCGGTGCCTTTAGTTCGATCAGATTTCGACAAAGGTCGGCCGCCTGGTTCGAGCCCAGCAGACAGCTGATCATGAAGGCATCCGGGCCGTCTGCAGCCAGGGTCAGCACAGCTCTGGCAAGCCAGTCACTTTCTACCATGGTCATCGGTCGCGGTTGATCTGCTGGCATGGTTTTCATCAAGGGTTTGGTCATCTCAGACGGCCCTTGTCCTGAGTAGGATGCCGGTGGTCACATCGTCGGCACCGGGGCTGGGCCGTCCGTCCAGGTCTGCCAGAGTCCATGCCAAGCGCATGGTCCTGTCGGCCCCTCGCAGACTGATCCGCTGTCTGCGCAGTGCTTGATCCACGACCGAACGCGCCTTGGATGATGTGTTCTGACGCAGCCATTCGCCGCTGACCTGGGCGTTGCAGGTCCAGCCTTCCTTGTGGAAACGCTCTTTTGCCGTCTGGCGTGCACGTGTCACACGCTTGCGGATCTGGACGCTGTGCTGGCGTGGACGGTGATCGTCGAATCCCGGGTCGATCACCGGGGGGACCGTGGTCTGGATGTCGATGCGGTCCATGATGGGTCCTGACAGCCTGTTCCAATAACGGATGCGCTCGCGGGGCGTGCAGGTGCAGCGCTCGCCTGTGCCGTATCCATATCCGCAAGGACAGGGGTTGGCGGCCATGACCAGCTGGAAACGAGCCGGGAAGGTGGTGCTGCCCTTGGCCCGGGACAAGAAGATCCGCCCGATCTCCATGGGCTCGCGTAGGGATTGGATCACCCTTGGAGAGAATTCCGGCGCCTCATCCATAAAGAGGACTCCGCGATGGGCACGGGTGATGGCACCAGGGGTGGCCAGTCCGGCCCCGCCCCCGACCATGGCCGCCATGGAGATCGTATGATGAGGGGCCTCGAAGGGTGGCACATTGGTAATCCCATACTGGCTCAGCGTGCCGCATAGGGATCGGATGGAAGCCACCTCAAGCTGTTGAACAGCATCCAGAGCGGGCATGATGCTGGGAAGCCGTTCCGCAAGCATGCTCTTGCCGGCTCCTGGAGGACCGACCATGAGCATGTGGTGGCCGCCGGCTGCAGCCACCATCATGGCCCATTTGGTCTCCTCCTGGCCAATCACGTCAGCCATGTCCGGCTTCGGTGGAGCTGGTTCGGCATTGGCGGGGGAGTTGACATTATGAGCTGAGTTCCTAGTGTGCACACTCGCTATGGCGGTTGGCTCGTCGGCTTTCTTATGGCCGTCTGCTTCAGGGACGGCGATTCTGCTTCGCCCGCCCAAGGCCTGAATGAGCTGGCCCAGGTGACGCAGTCCGACAACCTCAATATCGGGAACCAGACGGGCTTCGTCAAGGTTGTCTGCGGGGACGAAGGCTCGCGTGATTCCCTGAGCTCTGGCCTGCGTCAGGATGGGCAGCAGACCGTTGATAGGCAGAATCGTGCCATCCAAGTTAAGCTCGCCCAAGATGACTGTATGATCCAGGCCTTCCGTCGGCAGCGCACCGCCGGCTTCTAGGACGCTGGTCGCAATGGCCAGGTCGTGTGAGGAGCCGTGTTTAGGCTTTGAAGCAGGGGACATGTTGACGGTGACTCTGGTCTGCGGCCACCGAAATCCGCAGGCCGAGCAGGCGGATTTGACCCGTTCCCGCGACTCCGACAAGGAGGCATCCGGCAGCCCGATGATGGAGAAGTAGGGCAGTCCTGGGGAGATGAAGGACTGCACGTGAATGAGAAAGGCCTTGAGCCCTATCAATCCTACGGATTCAGCAGATCCAAGACGCATCAGAAGGCCTCTTTGGTGTGCCTGAGGAAGACTGATCCCGGTTTCCATCCGCCCCTGCCCGAATGGTTGGATCCTCTGACAGTCTCGGCGGATGTCTGACAGGAAGTCAGGGGATGGGCACCCTCGGAATACATGCTTCTGCCAGGGTCGGACTTGACTGACAGGCTGATGACATCGAATCGGGTGCTGCGATGCCGTGCGTTGGGTTCTCGGTCGTGGCTTATCAGCCATTGGACTGCTGCGTGACGCAGGTGGATCTGCTTGCGCGGGCCGACAGCCTGTTCTGGGGATCCGAACCGACCGGTGCGCCTGGTCTTGACCTCTACGAATACCAGAGTCGCCTCGGGATCCAGAGCGATGATGTCCAACTCGCCGAATCTGCTTCTCCAATTGCGGGCTAGAATCTTCCAGTTTCGTTGCCGCAGCCACTGGCAGGCGTAATCCTCACCCAAACGTCCGAGCTCTCGGCTGTCTATGCCACTGACTCTGATCTGTCGTTCAATATCTGCCAGTTCTATGTCGATGGATTCATCGTTGTTCGTACTAAACCTTGCTCCACTAGTTCGTGTATTTTCTGGGTTGTCGAAGGATCTCTTGGAATTGGGCAGAGCTCTTATGGGTCGCGCGACCAATGGGTCTGTGATCATAATATCGGCATCGGTTCTGTCACCCCTGTCGTTTATGGCTGTGCGGAGATTATTTGGTCTAGTCAGTTCTTGTGTGTCCATGTTTCTAGGAGACCACTGAAAGGAAGTCGGTGACTAGCCGAACCAGGCATGTGGTCGAATGATCCTGCGCACGCACGAAAGTGGATGAACGAGTGGATTCCCGATGCTGATGTTGTATCGATTGCATTCATCTCTACACCAGGCAGAGTCGGCAGAGGCAAGAAGAACTGAAACAGAAACGAAAGAAAGGAGAAGCAGGCAAAGCGGAACTAAGTAAAGCAGAAACCAAGGAAACAGAAACGCATGATACACATAGAGAGAAATAAGCGAAGGGAGCAGAGCATCAGGCAACTAAGAAACCAGGAATAAAGAGATAACGGAGACCGGAAGGTACCGTCGGCGAATTCGCTGGCAACGCCTTCCGGTCTGCTGTGTCCGGGTTGCTCTATGACTGATTTGTCACATTGTCGACCACGTATCTGGCCGGCAAGAATGCGCCGATTAAGGCGGTCTAGGTTTTATTCATCCACCTTGGTCTTCCACCTTTGACAAATGCCCAGACTCTTATGCCGCTTTCGCCGACCTTGGGCTCACAGCTCCTGCACCAGAGCAGTCATCTGCCCCAGGTCCAGCTCAAAACTGACCCCGCGTTGCTGATAGTCGGGTTGATTGCGTGTGTGCTGCATGGCCGAGCGGACGAATTCACCGGCGATTCGGGCGGCATCGGCCAAGCCTCGTCCTGTAAAGAGCGCCCCGCAGAGGCTGGAGGCGAAGGCATCACCGGTGCCATGAATCATGAAGGGCAGCTTGTCGTGGACCAGCTCGGTGCGCTCGCTGACTCCGCCATGATCCGCCGAGGCCACGAAGTTGCGCAGCTTGCCGTCCTTCCTGTCGATGCCCTTGATGATGACGTTTTTCGCGCCCATGTCCAGCAGACGGCCCAGACGCTCACCAACCTGGGCATCGTCGAGGTCCTGGCCTTCGTAGTCGATGCCGGTCAGCAGACTGACCTCGGTCAGGTTGGGCATGAGCAGGTCGGCTCCATCGACCAGATTGGTCACGGCCCGGCACATCTCCTCGGTGTAGGTGGGGTACATGGATCCGCCGTCGCCCATAACCGGGTCGACCAGCCTCAGGGCCTTGGGGTATTCCCGATACATGCGCTGAATAATGTCAACCTGTTCGGCGCTGCCCAGGAACCCGCTGTAGATCCCGTCCAGGTCGACACCCTCCTTCTGCCAGGCATCCAGGTATCCCGGCAGCATCTCGGTGGTGTCGTGGAAGGTGTAGTCCTTGAACATGGTGTGCGCGCTGAACAGGGCTGTAGGCACCGGGCAAACGTCGCATCCGGCCGCCGAAAGAATGGGGATGGCGGCCGTCAGCGAGCACTTGCCATACCCGCACATGTCATGCACAGCGGCGACTCGGGGGATGTACTTGCTGTCGCGCTGGTAGAGCCTGTTCTGATCGTCCGTCTGTCCGGCCATCTTTTGAACTCCTTCATGCCTGCTGAGGCTGTTCGCAGCGGAACCTTCTCCGTTGCTTACTCGACTCTACAGCGGAGGGGCTAAACGGATACCTTCGCGTGTGCAATGTCGAGACAAAAAGGCCCGCTTTCAACCTTTTGGAAGCTGTTATAAAAAAGGACGATACCGAAAAGTCCTTTTTGGCTTGAACAGGTGGGCTTGGCCGCTTATGGTCACATTCAAGAACTTACAAGAGGACGCACGTCACCAACAGATAGGAATCGACATGACCGACCAGAACCCGCACAAGTACCATTTCGAGACGCTTCAGCTCCACGTGGGCCAGGAGCAGGCCGACCCCGCCACTGATTCCCGGGCCGTGCCCATCTACGCCACCACCAGCTACGTCTTCCACGACTTCGACCACGCCGAAGCTCGGTTCGCGCTGAAGGATCCGGGCAACATCTACGGCCGTCTGACCAACTCCACCCAGGGGGTCTTCGAGGACAGGATCGCCGCCTTGGAGAACGGCACTGCCGGCTTAGCCGTGGCATCAGGGGCAGCCGCAGTGGAGTATGCATTCCGGAACATCACCCAGACCGGAGACCATATCGTGTCCTCCAAGAACATCTACGGCGGAACCTTCAACCTCCTCAAGCACACTTTGCCCCGCGATGGTGTCGAGACCACCTTCGTGGATCCTTCGGACCCATCCAACTTCGAGTCGGCCATTCAGGAGAACACCAAGCTGGTCTTCTTTGAGACCTTCGGCAACCCCAACGCCGACCTGCCCGACTTCGAGGCCATCTCCAAGATCGCCCATGACCACAACCTGCCGGTGATTGTAGACAATACCTTCGCCACTCCTTACCTGTTCCGTCCGCTGGAGCACGGCGCTGACATCGTCGTGGAATCGGCCACCAAGTTCATCGGTGGCCATGGCACCACCTTGGGCGGGGTAGTCGTGGAAGGCGGCAAGTTCGACTGGGCGGCAGCTCCCGGCAAGTTCCCCACCCTGACTGAGCCTGACCCCAGCTACCACGGTCTGCGCTTCTACCAGGATCTGGGTGCTGCGGCCTTCGTCACCCGCATTCGTGCCATCCTCCTGCGCGACACTGGCGCCGTCATCTCGCCCTTCGCAGCCTTCCTCCTCCTGCAAGGGACCGAGACGCTCTCGCTGAGGGTTGAGCGCCACGTTGAGAACGCCCTGAAGGTAGTGGACTACCTGCAGACCGTGCCGGAAGTGGAGTCGGTCAGCCACCCGGCCATCGAGGGGCGCCCCGACCACGAGCTTTACAAGCGCTACTTCCCGAACGGCGCCGGCTCCATCTTCACCTTCGATCTGAAGGGCGGCAAGGATGCGGCCAGGGTTTTCATCAACAACCTACATCTCTTCTCACTTCTGGCCAACGTGGCTGATGTGAAGTCGCTGGCCATCCACCCAGCATCGACCACCCACTCCCAGGAGACACCGGAGGAGCTGGAGGATCAGGCAATCCATCCCGGTACCATCAGGCTCTCCATCGGCACGGAGAACATTGAGGACATTCTGGATGACCTCAAGGGTGGCTTCCAGGCATTGAAGGAGTCCGGTCTGGCCAAGTAGCCGACAATCACACTTCCTTCTTGGTGCCGTATCCGCGTGATATATGACCGAGAAGAGGAAGAAGCACAAAGTGCCTGTCGAAACCTCATTACGTTTCGATGGGCACTTTTGTATATGTTTCCCTCTTCCCCTCTCCAGTGGCGGACAGCATCTGACTGGTCAGGCTGAAATATTGTGGTGGGTAAAATGGAAGCATGAAACATGGAGCAAAGACGAGGACGTCTTCTGATTTGTCGTCCGGTGCGGGGAAACCGAGGCAGATCGCCCAGGTGGCCATCAAAGCCAAGGGACTGACCAAGGACTATGGGAGTGGGGAGAACCTGGTCCATGCCCTACGGGGTGTTGATGTCGAATTCGAACGGGGCAGGTTCACAGTCATCATGGGTCCCTCCGGGTCGGGCAAGTCCACTCTCATGCATACCTTGGCCGGCTTGGACACCGTTACCTCCGGACATGTCTACCTGAACGGGACCGATGCTGCCGGGGTGAAGGGCAGTCGAGCCAGCCGCCATGGAGGGCGGAGGGGAGTGGTCGACCTGACCAAGCTCAACGACAATCAGCTGACTCTCTTGAGGCGCCAGAGCCTGGGCTTTATTTTCCAAAGCTTCAACCTCCTGCCCATGTTTACGGCCAAGCAGAACATCCTCATGCCTCTGATCCTGGATGGGGCCAAGCCAGACACAGCCTGGCTGGAGGTTCTGGCCAAGACCCTGGGCTTGGAGGAGAGGCTGAGCCACCGGCCCAGCGAGCTTTCGGGCGGTCAGCAGCAACGTGTGGCCATCGCCAGGGCCCTCATTACCAAACCTTCCATTGTCTTTGCGGACGAACCCACCGGAAACTTGGACACGGCCTCTTCGACCGAGGTCCTCAGCTTTCTGCGGGACTCGGTCCGCGAGCTGGGACAGACCATCATCATGGTCACACATGATGTTTTTGCGGCCTCCTTTGCCGACCGCGCTCTGGTCTTTGCGGATGGGCGAATCGTGGCAGACCAGGACAGACCCACTGTGGATTCTATGAACGCACTGCTCTCCGAGGAGGTCATGGCCTCCGCGGCTACAGCTGACTCGGCTGCTCATCGCTGAGGGTAATGCTTATGTTGTTCGTTGCCAGAAAAATGATGCGGCATGACCTGGGCATGATGATTCCCGCGGGCATTGCCATTGTCGTCGGAACACTGTTTATTGCCATGACCTTCCTCTTCGGAAATACCATGGACGTTTCCATGCGGCGGATGGTCTCATCCGATGCTGCTCAGGCCAACTACGCCATCATCCCTGCGGAAGGGAGCCATCCCGATCAGAAGAGGGTGAAGGACTTCAAAACCGAGGAGCTGGCAAAAGTCCCAGGCGTTCACGGAGTCAGATCAGACACGCAGCTCATGGTGGATGTTCGCGCCGGCAAGATCAAAAGCGAGAGCGTGATTGCCATTCCTATGGCGGATTCATCGTTGATGCCGGTCGGTTTGTCCAAGGGATCCTGGCCCAGCGCTGATGACCAAGTGGTCTTACCCGGGCCGACTGTTTCCAGACTCAAGCTCTCCCTGGGTGACAAGGTGAGTCTGAATCTGTCGCCTAATATGCTGTATATTTCCCAGGACCTTGGGCCGAAAGGGCAGGCCAGCGCTGACCAGGTTGCGGGCAGATTCATATCGAAGCCCCTGACCTTGTCGGGCGTCAGTTCGAACCAGGGCAACGAGGGCGGCGAGTTTGGCGAGTCGGGCGGCGCAATCGTGCTGACCCCCAAGGCCATAGATACTTTTATGGCTACAGCAGGTCTTGGTGAAATCGGTAACCTGTATGCCCAGAACGTTTACCTGAATGTTGGCGGGCAGGGAAGCGACCTTGATGGGAGTCTGGCTTCTCTGCGCAGGCTCATGCCTTCCGGCTATTCCCTTGAAGACCGTCACACCATGGAGGACAGACTGGTCAAGACCGCGCTCGGTGGTTCCCGAAACCCCGTGACCACCTTCCTTCTGGTCTTTGGCACACTGGCCATGTTCGTGGCTGCCACCGTCATCGCCAACACCTTCCAGGTCATGGTTGCTCGGCAACGTCGCTACTTGGCCCTCCTGAGGACGATAGGCGCCAATAAGAGCCAGGTCAGGGCCAGCGTCCTGATTCGTTCCATCATCCTGGGCGCTGTGGCATCCTTGATCGGGGTCGGCGCCGCCATTGGCATCATGGCTATTCTGGGTGCAGTTAAGGCTCATACGAATTCCCTCTACTTCCAATTGAAGCTGACTCCGGCGGTTATCCTGGTGCCTCTCGTTTTCGGCACTGTCGTTACGATCTTGGCCTCCCTCAACTCCTCATGGGCCGCCACCAGAGTCAGTCCTTTGGAGGCGCTGAGGCCTGCTGATCTTCTGGAGAACAAACAGACGAGCAGGATACGTCTGTTTTTCAGCGTTGTCATGATTCTGTCGGGCATCACCATGACCGTCTGGTCTCTCTGGCAGGTCAGGTTCAATGTCACGGGAGACAAGGCCGGCAAGGCATCTGGAGACGGGCCGAATATTGTTGCTGTCATAGCTGTCATCGGCATTATCCTTGCCTTCCTGGGCATTTTGCTCAGTGCCAATCGTTGGATTCCTTTCATGCTCAAGGGAATCGGATCCCTGGTTTCGCGGGTTGGGCCCTCGTCCACAATCGCCGTGGCTAACATCGCGCGGAATCATTCCCGTGTGGCGGCAACAGGTACCGCCCTCCTGATCGGTGTGACACTGGTTGCCACGCTGGTCACAGGCGCCGCTAGCGCCAAGCAGACTATGGCCGACATGCTGGATGAGCACTACTCAGTCGATTTGCAGATCAGCGCTGATGGTCTGGATGCCAAGGCTCTGAACGACATTCGACGGATCGACGGGGTTGCACAGGCCGAGCTGGTGCCCCAGTATGCAGCCATGGTCAAATCAGGCGGCGAGAACGGGGCGGGAATGACTATTTTCGCCCTGGATGCGCATAAGATCGATCGTCTTCTGAACTCCAGGGTCGGCAAGGATCTTTCCGGACCGGATGCCCTGCTGCTTCCAGAAAGCCTCATGGACAGACAGAAGGATTTTCACGACGGCGGGAATCTAGGGCTCAATATTCTCAGCCCGATTCAAGGCGACGCTCATGGCGGATCCACGTCGGTGGCTCAAAGACTCTTCGTAACTAGCATCTATGCGCCCTACCAGGGGATTGATGCCAGCAATTTATATGGCTTGACTGACTCATCCTTGCTAAATGGCGTTCAGCCTCAGACCGTGCAGATCTGGGCCAAGGTTGATGGCTCGCCAACAGTCTCGACGTTTATGGACAAGGTGAAGAGTGCGCTTTCTGGATATTCGGCTGTTTACGTGAAGGGAGGGTTGGCTGAAAAGCAGCAGTGGGATCGGACCATCGACAGCCTGCTCATGATTATCCTGGGCCTGCTTGCGGTTGCAGTGGCCATCGCCCTGATCGGCGTAGCCAACACGCTTTCCCTGTCGGTGTTGGAACGTCGGCGGGAGTCTGCCACCCTGCGGGCCATCGGGATGACCCGCAAGCAGATCAGACGTTCCCTGGCTGTGGAGTCAGGTCTGATAGCCCTGGGGTCGTCCTTGTCCGGCATGGTCCTGGGCCTGCTCTTCGGCTGGGCTGCAGCCTATGAGATCTTCTCCTCTCTGGGGACGGTGGCTTTCCCGATTCCTTGGTCCATTGGCCTGGTGATTCTGCTGGTGGCGCTCGTAGCGGCGATTCTGGCAAGCGTCCTGCCTGCAAGGCGCGTCAACCGGACTCCACCGGTCGTGGCTCTAGCAGAGGAATGACGACCAGCAGTCAGATCGCATCAGAGCCAGCCAACTTTCACCAAGGCGCACCTTGGTTGGCGCCGGGAATGAATGATTTATTCTGCCAGATGATGTTTTCCTTGAGGCTGCTTGGAAGCGAGCCGGCTTGATCGCGGGGACCTCGTTATTCTCGTAGTCGATTAAGGGGATCGAGGCAATTGTCTCAATCCTCTGGTCTGATGGATCCATGTCTTTAGGCTCATGTCTTTTGTGCTGAACATGATTTGCTTCATCTCCGCAGAGTCCATCCCCCGTCGCCCGCGTTGATTTGAATGGTGCCAGCTTAACAGGAAGAGTTCTTCAGTGCACTCATCCGTAAGGATGATTATCTTCATCGCTCCTAGGGAGCATATCGCTGCAGCCGATAGCCGGATACGGTCGGAAGCTGACGGGAGAAAGGCTTCCTCGCGGATAAAGGAGCACCATGCAGAACAAAGCGGATACTTCGTCTTCACAAGGTTTAATCGACAGAGCAGTCCCAGGTGTCGCGGGACCGCCTGCCGTCAGTGCCAGACAGCTGACCAAGGATTATGGGCAAGGTTCGAACGTCGTCCACGCCCTGCGCGGAATTGACGTGAATTTTGAGCAAGGCCGGTTCACTGCCATCATGGGCCCTTCAGGTTCGGGCAAATCAACACTTATGCACGTTCTGGCTGGTCTGGATACTGTCACCTCTGGCCATGTCTATATGGCCGCTGATCTTCTGCATTCGAAAAGCGGAGATCGTCACCATCCATCGATTGATCAGGCCGGCCGAGTTGACCTGACACGACTGGACGACCGTCAGCTGACTCTGATCAGGCGGAGGCATCTGGGATTCATCTTCCAGAGCTTCAACCTGTTGCCTATGTTCACTGCCAAACAGAATATCCTCATGCCGCTGGTACTGGACGGCGTTCGGCCTGACAGCTCGTGGATGGAGCAACTGGTAGAGACCCTCGGTTTGTCGGAGAGGCTGGACCATCTTCCCGGTGAATTATCCGGGGGGCAGCAGCAACGGGTCGCCATCGCCAGAGCGCTGATAACCAAACCCGGTCTGGTCTTTGCGGACGAACCGACGGGTAACCTGGACCTGGCCGCCAGCACTGGTGTTCTGAAGTTCCTGCGTGATTCCGTGCGCGAGCTGAATCAGACCGTTATCATGGTCACTCATGATGCCTATGCCGCATCCTACGCAGATCGTGCGCTTGTCTTTGCCGACGGACGGATTGTTTCGGACCGAAAAGATCCGACAGTGAAAGCCATGAACGATCTTCTGGCTGAACAAGTCTCGGCTGGCACTGCCGGCAATTCCCAGTTCCAGGACTAAGGGGTGCATTGTGTGGCGGATAACTCGTACGATGATGAAGCGCGATGCACGTATGATGATGCCGGCTGGTCTGGCCATCGTTATCGGCACCCTCTTTATGTGCCTGACGCTTCTTTTTGGCAACGTGGCGAATGCCTCCATGCGTCGCGAAATCAGCATGGATGCAGGTCAAGCCAACTATGCTGTGACATCCAGAAGGGATCAGGACAAGCCGATCCTGCTCGACGAATTCGATGGCAAAGGGCTGTCGAAACTGCGCGGTGTTAGTGGTTTGCGCCCTGATGCCGACCTTATGGTGGATACGGAAGCAAACGGTCAGTCCAGCAAGGGAATTCTGGCCATTGTGAGTGCCAGGCAGGAGCTTATGCCTGTCGATCTGGCTCGGGGGCAATGGCCTGATTCAGACGATCAGGTTGTGCTGCCGCATTCCGTCGCCAACAGGCTCCAGGTTGGTCTGGGCGATAAGGTGCGCCTCCATCTGTCCCCGCTGATGCTGCCAGGTAGTGATAGTGCTCAGGATTCTTCAAGTAAAGAACGCCTTGTCGACCGAGGCACTGTGGACTTGACCATCTCAGGCATCAGCAAGAGCCATGGGGGAAAGTACGACGATTTCGGCGGAGCTGTGGTGCTGACGGGTTCTCGGATTGAACGCCTGCTGAGTATGGCGGGAATGGTTGGGCCGGAGTCCCTTCCTGTAGGAAACATCTATCTTCAGGTTGATGGACAAGGCAAGGAACTCCAGAACACTCTGCAAAATATCAGTCGATACGTTCCCGACGGATACCAGCTGGAGGACCGTCGTGCCATGGAGGACAGACTGCTCAGTGAGCAGACCGGCAATGGTGTGAACATCATGACTGTTTTCCTCATGACTTTCGGTGTGCTGGCCATGGTGGTGGCTACCTTGGTGATTGCCAACACCTTCCAGATCATGGTGGCCAGACAGCGCAGGTATCTGGCCCTGCTGAGGGTTATTGGTGCTGATCGATGGCAAATCAGGGCAGGCGTGTTGCAGCAGGCCCTGTTCCTTGGCGTTATATCTTCCCTGGTCGGCATCTTTTTGGCTATGGGATTGATGGGCCTTGCCGGTTGCCTTGGTTTGCATTCGGGCACCATGAAGCTTGAACTTCTGCTTACACCTACAGCCCTTCTGGTTCCGTTTGTGCTCGGCGTTCTGGCAACCTTGGTGGCTGCCTTTGGGTCTACTCGTACGGCTATCAGGGTCAGACCGCTTGAAGCCCTGCAACCAGTGGATCATCAGGAACAAGGCAGCAGGAAGCGGACCGGTTTGTGGATCAGCATCCTGCTGGCAGTCGGCGGCTTGGTATTCGTGATCTGGTCCTCTTGGCGCATCACAGAGCTGGTCAGGACAAACTCTGGCGATACAGTCCAGACCAGTAATCAGCAGGAATTATTGCTAGGTCTTGCGGTATTGGGTGTTTTGCTTATTTTCCTGGGTGCCCTGATGGGTGCGCGTCGATGGATTCCGGCTCTTCTGCGTTGCTTGGGTGGACCTGTGTCCCGGATTGGACCATCTTGCAGGGTCGGAGTGGCGAATATCGCTCGAAATCCCTCACGAGTCGCTGCCACAGGTGTTGCTCTGCTGATCGGCGTAACCTTGGTCTCCACTCTGGCTACAGGTGCGGTAACCACTAAACGGACCTTGGCCAAGGATATTGATCAGCGTTATTCCTTGGATATTGAAATATCCGGTCAGGGGCTGAACAAGAATAATGTGCGGGCCATTGAGCGTATCGAAGGTGTTGCTGATGCAGAGCTTGTGCAGCGGTTCAATGCTGAGGTCGAGTCAGGAGGCCCCTCACAAGATTCCATGACTGTCTATGCCTTGGATGCTTCACGGATTAGGCGTGTGCTCCATGCCACTCTGGGTCCAGGTATGCAAAGGTCTGATGCGTTGTTGGTGTCGACCAGAACGATTTCCAAGCATTCCGGTTACCGGGATGGAAGTCAGTTGAAGTTGTTGATAGCTGATCCTCAGGCGGACGATGAACGTGGAAAAGAGGCAGACGCAAGAAGAACATTGACTGGGGTCTTTGCCGGATTCGGCGGGCTGGATACCAGTGGCGTCTATGCAATCACGGACTCTCAAAATGTTGCCGGGATTGACACCAAGACGCATGAAATCTGGATCAGGACGCAGGGAGATCGCGATGCTGCACTGCTCTTGGATGACATACGTCAGGCTGTTGGAGAGCATGACGACATGGCTATGAGCGGAGGGCTGACGCAGAAGAGGATATGGGGTGAAAGAATTGATTCCTTGTTGGCAATCATGGTGGCATTGCTGGGCGTTGCCGTCATTATCGCCCTGATAGGGGTCTCCAATACTTTGATGATGTCGGTGCTGGAGCGCCGTCGTGAGACTGCCACACTCAGGGCAATCGGCATGAGCAGCGTCCAGGTTCGCCGATCCTTGGGAGTCGAGGCCTGCATGATTGCCCTAGGAGCCAGTCTGGCTGGAATCGTTCTAGGAACGCTATTCGGGTGGATAGGAGCTTATCAGGTCTTTGTGCCTTTAGGGTCCGTGACCTTTACCGTACCATGGTCGGCTTTTGCGCTGATACTGCCAGTGGCCTTGCTGGCTGCTGTGGTAGCCAGTGTGCTGCCAGCCAGGGAGGCAGTCAAGGTTTCACCTATTGAGGCGCTCAGCGACGATTGATACCGCCTGACGGCCGGGTTCATACCAGGTGGTTTTCGTAAGCGAAGACCACCGCCTGGACGCGGTCGCGGGCATTGATCTTCTGAAGAATGTGAGTTACATGAGTTTTCACTGTGGGCAGTGAGATCCCCAGATTGTCGGCGATCTCCTGGTTGCTCAGGCCCTGGGCTATGTGAACCAGGACCTGCAGCTCACGATCAGTGAGCAGGTCCGCCTCGGGATCGCGATAGATCGATCCCGATGGCATGGACCTGGTCGCAGGCATGTCATGGGCCATATGTTCGATCAGGCGTTTTGTAGCCGAAGGAGCGATGATCGCATTGCCCTGGTGAACTGTACGGATGGAGGTCAGGAGGGTTTCAGGCTCGGTATCCTTGAGCAGAAATCCTGATGCGCCGGCTTTTATAGCCGCCATGACGTATTCGTCAAGATCGAAGGTGGTTAGCACAATGACCCTGGGCTCGGGGCGGTCAGGTGACAAAGCAGTGATACGGCGGGTGGCTGTCAAACCATCCATGCCGGGCATGCGGACATCCATGAGGATCACATCGGGCCGCAGGCGTGAAGCCAGATCCACTGCTTGCTCGCCGTCCGCGCCTTGGCCGACCACGGTCATGTCATCCTGGGAGCCGATGACCATGGCAAAGCCAGCTCGGACCAGATCCTGGTCGTCCACGATGGCAACGCTGATGGGTTCGGTCCGTTCCATGACTGCCTGCTTCTTTCCGCTATATGGTGGCCAGCGCCACCATCCGATTTTATCTGAGTTGAGTGTTGCTTGAAATTACAACTGGATTTAATTTGGAGCCAGGGTAATCGCTGTCTGATTGATTGCTGATTGAGTAATTGTTGGCTAAGTGACTGTCGTCGGAGAGACTTTCAACTGGTGAAGTTATGCTCGTCAGCAATCGATTCCCGGAGTGGCTAATCTTCGAGTTCGCGATTCATGGAGTGCTCAATTTTTCGATTGTGCTGATTACCTGACACGGTCATTTTCCTGTTTGCTATCCATAGGAGATGCTCATCATCAAGAACGCTCACGCCTGGAGTCTGGGTGGTCCTGTTGGTCTGATTGGGCATGCTCTGGTTCCTTATCCTGTTGCGATTGTTGCGAATAGTTGTCAAGCTGATCATCAAGATCTACTGGCAGGGGTTTGGCTGGGTGAAGAGCCGGTATATGTGGGTTTTTACGGGTGGGCTCGCCAATATGGTTCCTGTCTGAGTTGAGGCTCTTGTTTGGGGAATCGGCAGTGTCAATGTTTGAGCGCAAACCGGTGCTGGAACTGTGACGCAGGACGGTGAGCAGTTGTCGCATGCGAGCCAGGGCCTGGCGTCCTTGAGAAGCAATGTCGCCGAAGGCTTGCGCTACCTGCTCTGGGGGAGGGTTCACCCCCTTGACTTGATAATGGTTCAACTCGGAGATGGCTTTGGTAGTGGATGCAATAACTGTATTCAGGGTTGCAGCCACTTCTACCTGCATGGTAGAGCCAATGAGTTCGCGCTCTTGATTGGCTGCCAGAGCCTGGCTTTCCTGCAGGGTCTGGTTTAGCGCGCGCTCGCGTTCCTGCTGTAGGAGCAGGACTGAACCACGAGTACGTCGGCGTGAGGCAATCAGCATGGTCAGCAGACAGATCAAGGCCGGTGCGGCCATCACTATGAAAAGTGTTAAATGGGATTCAGAGAAAGATGATTCTGCCGGGCCTTCTATCATGTAGGCCAGAATGGTTGGGCACCCTTGGTTATTGGCTACACATCTGACAGCCCATAAAACCGTATCCGTGATGACCGCCAACGGAGCCCACCGCCTGGTGGTGTATTTGCCGTAAACCATTGCTGAATAGACGGCGACTGGGGATAAGACTGCAGCTTCTGGCAGCCAGGGCGAGAAGAGCAGCAGCAGGGTGGCAACTGCAGACACTATAGCGGCGCAAATGCCGGGACGGACCCTGCGCACAATCAGGGGCAAAGCAATACCTAGCGTGGCGATGATCCTTACTGGTCGGCCCGGATCATATTGTCGCGTGACAGGTGCTATAGCAAGAGCTTGACCTGGATTCTCTACCAGTACTAGTCCGATTACCAAACCCAGGTCGGCCGTCAATGGATGGCGTTGAAACCAGACGAAGAGCGTGGAGACAATCGAGCGCAGGGACCATTGAGCTTGTCGATTGGCACGTATCTCCGCTTCAGAGTCTGATTTTGGCGGAGTGGCAAAAGGAATCCACGCTTGGAGGTGGTAACCGCCTTCTGGTTCGGAACCTGTTTGAAGGTCGCCTCCAAGAGAAGTCAGTCGTTCGCGCATCCCTAAAAGACCGAAACCTGAATGCGCAGGTCGCTCCATCTGCGGCGGAGAATCTGAATTGGTAGAGGCATGGTCAAATGGGCGGTCGTCAATGGTTAGACACAAACCGTCCGTGAGCCACTGTTCTTCAACTAGCACAGCCGAAGCCGGAGCGGCATGCTTGCGAACATTGGTCAATGCTTCTTGCAGGACCCGGTAAGCAGTTATGGCGCGGCTGCGATCCAGCTTTTCTGGGCATGGTCGGCCTTTAATGCGTCGGCTGAATTGGGATTTCGGCTGAGCAAGTCGGGCGGCATCTATCAGGTCTGACCATGATTTATAGCTGGTCGGCGGATTGTTTGAAGAGGTGGTAACCGAGGGACAGGTACGCGCATTGTTGGCCGTATCCATGTTGGCCTTGGCAGTGTTGGCAGCTGGAATCTCTTTGATTGTGTGAAGATGGTCGCTGGCTTGGCTCGGCTGAGTGCAATCTGTTCCGGCTGGATTCAGATTATGAGCGTTCGCGGATTGACTAGCGGAATTCGTTTGGGCAGTTGCTTGAGATTGGTCAGGCGGCTGAATATGGGCTGGGTCCGTTGGTGGTGGGGAAGAAGAGTGTTGGCCTGGAAGAGAATCAGCTGTCTTTTGGCTGGTTTCGGGTGCAGGGTTGGTTGGAGTCTTGAGTTTGCCGAAGAGCGAGCTCAGCTCACGTAGGGCGCGACGGCTCTCTTGATCGATGGTGCGCATGGTCTTAAGAGCAAGGTGCGCATCGGCAGTGGCTGCGTACCTGCCGGCATCTGCCTGCACAATGACAATGGACAGAGTGTGGGCGACTACATCGTGCATGTCACGCGCTATGCGGGCCCGCTCAGCGCTGGCAGACAGGGCCGCGCTTTGCTCTGCCTGCAGGGCCAAGGCGTGGTTGCGTCGCCGGGCCTCATCAATGGCATCCCTTCTGGTCCGCGTCCAGTAGGCTGCAACGATGGCTATGAGTAGCAGAAGCCCCTCGATCAGTAAATTCGATAGGAAGGTGATTGCCAGATCTTTGAATGAGGTCGGCAACATTGAGATGTGGTCCGGCCACGTCTTGCCTGGAGGCAGAAACCCCAAATCGACCAATGTGAAGATAAGGCAGGATAGGGGCGTCATGACCCAGGCCACAGTCAGATAGAGTCGGCGCCAGGATGGACGTCCGTAGAGCAGACAGGAATAGACCATCACCAGGCAGACTGCGTCGGAGAGCATGATGGCAGGTCCCAACAGGAGCTGAGCCAGAGCCACAGCGACGAAGAGCCCGGCTGCTACGTTCGGGAATCGGCGACGGATAACGACAGGGGCTATGAGCAGGACCGTCCACATCAGGATCAGGTTTTCCTGCAAGGGGATCAGGGCCCCATCTCGTAGATTGGCGCTGGAGCCGCTCACCAGCAGAAACAAAAGGATGGCGAAGAGGGCGTCAGTCAGTAGCATTCGATTATTGGACCTGGTGATTGGTCGCTGCGCTGTTTGACTGACTGTGTTCATGGAATCAACAATATTCGGGGACAGCGGGAGGTGCCATCAGTCCGAGGGATGATGAGGTCAAACGTGGTCCCAGGCTGTCGCAAGGTGGATGAGCCGGAGCAGTTGTAAGATGTATTTAACACTGGCGATAAGAACAGATTCAGTGCTTGAATTCAGTTGGCAACAAAAGCGGATTTAGGACTTGCTCTCAGTTGGCAATGAGTCTAAATTCCACATTTGCACTCAACTGGCAACAAGTATGCATCCCATATTCATCCATCCAGCCTCTATCGCACAGATACCAGTCAGGCCGACGAATCGTCGTGCATTTTTCGCAACGGTTCATCGGCCTGACAACGCAGGGGAGGGAGTCAGCAGCGCTCTACCTGTCTAATCGTTGGACCCTGACCAGCGGACCCTGGTTACAAGACCCCGGTGGTCAGGATTCCGATGGCTCGACCTTGATGGCTCCGACCACGAACGCCCAGACTCAGGAGAAACGTAGCCTAATCTGCTCGGCCGTGCCGTAGGAGGCCTGCGCCCCCTGCCCGGTGGCAGCGTAGGCGGAGACGTAGGAGGCCAGCTGGGCGGCCTGCACCAGGGTCATGTCGGAGGCCAGGCCGGCCAGCACGGTGCCCATGAAGGCATCCCCGCAGCCAGTGGTGTCCACGGCGTCCACATGCACGGCGTGAATCCGGTAGGTCTGGCCATGGTCCAGCACCATGGACCCCTCGCCGCCCAGGGTGACGATGGCCCGATGGAAGCCGAAGTCCTGCATGGTCTGGTTGATCCGGTCCCAGTCGGCCCCCAGCCAGTCGCCGTCCTCGGGCTCGTCGATGCCCAGCAGCTGGGCCATCTCATGCTCGTTGACCAGGATCAGGTCGGAGTTGGCGATCAGGTCGGTGGGCAGGTCGGCGCGGAAGGGGGAGTCGTTGAGCAGCACGGTCATGTCGGCCTCGTGGCCCATGCGCGCGGCCTCGGTGACCGTCTCGATGGGGCTCTCCAGGCACAAGCCCAGCACCTTGGCCGAGGTCAGGGCCTGGCGGGAGCGGTGGGCGTAGTCCACATCCACCTTGCCGTTGGAGCCGGGGGAGTAGACGATGGTGTTCTCACCACGCGCATCCACGGTGATGACTGTGGTCCCGCTGGCTCCTGGAACGGTCATCACATGGGAGACATCCACCCCGGCGTTGCCCAGCTGCCCCAGCAGAAAGTCGGCGTTTGAGTCGGATCCGACGGCCCCGAAGAGCCGTACCTGAGCGCCGATGCGGGCCGCGGTCGCCGCCTGGTTGGCCGACTTGCCCCCGGGCAGCACCTGCAGGGGACCCCCGTTGATGGTCTCGCCGGGCTTGGGCAGCCGGTCGGTGTTGACGGTGTAGTCCGCATTCATGGACCCGACCACCGAGATGGATCCCTTGATGGTATCCAATCCCTTGAGCACCTGGTCAGATGCCGCCGCCATATCTTGAATCATGTTTCTCCGTTCCTTGATGAGCTTGTCCGCCTTGATGATCACACTGTGACAGGTTCAGGGATCCTGGCCGGTGTGCGCGGGCGGGCGCCCCACCGAGGCGCAGTGGCGGTAGCTGGTCTGCAACCGGACCGACCGCACGGGCGAGCCTGCCATCAGAGCCAGGAGCATGTCCACGCAGCGGATGCCCATGGTGTCGACCTGCTGGGAGATGGTCGACACTGCCGGGGTCAGGATGCGGAAGACGGGCAGGTCGTCGAAGGTGATCATGGACAGGTCCTCGCCGATGCTGATTCCTCGGGACTGGGTCGTTTTGATGGCGCGTATGGCCTCCAGGGAGGATCCGAAGAGCACCCCGGTGATTCCCTGCCGGGCCCAGAGGTGGATCATGTCGGGGTCGAAGGTCCCGGGCTCTACCTGGTCGGCCAGGGGGTCGTCCATGCCCTCGATGCCTGCCAGCAGGTTCCGGTAGACGTCCAGGCGTTCCTGGAAGGTGGCCGATGCTTTGAGAGGGCCGGGCACCAGGGTGATGCGTCGGTGGCCCCGGGTGTGCAGATCCTCAAGGGCCTGCCGCAGGCCGGGTTCGGGGTCGGCGTCCACGCAGGGGATGGTCCGCCCGTCGCGACCGGCGGCACCCTCGGCGGCACGGTCCACGCAGACCAGGGGCAGTCCGCGTCTGGTCAGCTCTTCCAGAGTATGTGAGGAACGCGGCCCGGGCACGATGATGGCTCCGTCAATGTGCTGGCCCAGCAGATTGCGCACCTGGGCCCGGTCTTCGCCTGGGTCGCCCTGGATTGAGGTGCAGATCAGGGTCTGGAAGCCGTGGTTGAGCAGCTGGCCCTGGATCAGATAGGCCAGGTCTGCGAAGTAGGAGTTGCGGATGTCGGGGATGAGCAGGCCGATGGTGCGCGAGTGGGCGGAGTGCATGGATCGGGCTCGGGAGTCCGGCACATAGTGCAGGTCGTGGATGACCTGGTTGATGCGCTGTCGAGTGGCAGGGGAGATGCGCCCGGAGTCGTTAAGGGCTCGGGAGACCGTCGATACGGAGACACCGGCCCGTTGGGCCACATCCCTGATCGTCGCGTACGCCATCATGGCCTTTCGTCGAAGTGGTCGGCCGCCGGGCCGGACTGCCTACCTCGGCGGTTGCCTGACCGCCGCCATGGGCAGGCGAACGGTTCTGACAGCCTTCAGTTATATCAGTGCGGTAACGATACCGCAACTTTTACAGCATGGCCCGTCAAGGCTTGGCTATGAGTGAAGGCGGGCGAGGCTGAATGCTCGAGGATGAGGCTGTTGTTTGCGCGAGTATGCTGGGGTAGGGAGATGAACAGCGGCCGGGCTGGCTGGGGGCTGTTAAGCCTCCTGACCGACCTGGCCGTGTTTCCTCCTCTGCCAGGCAGGGGCGGGGGCGTGCATGCCTGCCCTCGGTTTCCGCCTGCGGAAGTGTGGTGAGGCGCGGGAGGGAAGTGTTGGCTCTCTTGGGGTTTGAGCCTTAAGTGACACTTTTCCTCCCCGCTCCCCATATATGGGCCGGGGGCGTGGGGATTGATACGCCGCCCCCGGCCGTTCTCACCCGTGCGAAGCAAGTGAGAGACTATGTGTTTCCCTCCGGTGGCGGCGTGATGCCAGGACCCCGCCCATGCCGGTCATGCCGGTGGCCAGGGCGAGCAGGATGCCTTCCCCCCCAGCATTGGGGAGCACACCTGCGGGAAGGTACGTGTATTGGAGGGAGGTGTCCGGCGTTTTGGGTGCGCCGCCCAGCGTGTAGTCCACGTTGACCGTGACCGTGCCCGGCGCGTGTGCGGACGTCGTCACGGTCACGCTGCTGCCATCGCCGCGCGTCAGCCCTGATGCGGGGGTCTGGTCGAATCTGACCCCGGTGATCACCAGCTGCAGGTTGAACGACACCGGCACAGGAGCAGGATTCTGAGCTTTACTGTTATATTGCCCTGTGGGAATGCTGTCGTTGCCGAGCTGGCCATTCTCGTTGTCCCCCCATGCGTAGGCGTTGCCGTCGCTGCCTACGGCTAGCGAATGCTGGTATCCGGCGCTGACCTGTTCGGCTTGCAGTCCTTTGCTCTTGTCCTTGGGGCTGGAGGGGTCGCGCACGCGCATAGGAGCAGGATTCGTGTCACCCCACCAGATGGCGATGTTGATGCCGAGCACGCCCTTCTGGTTGGACCCCCATGCGTAGGCGTTGCCGTCGCTGCCCACGGCCAGCGAATAATTGTTCCCGCCGCTGACCTGTGTGTAGGTGAAGTCCGCGGGAGTGTCTGCAGGCGACATGACTTTGACCGGCGTAGTCCGGCGGGTTGTCGTCCCGTCGCCGATCTGGCCAGTGTCGTTATATCCCCATGCGTAGGCGTTGCCGTCGCTGCCCACGGCCAGCGCATGATAGCCTCCGGCGCTGACCTGTGTGTAGGTGAAGTCCGCGGGCGTGTCTGCAGGCGACATGACTTTGACCGGCGTAGTCCGGCGGGTTGTCGTCCCGTCGCCGATCTGGCCTTTGTCGTTTTCTCCCCATGCGTAGGCGTTGCCGTCGCTGCCCAGGGCCAGCGAATAATAGACTCCGGCGCTGACCTGTGTGTAGGTGAAGTCCGCGGGCGTGCCTGCAGGCTTCTTCACTTTGACCGGCGTAGTCCGGCGGGTTGTCGTCCCGTCGCCGATCTGGCCGGAGTAGTTATGTCCCCATGCGTAGGCGTTGCCGTCGCTGCCCAGGGCCAGCGAATGATAGGCTCCGCCGCTGACCTGTGTGTAGGTGAAGTCCGCGGGCGTGCCTGCAGGCTTCTTCACTTTGACCGGTGTCGTCCGGGGGGAAGTGTTGTCCGTCCCGTCGCCGATCTGGCCTTTGCTGTTTTCTCCCCATGCGTAGGCGTTGCCGTCGCTGCCCAGGGCCAGCGAATGCCGACTTCCGGCGCTGACCTGCACGTAGGTGAAATCCATAGGTGTGTCTGCAGGCTTCGGCACCGGGGCGGGCGTGTTCCGCTGGTCGGGCTTGTCGATGCCGAGCTGGCCATAGTAGTTGCTTCCCCATGCCCAGGCGTTGCCGTCGCTGCCCACAGCCAATGAAAAGCCATAGCTGATCGAACTGTCGTACATTGATCCGCTGACCTGGGTGAACCTAATGCCTCGGCTGGTGTCTGGCGGGGTGATGGTGGTGGTTTCGTTGCCGAGGCGGCTACCCTGGTCGGGGTTGATTTTCCACGTGTTGTCGGGGTCTTTGAATGTCCATCTGGCGGTGAGGGTGAGGCTCTTGGTGACGGGCTTGCTGAAGTCGTAGGCGACTTCCCCGGTGAACCATCCGTCGAACAGGTAGCCTTCACGCGCAGGGTCGGGGGAGGGTCGTTTCACCCTGCCGTTTGGAGTGGAGACGTTCTGGTCTGCTGGTTCGGGGTTTCCCCCGCCCGTATCGAAGTGGACCGTGAACGTGGATCTTGGTTCGGCGCCTCGTGTCAGCGGCTGGTCGACCGTGTAGTTGAGGTTTTTGGTGAAGGGTTGGCCGTCCTGTCTGCCGACGATGAGAACAGTGGTTGGTCCCGGCTTGCTGGCGGGCATGTCTGTCTGCCAGGCGTCGTTGTTCTTAGTGAGATTGAGCGGCTGGCCGTTCAGGCTGGCTGACTCCAGGATGGACGCTGTGGTGGTGCTGACTCTTGCTGGCTTGCCGGGCTGTCCCTGCCCGTCCACGTCCCACGTGAACATGCTGCCTTGCCGGTCAATGGCGGTGATCCTGCTGCCGGTGCTTGCGGCCTGCATATACCGCTTGTTCCCGTCGTCCGCGCGCATGGGTGCTTCGCCGGGCTGCCAGGACCATACGTGGCCCTCCGTGTCGGTGATAACGGCCTGGCTATCATTGGCTGTAATCGAGTTGGTTTTTATGTTTGCCGGCAGGTTGACGGCTGTGGGACTGGTCGTGTTGTCGGCCAGGTAACGGATCCGCCTTTCCGTGTCCAGGAGGAGGAACCCCTGGTTGAGGGCATGGGCCTGGATGATGCGCATTCCCGGGTCCTGCTTGATGCGCGCGGGCTTGGCGCTTCCGGTATTGGCCGTCTCCCAGGTCCAGGCCTGCCCGTCAGCGTCCACGATGAGGATCCGGCCGGGGGAGGCGATGGCGGTCACGGCCTGCGCCTTTCCGGGCAGGCTGGTCTCGGCTTGTTTTGTGAATTTCGGGTTCGGCTCCTGGCTGCCGGCATCCCTGGTCTGATAGGCGTGGGCCTGTCCCTGCTGGTCCACGGCCAGGAGTCGATTATCGTTCATGCCGATGCTGGTGAATTTGGTGTCCTGTCCGGTGTCGAGGATCGTGGGCGTCGCTTGACCGCTGTTCCAGGTGTAGATCCGCTGGTCGGATCCCAAGGCGGCCTGCCGGTGGCTGCCGGCTGCGGCCTGCAGGTAGCGGAACCCGTCGGCAGCATGGGTGGGGAGAGGAAATTGCACAGGTGTGCTGTCCTGCGTCCAGGTGTAGATGCGGCCGTCGCCGGTCAGGCCGGCAATCTGGTTTCCTGCGGCTTGGATGCTGGCGATTTGAGGTTCCTGCCTGTCGGGCGGGCTGATGGTCAGCCGCGCCCCTGTGGCGGGCCCGTGATCCGGGCTCAGCGTCCAGTCCGTGACCTTCGTCCACCGGGCTTTCAGGGTCGTGTCCTGGAGGACGGGGGTTTGGAAATCATAGGGCCGGCCGTCAAGCGTCCAACCCTCGAACCGGAAGCCCTCACGCTGTGGATTCTGTTGCGGGGCAGCAGCGAGGGTGCCGGTCTTCACGCTCGCATGGGTGGGCTTGCTGCTGTCGGCCGGGTCGAAAAGCACCGTGTGCGAAGCCTGATCTTCCGTCTTGTCGGCCGATTCAGCCGGAGCGGGGGCTGTGCTGTCAGGCGTGCCCGCCGTCGACGACAGGGTGCTGGGCGTGGGGCTTAATGGTGTGGTGGTTTGTATCGGCGATGGTGAGGACAGTGGAGTGTCTGTTGCGTTGCTGTGGAGAGAGGCGGAGGTTCCGTCAGCTGCGCGAGGGGTCTGACGACCCCCTTCCCCGGAGGGGATGGGAGCGTCCTCTTGGGCGGATGCGACGCCCAGGCCTGCCAGCAGGCTGATCAGGACGGTCATCATCGCCAGGATGCGACGCAGCCGGGTACCCAGATGCATGAAACCGAAACCCCTTCACCGAACACCAAGCAGGGCAAACGCCGCTTGCAGAATAAGGTTCTTCCTGTCGGGAAGCTACCAATGCCTCAACGCCAGTCCGCGCAACAGATTGCGCGAATCATAGAGGAAGCCAGCCGGCTTCCCGACGTCCCCTGCCTCTCACCCTACCACCCAGCCCACAGACAACACACAATCCAGGTCCAACCGCCCGGCGACAATGAACCCGACTGACCTATAGGAAAGGAGCCAGGGTATGACCAACCAGGGATACTATCTGCCGGGACTCTACGTGAGTGAGGGGTCCATCCCCGTTCCCCTGGACTGGGCGGGCAGTGAACCTGGCGTCTGGCGAGCTGAAGATAATGCAGATCAGGCGGTCCTCCGCTGCTTCTACCGCGTGGTCTGCGCCCCTGAGCACTTGAACGACGACCTGCCGCTGCTGGTTTATTTGCAAGGCGGACCCGGGTATGGGGCTCCACGGCCGCTGAGCGCCGTTGCCGACGGGTGGATGGCCGAGGCCCTGCGCCACTTCCGCATTGTTCTGCCCGACCAGCGGGGTACAGGCCGGTCCAGCGCCATCGACGGAACCACCATGGCAGCCCTAGAAGAGCCCCGTGCTCAGGCCGATTATCTGAAGTATTTTCTGGCGGACTCCATCATCCGGGACTTCGAGCACCTGCGTCGCACGGTCTTCGCTGGCCGTCCCTGGGTGGCCTTGGGACAGAGCTTCGGCGGCTACCTGACCTTGGCCTACCTGTCGAACTTCCCCCAGGGGCTGGCTGCGGCCTTCACCGCCGGGGGCGTGCCTCATATCCCCACTGATGCCTACGAGCTCTTCTCTCATACCTTCACCAAAATGGCTCAGCGGTCCCGGGCCTTCTACCAGCGATATCCGAGGGACCAAGACCGTGTGGCGGCCATTGCCGACCGGCTGGCCCAGGGTGATGTGGTCCTGCCCGGCGGCGACCCTTTGAGCGTGGAGCGACTGCAGACCCTGGGCGTCGACCTGGGCAAGAGCGGCGGGTTCGAACGTCTCCACTGGCTGTTGGACACGGCCTTCCTGGACGGCGACGGCAGCCTGCCCGCTTCCGGAGCTAGCAGCTCCCGAGCCACCCTCTCGCAGACCTTCCTGGAAGGCGTGCGGGCGGCTACCTCGGTCAGCCCGCTCTACTGGCCCTTGCAAGAGTTTATCTACGCCGACGGGGACTGCGGCCCCCTGCACTGGGCAGGGCAGCGGGTGCGCGATGCCCGACCCGAATTCGATACTGCTGACCGACCGCTCATGTTCACCGGGGAGGCGATCTTCCCTTGGATGTTCGAGCAGGAGTCCGCCCTGCGTCCCTTCGGTCCGGCGGTCAGCCTGCTCATGGAGGAGGGCTCCTGGGGCCACCTGTACGATCCCGACCGTCTGGCTGACAATCAGGTTCCCCTACAGGCCGTGGTCTACGCCGACGACCTCTACGTGCCCTCCGAGCTCCAGCTGGACACCCTCTCGCGTGTGGGCCACGCCCATGCCTGGGTGACCAACGAGTTCGAGCACGACGGCCTGCACGGGGACAGGGTCTTCGCCCACCTCTACAGGCTGGCCCTGGAGCGCGGCGATCTGGAGGGGCTCTTCCCGGCGCGCGGCTAGACTTGAGAACATGAACACGGACTCATTGACTCTTGGATTCATCGGATACGGCAACATGGCCCAAGCCATGGCCCAGGGGCTTGTCGACGCGGGTGTGCTGCCCGGCGGCCGGATTGTGGCTTGCGCAGCCCACTATGACCGGCTAGTGGAGCGGACGGCTCAGCTAGGTGTGCGGCCCATGCACTCCGGCACCGAGGTGGCCGCGGCTGCCGACCTTGTGATTCTGGCCGTCAAGCCGGGGCAGGTGGCCCAGGTCTGCGAGCCCATCCGCCATGAGCTGGCTGATCCGGACCGCATGGTCCTGTCCGTGGTGGGCGGCATGACCCTTGAGGACTATGCCGACATCCTGGAGGAGGGCACCCACCTGATCTGCGCCATCCCCAACACCCCCATTTCAGTGGGGCAGGGGATTCTGGTCACTCAGGAGGACGATACCCTGACCGACCAGCAACGGGAGCTCTTCACCCAGGTCTTTGACCCGGTGGCCATGATCGTGCGCCTGCCCCGTGAGCTGGTCTCGGTGGGGACGACCATCGCCGGATGTGCGCCCGCCTACACGGCCATGTATATGGAGGCTCTGGCTGACGCTGGGGTGGAGCATGGGCTGCCCAGGCAGGCGGCCTACCGGCTGGCGGCGCGAATGGTGGAGGGGACTGGAGCCCTCTACCTGGCCACCGGCACCAACCCCGGGGCCATGAAGGACGCGGTCTGCTCACCGGGCGGAACCACAATCAAGGGTGTTGCATCCTTGGAGAAGCACGGCTTCCGTGGAGCGGTTATTGAGGCTATTGATGCGGTGGAGCGCGGTGACTGAGCCTGCCGCTCTATGGGGAGCCACGCCGGGGCAGTCCGGGCAATAGACTGGTGGATATGTCGTTAACCATAGGAATCGTCGGGCTGCCCAACGTTGGCAAGTCCACACTCTTCAACGCCCTCACCCGCAACAACGTTCTGGCGGAGAACTACCCCTTCGCCACCATAGAGCCCAACACTGGCATCGTGCCCCTGCCCGACGACCGGCTGCCTGTTCTGGCCAAGCTGGTCCACACGGACAAAATCGTGCCCGCTACGGTCACCTTCGTGGACATCGCCGGCATCGTCAAGGGGGCCTCGGAGGGGGAAGGGCTGGGCAACCAGTTCTTGGCCAACATCCGCGAGGCCGACGCCATCTGCGAGGTGGTCCGCGCTTTCAATGACGACGACATTGTCCACGTCAATGGCAAGGTGGATCCGGCCGACGACATCGACACCATCAACACCGAGCTGATTCTGGCCGACATGCAGACCATCGACAAGGCCCTGCCCAAGCTGGAGAAGGATCAGCGTGGGGGCAAGATCAAGCCCGCCTACCTGGACACCGTCCGCAAGGCCAAGGAGATTCTTGGACAGGGGCGGACCATCGACCAGGCGGCCCAGGCCGGGGACATCGACAAGGATGTGCTCTACGACCTGCATCTGATGACCGCCAAGCCCTTCATCTACGTCTTCAACGTGGATGACGACGAACTGCAGAATGAGGATATGAAAAAGCAGCTGGCTGACTCAGTGGCTCCCGCGCCTGCCATCTTCCTCAACGCTCAGTTCGAGTCCGAGCTGACCGAGCTTGACGAGGCGGATGCCCGCGAGATGCTGACCGATGCCGGGCTCAAGGAGTCCGGCCTGGACCAGCTGGCCCGGGTGGGCTTTGACATTCTTGGTCTGCAGACCTTCCTGACCGCCGGGGTCAAGGAGGTGCGCGCCTGGCAGATTCACAAGGGCTGGACCGCCCCCCAGGCCGCCGGGGTCATCCACACCGATTTCGAGAAGGGCTTCATCAAGGCCGAGGTGGTCTCCTACGACGACTTCGTGGCCGCCGACGGGTCCTACGCCAAGGTGCGCGAGGAGGGCAAGATGCGCCTTGAGGGCAAGGACTATGTCATGCAGGACGGCGACATCGTGGAGTTCAAGACCGGCATCCCCTCCGGTGCCAAGAAGTGAGCACCAGGCCCGGGTTCGCCATTCGCCGGGGTCATGGGCTGCCGCTGATTTTTGTACACGGGTCAGGTGTGGATCACCACATCTTCGATGACTTGGACCCCGTTTTCGAACGGGTGGGCGGCTTTGAGCGGATCTACCTGGACCAGCCCGGCTTTGGCCGCACGCCACCCGACCCGTCCATCCTCGACCTGGACGGTTTGGCTCGGTGGCTGGATGACCAGGTGGACATTTTCAGCGAAGGCGGCCCCTTCGCTCTAGTGGGCAACTCCCTAGGTGGGCTGCTCAGCCGCCATGCCGCCGCCGGGCGGTTGGACCGCTGCCGGGGGATGGCCCTGCTCTCCTCGGTGGTCGACCCGGTGACCGCCCACAGGCGCCTGCCCTCACGTCAGGTGCTGGTCCATGACGACCAGGGCCTGGCCGACGCGGACGAGTTCACCAGGCATGCTTACCGGCAGATGGCAGTGGTGGAGTCCCGGGGGCACTTGGAAGCCTACCAACGCACCATCATGCCCGGCATTCGTTCGGCCGATGCCGATACGGTGGCTCGAATGGAGAAGTACTACCAGTTGGATCTGGACTTCGACCAGGTTTGGTCCGGGTTCATAGCCCCGGTGCTCTTCGTCTGCGGCCGCCAGGACGACCGTGTAGGCTACTTGGATCAGTTTGACCTGGCCTGCCGCTTCCCCCGGGCCTCCTACTCGGTGCTGGACCGGGCCGGCCACAATGTCCAGATCGAGCAGACTGCCCTGGTCTGCGACCTGCTGGAGGACTGGGCCAGGCAGGTGCTGAAAGGCTGAGGCCGTCCTGGTTTCTTCTGTCGCTAAAATGAACTGTGCAAACAGGTTCGTTCAATGGCGACGAAAGGGAAGTAGATGGCTGTCTGGGGATTGGATAGCAAACACCTTAAGCGGCGTGTGCTTGCCATGCTCCGTTGGCTGCTGGACCCTGTACGCCGCACGCCTGTGGTAGTGACGACCGCCCTGTTGACGCTGCTGCTGACAGTTTTGGTCGACAATCTGTTCCAGCCGGTGGATGCGGCTCATGCAGAACGATCGGCAGATGCGAGCACTTCTAGCGCATCAACCGTTTCGGTGAGACAATTTCCCAAGGCGCATCATCCCAGCAAATCCAAGTCCTCCTCTTCATCAGCGGCAAAGAAGCAAACAAAGGTTCAGAAGACAGACCCTGATGGTTCCTCCACTCAGCCTGTCGATTGGCTCAAGCCTTCGCAGCAGGTCGATTACCCGGATCCTGCGGCCCACCCTGGCATCTCCTTGGAGGTCAGCCTTCAGGATCAGCGGGTCTACGTGCGTGATGGGTCTCAACTGCTCTACACCATGTATGCCTCGACAGGTATGGATGACTCCACGCCCAGGGGCAGCTTCCGCATCCAGGCCGAGCGCGGCGACCACTTCTACAACCCCAACGAGGGGATAGGCGCCCGCTACTACACCAGCTTTCTGAACCACGGGGTCTTCCTCTTCCACTCGGTTCCCACTGATCCCAGTGGCAGCTACATAAAGGAGGAGGCTGACTTGTTGGGCATTCGACCCAGCTCCCATGGCTGCATCAGGCTGACGGTGCCCGATGCCCTGTGGATCATGAAGTCCGTGCCCACCGGCACGCCCGTCCTGGTCAACTGAATTCCAGTCGGTACCGGAACATCCTCGTCCAAAATGTGGCCATTCTCGGTCGTGCCTGCCCTCGGTTTTCTAATTTTGCTCTACCACAAAGAGAACTATCGAGAGGAAGTGGTCAGGAATCATGCAAAAGGTGCAGCGGTTCAGTGACTGGTTGACTAAGTGGTTCATTCTGGTGGTCCTGGTTTGGGCCGCCATCAACTTCTTTGTCCCGCAGATTAGCATTTGGGCCCGCAGCTACACCAACTACTTCCTGAGCATTATTCTCTTCGGCATGGGGCTGACCCTGAGCCTGGACGATTTCAAGCGAATTATCAAGATGCCGCTCATGGTCATCGTGGGCACCATAGCCCATTACCTGATCATGCCCCTGCTGGCCGTGCTGCTCTGCCGCATCTTCCGGCTGGACGGCATGATCGCTGTGGGCGTCATCCTGGTGGGCTGCTGCCCCTCGGGGACCTCCTCCAACGTCATGTCCTACCTGTCGCGCGGCGACGTTGCCCTGGATGTGTCCATTGGTCTGCTTTCCACCCTGTGTGCGCCCTTCATGATCCCCATGCTGATGAACCTGCTGGCCAGCCAGTATGTGGCCATCCCCACCAAGCAGCTCTTCCTGACCGCCCTTGAGGTGGTGCTGATCCCCATCGCCCTGGGCCTGGCCGTCCACGCCTTCTTCAAGGAGAAGGTGCAGAAGGTGACCGTGGCCCTGCCGGCGGTCTCGCAGATCGCCATCCTGATCATCATCGGCGTGGTGGTCTCCGTCAACCATGCCAAGCTCTTCACAGCCGCCACCGCCCTGGTCCTGCCGGTTGTCATGCTCCACAACCTGTGCGGGTACGGGCTGGGCTTCCTCTTCAGCCGGCTCATGTACCGCATCTACCCCAAGGGGTTCCGCTACGCCCAGCAGAAGGCCATCACCTTCGAGGTGGGCATGCAGGATTCCGGACTGGGCGCGACCCTGGCCCTGCAGGCCTTTGCCGCCGACCCGATTGTGGCCATACCCTCCACCTTCTTCAGCGTCTGGCACAACATCTCCGGCTCGGTGTTGTCCGCCTGGTGGCGTCGGCATGACGACCGTCTGGGGATTGCTGCCGACTCCGCCCAGGGTCGTCCGGAACCGGCTCGCGCCTAGGTTCCGCAGCTCCTTGATTGCTGGCTGGATCTGCTACATGCCCGGTCCGGCCAGCAGGAAACCCAGGGCTGTCAGCAGGGGCGGCAGGAGCATTGAGGCTGCCAGATAGCCAAGAGCCGCCAGATGCCGTCTCTGCCGGGTCAGGGCCAACACTTCGTTGACCGCTGTCGAGAAGGTGGAGAAGCCGCCCAGTAGTCCTGTGGCCAGCAGCAGCCGTCCCCAGGCGGGCAGTCCGTGGAAGGCGGCCAGGGCGGCCACCAGTCCTGCAGCCAATCCGGCCAGCAGGTTGATGATCATGGTCGAGAGGGGCAGGTACACCTGCCAGCGGGCCTTGACCAGGGTATCCAACAGGTAGCGAAGTCCGGCACCCAGGCCGCCGCACAGGCAGATCAGCAATGTACATGCAATGGTCATCGCACACCCGCCTGGATGTGTGCGGCCAGACGTGCTCCCAGCGCGGCCATGGCCCAGGAGACCATCAGGCCTCCGGCAAAGGAGATCAGCAGGTAGGCAAGGGTTGCCCGGACTTGACCGCCCGACAGTCCTTGGATCAGTTCCAGCGAGAGCGTGGACATGGTCGACAGCCCTCCGCACAGGCCCATGCCCAGGCCCCTGTTGGTCAGTTGCCTTTGGCGCGCGTGTGCGCTTTTGGGCAGCCCGGCCAGGAAGGCGGTCAGCAGGGCGTAGCCTGCGCAGGCGATTAGGTTGGCCAAGAGGGTTCCCGGATGCAGCGGGCCGCTCTGGCCCGGCAGCAGGCTCAGGGCGTACCGGCAGCCGGTGCCCAGGGTTCCGCCCAGCATCACCACCAGGGTTGTGGCCGTGTCAGGTCCGGTAGGGGGTTTGGTCATTGGAGGCCTCGGTTCCCGACGGATCAGCGTCCGCAGGGTCGGGCTGAATGGCATGCGCCTGCACCCGGCCCGCAGACGGGGTCGTCGAATCATGGTGCAGGAACTATCAGCAGTTTGCGGTTCGGAGCTCAAGCCCCGGGCGGGTTCCATCGCCCGGAGCACATTCTAGGAGTGGAAGGGGACCGTAGCTGCCGCGACTACTCACTCGGTGTGGTTCTCCGGGTCCAGCGTCAGCCGGTCGTCGTCGGCATCGTAGTCGAAGAGCTCGCCGTAACGGCCCCAGGTGATGGCGGTGTCGAACTGCTGGACGGCCTCCTTGTCCGAGTGGTGGGCCCGCAGCAGGTCCAGGATAAGAGAGCCGTGCAGACTCTTGTCGTCACTATTCTTCAGGGCCCGGTCGATGATGCGGATCAGGGGAACGTGATCCATCAGCATGCGTGAGAACATCTCCTTGCTCTCCAGGATGTCGGCATCGTGCCAGGCCCGGCCCTGGTCGGTCAGCCTGACGTGCCCGTTGTCCGCCTGGAAGATGCCCAGCATGAGTCCGGCGTCGATCAGGGGGAAAAGGTCGTCCACTTCGAAGGAGAGCTTGGCGGCCAGGTCGGCCAGATCCATGCCGTTGGGCTGGTTGACCATAACATCGGCCAGACCGGCCAGGCCGCCGGGGGTGGCGTCGGGTAGGTTGCGCTCGGCGGTCTCCTCGCCCCGCACCGAGTCCCGAACGGCCTGACGGTTGCGCACCTTGGTCTGCAGACGGCGGCGGATGTCCTCGCTGTCGCGCTGGCCGGTCAGGATGGAGTAGAGGTAGTCCACGCAGGACTGGAAGAGGTCGGACTGCTTGTCCCGAGGCCTGTCCAGGTTGATGGGCACGTTGGCGATGACCCGGCCGGGATGCGAGTCCAAGACCAGGACCCGGTCGGCCATCTCCACGGCCTCCTCGATGTTGTGGGTGACGATCAGGACCGCCTTGACGCTGCCCGCCTCCTCGGACCAGACCTTGAGGACCTCCTGGCGAAGATTCTCGGCAGTCAGCACGTCCAGGGCTGAGAAGGGCTCGTCCATGAAGAGGGCGTCCGGCTTGAGGACCAGAGCCCGGGCGATGCCAACGCGCTGGCGCATGCCGCCGGAGAGCTCCTTGGGGTAGGCGCTCTCGAATCCGTCCAGGCCGATGGCGTCGATGGCGGCCAGGGAGAGTTTCTCACGCTCCTTCTTGGGCACGCCACGGGCCTGCAGGCCCAGCTCGACGTTGTCCTTGACGGTCAGCCAGGGCATCAGGGCGAAGCTCTGGAAGACCAGGGCCACGCCGGGGTTGGGCCCATCCAGCTGCTTGCCCCGGTATTCGACGCTGCCCTTGCTGGCCGGGACCAGGCCGGCCAGGATGCGCAGCAGGGTGGACTTGCCAGCACCGGAACGTCCCAGGATGGCCACCACCTCGCCCTCGTGCAGGGTGAAATCGATGTTGTCCAGGACGGTCAGCTCCGCGCCCTTGTCGGACTGGTAGGTCTTGGTCACGTGCTCGGCCGTGATGATCCCGTTGGAATTGATCTTGGTCATTGTCGAACCTTTCAGACTTCTCATGTCAGGGAATAGCGCCGTTGTGCCAGTGATTGCAGGGGAGACCAGAAGAACCGGTCGGCCAGGACCACGAAGATGCTCATGACGGCCACACCAAGGATGATGCGGGGGGTGTCGCCGGTGGCGGTCACCTGGGCTATGTAGGCACCCAGGCCCCGGGCCGTCAGTTCCGTTTTGCCGTAGGAGACCACCTCGGAGACGATGGAGGCATTCCAGGCCCCGCCCGCCGCTGTGATGCCGCCGGTGCACCAGGAGCCGAACAGGGCCGGTAGGATCAGGGTCTTCCATCGTTGCCAGCGGTTCTGTCCCAGACTGCGCGACATCTCCAGCAGGTCGTCGGGGATGGCCGAGGCCCCGGCGATGACGTTGAAGAGGATGTACCACTGGGTGCCCAGGGCCATAAGCAGGATGCTGCCCCAGTTGATGTCGATTCGCCAGATGATGAAAACCATGGTGACGAAGGGGAAGATGAAGTTGGCCGGGAAGGAGGCCAGGATCTGCACCAAGGGCTGCAGGTAGCGGGAGATGCGCGGATTCATGCCGATCAGAGCACCTATCGGGACCCAGACGATGGTGCAGACCACCATCAGGATCAGCACTCGCAGGAAGGTCAGCAAACCTAGCTGGAAGACGTGCCCGACCTCGCCCAGGCCCAGAGGATGGATGACCATACGGTCCAGCTGCCAGAGACCCCACAGGCCGATCAGAGCCAGGCAGGCCCACCAAACCAGATCGCTTGCCCTCCTGCGTCCGCCGCCACGGCTCCAACGCGCTCCAGTGCGGCCCAGGGGGCGGGTGATCCGATCCAGCATGTCCGCCAAGGGGTGGCCCACCAGGCCCAACAGGTCCTTGACCCCGGACAGGCGGATGACCGTCAGCACCAGGCTGCGCCGGGGCTCGGTGGACTGGCTGCTGGTGTAGCGGAACTTCTCAGCCCAGGCGGTCAGCGGCTTCCAGAGCAGGAAATCAATCAGCAGAACCACCACGATCATGGTCAGGATGGCCAGGCCCACCTTGCCCAGGTCCTGCTCGGCGGTGGCCTCCTCCACAAAGGAGCCGATGCCTGGCAGGGCCAGGGTCCTGTTGTTGACCGAGATCATCTCGGAGGCAGTCAGGAAGAACCAGCCGCCGCCCATGCTCATCATGCAGTTCCAGAGCAGGGGAATCATGGAGTTGGGCACGTCCAGCTTCCAGAAGCGTTGCCAGCGGGTCAGGCGCATCAGCCTCACCGCCTCGTCCAGGTCGGCGGGTTCGCTGGTCAGGGAGTTATAGAAGGAGAAGGCCATGTTCCAGGCCTGGCTGGTGAAGATGGCGAAAATGGAGGCCGCTTCCACGCCCATGATGGACCCGGGGAATAGGACCAGCCAGATGGAGATGGTGGCCGACAGAAAGCCCAGGACGGGCACCGACTGCAGGATGTCCAGCAGGGGGATGAGCACGGCGCCCAGGCGGCGGGAGCGCGCGGCGGCCAGTCCGTAGAGGAAGGCGAAGACCAGGGAGATGATCAGGGCCGTGAACATGCGGAAGAGGGAGCGCAGCGCATAATAGGGCAGGTTAGCCGGATCGGTAGAGACGTGCGAGGGCACGCCGGCCGGGCCAATGGGGGCACCTAGTGCGGGCAGCAGATAGGCCAGGGCCCCCAGTAAAACCAGGGCGCCTATGGCTACGGCCAGGCCCGTCCATATGCGGGTGGAGCGCGATGCCTGGCTGCGGTCGTCGTTCAATGGAGAACGGAGCATTCCTGGCAGTACGACAGTATTCACGATGGCCTCCCTTCAAGGTGCGGAACATCCCTGTCGGCAGCCTCGAAGACGGCGTTGCGATCGGCCATGAGCCGACCATTGTCATCGTTCAAGCTTCGGCTTCGCATGGTGTTTGGCCCTGCATTAGTCCCTGCCTTGACACGACGGGGACTGTTGACCTGCGCGGGGTGTCTCCACCACTTTGCGGCAGCATGCCTTGTCCATGCGGTAGCTTCACCTACCGACCACCCAATAACATAGATGGGCCTAAGAGCAGTGTCAAGCATTTGCCAAACCAGCGTTGCCGTCCTTGCCAGGACTGACAATGGCAAGGGTCTGCACGCAGTCGGTGCAGGCGCGAAATGAAATGTAAGGAGTGAATCCCTATGAAGATCGTGGCAGTCACGGCCAACCCCGAACCCAAGAGTCTGACCGATGCGGCAGGCAACGCCCTGCTGGACGGGGCGGCCGAGGGCGGGGCTCGCACCGAGTTGATCGACCTTTGCGCCGAGGGGTTCAATCCCGTCTTCGGCATGGAGGACAGGACCCACTACCTGGGCCAGGGACCCATGCCCGAGGATGCCCAGGCCATGCAGGAGCGCATCAAGGATGCGGACGTGCTGGCCCTGGTCTTCCCCGTCTACTGGTACAGCATGCCGGCCATCATGAAGGGCTTCGTCGACCGGGTCATCTGCCGGGGCTTCGCCTACCACGCTGATGGAACCCCGGGGGCTCTGGCCGGGCGCCGGGTGGAGCTCGTCATGCTGACCGGCGGGGAAAAGGGATGGTACCAGTCCAGCGGCATCGGAGAGGCCTTGGACAACCAGCTGCGTAGGCAGACCTTCCTCAAGTACTGCCAGGTTGCGCAGGTGGAGACCATTTATGTGGATAATCTGGATTCGGGCAACGATGAACAGCAGGCGCGGGAGGCTGCTGACCGGCACCTGGTGGCCCTGGCCTTGAAGGGTCGTCAGCTGGCCGCAGGGACCGAGCCCGGAGCGGACCAGGACGCTCAGTGACGCTCAGCATCGGGTTCGTCTTCGATGACACCCTGGATGTGTTCGACGGGGTCCAGCAGCACATTCTGATCCTGGGACGGGAGCTGGGCAGGCGGGGTCACAGGGTCCAGTATCTGGTCGGGCATACCGCCCATCCGCCGGTTGACGGAGTCCACTCCCTGTCCCGCAACGTCATGGTCTCCTTCAACGGCAACAGGATGCGCATACCACTCCCTGCACCCAAGGAGCCTATCCGCCGGGTCCTGGAGGCCGGGCACTTCGACCTGTTGCACGTCCAGGCCCCCTATAGCCCCTTCCTGGCAGGGCGGGTCATCCGTGCCGCAGATCCGGCAACGGCCCTGGTGGCCACCTATCACATTGCCCCCACAGGAAACCTGCAGTTGCTGGGCGGTCGGCTGTTGGGGATGATCAACCGAAGGACCCATAGACGCATCGACAGGGTCATCGCAGTCTCGCCTGTGGCGGCCAGTTATGCCCGGCAGACTGCCGGTGTGTCCAGCAGGGTGGTGGCAAACCCTGTGGACGTGGCTGCCCTGCGCCAGGCTCGTCAGGCCGCTGGCGACCAGGAGGTGGCGCGCCTACACGGCCAGGGACCGCATCTGGTCTTTCTGGGACGGTTCGTGGCTCGCAAGGGGGCGGGGATCCTGCTTTCAGCCCTCCAGACGGGGGAGCGTGCCGGCATTCTGCCTGAAGGCCTGCATGTGACTATGGCCGGCAAGGGTCCACTGCTGGAGGATTGCCGTCGAAAGGCCGCCGCCCTGCGCACCCCGGTGGCCTTCCCCGGTTTTGTGGACGAGAAGGACAAACCTGCCCTCCTGGCCTCCTCCGACCTGACGGTCTTTCCCTCCACCGGGGGCGAATCCTTCGGCATCGTCCTCTTGGAGGCCATCGCTTCGGGCACGGCTCCGGTGCTGGCTGGGGACAATCCCGGCTACCGGTCCACCCTGATGGGCGATGAACGGGCTCTGGTGCCCGTCGACTCGCCCAACACCCCCGAACTGATGGCCCGGCGACTTGCCCAGGCCTTAGGGGATCCCTCCTGGAGGCGGAATGTGCGCCACGACCAGCTGACGCTCCTGGACCGCTACGACGTGACCACCGTGGCCGATCAGGTGGAGGAGGTCTACCAGCAAGCCATTCAAGACCGCCGTCTCATGTAGGGTAGGTACATGTCATTCTTTGATTTCTTCGGTGCCATGTTCGACCCTGAGGGCGGTCCAGGCGGACCAGGCCGGCGTCGCAATGAAGACGACCCGGTCATCCTGCATGTGCAAACCGATGGGGAGGGTCCCGGCCAGGGGGGCGGCGGCGCGCCTCGCTTCCGCTTCCCCGGACCAGGTGACCCCCGGCTGACTTCCCGCACGAAGGGCAATGACGGGCCTTCCCGGGGTTCGCGGATCCTGGCAGTGGTTGTGGCAGTCGTGCTGGTCGTCTTCCTGCTACTGTTCGCGCTCAGCCGCTTCATCACCGATGTCATGTGGTTCTCCCAACTGGGGGCGGCGCAGATAGTCTGGACCCAGCTGGGCATCAAGGTGGGCCTATGGCTGGCTTATGCACTGCTGCTGGCCGCGGTGACCCTGCTTTCGGCCATCCTGGCCATCCGCAGCCGTCCCGATTCGCCTGACGGGTCTACCATCAGGGTCAAGGGCGATCTGATTGAGGTAGGCAAGGGAGTCTCCTCACGCACGGCGCTGAAGGTGGCCGTGGTGGTCTCCCTGGTTGTTGGCGTATTCTTCGGCTTCCAGTTCAACGCCGACTGGAAGCAGGTGCTCCTGCTCTTCAACGCCCAGTCCTTCGGGGTGCGCGATCCCCAGTTCGGCCTGGACAACGGCTTCTATGTCTTCATCCTGCCTGGCCTGCAGCTGTTGGTCTCCTCCCTGCTGATGATGCTGCTGGCGGCCACGGTCTTCAGCCTGGTCACCAACTTCCTCATGGGTGGCATTCGCTTGACCATGCCCGTGCACGGCCGGGGCATTCTGGAGATGACCCGTTCCGCCCGCAGACAGGTGGCCGTCTGGTTGATCCTGTTCATGCTGGTCTGGGCCGGCGATACGGCCCTGGGTGTCTTCGGCAGGCTGACCGAGGAGGGCGATCGGATCACCGGCGCCTCTTACACCTCGGTTAAAGCGGCCATCCCAGTGACCCTGATTATGGCCGTGGTCATAGCTCTGCTGGGCATAATTTTGGCCGTCTGGATTCTGAGGTCGCCCACCCTGGAACCCGGCCGTGTCCATGCAGGATCCCTGGGTTCGGCCGTCAAGCAGTGGAGGATTCCCGCTCTGGCTGTAGCCGTCACCATCGTTCTGTCCCTGTTGCTGACCGTCTTCTGGCCGGCCCTGGTCCAGCGCTTCCGGGTCAATCCAAACGCCCAGGAGATGGAATCCGCCTACATTCAGCGCAACATCGCCGCCACCACCAAGGCCTATGGGCTGGATAGACTCAAGACCGAGGCCTATGACGCCACTACCGAGGTCCAGTCAGGCGCTCTCTCCCGGGATGCAGAGACTACCGCACAGATTCGTTTGTTGGATCCCCAGGTGGTTTCTCCCACCTTCCGCCAGCTGCAGCAGTCCAAGCAGTACTACACCTTCGAGGACACTCTGGCCGTTGACAAGTACGACATCGACGGAGTCAGCCAGGATACGGTCATCGGCGCTCGCGAGCTGGACTTGGAGGGCAACGACAACCGCAACTGGGTCAACGACCACACGGTCTTCACCCACGGCTACGGCATCGTGGCCGCCTACGGTAACAAGGTCACCCCGGACGGGCAGCCCGAATTCTTCGAGCAGGACATCCCAACCAAGGGCAAGCTGACCGACAGCCAGCACTACGAGCCGCGAATCTACTTCTCGCCCAACGCGCCCGAGTACTCCATCGTCGGCGCGCCCCAGGGCTCGTCAGGCTGGGAGTTCGACTATCCTACCGGTTCTAAGGGAGCCACCAACACCTTCAAGGGCAACGGCGGCCCCTCGGTGGGCAACTTCCTGGCCCGAGTACTTTACGCCATCCGTTTTGGATCCGATCAGATACTCTTCTCGGACCGCGTCACCCCCGACTCGCAGATTCTCTACAACCGCTCGCCCAAGGAGCGCGTGGCCCAGATCGCCCCCTATCTGACCCTGGACGGGCGCGTCTACCCGGCTGTGGTGGATGGCCGGGTCAAGTGGATCGTCGACGGCTACACCACCTCTGACGCCTACCCCTACTCACAGAAGGTAGACCTGGGGCCCATCACCCAGGACACGACCACCCTGAGCTCTGAGGCCGTCAAGGGCTTGGGCTCTCAGAAGGCTAACTACATCCGCAACTCCGTCAAGGCTACGGTCGATGCCTACGACGGCTCGGTGGATCTGTATGCCTGGGATGCCAAGGATCCGGTGCTCAAGGCATGGCAGAAGGTCTTCCCCGGCCAGTTCAAGCCGCTTTCGTCAATCTCCGGTGACCTGATGAGCCACATGCGTTACCCGGAGAGCCTGTTCAAGGTGCAGCGCCAGCTCCTGTCCCAGTACCACGTCAACTCGGCCAGCCAGTTCTTCTCCGGCGAGGACTTCTGGCAGACCCCCGTGGATCCGACCGGAACCAGCAAGGAGCAGAAGGCGGGTATCAAGCAGCCTCCCTACTATCTGACCTTGCAGACCCCGGGGACTGACAAGCCCGCCTTCTCGCTGACTTCCACCTTCATCCCCGCCGGCACCTCCACCAGGGAGATTCTGACCGGGTTCCTGTCTGTGGATTCCGACGCCGGGTCGACCAAGGGGGTGATAGGGCCGGACTACGGGACCATCCGGCTGATGGAGCTGCCCAAGAATTCCAATGTTCCCGGCCCGGGGCAGGCCCAAAACAACTTCAACTCGGATGCTGCGGTCTCGACCGAGCTCAACCTGCTCCAGTCCGGATCCACCAAGGTCAAACGTGGCAACCTGCTGACTCTGCCAATTGGCGGCGGACTGATCTACATCCAGCCGGTATACGTCCAGTCCAGCGGTGCCACCAGCTTCCCCCTGCTCAAGCGGGTTTTGGTGGCCTTCGGAGACAAGGTTTCTTCCTCAGCGACCTTGGATGCGGCTCTTGACAAGACCTTCCAGGGCAACTCGGGCGCATCGGCAGGCGATGCCGACAACACTGGACGCACCAATTCCAATGCTGACCAGAGCGAGCAATCCGATAAGGCCCCAGGTAAGACCGCCGGGTCCGGCGGGGCATCTACCACAGGAGGACAGGCCTTGAAACAGGCCTTGGACAAGGCCAACCAGGCCATGAGCGACGGCGATGCCGCCCTGAAGAAGGGCGACTTCAGCGCCTACGGCGAGGCTCAGAACCGTCTGCGCGAAGCCCTCAAGGAGGCCTCCGACCAGGAGGGCGGCAACAAGTGAGCGCCACCCCGCGCATCCGGCTCTGCCGTCGCGGGGACCTGGAGGCGGTCACCGATATTTACAACCAGGCGGTCATGGATGGCGGTTCCACGGCGGATACGGCCCCGGTCAGTCTGGACCAGCGCCTGCAATGGTGGCTGGACCACAATCCCGACCAGGGCCATCCGGTCCTGGTCCTGGAGCAGGAGGGCCGGGTGCTGGCCTTCGGCTCCCTGTCGGCATACTACGATCGGCCCGGCTACCAGGAGACCTGCGAGCTGAGCTACTACGTGGACCGTGGCAGCCGTGGCCGTGGCCTGGGTGTCCTGATGGTCCATTCCCTGCTGGAGCGTGCCCAGCGGCAGGGCATGCGTCTGGCCGTGGCCATCATATTCGATGACAATTCGGCCTCCAAGGCCCTTTTGCACCGGTTCGGTTTCAGCCGCTTCGGCCTTCTGCCCCAGGCAGCTTGGGACCGGTTCGTCCTGCATGATGTTTCCTACTGGAGCCTGTCCCTTGAGCGAAATGGGGTCGGGGAGCCTGTGTAGAATCTCACCGTCCCGTCTGAGAGCAGGAGGTATCACCTACATGGCATCCGATTTCTGGCTGATAGCCGGACTGGGCAACCCGGGTGACGAGTATAAGGGCACCAGGCACAACATGGGCTTCATGTGCGCCGATCTGCTGGCCGAACGCTGGTCGGTTAACCTGCGCGACCACAAAGGTCTGGCCCAGCTGGGCCGTGGCACCCTGGATCTTGACGGACGCCGCATACCCTTCTTCCTGGCCAAGCCGCTGACTTTCATGAACGACTCCGGCGATGCCCTGGCCTCCATCTGCTCTTACTACCACATACCGGTTGGGCGGGTCGTGGTCATCCATGACGACATGGACCTAGAGTTCGGCCGGATCAAGGTCAAGGCCGGCGGGTCCTCGGGCGGGCATAACGGCATCCGTTCCATCGACCGTTCTTTGGGCAGCAACGCCTATGCCCGGGTCCGCATGGGCGTGGGGCATGCCCGGAGAGGTCCTGACGCCCACCGGCGCACCGTGGACTGGGTTCTGGGCACCTTTGTCGGCGATCAGCGCAAGCGTCTGCCCGAGTTCCTGGCCGACGGCGCGGATGCCGCAGAAATCGTGATTACCAAGGGCCTCAGCCAGGCTCAGGAGCAGTTCAATGGTCGATGAGCATATCCAGTCAGGGCAGGGGACCGGCAAGAAGGTGGAACCTCAGGAATCGCTGAATGGATCCCTGCGTCCTCTTTTGGACGACCTGCAGGCGGATGCCGCCTTCAAAAGGTTGGTCCAAGGAGATTCCGAGCCTGCTACCGACACCGACACCTCTCTTATGGTGCAGGCTCCCCAGGGGATCAGGCCAGCCCTGGCCGCTGCGGCAGCCGGACGTGCCCCGGTGGTCCTGGTGGTCCCCTCCGAGCGTGATGCCGAGGAGATGGCCGGCGCCATCCGTTCCTGGTATGAGGGCGACCCTGGCGATGTAGCCCTGCTGCGCTCATGGGAGACCCTGCCTCACGAGCGGCTTTCGCCCCGGGCAGACACCGTGGCATCCCGGATGGCCGTCTTCAGGCGGCTGGCCCATCCGATTCAGGACGACCCTGACTTCGGACCCATCCGCATCCTGGTCATGCCCGTGCGCTCCCTGCTGCAGCCGGTTGTTAAAGGTCTGCAGGATGTGGAGCCCCTGGTCTTCCTACGCGGCCAGGACCTGCCTTTGGACCAGGCAGTCGAAGCCTTGGTCCGCAACGCCTACACCCGGGTGGACCTGGTCATGGAGCGCGGACAGTTCGCCGTCAGAGGCGGAATCCTGGATGTCTTCGTCCCCACCATGGCCCACCCGGTGCGCATTGAGTTCTTCGGCGACGAGGTGGACACCATCCGCAGCTTCCACGCCTCCGATCAGCGCACCTACGGCCCCGACCTGGACCGGATCTGGGCGCCGCCCTGCCGCGAGCTGCAGCTGACCGACCAGGTCCGCGCCCGCGCCCGTTCCCTGATCGGGAGCATCCCCAACGCCGACGACATGCTGGAGTCCATCGCCCAAGCCATTCCGGTGGAGGGCATGGAATCCCTTCTGCCTGCCCTGGTCGACGAGCTAGTGCCGGTGGGGTCCATGTTGCCTGAGGGTGCCCTGATTCTGCTGTCTGAGCCGCAGCTGTTGGCCCGCTCCGCCCAGGACCTGGTCAAGACCGCCAACGAGTTCCTGGCCGCAAGCTGGCATGTGGCAGCCTCAGGACAGGGCTCGGGCGCACCCATCAGCTTTGACAGGGCCAGCTTCCTGGACTACGACGAGGTCATCTCATCCTTGGAGTACCGCAAGGGTGAGGTCTGGAAGCTGACCGACCTATCGGTGGATCCGGACCGGGAGGGGGCCGAGCGTCTGGATGCCCTGGCTCCGGACCAGTACCGCGGCGACGAGGATCGGGCCGCTTCGGGCATTGCATCCCTGCTGGAGCGCGGCGACCGGGTTGTTGTGACTGCTCCGGCCCAGGGGACGCTGAGCCGTCTGCGTCGGGCCGTGCAGACCACGGGGATCACTGGGTTGGAGTACCACCGCTCCCTGGCTGTGGACGGCTTCGTGGACCAGTCCGCCCATCTGGCCCTGCTGACCGAGAGGGACCTGACCGGGCGTACCAGCGTGGCCGCTGGCAGCAAGACCTCCAACCGACGGCGCAAGGCCATCGACCTGGACGAGCTCAAGCCCGGTGACTATGTGGTCCACGACCAGCACGGCATCGGCCGCTTCCTAGGCATGCGCCAGCGCAGCGTGGGCGTGGGCCCCAGCAAGGGCAGCCGGGAGTATCTGGTCCTGGAGTACGCCCCCTCCAAGCGCAATGCCCCGCCAGACAAGCTCTTCGTGCCGGCCGACCAGCTGGACCAGGTCAGCCGCTATATCGGTGCCGAAATTCCCAGGCTCAACAAGCTGGGCGGATCCGACTGGTCGGCCACCAAGGCCAAGGCCCGCAAGCACGTTCACAAGATCGCCCAGGGACTGGTCAAACTCTACTCGGCCCGGCAGCGCACCAAGGGCTTCGCCTTCAGTCCCGACACCCCCTGGCAGAAGGAGCTGGAGGATGCCTTCCCCTACCAGGAGACCCCCGACCAGCTGACCGCCATCGACGATGTCAAGGCCGATATGGAGAAGCCGGTGCCCATGGACCGCCTGATCTGCGGGGATGTGGGCTTCGGCAAGACCGAGATAGCCATCCGTGCCGCCTTCAAGGCCGTTCAGGACGGCAAGCAGGTGGTCGTCCTGGTGCCCACGACCCTGCTGGTTCAGCAGCACTATCAAACCTTTACCGAGCGGTTCGAAGGCTTCCCGGTGGATGTGGCCGCCATGAGCCGCTTCCAGACCGCCAAGGAGAACCAGGCCACCATGGAGGGCCTGGCCAGCGGGGCCGTGGACGTGGTCATCGGCACCCACAAGTTGCTCAACCCGCGTATCCGATTCAAGGATCTGGGTCTGATGATCGTGGACGAGGAGCAGCGCTTCGGCGTGGAGGCCAAGGAGACCCTCAAGGCCATGCGGACCAACGTGGATGTCCTGTCCCTGTCGGCTACTCCCATTCCGCGCACCCTGGAGATGGCGGTGACCGGCATCCGCGAGATGTCGACCCTGGCCACGCCCCCCGAGGATCGTCTGCCGGTACTGACCTATGTGGGCGCCTACGAGGATGCCCAGGTGACTGCGGCCATTCGCCGTGAGCTCCTACGCGGGGGCCAGATCTTCTACATCCATAACCGGGTGGAGGACATCGGCAAGGTCTCGGCCAAGGTGCAGACGCTGGTTCCCGAGGCCAAGGTGGGCGTGGCCCACGGCAAGATGGGGGAGAAGCAGCTGGACGGGGTCATCCGGGACTTTTGGCACCGGGATATCGATGTGCTGGTCTGCACCACCATCGTTGAGACTGGCCTTGATATACCCAACGCCAACACGCTGATCGTGGACCGGGCCGACCGCTTCGGTCTCTCCCAGCTCCACCAGCTGCGCGGCCGGGTGGGACGCGGCCGGGAGCGCGCTTACGCCTACTTCCTCTACGACCCCAGCAAGCCCATGACCCAGACCGCCCACGACAGGCTGGCCACCATCGCCCAGAACACAGCTCTAGGGTCCGGCTACGACGTGGCCATGAAGGATCTGGAGCTGCGCGGCACCGGCAACCTGTTGGGCGACGAGCAGTCCGGCCATATCGAGGGGGTCGGCTTCGACCTTTACGTGCGCATGGTCTCCGAAGCGGTGGAAGAGTACAAGGAGCCTGGGCGGACCGAGCCGGTCACCGTCAGCATCGATCTGCCCTTGGAAGCTTCCATCCCTGTGGACTACATTGATTCGGACAAGCTGCGTCTGGAGGCCTACCGCAAGCTGGCCTCGGCCCGCAACGAGCAGGATCTGCGCGACCTGCATGAGGAGCTGACCGACCGATATGGGCGTCCGCCGGCCCAGTTCGACACCCTCTTCGCAGTAGCCAGGCTGCGGGCCAAGGCTCGTTCCCTGGGCATTGCGGAGATCGCCTCCCAGGGCTCCAGAGTGCGGATCAGACCCGTGGCCATGCCCGACTCCCTCCAGGCAAGGATCGCACGCATCTACAAGGGCAGCCAGTACCGTCCTGTGACGCAGACCCTGCTGATCCCAGCGCCCTTCGCGGGCTCCCTGGGTTCGGGACCCATGGATTCAGCGGCCATGACCGCCTGGGTGGACACCTTGCTGGACGACCTGGCTTGGGGGCTGCCCAAGTCCTCCGACGATGGCACGCCAGCGGGTCCCTCGTCCGTCCAACAAAACTAGTATCCTGTAAGGGACATCACAACAACTTATTGAAGGAGCAGTTGTGGCAGCAATTGAAAGCGTGTTCGCGCGCGAAATTCTTGATTCCCGTGGCAACCCGACCGTCGAGGTCGTTCTGCAGACTGAGGACGGCGCCGAGGGGCGTGGTCTGGTTCCCTCCGGTGCTTCCACCGGCGAGGCCGAGGCCTGGGAACGTAGGGATGGCGACAAGAAGCGCTATCAGGGCAAGGGTGTGCTGGACGCCGTCAAGGCGGTCAATGAGACCATCGCTCCTAACGTCATCGGCATGGACGCTACCGATCAGCGCGCCCTGGACGAGACCATGATTGATCTGGACGGCACCCCCAACAAGGGCAAGCTGGGCGCCAATGCCATTCTGGGCGTCTCCCTGGCTGCGCTTTATGCGGCTGCTGAGTCCGCCGAACTGCCTCTCTACCGTTACCTGGGTGGCACCAACGGCCACATCCTGCCCGTGCCCAACATGAACATCATGAACGGCGGTGCCCACGCCGACTTCGCCACCGACATCCAGGAGTACATGATCTCCCCCTACGGCTTCGACTCCTACCGGGAGGCCCTGCGCGCCGGCGTCGAGGTCTACCACACCCTTAAGGGCATCCTCAAGAAGGACGGCCATGAGACCGGCCTGGGCGATGAGGGCGGCTTTGCCCCCAAGATGAAGTCCAACGAGGACTCCTTGAAGTACATCGTCGACGCCATTCAGGCTGCCGGCTACGAGCCTGGCAAGCAGATCGGCCTCTGCCTGGACGTGGCATCCTCGGAGTTCTACAACAAGGACACCGACAAGTACCACTTCGACGGCGAGGATCGCGACGCGGACTACATGCTGGACTACTACCAGGGCCTGGTCGAGAAGTATCCGCTGGTCTCCATCGAGGATCCCTTCGCTGAGGAGGACTGGGGCGCCTGGCAGAAGATTACCGCCGCAATGGGTGACCGTCTGCAGTTTGTGGGCGACGACCTGCTGGTGACCAACCCCAAGAGGCTGCAGAAGGGCATCGACCTGAAGGCCGCCAACTCCCTGCTGGTCAAGCTTAACCAGATAGGCACCGTGACCGAGACTTTGGATGCCATCGAGCTGGCTACTGCCAACGGGTTCACATCCATGGTTTCCCACCGTTCCGGCGAGACCTCCGATACTACCATCGCCGACCTGGCCGTGGCCAAGAACACCCGCCAGATCAAGACCGGTGCTCCGGCCCGTGGCGAGCGCATCGCCAAGTACAACCGGCTGCTGGAGATCGAGGAAGAGCTGGGCTCCACCGCCGAGTATGCCGGCTACAGCGCCTTCAAGGCCTGCAAGAAGTACACCAAGTAAGGCTTTGTCGGTCGGGCCGGACCCTTTGCAGGTTTCGAACCAACCGTGAAGTCTTTCACCCGTGGCGGTCCGCGTCGGCTGCCGCGGGTATTTTTATGGGTATGGCCAAGAACAAACGTGACGGCGCCAACCGGCGGACAAACAGGCAGTCGTCGGGACCCATCACCTTCTTTGTGGCGGTCATCATCGTGGCTCTGGGGCTAATTCAACTGGTCTCCACCTTCCACGCCTACGCCATTAATCTTTCCGAACTCAACGGCCTGCGCAACCAGCAGGCCCAGCTTGTCGAACACAAGCGTGACCTGGAGAACCAGATCCGGCGCTGGGATGACAAGGCCTATGTAACCGCCCAGGCCCGGGATCGGCTGGGATTCATTTTCCCCGACGAGGAGGCTATCCGGGTCCTGCACCCGGAGGCGGTCACGGGCAGCAAGGACAAAGACCAGGCTGGAAGCAAGGGGGTCCGGGCCCCCAGGAAGAACTCCCTGCCCTGGTATCAGGAGATGGCTTACTCCTTCGCCAAGGCGGACCAGGATCCTACTGCCGATAGAAGCAAGGGGAGCACAGGTCAGCATCCTGGCGACGGAGCCAGTCCGAACGGCTCTGCCAGTCCGTCTGGTTCAAGTAGTCCGGGTGGCTCTGATGGCTCCACTCCATCTGGGGGCGGGGGAGCGCAGTGAACTTCGAAGGCTTGGATTTCGCCGCTTCAACAGGCTATGAACTTTGCAGCAATGCACAATCAGAAAGATGAGGACAGCGTGAACAAGGCCCAGGGAAGGCCCCAGGCAGCAGTGGGATCTCAAGTCGTAGACAAGGCCAGGGTCGAGTCCGAGATTGGGCAGAATAAGGTCGAAGCCTTTGTCCTGATTGGCGACCGGGAACTGGCGGCGGTCAGGGATCGGGTCCAGGAGCTTCTGGCGACTCCGGCCACGCCGGAACAGATAGACGTCGTGAACCACCAGCTGGGTCGCTATCCGCGGGGTATGGTGGCCGTGGGCGCTCGCTGTGTCTGCGGCAACCCCCTGGCCGTGGTCACCCGGCCGCAGCTGGAGGACGGCACGCCTTTTCCGACCACGTGCTATCTGACCAGCCCCGAGGCCGTCAAGGCCGTCTCCCGGTTGGAAGCTAACGGTATCATGACCGACTGGAATGCCGAACTTGGTTCCGATCCGGATCTGGCCAGTGCTTATCGCAGGGCCCATGAGCTCTACCTGGCCTTCCGGTCTGCCTTGGCCCATCAGCTGGGCGACGACGAAGGGCACATCGCCGGAATCTCGGCGGGGGGCATGCCCAAGCGGGTCAAGTGCCTGCATGCTCTGACCGCTCAGTCTCTGGTTATGGGCCCTGGGGTTAATCCTTTGGGCGACCGTGCTCTTGGTTTGGTGCGTCAAGTATTCGATCCCCAGGTCTGCAGGTGCGTTCGGCCTTGGACTGAGTCATACCGGGAAGAGAACCGATGAAGGGGGTTTTATGGATCAGGTAACGGTGGCGGGTGTGGATTGCGGCACTAACTCCATACGTCTGCTGATTGCCGAGGTGGACCGGCAGGGGCTCCATCCGGTGGCTCCCAGGCTGATGCGCGTTATCCGGTTGGGGGAGGGCGTGGACCGCAATCACTGCTTCTCCGACCAAGCTCTGGAGCGCGCCTTTGAGGCCTGTCGGCTCTTCGCCCAGCAGCTGCATGAGCACCCGGTAGATGGCCTGCGCTTTGTGGCCACCTCAGCCACCAGGGATGCCGACAACCGAGAAAAATTCGAGGCGGGGGTGCACTCCATCCTAGGGGTCACGCCCGAGGTCATCAGTGGCTCCCAGGAGGCCTCGCTGAGCTTTCTGGGAGCGGTCAGCGTGCTGGAGCAGCGAGGCGGCACCGACATGCCCCCTGCGCCATACCTGGTGGTCGACCTGGGTGGTGGCTCCACCGAGCTGGTCCTGGGCGGGGATGGGAGCGATTTGCTTGTTGACCATGTCAGGGCCTCCTACTCCATGAACATCGGCTCCGTGCGGATGACTGAGCGCCATCTGCTGAACGATCCTCCCAGCCAGGAGCAGATTGACCAGGCGCTTGAGGATGTTGACAGCTGGATCGACCGGGCCTTCGACCAGGTCCCTGTAGCCGGAGTAGGCAGTGTGATCGGAGTCTCCGGCACGGTCACCACCATGAGCGCCTTGGCCCTGGGATGCGAGGTCTACAACCGCCATGCCGTCGATGGTCAGTCCATTTCGGTTGATGCGGCCTGCCGGGTTGACGACCGGGTGCTGAACATGAGCCGGCAGGAGCGTAGGGAGCTCAAGGCCATCCATCCTGGGCGTGTGGATGTGATTGGCGGCGGCGCCCTGATCTGGAGTCGCCTGTTGGAGCGTCTGGGCCAGGCCAGCCCGAGTGCGTTGGCTTCGGGAACCTATGTGGCCAGCGAGCATGGTCTCCTGGACGGCCTGGTCCTGGACTACGGTCGGACCCTCCTGCGCGAATGATATACTAAGGCGTTATGGGTCATGGCCCCGGTGGCGAAATGGTATACGCATCGGACTTAAAATCCGCCGCCTTCACCGGCTTGTGGGTTCGATTCCCACCCGGGGCACCAAGGCCTCATCGGCTTGGACGGCAGTGTCGCAACTTGTCACCCGGCCGACGAACCGATACTCTGGTACGCAAGAAAACCAAAGGAGTTGTCATGAGTGACCAATCCATGCCCGAGGTGAACGCCGAATTCGGCGCCACGCCGACCATAACCTTCCATGGTTCGGCGCCCAGCGGGCTGCGCGCCGTGGAGCTGGTCGAGGGGGACGGGCCAGTCGTCCGCAAGGGCGATACCGTCACCGTCAACTATCACGGTGTCGTTTGGGGGTCCGATCAGGTCTTCGACTCCAGCTTCCAGCGTCATCAGCCAGCCAGCTTCGGCATTGGCGTGGGGCAGGTCATTCGCGGCTGGGACCAGACGGTGCCCGGCCACAACGTGGGGTCCAGGTTGGTGGTCTCCATTCCGCCGGAGTACGGATATGGTCGTCAGGGGATGCCTCAGGCGGGCATCGGCGGCGACGATACCCTGGTTTTCGTGATCGACATCATATCGACACGGTAGACAAGGGTCTCCAGGCGCCGGTGAGGGCCGGCGCCTTTTTCATACCCTTGACTTTGCAGTTCAGGTCGGGCCACGAGACAAGTGCATTAAACAAGGAGGAATCACATGGCTGAGGAAAAGACGATTCTGCTGACACAGGCCGCTTACGACAAGCTGAAGGAGGAGCTTGACCACCGTCAGGGCGAGTACCGCGACGAGATTACCGAACGTATCGCGGCGGCTCGAGCCGAGGGTGATCTGAGCGAGAACGGCGGCTACCAGGCTGCGCGCGAGGAGCAGGGTAAGAACGAGGGGCGGATAAACGAGCTGATCGTCAAGCTTCGCAACGCCAAGATCCTCAAGGCTCCTAAGGCTGGCACGGTGGGCAACGGATCCCTGGTGACCTTGACCATGGCCGGCAATGAAATGGTCTATGTGCTGGGTTCCAGAGATTTGACCGTGGCCACCGACTATGATGTCATCAGCCCCGAGTCGCCTATCGGCGCGGCCCTCATGGGCGCCAAGAAGGGCCAGACCGTGACCTACAAGGCTCCCAATGGCAAGGACATCTCGGTCACCGTCAAGGATGCCCAGCCTCTCAAGTAGCGGGACGACCCCTCACCGTCCCAGCTCGGCCTGAATGAAGCCGCTCTCCGCCATGGTCGACGGGGGGCGGCTTCGTCTGTGGGTGACTGCTCTATGAATGACCACTTGGTTCGTAAGGCAGGCCGATGGTCTTTGTTAAAAGTGCGGTTCGGCTGGAGAGCTGCTCAGCGCAGGTTGCAGACCACCAGATAGATGGCCACGATGTGGCAGGCATAGCCGATGACCGTGCCGCAGTGGAATATCTCATGGAAGCCGAATACCCGGGGCCAAGGGTCCGGCCGACGCAGACCGTAGACAATCGCCCCCAGGATGTAGGCCAGGCCGCCGGCCACGATCAGCCAAACCACCGGCGGACCGGCCATGGGGGAGTCCCAGAAGAGTTTCAGGAAGCCCACTCCCGAGACTCCGAAGACCACGTAGACAAGGGTGTAGAGCCAGCGGGGAGCATCGATCCAGAAGACGTGGACGATCATGGCCACCAGGCTGGCCCCCCACATGCCCAGGATGATGACCCGCCGCCAGAAGGGGTCCAGTGCAAAGGAAATCGGCGTGTAGGTGCCGGCGATGAGCAGGAAGATGTTGACGTGGTCCAAGCGGCGCAGAACGTCCGTGGTCCCCGGGGTCCAGTCGCCCAGATGGTAGAGAGCCGAGTTACCGAAGAGGGCCAGTGAGGCGACCATGAAGACCGCACATGCCAGCTTAAGGCCAGTGCCGTGGGCCAAACAGATCAGCACGATGCCGGCGGCCAGGGCCAGCGGGGCGGCCACGGCGTGAATCCAGCCACGCAGCAGGGGCTTGGGGCGGCCGTGCACATCCAGGCGGACCTTGCGTTCGATCTCCATGTCGGGGATGCCCTCGATTCGTGAGGCTTTGATCTCGGCCTTGGCCATGATCCGTGCAGCCTTGGCCTTGGCTTTGGCGCGCACCGCATCGGCCTTGGCCTGCAGATGGGCCTCATGGGCCACCTCTGCGTCCCTGCGCAGGTAGGTCAGCTCCTGTCGGCGCTGTTGGCGACGGCGTTCGAGATCGGGATCGACCTCCTGGTCCTCAGGCGGTCTGCCGTCCTCGCTGGTCCTGGTTGCCATGGCCCTCCCTTGGCCCCTTGACTGGTCCGGGCCTGTCGGGTCCGGTAGCCGGGGCGAAACATCCGTGAACCACCCTACCCCAGACCTGTGTATTGGACGCGCATGTCATCATCGCCCTGGGCATGACCCACCTATCCGCTTCCGCGGGCCCTTTGTATGATGGAGGGCATGGCTGATTTTTCCGAGATTCTGGCATCCTGCGACGACTGCAATGAGGAGGACCGCGAGTGGCTGCACCACCTAGTGGCCGACTGGCAGGTCATCGCCGATCTAAGCTTTGCCGACCTGCTGCTCCTGCTGCGTACCGGCGAGGGCGAGTTCACTGTAGCCGAGCAGTGCAGGCCCTCTACGGTCATGTCTTTGCGCACCGAAGATGTGGTCGGAGAGCATTTCCCGACTGATCGCAGCGAGGAGCTGGAGGCGGCCATGCAGTCCAAGGGAGTGCTGCGATCCAATAAGCTGCGAACCATCGGCCGCGCCACGGTCTGCGATGTCTATGCCCCTATTCGTCACCAGGGCAAAACCCTGGGCTTGGTGGTCCGCGAGACCAACATGGCCACGCGCGAGTCCAACGGCCGTTACGAAAGCGAGAGCATCAACGCGGGCAAGGAACTCTTCGAGATGATCACCCGCGGCGAGTTCCCCTACGCAGATTCGGTGCTCAACCAGCGGCACAACGCCAGGGTGGCCGACGGTTTCTTTGTGTTGACGGCAAGCGGCGTAGTGCGTTATGCCTCGCCCAACGCCATCAGCTGCTTCCGCCGACTGGGCTCAGTAGAGACCATGATTGGCCAGTACCTGAGCGAGATCGGCACCTCCCTGCTCAAGGAGAACGATCCCGTGCCCGACTCTTTGCCGTTGGTCTTATCGGGCAAGGCGGCTGTGGACTCGGAACTAGATGCCAACGGGTCGGCTGTCTCCATGCGCTCCCTGCCCTTGTACGGCAAGCAGGGCAGGACCGGCGCCATCGTTCTCTGCCGGGACGTGACCGAGCTGCGCCGCCGGGAGAAGGAGCTGCAGACCAAGGATGCCACCATCTCCGAGATCCATCACCGTGTCAAGAACAACCTTCAGGCCGTGTCAGCCCTGCTGCGGCTGCAGGCCAGGCGCACCAAGTCAGACGAGGTCCGCAAGGAGCTGGAGGAAGCCCAGCGCCGCGTCCAGACCATCGCCGTAGTTCACGAGGGCCTCAGCCAGACCGCCGACGAGATTGTGGACTTTGATAAGGTGATTGCCAACCTGCTGAAGATGAGCGTGGACCTGGCCACCACCAGCGACCAGCACATCACCATCTCCTACGTGGGCAAGTTCGGGATGATGCCAGCCCAGGATGCAACACCCTTGTCCCTGGTGCTGACCGAGCTGGTCAACAATGCTGTCGAACACGGTTTTGAGGGCCGTGACGAGGGGCATATCACCATATCGGTAGGCCGGGGCGGCAACAACCTCAATGTGGTGGTCGAGGATGACGGCAACGGCTACAGCACCGAGTCGGATCAGGGACAGGCTCGATCCACCGGGTCCGGGCTGGGCACGCAGATCATCAATACCTTCGTCACCAACGACTTCGGCGGTACGGTCAAGTGGGAGCCACGCCGGGATGGGGGCACCCGGGTGGTCATCAACATCAAGCTGCGCGTGGCGCAGGACGTGTGATATCCCGAAAACCTATTAGCGAGGAGTGCTTTTCAGGAAAAGAAAGGGGCGGTGGCATCAAGCCATCGCCCCTCAACTGTTCGGTGCAATCGGGAAGGAATCAGGACTGCATCTGCATGGCCTGGGACCTGCGCGCACGCATGGCCCGACGCTTGAGAGCCCTGCGTTCGTCCTCGCTCAGTCCGCCCCAGACGCCGTAATCCTGATTGGTGTCCAGGGCGCACTTCAGACAGGCGTCAATGACCTTGCAGGTCCGGCAGACAGCCTTGGCCTCCTCGATCTGCTGATAGGCTGCACCTGTGTTGCCGACAGGGAAGAACAGCTCAGGGTCCTTGTCACGGCAAGCAGCCTTGGCGCGCCAATCAAACGCATTACTCATCTACCTAAGCCTCCAAGAAGTTTTTATCTGTGTTTTATCACTACCCTATGCAAGATAAGCACGATGGGTGACTTTTTTCAAGAGTCCATTTGTTTTACGGCTAAAGAGAACACCTGTAGCGGAATGGCGTGACCCGCCTCCAGAACCAGACACCGTCCAGGAACGGCGTTGGCCCGGGTAGATAGGGCGGCCAGCTGATCGGCGGGGATGCCAGCCGCCAGATCGGCCCCCCGTTCGCCACAGGGGAACACCAGACGACGGCTGAAACGCTCAGGTCTGCGCAGGGCACTGGCCGCATCCACAGCTAGAATCACCGTGGTTCCCTCCTGTCCCAAAGCCTCATGCAAGAGCGGGGACAATGGATCCCGACAGAGTGGATCCAGCAGGTCTTGGGCATCGTCAACAATCCAGACCAGCCCTCGGTTGCCGTGTTGATGACCTTTAGGCGGTGTCGGCACCGGACCTGTCGAGTCCTGGCTGCTGTAGCCCTGGCCTGTTCGCCGCGTGATGCGCAAATCAAAGCTGGGTTCTGGTCGGGCTCCCGGCTTCATCAGGGTAAGCAGGGAACGAAGCAGCAGGGCTAGAAGGGTGCTCTTTCCTCGGCCTGGCGGTCCAATCACAGCCGTATGACCTTTGAGGGGCAGGTGGTAGAGGTGCAGCAGGACCCCGTCGTCGGTGCGCCCCAAAGGTATCAGGGGCCGCCCTGATTGCCAAAGAATCTTTCCGCAGGCCGGATCACGCTCTGGCAGGGGAGGAGAGAAGAGCGGTGCTGGCGGTCGGCTGCCGCAGAAGCGACTGGCTTTGATGATCTGTTCCACCAGAGTTTGTGGGTCAGCTGCCGGGCAGGTGCGGAAGGCCTGGGGGCCCCGACCTTGCTCCAGGAAGCCCAGACCTGGACAGGCAGGGTCAATCGCCGTGGCGCAGGAGGACCCCAGCAACTCTTTGGACTGCAGGGGGTCGCGCACGCGCAGACATATGCCCAGGTTCATGTTGGCACGCATCTGGGCGCTGACCTGCCCCATGGTTTGCTGGGTGCAGGCCACTAGGTTCATACCCAGGGACCTGCCCTGAGATGCCAGGGCGGTCAGTTTGTCCAGATAGTCGGGCAGGAGTTGGCGCAGGGCCTGGAACTCGTCAATGACCACCACCAGGCGCGCTGGTGGATCGGACATCAGGGCAGTGTCCTCCACCCCCGCTCTGGCAACCAGGCGCTGACGGCGCTCCAATTCCCGCTGAAGGCCGTTCAGCGCTCGTACGGCCTGGTCCAGATCCAAATTGGTCACGCAGCCCACGGTGTGTGGCAGTCGGGCCAACAGGCCGAAGCCGGCACCGCCCTTGAAGTCCAGCAGGACCAGATTGAGCCGGTCTGGAGGCTGACTGGCGGCCAGGGCCAGACACCAGGTCTGCAGAAAAACCGACTTGCCTGATCCCGTTGTACCTGCCACCAGGGCGTGGGGTCCGTCACGCGGCAGATCGATGACCAGCGGTCTGTGATCAGGACGGGCACCGATGATTGCCGGTGCTGTCTTCCCCGATGCAGCAAGCCAGGCATGAACGATGCTCTGCCAGAGCAGACCATGTGCTTCCGAAGCCCCTGATCCCAACAGACGGGACTCCAGCCGAGGGCCCGGGTCGGAGGCCAGCTGAGCCAAGTCCTGCCGTGTCTGGTCCTCTGTGCTTGTCGATAGGGAAGCACGATTCGATGCTATGCCGTATTCCAATTGTGCGTGGGCGGGGAGAGATGACGGTGGCTGTTGATGCGCTCGCAGCAGGCTCAAAAGCAGCATGGCCAGGGTACCTGTCAGGCTGGGAAGCAAGAGGAGGAGCAATATCCAGCGGCCCTGGCCGACTGCGTACCAGATCATGCCCGCCTGGGCCAGGGCCGGAGCCGTTTGGGCGACCAGGGTCAGAATGACCTGGATCCTTCCCTTTTTGGCCTTTCGCTCTTTGACGCTGGCAGAGTGCCAATCGCCTGCAACCTGGTTAGAGACTTTCGGCCCGGCTGCTGATATCGGAAATGCAGCTGCTGATGAATTGGCCTTTATCATGTCTTCAGCATGAAGGGCCCGGCTGGGGAGTGCCAGGGCAAATCTGGCATGTGGTCGAATGTGGAATCTGGCCGGGATAGGCGGACGGTGCTACATGCCGCCGACGGTTCCGGGGGCATGACTGCCCTGCGCAAGCTTATTGAACAGATCGGTGTTGCGGGCTTGATCCAGCAGAACGGTGGAACCGAGACCCCAGCCCGGATAGTAGTCAGGATCTGCCCAGTAGACGCTTCCGGTGATGCCTTTGCTACTGCTGGCACTGCGGAAGGCCAGGACCATGCGCACAAGGTCTATGGGGTTGGTCCGCTCATCCACCACCAAGGCATCCAGACCCGCCGAAAGGACCTTTCCGGCCGTCGACGGGTTGAGCATGACCGAGGGCTGGAGCGCCTTGGCAGTGATGGCTGAGATGGCCTGACGCTGGCGTTCGGCACGCCCGAAGTCCCCCTTGGGGTCCGAGTAGCGCATGCGGGTGAAGGCCAGGGCCATACCGCCGTCAGCCTGATGACAGCCGCGGGACCAGACCATGCCTGAGTTGGGGTCGTTGACGTCTGCATCGTAGCAAAGCCTGACACCGCCCAGAGCGTCGACCACCTTACTGAGGCCTCCAAACCGGATCAAGGCCACGTGATCGACCTTATGGCCGGTGATGTCCTCAATCTGGCCGGTCAGGGCCCGGTAGCCCGATGTGTAGGCCACGGCGTTGATTTTCATGTAATCCCCGTCCTGCTTGACCAGGGAATCCCGGGGGACTGAAATCAAGGAGGCGGCTCCGTGCCGGGGCTTGGTCAGTACCAGGATGGTGTCGGTGCGGAAGCCGGTGATGCTGGCATCCTGTCCTGCCCCCGGAGAACCGTCGCGCTGGTCCGATCCCAGAAGGAGCCATGTGGTGGCCTCTGAACCAGGGGCATCGGTCAGCATTTTGTCGCGGGTGAGCTTGCCATTGATCCAGAACCATCCTCCACCCGCCAGTACGACCAGTGCCAGCAGCAGGACCAAAAGCAGAATGGTTATGAATCTGCGCAAGGGGTGTCTGCGGACGAGGGCAGTGCCATTGCGCATGCTTCGATTGCTTCTGTTGCTCCAGTCGTTTCCAACAGGTGCAGCCGTGGCCCTTGGCTGGGGTGTGGTCTTCGATGAGCCGCTGGTGCGTCTGGCCTTCCGGGCCCCGCTGGTCTGCCCCGGCTGATGCCCAGTCCCGGAGGAGGGGGAAAAGCTGGGAGGCGTCTGGCTACGGCTGTGTCTAGCCTCGGTACCTGGGGTTCCGAGGTCGGCAGCCGGACGGTGATGACCGGAGGGCATGAAGCTAGGAGGCTCCTGTCCCTGTCCGCCTTGGTCTGATCCAGTCCGCATACCCTTAACCTCCGTAGCTTTGACCGACTAGGTAAGCAATAGCATGCTTGAACGACCCAGCGGCTTAATCGGCTATCTCTGCGCCGGAACCGCACAGACCGTAGCGAACAGGTAGCGGTCCGCCATACCGATGTACTGTCCGGTGTTTGCATCCCTGATGGTTCCGTCGTCCGGATCGACAATTCCGCCCGTGTTCGGATCTATCAGGGTCTTGTCAGGCATGGTGATCAGTCCGGTGCGGGGATTGGGCTTGGGTAGAGTAGCGGCGGACGCAGATGGGGATTGGGTGCCGTCCTCTGTGTCAGAGCCGTTGCCCGCTGTCTGAGTAGCACCCTGTGTGTTTTGGACACTCTGGGCATCCTGATCATTGCTGGCCTGCTTGTCTGATGAAGATGTTGACTCTGCAGCCTCATTGGCCTGGGTCAAAGGTTTCCCTTCTCGGAGCAGTTGCCAGATAGTGTCGGCCTCATCCGTCCATACCACTCGGTAATTGTCCTGGGACCATTCCTCGACAGGTATGGTACGGGCGTAGATATGTTTGGTGTCTATGTGCTTGAGCGAATTGCCCAGACCCAGCAGGGTCTGGAAGTTGCCCAAGCCCTCGCTCAGTTGCAGGGTGGACATGGAGGTGGTGGCCAGACGGTAGGCCTTGGGCAGGTCGGAATAGATATTGACGGCCTTGGCTTCGTTGACCAGACTCTTGATCAGATACTGCTGGCGGGTGGTTCGCATAATGTCCGACCCGTCGGCAGCGGTTCCATGGCGCATGCGAGCGTACTCGGTGGCTTGGGTTCCGTCCAGATGCCGCAGACCGCGCTTCAGGTTGATGCCGGTATAGCCGTCCCAGGTATCCTTGGGGATGCACACGTCGACCCCGCCCAGGGCGTCGATGATGGACTTGAAACCGTTGAAGTCAGCCACCGCGAACTGTTGAATGTCCAAACCGGTCAGTGAGCGGACCGCAGCCAGAGAGCAGCTGGCGGCCGAATTCACATCGCCGCCCTGGCTGTAGCCTTCGGCAAAGATGGAGTTGAACATGACCTGGCGGCGGGCCGGAATAGTTTCCCCCTTGCTGGTGGTGCAGGCCGGGGCGTTCACGATGGAGTCCCTGGGAATGGAGACCACGTTCACGTAGGAACGGTCTGCGGCGATCTGGACCACCATGGCCGTGTCCGACTGGTGATTCTCCTCTAGGCCGTCGCCGCTGCCGCCCACATCGGCATTGCCCTTGCCGTCCCGGGTGTCCTGTCCCAGGACCAGGATGTTCAGGGTTTTGCCTTTGTAGATGTCTTCCGGGGCCTTGTTGCTTTGAGCAAGGGTGACGGGCTCCAGCACGTGCATGTGACCGTTGATGTCGGTCCAGAAGGCCGCCACTGTCGAGGCTACGAAACAAAGAATGAAGGTAAGGGCCAGACAGATGCCCGTGCGCAGACGGTGGCTGTTGCGAAACCCACCGCTGTGCTGGGGCTTGCCGTTCCTGCCCGCCTTGATGTTGGGCAGACCCATCTTTCTGGTTGGGGACGTCAATGGTTATGCCTTCCTCATCGGCTGTCGCTGTAGGGGTCATTCCGGCGGGAAGAACCGGGATGACGGTAAAGCGTGCTTGAACCAGTCATAGTATAGTCTGACCCTCATCCGCAGCTCCTCTTCGGGCGATATGGCCTCCTCTACGTGTTGCTCAGTTGCGCTTGCAGACATGTAGGGGTTGACAGAAGACCTCCGTAGCGGCTGTAATAAAAGTGTGTAAACACACTAGGGACTGGGGGGTCGCTATGAGTGGTTTTATAGACACTCGATACAGCAGTACAACTAAAAACAGGCTGACGCCGCTGATGCAATGGTTCGAAGTCAACATCGGACCATCCTGGCGGAGCGAGGCGCTCTGTGCACAGACAGACCCGGAAGCATTCTTCCCAGGCAAGGGAGGCTCCACTCAGGAAGCCAAGCGGGTCTGCGCCGACTGCACCGTCCGAAAGCAGTGCTTGGACTGGGCGGTCGAACACGACGAACGCTTTGGCATCTGGGGTGGCATGAGCGAACGGGAGCGCCGCCGTTACAAGAAGAGGATGCGCGCGCAGCACCAGGTCTGAATCGCCGCAGGTGCCCGAGCGAGGCATCCGGTGACCTGGATTGCGTAGACTGGAACGCATGAGTTTCGTCGCGCCTCAAGCCCAGGATGTCCGGCAGGTCCTCTCTGCAGTTATGAACGCATGTTCGCCTGCTGCCAGTCCTCATGTGGAGGATGCCGTGGCGGCGGTGATCACGGTCGAGCATGACCTGACCTACCTGTCTGATACCCTGCGCGCCCTCTTGCGACAGAGCCTCTTGCCTAGGGTCATAGTTATTGCGGACTGTTCGGGGATCACTGTGGAGCCTCTCTATGCGCAGTTCCCGGTGGACGGGCCAGCGCGGGTGGAAGTGCAGGTGGTTCGCGCCAAAGGCGCCTCTTCCTTCGGCGATGCCGTGGACAAGGCACTTGGCTATGCCCGTCTGCCTGGTCGAATCCGTGCCCTTTGGCTTCTGCACGACGACTGCCGTCCGATGGATGAGCATTGCCTAGACAGGCTGGTGGACACCTGGCACAGCAATCCCACTGCTTCCCTGTTGGGCGCCAAGCAGTATGACTGGCAGGGCGAGGGACTGCGGGATGTGGGTCGGTATGCCTACCATCACCGAACGGTGAGCCTGGTAGTGGACAGCGAGCCCGACCAGGAGCAGTATGACGCACGCCAGGATGTTTTCGCGGTGAGTCTGGCTGGTGCCCTGGTGCCCATGCAGACTATGAAGGATCTGGGTGGACCAGGTGCCTGGGCTGGAACTTTCGGCCAAGCCGACGACCTTTGCCGCCGCATCTGCCTGTCAGGGGGGCGTGTGGTAGTGGTGCCCAGTGTCCGGATGGCCCATGCCAGCGCACGGATGAGCGGATTGCGCGACCGGAATGGGCGGCCGGTGCAGCCCGACCGTCCCTTGGATGCCTCCATGGGGCCCATACTGGCTCGAGAGCGTTACCTGCTGACTGACTTTGCCCTTCCCTGGTGGCCACTGGTCTGGCTCTGGCGAGTTCTGGCGGCACTGTGGTTCATGGCCCTTGATCTCATCGGCAAACGGCCTTACAGGGCCCTGTGCCGTCTGTGTGCGCCCTGGCGGATTCTAACCCGTCCTGCGGCCTTGCTGACCATGCGTCGCCGTCTGACTTCCGCCTGCCATGGCGGTCCCCGCCGATTGAACATTCTCCAAGCCAACAGTCAGCAGATCCGGCAGTGGCGGCAACGCAGACAAGCCTTCCGTGACCAACAGGAGCATCCCATGCTCAGCCACCTGGCCCTGGCTCATCTGCGCCAGCAGTTCCTGCGTCGCCTGGCTTGGGCATCGGGGATGACCATAGCAGTCTTGGTGGCTCTGGTTGCCACTCACTGGCCCCTCTGCCGAGCAATTTTCTCAGGAGGTGCCATCCACGCGCCCTTCCTGCCCTCGTCAGGAGCTGACTGGTCCCGCCTGCTGGCGGCGGCCACCACCTCCTGGTCCTGGGCCGGGGGCGTGGGACAGCCTGCAGTTCCTGCCCCCTTCCTCTTGGTGCTCCTACCCTTCGCCCTGTTGACTGGCGGTCATGTGGCCCAGGCCATGGCCTTGATGCTCCTGGCCGAAACGGGACTGGCCGCTCTGTCTTTCTGGGCCCTGGCCGGCGTGGTCACCAGGTCCAATCCCATCCGCTTCCTGCTGGGGCTGCTCTGGACTTGTCTGGCATTCGCCCTAGGCATCGTGGATGGTCTGCAGTTGCCCATGCTGACGGTCATGGCCTTCATGCCTGCCGCCTTTGCCTTCGTTTTCAAGGCCGTGGGGCTGTATCAGACCGAGGCTCCCGTGCACCCCAAGGCTTCGGTGCAGCAGGCGGCTCTGGCCTCCATCTGCTTCCTGCCGGTCCTGGTAGCCGAACCTCAGCTCATATTGGCCATGATTCCGCTCTTCATCATGGCAATCTGCCTGGTGTCATCCCATCGGATAATGCTGTTGCTGATGCCCCTGCCTTCGGTGCTGGCCCTGGCGCCAACCCTGGTCAACTCCCTGCATCATGCCAAGGACGGGCTTTGGAGGCAGCTTTTCGCAGATCTGATGGTTCCCTCGGTGGATCTGACCGGTCAGCCTCGAACCGGGAGCCTAGGGGAACTGCTGGCCCGCCTGCTGGGCCTGGATGCTTCGGCCCTGTGGCCCACCAGGTGGCGACCTGAACTCTGGCGTCCTGCCACGCTGGCCTGCTGTCTGCTGGCGGTGGTCCTCCTGGCCTTTGTTACCTTGATTGTGCCTCGGGTGCTCAACGCGGCCAGGATTCTTTGGATCACGGTCCTGTTGGGCCTGGTCCTGGCGCTGGCCTCGCAGGCGGTCTGCACTGGCCTGGACGAGACCGGTCCAGTGGCCGGTTCAGTCCTGCCTGGCATGATGATGGCATTTATGGGTCTTCTGGCCTGCCTTGGTCTGCTGGCTGGCAGGGCCGTCCGTCCCTTCTCGCCCCTTGCTTCTGGGCATGATCAGGCCCCTGACAACGATGCCGATCGTCCGCCCCTGCCTCCTGCGCAACCCTCTTCAACCTCTGCAATTGCAGTTAATGGTGGCGGACGTGTTTTCAGGCTCTTGCTGGTCCTGGTCCTGGCCCTAGTCACTGTGGGTGTAGCAGTGATCGGTCTGGTGGCGCCTGTCGGTGGGCCCCTGTCTGCGGACGGCCGGCAGCTTCCGGCTGTGGCGGTGGACTACCTGGAGAAGGATCCATCCCATCGGGTGCTGGTGCTGACATCGCCCTCCCATGGTCGCGTGGCCTACACCGGTCTGCACACCTCACGAGGAGAGCTGGTAGATGCCTCGCCTGCCCTGCGCGTCCAGAGAATGAATGGCAGTCAGCTGGCTGGCGAGGATGTCCTCTCGCATTCAGCAGCTGCTCTGATGGCCAAAGCCGACTCAAAAGCCGTAGCTGTGGTGGTCGACCTAGGCTTCGGCGGTATCTACGTGCCAGTTGATCGTTCCGGAACAGCGGGATTGGGGTCCACGCCCAACGATGACCTGGTGTCCAATATCACCGCCAGCGAAGGTGCCCAGCAGGTGGTGGCCAATGCACAGGGAACCTATTTCCGTTTGAACTCACAGTCCGGCAAGGACGTGGGCGTTGACATGACTGGTGTCACACGAGCAGAGGCCAGCACTTGGAGGCGGGTCTGGCTGTGGACCCTGGGCCTGGTCCTGCTGGGATACTGCCTGGTGGCTCTGCCGCGTCCGGGCTACTTTGGAGGGGAGCAGCTATGAGTGCACGAAGCAAGGGATCCCTGGTGGCCGCTCTGGTCACGGCGCCCCTGGTGGTGGTCCTGATTGCCGTTCTGCTGATCTGGGCACCTCCGGCCTCATTGGCTGATGGTGCCCGAGGATCTACAGCCGTTTCCAGCCGGGTCAGTCAGCGAGAGGTAGCGGCCTACTGTCCGGCTCGAATGACGGTAGCGGACGAGGATAAGGTCGGTGATGACCAGTTCAAGGCATCGGAGGGCGATCTGAGCTCCCGCGTCACGGCCGCCGCCTTCGGATCCATTGGCAGTTCCAGCCTGACCCCAATGGGAAGTGGGCGACACACCACGTTGACTGATCCCGATCTCTTGGACGGGCAGAAAGTCATGGCCGCTTCGCTCGACCCCGGCGCTTCGGCCACTGCCTTCGATTCCCGGATGCTCAAGTCCCAGCCGGGTACGGGGGCTACTGCCGGTATGGTCTCCTGGGCCACGAAGGGTGATCTTAGAGGAATCCAGGCGCTGGCCTGCCCCCGGGCCGTCATGGATGCCGACTTCCTGTTGCCCGCCACCAGCAGAGGGAATACCCAGCGGTTGGTGGTCTACAACCCGTCATCCAAGGCCACGGTGATCAGTCTCGAGGTCCAGGGTTCGCACTCCTCAGGTAGGCTGCCCCTGGAGACAGGCAAGACCATGACCGTGGCTCCTGGCGGCCATGCCTCATATGATCTGTCTGCGGCGGCTCCTGGTCAGCAGGCCATCTACGTCCGGGCTCGCAGCTCACAGGCTCCGGTAGCCATGTCGGTCTCCGTCAATGTTATGGCCGGGCTCGATCCACGCGGGTCTGATCAGGTGACTACATTGGCGGCTCCCGGCCGTGATCTGGTCATTCCCGGCCTGCGCGGGGCTGACCAGGCCACTCTGCTTCTACAGGGATCCCATGCCACGGCGGTGGACCTGTTCTGGGTGGATGAAGGCGGTCAGCAATCCTCGCGGCGGGTGGATCTGCAGGGCTCTCAGGCCACCGCGGTGGATCTGGGTGGTGTGCCCGATGGCAAGCTGGCTCTGCAGGTGCATGCCGACCGGCCCGTCCGTGCAGTCCTGCAGGTGACAGGCCAGGGTAGCCAGGACCAGTCACAGTCCGACCTGGCTCTGATTCCCGCGGGGACTGCTACTGCCTCCTCGGCCCTGACTATATCCCAGCCTGCCCAGGCCGCACTGACACTGGTCAACCCATCAACGAATCAGATCAAGGCCGAACTGGTTGGATTCGACGAGAAGGGCAACAAGCTGGGGGAGCGCTCGCTGACCATAGAAGCAGGTCGTGCCCATGAGCTTTCAACCCACGATTTGGGCGACCATGTGGCCGCCGTGCGGCTGAATGAGGCTTCCGAGCATGGCTCCTCCCGGTTGATCTGGAACGCACGCCTGAGTGTGGACGCGGTCAAACAGGCTGGCTTGTCTGGTCTGGCGATCATGACTCCTGACGGGCTCATGCCCACGACCACCGTGATCCGCTCCGGCCCAGACTCCACTGTCCTGCCCTAAGATTCGGCCCTCAGCGTCCCCACATGGGGTCGATCTCTTCGGGGTCACGCCCGTACAGGTCAGCCAGCTGGAGGACAAGCTCGTCGCGGATGATCAGCTCCAGCTCCGTGCGGTCTCGGGTCTTGCTCTGGATGGGCATTCGGTAGAGAACGATCCTGGCGGGGATGCCGCGGCCTGCCGGAAAACTGCGTGAGAAGAGGTCTGACTGGTCCTCCCATGGGGTGGGGTCGGATGGCGGTACATCCTCGACCGCGAATTGGACGGGCTTGACCAGTTGTGGCCAGCCGGCACCCAACCGCCGAATTTGAGCTGCTGTCAGATCGTCGAAGATTCCGCATCTGGTGCGATAGCGGGGCAGGCGGGTGCCGAAGGTGGGCCGACGAATCCCCCGGCCATGACTGTTCCGGTAGACGCTACGGGACCAAGGCGGCTGATCGTTGATCATGACACTCACCATAGCCCCCAACCCGGAGGCATTTTTCGATTCAGGGTGTCTTGTAGCATGGAGCGATGATCGACAAGCGGATGGGAGCAATCATGGCGGAGGATGGTGCGGTGAACGTGGCCTGGTGGGGCAGCCAAGACATAAGGTCCATCTGCGCACGGGCACGGGTGCTGGCCTTCGATCTGGACAACACCCTGGCGCTGTCCAAGACCCGCATGGACCAGACCATGGCTGTCCATTTCGCTGCCCTCACCCGGTTCCGGCCCGTGGCCATCGTCTCTGGCGGGCGGTTCAGCCAGTTCCGCGACCAGGTGTTGGATGCCCTGCCTGAGGATACCTGTTTCAATCAGCTGCATCTGATGCCCACCAGCGGCACTCGCTACTACCGCTGGCAGGATGGAAGCTGGGGTTGCGTTTATGCCCACGATCTGAGCACCCAGGACCGGCAGGCCGCCGAGGCCAGCCTGGAGCGCAGGGCCAAGCAGCTGGGAGACTGGGAGGAGCAGGTCTGGGGGCCGCGCATCGAGGATCGCGGCAGCCAGATAACCTTCTCCGCCCTGGGTCAGCAGGCCCCAGTCCAAGCCAAGGAGGCCTGGGATCCGGACAACAGCCGCAAGGATGCCCTAGCCCGGGCCGTGGCCGCAGACCTGCCCCACCTGCAGGTGCGATCCGGCGGCTCCACCAGCGTGGACATCTCAGCCAAGGGCATCGACAAGGCCTATGCCATGACCTCCCTGGCCAAGATACTGGGCGTAGATGTCGGTCAGATCGCTTTCGTGGGCGACCGGATGGATCCGGACGGCAACGATTATCCAGCTGCTATGGCCGGGGCCATGGCTCTGCGTGTGCATAATCCGGCCGATACCCTGGACCTGATCCGGGCTCTTGAGGCAGATCTGGTCTGAACCTGCTGAACCTGTCTGCAGACAATCCTGTGAGCGGATGGTCTGTGAACGGATGGTCTGTTCATGCACATGGCTCTGTCCTGCTTTCCTATCCTCAATGTTTGAGGGTTGACTAGGCGTTATGTGCAACCTTTCATTGGCATCCGGCCGGTTCCGACAGGCCGCTTATACTGTCGCCTCAGCCTTGGTCAGCTCGGCGCTGGACTTGCTGGCTCCTCGATCCTGCGCCGGCTGTGATCGCCCCGATCTTCTGCTATGCCCCACTTGCAGATCCCTGCTCTTCCGGCCCCTGTCGGTGCCTGCGCCCGCCTATGCCATGGGCCTGGCTCTGGCCTGTGCTCCATATCGAGGACCTGTCAGGCGGATCATTCTAGCTTGGAAGGACCACGACAACCGGCCCTTGGACGCACCCTTGGGCCAGGTCATGGCCGATCTTGCTCCAGTTCTGGCCAGACTGATCGATCCTCTGCTCCGGTCCAAGCCTGCGAAGGCGATCCTGGTGGTTCCCGCCCCCTCCTCGGCTGCCTCCCTGCGAAGGCGGGGGAGGGTTCATCTGCAGCCGATCCTTTTGTCTCTGGTTCAGGCTCTGCAGGAGCAGGGCCTGACTGCCAGTGTGGAACCCGCGCTGATCATGAACTCCGTCAGCACCAAGTCCGTCCAGGCGGGCGGCCGCCGGAACCGTTCGCGTCGGCTGGCAGGCCGGATCGCGGTTGCGGATCCCTTACGGTTGGCCGGCCATCCCGTCCTGGTGGTGGACGACATCATTACCACAGGATCCACCATCCGCCAGTGCGCTCGTGCCCTGGAGACCGCAGGCGCCCTGCCGTTGGCTGCCTTAGCTCTAGCGGCCGTTTCTCCAGGCCATGAGGATCTCTAGCGGGCCTGGACCACGGCCATCTCATCCCAGCGGGTGGTAGATCGGGGGGAGAGCATGCCCCGGTTCATGGCCCAGTCGGCCCCTGTATCCTCGTCGCCTCGGCCCTTGCCGCGGATGCCTCCGTAGCCTACGCCCACCCGGAAGGGACCGAAACGACGGGTGGCATCCTCTAGGACATCCCCCAGACCATGGGTGTCCCGGGCTGCGTCCAGGCCTTCCAGGGTGCGGAAGTGGTCGGCATCAGTCAGATCCAACAGAACCACCCCGGCTCGGATCCAGCGGGCGTGCGGATCCACTCGACCCTTGAGCGCCCGGCTGGCTGCGCCGGCGATGACCAGGGGGTCGTCGCTGGGATCCTCCAGGATGACAGTCCGGCCGACTGCGCAGAACTGCTGGGGCGCATAGGGACTGGTGGAGCAGAAGACCCGCACCTTGCCGCACAGGCCGTGCTGTCGACGCAGACGGCGGCAGGCCTTCTGGGCATAGATGCTCAGCGCCTGGGCCAGAGTGGTGTAGCCCTCGATAGGGTGGGAGAACATGCGCGAGCACAGAATCTGATCGGTGCGCACACCCCTGGCGGCATCCGCCTCGGGTTCGATGCAGGGCCGTCCCCTCAATTCCAGGACAGTGCGTTGCAGCATGACGGAGAACCGGTGACGGATCAGCGAGGGATCGGCATCGCGCAGATCCAGAGCGGTGGTGATGCCCATGCCCATGAGCCTGCCTGTCAGCCGTCGGCCCACCCCCCAAACCTGGTCGACGGGCACTGATGCCAGAGCCTGGTCGCCGTACTGGGCTTCCACCTGGCTCCAGAGGGTGATTCCCTCGGTCGAGGGATGGTCCTTGGCCCAGTGGTTGGCCACCTTGGCCAGGGTCTTGGTAGGCGCCACCCCCACGCTGACGGGAATGCCGGTGGACCGCAGGACTGCGGCACGTAGCTCCCGGCAGATCTCGACAGTGCGCTTGTCGTTCCAGATGCTGTCCATGAAGCACTCGTCGATGGAATAGACCTCCTGGTTGGGCAGGAAATGGGCCATGATGGCCATCATGCGCCGGGAGAGGCTGGCGTAGAGCTCATAGTTGGAACTGCGGGCCACCACCCCGTCCTGTAGGGCCCGTTCACGAATGGTGAACCAGGGTGTGCCGTTGGTGATGCCCAGGGCCTTGGCCGGGCGGTTGCGGGCCACTACACAGCCGTCATTGTTGGACAGCACGACCACCGGGCGGTCAGCCAGGGAAGGGTCGAAGACGGCCTCGCAGGAGGCAAAGAAAGAATTGGCATCAGCCAGGACTACTCGGCCTGTCAGAGCGGTCCCGGGTGCAGGATCGGCCGGTTTTGGCGTGCTCATGCCGACCCCCAGCCCGTGGAAGGATAGGCGGGTTTTCGGCCCTGGCTTCCCGTACGCCTGCGTTCATGCAGGGTGTGTCCGGGATAGGTGACCTGCGGCAGGGGAGAGCCGCTCCGGGATTCGCCCTTGGTGTCTACCCGCTGCCAGTGGTAGTTGCCGATGACCACCCCCCAGATGACCAGTTCCTCGCCCTCCTGGGGCATGAAGTCGGGGTAGGCGGGGTTCTCGGCCCGCAACATGGTCCGTCCCTTGTACCTGGCCAGCCGCTTGACCAGCAGCTCGTCGTCCAGGATGGCGATGACGATGTCCCCCTCACGTGGCTCCAGGGAACGGTCGACCACCAGCAGATCCCCATCGAAGATGCCGGCGCCGGTCATGGAATCGCCTGCCACATGGATGATGAAGGTGGCGTCGGGGTGGACGATGACGTTCTGATCGAAGCTGAAGTCGCCGCTGAAGTAGTCCTGAGCGACTGAGGGAAAGCCGGCGTGGACGGCCTCCAAGGCCTGGGGAACGGGACTGGGGTGCCCTCGGAAGAGGCTCAGGGCATCGACCCGGCACTCCGGCAGAGAAGCAGGGGCCGCCTCTGGCGACCCATGGATGGTAGCGACCATGGCACACCTCGAACTCGATGACATTCGAACAAATGTTCGATTTCATTATGAGTCGAAGTCCGCCTCCCAGTCAATGCGGCGCGTCGGATCAGTCGGAACGGCCCACGCCCTCCTCGTCCTCGTCGAGGTCACGGTGATATCTGGGCAGGGTGATCTCGAAGTCCGCTCCGCGCGGATCGTCCACCACCTGCACCTGACCTCCATGCAGCTGGGCCGCCCAGCGCGCGATGGACAGTCCCAGCCCGGTGCCGCCCGACTCCGTGCCCGGCCCGGCCTTGCCTTTGACGAAACGCCGGAAGATATCGGTACGGGCCTCGGGAGGTATCTGCGAGCCGAAGTTGACCACGTTGGTGACTATGGTCTCCTGCTGCCGGTCCTCGTGGGCTTGGATCAGCACCGTGGTGCCGTCGGCCGAGTGCTTCAGGGCGTTGCTGATGACGTTGGTGAAGAGCTGGCGCAGCCGGTCCTGGTCGCCCTCCATTCTCAGGCCCTTCTCCAGGTCCACCTGGATGTCGTGGGCGTGCCCGGCATCGGCTATGGCTAGGGGCTGAAGGGTCTCGTCGATGAAGTCCCCGAAGTCGAAGTCCTCGATTTGCAGGCTGGCGGCCCCGGCCTCCATCCTCGACAGGTCCAACAGGAAGGCGATCAGGTCGGACAGACGATGGGTCTGCTCCAGAATTCCCTCCAGGTTGGCTGGTGTGGGCTCGGTCACCCCGTCCGCCATGTTCTCCACCATGGCCTGCAGGGCCGAGACCGGGGTACGCAGCTCGTGGCTGACATTGGCCACCATGTCCCGGCGCATCTGGTCGGCGTGCTGGAGCTCCTCGGCCATCTCGTTGAAGGACTGGGCCAGGAGCCCCACCTCGTCATGGCTGGTCGTGGTGGCGTGGACCCGGACCGTGTAGTCCCCGTCGGCCATGGCCTCGGCAGCATCCCGCATCTGCCGCAGGGGGGCGGTGAGTCCTCGGGAGAAGAAATAGGTGATTCCCAAGGCCACCACCAGGGTCAGCGGCATGGCAATCCAGCCGCTCCAGCCCATCTTCAGCAGGAACCAGGCCATGACGAAGGCGATGGCTGTGGAGATGATGATCAGAACGCTCAGCTCCACCTTCAATGAGGCGAAGGATCCGATGGGCCGTTCGCGGTCCACCCGTGCACTCAGACTGGGTCCCTTGCGCCGGCTCCTGCCGTCCTTGCTCATGGTGTGCATCCGCGGCCGTTACCGCTGGTCCTGGTCCTGATCCTCGGGCGGCTCGAAGGCGTAGCCCACTCCATGCACGGTGCGGATCATCTGCGAGCCCAGCTTGTGACGCAGGGCCTTGACGTGGGAATCCACCGTCCTGGTGCCCGAGGCATCCACCCAGTCCCAGACCTCCTCCAGCAGCTTCTCGCGGGTGAGTACGGACTTAGGTCGGCGGGCCAGCGTCGCCAGCAGGTCGAATTCGGTGGGGGTCAGATGGATCTGCTCCCCGCGTAGGGTCACGATGCGCTGGGCCGGGTCGATGACCAGGGATCCAAAATCCAGCACCTTCTCGTTCTCGGAGTTCTTGGCGATGACCTTGGCCCGCTCCACCCGGCGCAGGAGGGCCTTGCAGCGGGCGATCAGCTCGCGCATGGAGAAGGGCTTGGTCATATAATCGTCGGCACCGGCGCCCAGACCGGTCACCTTGTCGGCCTCATCGTCCCGGGCGGTCAGAATCAGCACCGGTACCGGCCGCTCGGCCACGATCCTCTTGGTGGCCTCCAGTCCGTCCATGACGGGCAGCATGATATCCATGATGACCAGGTCGGGTTTGATCTGGGATGCGGCCTGCACGGCGCTGGCACCGTCCGAGGCCACCCGTGCCGTCCACCCTTCGGCGGTGATGCGCTGGGCGATGGCGGTGGCCAGGGTGGGTTCGTCCTCAACCACCAGGATGGTGCTGGGTGTAGTGTAGCGGCTTGTGTTTTTGATCATGCCTACCTCTGTCTTCGATCACTGATCCGCAAAACGATGCTCGTCATGCGGGGTGGAGCCTTGTCGGCATTCGTTCCACCACCGTCGTTTCTTCCAGAATAGTCTTCAGAGCCTCCAGGGGAAGTGTGCTCGCAGAGAATCGCGTCGTCGTCGAGTCCCCGTCGGCAAGTCCATACGCAATGGCATTATTATATGGTATTTTCTCGACTCGTTCTGGAGGGCATATGGGTTACAAGGTCGGTGACATGGTCGTCTATCCGCGTCATGGGGCCGCCAGAGTGGATGCCATCACCGAACGGACCGTCAAGGGTGTCACCCGCAAGTACCTGCAGCTGTCCGTGCTCTCCTCGGATGGGCTGGTCATCAACGTCCCCGTCGAGAACGCGGCCAAGGTGGGCGTCAGGGACATCGTCGACGCCAAGGCGGTGGCCAAGGTCTTCGAGATTCTGCGCACTCCGGTGGTCGAGGAGAAGGAGATGAACTGGTCCCGCCGCTACAAGCTGAACGTAGAGAAGATCGCCACCGGCGAGGTCAACAAGATCGCCGAAGTGGTGCGCGACCTCTCCCAACGCGACGTGGACGAGCACGGGCTGTCGGCGGGCGAGAAGCGGATGCTGATCAAGGCCCGCAAGATCCTGACCTCCGAGATCGCCCTGTCCGAGAATCTGGACGAGGACGAGGCCCAGCGTCTGCTGGATGTCAATCTGGGCTATGCGGAGCCCATGCCCGGTGACGACAAGCACCATACCAAGTCTCCCACGGAGCCAGCTTCCAAGACTCTGGCACGGGTGGCCCAGGAGGCTGCCAAGACCAAGGGCAAGGGTAAGACCAAGGGTAAGCGCTGAGGCCGGAGCCGGCCATGGATCATCCAAGCATCGGACTGGGTTTTGATGCCCATCGCTTCGATCCGACTGGTGAACGTCCCCTCTGGCTGGCCTGCCTGTCCTGGAATGATGGAACCCCCGGCCTGCTGGGCGATTCTGACGGTGATGCAGCTGCCCATGCCCTGATTGATGCCATCCTGTCAGCTACTGACTTGGGCGATATAGGCACCTTGTTCGGCCTGGGTGCACAGGCTCCTGGAGCGGGCATGCATGGGGCAGCCATGTTGGAGAAAACCATGACCTGCCTGCATGAGCACGGTCGCAGGCTGCTCAATGCTTCCCTGGTTATCGTCGGCCAGCGCCCCAGACTTTCTTCTCGTCGCCACCTGGCGCAGCAGGCCATGAGCCAGGCAGTTGGCGCACCGGTTCGGCTGACCGCCACCACCACTGATGGCATGGGTTTTACCGGTCACGACGAGGGCATCGCCGTCATGGCCACCGCGCTGGTGGGCTGACTGGCATCAGGCACGCAGGGCTGTCCATCCCTTGGCCAGAGCCCAAAAGAGGGTGGATAGGGTCACGATGATGAAGCTTGGCGGGGCTGGCACCATGGCCGAAATCACCAGGCCTCCCCAGATGGAAGCCAGGCAGATCAGTCCCGACAGAAGCATGGCCCTCAGGGGAGAGGCCACCAGGATGTTGGCCGTGGCCGCTGGGGTGACGACCAGAGCGAAGATGAGCAGGGTCCCCACTGCTGGCACGGCGATGGTGATAACCCCGGCCATGATGGCCATGAAGGTCAGGTTCATCAGCCCGATGGGCACGCCGCGAGCCTGGGCCACCTGCTCATCCAGGGAGCTGAAAAGCAAGGGCCGATAGATCAGAGCCAGCAGGATTAACAGGACTGCGTCGAAGATTATGAAGCCGATGACCTGCCCTCGGGTGATGGTCAGGATGGATCCGAAGAGGATGGCCTGCATCTGCTGGGAGGCCGAACTGGACATCCTGGCGAAGAAGAGCCCCAGACCGGTGGCAAAGGCCAGGACCGTGCCTGTGGCGATTTCCCTCTGGGAGGCTCGCTTGCCCAGGGCTCCGATGACCAGTGCCCCGCCCAGGGCGAACAGGCCCATGCCGGCAGAGACCGGCAGCCCAAGCAGGACGGCCCCCGTGGCGCCTGGCAACCCGATGTGGGCCAGGGCATGGGCGGCGAAGGTGGAGTGTCTGGCGATGGTGAAGTAGCCCATGGCTCCGGCGGCCACAGCGATGCACAGACCAGCCACCATGGCGTTACGCATAAAGGGAGCGGCGAGGATTTCCATCCAATGGGGATCGAAGACTTGTGTGGTCATGAGGTCCTTTCCCGGTCCGTCCCATGCAGGCGGGCCACCTGGCTGGGTTGGTAGCGATTGTGGACGGGTCCGATCGGCTCGTCCATGTCGGGGGCTACGAACATGTCCCCCTGGGGTGTGGTGACCACCTCCACCTTGGTGCCGTAGAGGTGGGTGAGCAGGTCCGAGTCCAGCACGTCGTCCATGCGGGCGTAGTGGGGGTGCCCGTCCAGCAGGTAGACCGCCCCGGTCAGCACCGGCAGCAGCATGTTCAGGTCATGGGCCACCACTTGGATGGTCATGCCCAGACGGCTGTTGAGCTGTGCCAGCAGGTGGACGGTGGCGCGCTGCCCGGCCAGATCCAGATTGGCCAAGGGCTCATCAAGCATGAGCAGATAAGGATCGCAGACCAGGGCCTGGGCGATTGCCACCCGCTGGCGCAGGCCGCCGGAGAGCTGTGACAGGCGCAGGTGTGCCCTGTCCTCCACGCCGACGAAGCGCATGGCCTTTCTGGCGCGCTCGCGGTCCTGCCTAGTGACGGGGTGGATGCCGAAACGGGTGCCGGTCAGCCCGAGCAGAACGGACTGCTCAGCCGTCAGGTTGGAGTCGATATCCGAGGTATAGCTCTGGGGTACGTAGCCGATGTGGTCGTTGGCTTGGCCGGCCGGCTGCCCCAGGACCTGCAGGCTGCCGGCATCCAGGGGGAGCAAGCCCAGCTCGGCCTGCATCATGCTGGTTTTGCCGGTGCCGTTGGTGCCCACGATGGCTGTTACGGTCCCCGATGGAATGGCGAAGGTCCCCTCCGACCAGATCAGCCGCCCGGATCGGCGGATGGCGGCATGGTCGAAGACGATGCAGGCCTGCGTGGATGTTCTATCTGTGTCCGTATCCATGGCGTCCTTCTCACAGGCATCCAAATTAGTGATCCTGCTCTTATTGAGCATGATTCTCATTATGGTGGAGAAGGGGACAGCGCGCAACTTCGTCAGCCAAGTCCTCCCGGACCGGCCATTGGACAGTGGTTCCAGTCGGGGAGGAATCTGCGCTAGTCTGGCTCAGACAACTTTGACAAGGGTTTGCGCCCGCTTGAATGATGGAGACCTATTGACGGCAGTGAAACTAGACGGAAAGGCGGCGGCTGCAGAACTCAAGGAGGACCTGCGCGCTCGCGTGGCTAGGCTGACGGCCATGGGACGCACTCCTGGCCTGGGGACCATCCTGGTAGGGGAGGATCCCGGTTCGCTCAAGTATGTGGAGGGCAAGCACCGGGACTGCAGCCAGGTGGGCATCCGGTCCATCCGAGTGGATCTGCCCGCCGATGCCGGCAAAGATCGGATTCTAGCTGCAGTGGATCAGCTCAACCAGGATCCTGACTGCACCGGCTACATTGTCCAGTTGCCCCTGCCCGATGGAGTGGACCCCACTGAGATCATCGAGCGCATCGATCCGGCCAAGGACGCCGACGGCATGCATCCTTACAATCTGGGCCAGCTGGTTCTGCATGCCGACGGCCGGGTGCGGACCCCTCTGCCCTGCACCCCGCGGGGGGTCCTGTACCTGCTGGACCATTACGGGATTGACCTGGCCGGCAAGGAGGTCTGTGTGCTGGGCCGAGGATTGACTGTGGGTCGCACCATCGGACTGCTCCTGACCAACCGCGGGGTGGATGCCACCGTGACCCTCTGCCATACCCGCACCAAGGATATTGATGCCCATCTGCGCAGGGCTGATGTGATCATTGCAGCCGTGGGTCAAGCCGGGCTGGTTGGCCCAGACCAGGTTCGCCAAGGTACCGTCCTGGTGGATGTAGGCGTCTCCCGGATTTGGGATCAGCAGGAGAAGCGCTGGCGGATCAAGGGCGACATCGATCCGGCCGCAAGGCTGTCTGCAGCTGCCTATACGCCAAATCCCGGCGGCGTGGGGCCCATGACCCGGGCTATGCTCTTGGCCAATGTTGTCGATTCCGCTGAGCGAGCCGCAGGAATCCCTGTGCGCGACACGCCCGAGGCTCCCCGGCGACAATGACCGTGGTGTCTCCTATCATGGGGAATGTTCACGCCTGCCGGCGGGAACGCATAACTCAATAACGGTAAAAATATCCACCAACTATACAAGAAACAATTTAATTAATGGCAGAGAATAACAAGGAAGTCCCTCAGGTCGCGGTCAATGACATCGGATCCGAGGAAGACTTCATCAAGGCAGTCGATTCCACCATCAAGAACTTCGACGATGGGGATCTGGTCGAGGGGACGGTCGTTAAGATCGACCATGACGAGGTTCTGCTGGACATCGGCTACAAGACCGAGGGCGTGATTCCCTCCCGCGAGCTTTCCATCAAGAAGGATGTCGATCCCGACGATGTGGTCCAGGTCGGTGACACCATTGAGGCTCTGGTCGTCACCAAGGAGGACAAGGAAGGCCGTCTGATCCTGTCCAAGAAGCGCGCACAGTACGAGCGTGCCTGGGGCGACATCGAGAAGATCAAGGATGCTGACGGCGTCGTCGAGGGCACCGTCATCGAGGCCGTCAAGGGCGGACTCATCGTCGACATCGGCCTGCGTGGCTTCCTGCCCGCATCCCTGGTCGAGATGCGCCGCGTTCGCGACCTGTCTCCCTACATCGGCCAGAAGATCAAGGCCAAGATCCTGGAGCTGGACAAGAACCGCAACAATGTGGTCCTCTCCCGCCGCCAGTACCTGGAGGAGACCCAGTCCGAGGTGCGTGAGACCTTCATGGCCCAGCTCAAGAAGGGCCAGATCCGCGAGGGCACGGTCAGCTCCATCGTCAACTTCGGCGCCTTCGTCGACTTGGGCGGCGTGGACGGCCTGATCCACGTTTCCGAGCTCTCCTGGAAGCACATCGATCACCCCAGCGAGGTCGTCAAGGTGGGCGACAAGGTCACCGTCGAAGTGCTGGATGTCGATATGGACCGTGAGCGTATCTCACTGTCCCTCAAGGCCACCCAGGAAGACCCCTGGCAGCGCTTCGCCCGGACCCATGTGCCCGGACAGATCGTCAAGGGCAAAGTCACCAAGATTGTGCAGTTCGGCGTCTTCGTCTCCGTCGAGGACGGCATCGAGGGCCTGGTTCATATCTCCGAGCTGGCCAACCGCCACGTGGAGAACCCAGAGACCGTGGTCAAGCAGGGTGAGGAGATCTTCGTCAAGGTTATTGACGTCGATCTGGATCGCCGCCGCATCTCACTGTCCCTCAAGCAGGCCGACGACTCTGTCGACCCGACTTCCGAGGACTTCGACCCGGCCATCTACGGCATGCCTGCCGAATATGACGAGGACGGCAACTACAAGTACCCCGAGGGCTTCGATCCCGAGAGCAACGAGTGGATCGCCGGCTACGAGAAGCAGCGGGAGGAGTGGGAGTCCCAGTATGCGGCCGCCCACGACCTCTGGGAGCAGCACAAGGCTTTCGTGGCCAAGGAGTTGGAGAACGCCGAGGCTTCGGCCGCCGAGGACAGCCGGTCCTCCCAGGCGCCCGCCGCCGGTTCCCACTCCCACCGTCAGAGCTCCGAGGAGACCACCAACTACAGCTCGGAGTCCAGCTCCGAGGGCACTTTGGCCTCCGACGATCAGCTGGCCGCCCTGCGCGAGCAGCTGCTCAAGGAAAAGAAGTGAGCATTAAGTAGTGAATGGAGGGGTCCGGCCTCGGTCGGGTCCCTCCATTTGTATGTGTTGCCATCAGCATTGCCTGGGAGGTCTGGATGATACGTGTGGGATTGACCGGGGGGATTGCGGCCGGCAAGAGCACGGTGGCGGCTCGGCTGGCTCGGAACGGGGCCAGGGTCATCGACTACGACAGGCTCTCCCACGAGGTCATCGCTCCGGGCGGACCTGGGGTAGGGCCGGTCCTCGAGCGGTTCGGAGCAGACTGCGGGGACGGCCATGGGGGAGTGGACAGGTCAGCCTTGGCTGCACGGGTCTTCGGAGGGGCGACGGCGGACCAGGATCGCAAGGATTTGGACGACCTCATCCATCCGCTGGTCTATGACCTAGCCGCCAAAGCCGAGCGGCCCTGGCTGGAGGGTTCCGAGGTGGTAGTCCACGACGTGCCCCTGCTGACCGAGGTGCGCTCAGCTATACCTTTTCACTTTGACAAGGTTCTGCTGGTAGAAGCCCCCAGTCAGGTGAGGATTGCGCGCATGGTGAATCAGAGGCATATGACTCAGAGTCAGGCTGTTGAGCGCATCGGCTCACAGACCAACAGCAGTGCGCGACGCGCTCAGGCCGACCTGCTGGTGGACGGGTCCCAGCCTATCGAACAAATGTTCGAGTCTGTTGATAGGATATATAAAGAGCTGAAATCCTTGGCCCTGGGTTCCTCGCACAGTAACTGACGGGCCTTGGCGAATGACGCATCCTGGAAGGGAGTTTCATGGGGTTCAACATAGAGCGGACCGATAAGCCCTTCGTGGTCAAGTCTCCCTACAAGCCCTCCGGCGACCAGCCAGAGGCTATCGAGGAGCTGGCTACACGGATTGAGAATGGCGAGAACGATGTGGTGCTCATGGGCGCCACCGGCACGGGCAAGACCGCGACCACGGCCTGGCTGATTGAGCGCCTGCAGCGGCCCACTCTGATTCTGGAGCCCAACAAGACCCTGGCCGCCCAGCTATGCGCCGAGTTCCGCGAGCTCATGCCCGACAATGCGGTCTCCTACTTCGTCTCCTACTACGACTACTACCAGCCCGAGGCCTACATTCCACAGACGGACACCTACATCGAAAAGGACTCCAACATCAACGACGATGTGGAGCGGCTCCGGCACGCCGCCACTGCCAACTTGCTGACTAGGCGCGACTGCGTGGTGGTGGCCACCGTCTCCTGTATCTACGGCTTGGGCACGCCCGAGGAGTACGCCGGCCGCATGCTCTTTCTGCACGAGGGGGACCGGATCAACCGGGACGACCTGCTGCGCAAGTTCGTGGACATGCAGTACAAGCGCAACGACATCGCCTTCACCCGAGGCACCTTCCGAGTACGCGGCGACACGGTTGAGATCATCCCCGTCTATGAGGAGCTGGCCGTCCGCATCGAATTCTTTGGCGATGAGATCGACCGCATCTCCACCCTGCACCCGCTGACCGGGGACGAGATCGCCCATGAGACCTCAGTGCACATCTTCCCCGCTTCCCACTATGTGGCCGGTCCCGAACGGATGGAGCGCGCCCTGAAGACCATCAAGGAGGAGTTGGACTGGCGTGTGGGCCAACTGCGCAAGCAGGGCAAGGAGCTGGAGGCCCAGAGGCTGACCATGCGCACCACCTACGACCTGGAGATGCTCACCCAGATTGGCACTTGCTCCGGAGTGGAGAACTACTCCCGTCACTTCGACGGGCGCGAACCTGGGACGCCGCCTCACACCTTGCTGGACTTCTTCCCTGACGACTTCCTGCTGGTCATCGACGAGTCCCATGTGACCGTCCCCCAGATCGGAGCCATGTACGAGGGTGATGCCAGCCGCAAGCGGACTCTGGTGGAGCACGGCTTCCGCTTGCCTTCGGCCATGGACAACCGTCCGCTGAAGTGGCCTGAGTTTCTGGACAAGGTGGGCCAGACGGTCTACCTGTCGGCAACGCCAGGCGACTATGAGATGGGCCTGTCCGACGGGGTGGTAGAGCAGGTCATACGGCCCACAGGCCTGCTGGATCCCGAGGTGGAGGTTAGGCCTGTCAAGGGCCAGGTGGATGATCTCCTGGACGAAATCAAGACAAGGGTGGATCGCCACGAGCGGGTTCTGGTAACCACGCTGACCAAGAAGATGGCCGAGGACCTGACCGATTACCTACTTGAGCGCGACATCAAAGTGGAATACTTGCACTCTGACGTGGACACCCTCAGGCGGGTGGAGCTCCTGCGGGAGCTGCGCGAGGGCAAGATCGACGTCATCGTGGGCATCAACCTCCTACGCGAGGGACTGGACCTGCCTGAGGTCTCCTTGGTGGCCATTCTGGATGCGGACAAGGAGGGCTTCCTGCGCTCATACCGCTCACTGATCCAAACCATCGGCCGTGCGGCCAGGAACGTGTCCGGCAAGGTCATCATGTACGCCGACGAGGTCACCGACTCCATGGACAAGGCCATCAGCGAGACCAATCGTCGTCGGGCCAAGCAGATCGCCTACAACAAGGAACATGGCGTGAATCCCAAGCCATTGATCAAGAAGATCAGCGATGTCAACGACATGCTGGCCAAGGAGGACGTGGATACCCAGACCCTGCTGGCAGGAGGCTACCGCAACGCCAACAAGGCTGGCAATTCCCACCTGGGCGTTCCCCTCTACGACAAGGAGGAGGCCGACAAGCGGCACCAGGAGATTCTCCAGGCTGGTCTGCCGGCGCAGGATCTTGCCGACCTGATTCGTCAGCTGAGCGACCAGATGCACACGGCTGCGCAACAGCTGCAGTTCGAGCTTGCAGCCCGTCTGCGCGACGAAATTAAGGATCTGAAGAAGGAGCTGAGGCAGATGACCGAGGCCAAAAAATAAGTTTAGCCTTAGCCTTAGCCTTAGCCTTGGCCCATGGCTTTTGGTCCGACCAGGCCATGCTTCAAGCTTGTGACAATGAATGAGGAATCATAGGCCCGATCCTGCGGAACATTGCTTGCGAGGATGTTCTGATGGGTGGGCCGGGAAGATGAGCACGTCATATCTTGCCACTAGAGTCAGGTGATATGTCCGAGACACCTCTGCCGTTCATGGTTGTGAGCCTGGTTGTGCTGGCCCTCTTCTTCGTGGTCGATCTTCTGGTGATCGGACGGCGACCACACGTGCCTTCCACCGGCGAGTGCGTGCGGCACATTGCCTTCTTCGTGGTCATGGCCTTGATTTTTGGTGCGCTGATCTGGAAGGTGGCTGGGTCCAAGCCGGCCATCGAGTTCTACTCGGGTTGGCTGACCGAGTACTCGCTCAGCATTGACAACCTCTTCGTCTTCGTCATCATCATGAGCAATTTTGCCGTGCCCTTGCGTCTTCAGCGCTATGTGCTCAGCATCGGCATTACTATCGCCCTACTGCTGCGCGGCGTCTTCATCCTGGCCGGAACGGCACTAATTACCCGCTTCACTTGGGTATTCTTCATCTTCGGCTTCTTTCTGCTCTATACCGCCTGGAACATGGTCTCCAGCCGCGGCAAGCAGGAGGAGTACCACGAGAACGGGCTGATCAGGATCCTGCGCCGGGTCATCCCCATCACCAGCCACTATGACGGCGAACATCTGCGGACCACCTTTGAGGGCAAGCACTACTTCACGCCCATGCTGGTGGTTTTCCTGGCCATTGGCACTACAGATGTCATGTTCGCCTTCGACTCCATTCCGGCCATCTTCGGACTGACCAAGGATCCCTTCATCGTTTTCACCTCCAATGTCTTCGCCCTGCTGGGCCTTCAGCAGCTTTACTTCCTGCTTGGATCCCTGCTCGACAAGCTGGAGTATCTGCCCCTTGGGCTGGCTGTGGTTCTGGCCTTCATCGGAGTCAAGCTGATCATGGAGGCTCTGCACGGCAACACCCTGCCTTTCATCAACGGCGGGCGGTCCTTGACTGCCGTGCCGGAGATACCGACCTGGGTGTCCCTGCTGGTCATCGTCCTGGCCATCGGTATATCCGCACTGGCCTCAGTGCTCAAGAGTCGCCATCAGTCCTTTGAATCAGCTGCACAGGGAGAAAGGTAATTAACAATCCACTGAGCCACTAGGGTTGTTAGCGCTAACGGGAAATACTGGTTCCCATCACCCTAAGTCTGTACAATAGAACGGTAAGTAAGAAAAAGAACAGGCAGGTAGCATATGCGCAAAGCCAAGATCGTCGATACCATCGGGCCGGCTTCGGAGTCGCTGGAGAACATCACCAAGCTGGTCAGGGCCGGCATGGATGTGGCCAGGCTCAACCGGTCCCACGGCACCCCCGAAGATCACCTCAAGGTTTACAACAACGTGCGTCAGGCCAGCAAGGAGACTGGACGCAACGTGGCGGCCCTTGTCGATTTGCAGGGTCCTAAGATTCGTTGCGGCTGGTTTAAGAAGAACGAGCAGGGCGAAGACAAGGTCTTCCTCAAGGAGGGCCAGGAGTTCACCATCACCACCGACGATGTCGAGGGTGACGAGCACATGACCTCCACCACCTTCAAGGGTCTGCCCGGTGACTGCCATCCCGGCGATCCCATTTTGATTGATGACGGCAAGGTCCGTCTGGAGGTCACCAAGGTCGAGGGCAACCAGGTTCACACCAAGGTGGTCGTGGCTGGTCCGGTCTCCTCCCACAAGGGCATCAACCTGCCCGGCGTGGCCGTGAGCCTACCGGCATTGACCCCCAAGGACGAGGAGGACTTGCGCTGGGGTATCCGCACCGGTGCCGACATCATTGCCATGTCTTTCGTCCGCTTCGCCACTGACATCGACCGCGCCCATGAGATCATGGACGAGGAGGGTCGCCGCATCCCCATCGTGGCCAAGATCGAAAAGCCCCAGGCGGTTGAGAACCTGGAGGAGATCGTCAAAGCCTTCGACGGCATCATGGTAGCCCGCGGCGACATGGCTGTGGAGATGCCGTTCGAGCAGGTTCCCCTGGTGACCAAGCGCTGCATCGAGCTGGCCCGTCAGTACGCCAAGCCGGTCATCGTCGCTACCGAGGTTCTGGGATCCATGGTTCATTCGCCCATCCCCAGCCGCGCCGAGGCCTCCGACTGCGCCAATGCCGTCCTTGACGGTGCCGACGCCACCATGACCTCCAACGAGACCGCCGTGGGCGACTACCCCGACACCACGGTCTCTACAATGGCCCGGATCTCTGAGTACGCCACCACCCACGGGTTTGATCGTATCCCGGATATGCACAACCTGGACATGTCCAACTCGGGTGCTGTTTCTTCCGCTGCCGTGGACCTGGCTGACAAGATCAACGCCAAGGCCATCGTGGCCTTCACTCAGACCGGCAACACCGTGCACCGCGTCTCCCGCGAGCGTCCGGCCGCCCCCATCTATGCGCTGACCACCGATGAGCACACTTATCATTGGCTGGCACTGAGCTGGGGCACCGAGGCCTTCATGTGTGAGCAGGACTACCACGACTTCAACCGTGCAGGCCTCATGGCCTTCGTGGACTCCACTTTGAAGAAGCAGGGCAAGGTCTCCGACGGCGACTGCCTGGTGGTGCTCAGTAGCGCCCAAGGCGAGTATGAGCCGGGAAACACCGACTGCATCTACGTCCACACAGTTGGCGCCAACGACTGATCTCCGGACTGTTGCCTGACTGCCGTCTGAGTCAGCCAGGCAGCTGGACCTTTAGAGTCATTCGATGCTGACACAGCAAAGAACCGGTGGTCTTTCCCCGCCTAACAAGGTAGGGGGAGAGGTCACCGGTTCGCTATGTGATTGCTCCTGTGCTAGTCGGCTCGCTGCTAAGGCGTTTAGGTAGCAGGCAATTGTCGCAGGAACAGCCTCAGTGCAGGTCGGACAGTCCGATTTTGGCTCGCAGGATGGCGATGGTGGTTTTAGCATCCAATATGGTCCCTGCGATCACCATGTCATAGGCCTCATCCACGGTGAAGAGCCGCACATTCTGGTGGGGAGTCTCTGGTGCCAGGCTGGAAGGTTGCACCGCTGTCAAGCCTTCGGCATAGAAGAGCGTGGTGTGTTGCGTGGAGAAGCTTGGAGTGTTGATGAACCTCGCGAACTGGTTGAAGGAGGCAGCCTTGTATCCGGCCTCTTCGCGCAGTCGTCTGGTAGCCACATCGATGGGGGCCTCCTTGTCGTTGAGCGGATGGCCGGCCGGCAGCTCAAGGGTCCAACGATGGGTGGGCAGACGGTACTGCTCGACCAGGGGTATCCTTCCATCGTCGGTGATGGCTAGGACGGCGATGGTGTCTCCATGCTTCTCGCTGACGATGCTGCGATCGAAGGTCTGATTGTCACTGGATTCAAAGGTGACCCTGTCGACGCTGAAGTAATGGCTGTCCATAATTTGCTTGCGGGCCTTTTCCTGGACGGGGGAGGTGCGCCAAGGATCGAACCGTCGATAGATCTGAGTGGTCATCATGCTCTCCTTCGACTGCTGATGTGCCTGTATACATAACTGTCTTCATTCTAAGGCAGATTCAACACGAATAGCCTTGCGTCGTCGCCAAAGTATGGTAAATTCTCTGTGGTAACGAAAAGCCCCCGTATCCCAATTGGTAGAGGAAACGGCCTCAAAATCCGTGCAGTGTGAGTTCGAGTCTCACCGGGGGCACGATAAAGCGAACCCCATCCGTCACTCATCGGTTTTCGGTGGAGCCAGGATGGACTTTCAGGAAACGAGGTTGAAAGTGGCTTCAGAGAGTAAGAACCGCAGCGATTCCCCTGAAGGGCGGACCGTGGTTGTGGCGGAAGATGAGGCTTTGATCAGGCTCGATACCGTCGAAGCTCTCGAGGATGCCGGCTATGACGTGGTCGGCCAGGCAGCCAGCGGCCAGGAGGCCATTGATCTGACTCGTGAGCTGAGACCCGATGTAGTCGTTATGGACGTGAAGATGCCCGGCACCGACGGCATTACCGCCGCCACTGAGATCGGCAAGGAGAATCTGGCCCCGGTGGTTATGCTGACGGCGTTTTCTCAGCAGAGTCTGGTCGAGAAGGCGGCTGATGCTGGGGCTATGGCCTATGTGGTCAAGCCCTTCGCTCCGGAAAAGCTGCTTCCGGCCCTTGAGGTGGCCATTTCACGCTTCGATCAGATCAACGCCCTGAAGGACGAGGTAACCGACATGAAGGCCCGTTTCGAAGCCCGGAAGCGGGTGGACAGGGCCAAGGGTCTGCTCATGGAGAGCATGGGCATGACCGAGTCTGAGGCCTTCCGCTGGATCCAGAAGACATCCATGGACCGCAGGCTGACTATGCAGGAGGTGGCCGACGTGGTCATCAACAACGTGGCCAATCAGAACGATCGTTAGTCATTCTTATGGAAGACCAGACGAAGGAGCAGGACAAGGACGGCCGCACCCTGCTGGTCGTCGATGGACATTCGCTGGCCTTCCGGGCCTTCTATGCCCTTCCCGTCGAGAGCTTCACTACCTCGACGGGGCAACCCACCAACGCGGTATGGGGCTTTGCCACCATGCTGGCGGATGTAATGGCCAAGGAGAAGCCCACTCACATGGGCGTGGCCTTTGACGTCAAGGGCGGCACCTTCCGCAACGCAATGTTGCCCCAATACAAGGGCACCCGTGAAGCCGCTCCTAAGGAACTGCTGAGCCAGCTGCCTCTGATCCAGGACCTGCTTAAGGGCCTGGGCATCACCTATATCGAAAAGCCCGGTTACGAGGGCGACGATATCATCGGCACGCTGGCCACCATGGGGGAGCAGGCCGGGTTCAAGACCCTGGTCCTGTCGGGGGACAGGGATGCCTTTCAGCTAGTGGACGACGACATCACCGTGCTCTACCCAGGCCACCACTTCAAGAACCTCAAGCACATGACGCCCCAGGCCATCATGGATCGCTACAAGGTGACCCCGGAGCAGTATCCGGATCTGGCCGCCATGCGCGGCGAGGGGGCCGACAACATCCCTGGCGTGCCGGGTGTGGGCGACGGCTATGCCGCCAAGTGGATCAACAAGTACGGATCGTTGGATTCCATTCTGGAACACGCTGACGAAATCGGCGGCAAGAAGGGCCAGGCATTGGCGGAGAATGCCGACCAGGTGCGGCTCAACCGGAAGGTCAATGCCCTGGTGCGCGACCTGGATCTGGGCGTGAAGGTGGAGGATCTGCGTTTCGGCACCATCCATACGGATCAGGTTCTGCCCATCTTTGAGCAGCTGCAGTTCGGCCCGCAGACCCGCAAGAAGATCCTGCGCGGATTCAACACGGTTGCCGATTACGATTACTCTCCAGCTTCAGCGCTGGTGGATGTCAGCAACAAGCAAGAGGAGTTCACGCAGCCCGAGCGTGATAAGGCGGAGTCCGCCGACCAGCTGCGGGACTGGTGTGAGAAGCATCTGCCGGATAAGGCCCTCTGCCGGCGCTCGGCAGACCATGTCAAGGCCATGGCAGATGCCCTGGACCAAATCAAAGACATCGGAGACTCCGACCAGAATGCCATGCGCTGCAGTGAAGCCATGAAAGAGCACTGGGTTCTTCACGCTATCGGCTGGGCCAAGCACGGCGACTACGGCCTGGAGGAACTGGCTATTCTCTCCATGGATGGCCACGGCCTGGTCCTTATGGCGGAAGACATTGACGAAGCCATGCGTGAAGCCATCCAGGAGCTGATTGACCAGCGGATTGGGACCTGCGTGGTCCATGGTTATAAGGAGCATCTGCACTTCTTGGAGAGCCAGGGACTGCACATGTCCCTGCCCCTGTTCGATACCAAGCTGGCAGGCTATTTGGCTGAGCCTGATTTCCACGCTGACAATCTGGAACAGGCCGTAGCCCACTTCCTGGCCATCCCCGTAGAGGAGGAGCCTGAAGCCACACAGGGGGCCCTGGCCCTGGACGGGCGAGAGGATGAGGACGAGCGTCGGCGGGGGACTCGGATTCTTCGTCAGGCGCAATACGTTATGATGGTTTCCGAGCGCCTGCAGGAACTTATGGACGAGCGTCATCAGTACGGGCTGCTCCGCACCATAGAGCTGCCCACCTCCGCAGTCCTGGCGCAGATGGAGACCGAGGGCGCCAAGGTGGACGATGCCCGCCTGAAGGAGATGCACGACCGGTTCGCTGCAGAGGCCCGTCAGGCTCAGGAAATCGCTTGGGATAAGGCCGGCAGCCGTGTCAACCTGCAGAGCCCCAAGCAGCTTAGCAAGGTGCTCTTTGATGATATGGGCCTGGTGCCCACCCATAGGACTAAGACCGGTTCCTATTCCACCAACGTCTCGGTCCTGCAGGACTTGTATATAAAGTCGGTCAACAACGAACGGGCCAACGACTTCCTGGGTGCGCTCCTCAAGCACAGGGAGACCAACAAGCTCAAGCAGATCGTGCAAACCCTGCGCGAGGCTGTCAATCCCCGGGATGGACGGCTGCACACCACCTATGAGCAGACCGTGGCCGCCACTGGCCGGTTGAGCTCGGTTGATCCCAACTTGCAGAACATTCCCAACCGGGATGCCCGTGGGCGTGAGATTCGTTCGGCCTTCGTGCCTGGCAGCGGGTACGAGGCGCTGCTTTCCTCGGACTACTCCCAGGTGGAGCTGCGGATCATGGCCCATCTTTCCGGGGACCAGGCCTTGATCGATGCCTTCAAGTCTGGCGCTGACTTCCACCGGTACGTGGCCAGCTTGGTCTACGACATCCCCATGGAGGAGGTCACCGGGGACCAGCGCTCCCATGTGAAGGCCATGAGCTATGGGCTGGCCTATGGGCTGAGCACCTATGGCCTGGCCCAGCAACTCAAGATCAGCCCGGCCGCGGCTGATGTGCTGCGCGCCAAGTACTTCGCCACCTTCGGCAAGGTCCATGAGTACTTGGAGTCCCTGGTGGCCGATGCCCGTGAGAAGGGTTACACCGAGACCATGTTCGGTCGGCGGCGCTACTTCCCAGGGCTGCGTTCCAAGCGCCGTCCCACCCGCGAAGCCGCCGAGAGGGCTGCTCTGAACGCGCCCATCCAGGGGTCAGCTGCCGATATCATGAAAATCGCCATGATCAAGGCCAGCCGTGCCTTGTCCGATCAGGGGCTGAAGAGCCGAATCTCCCTGCAGATCCACGATGAATTGCTGGTGGAGATCGCTCCCGGAGAGACCGACAAGGCCACCAAACTGGTCAAGGATTCCATGGAACATGCCGTTGAATTGGCCGTGCCCCTGGATGTGTCCACCGGCATTGGCCAGGATTGGGAGCTAGCCGCTCACTGAACTAACATGGGGTGGCTTGGGCCCAGCAGGATCCGAGGAGGGATCGTTATGTCTGATGGGCAAGATGAGGTTCAGAGGCCTTCGGTGTCCCTGGGCCAGGTTGTGGATCTGCTGGAGGGGCTTTACCCCTTGGAATACGCAGAGGACTGGGATTATCCTGGTCTGGTGGCGGGGGATCCGTCCTGGCCGGTCAGGCGGATTTGGTGCGCCGTAGACCCTCGGCCCGATGTGGTTCAGGAGGCTCTTGACCACAAGGCCGACCTGCTGATCACCCACCATCCGCTCTTCTTCAGGTCGGTCCACCAGGTTTCCGGCCAGGATTTCCGCGGGGATATGATAACCAGGCTGATTGAGGGCCGTTGTGGGCTCTGGGTTGGGCATACCAACGCTGATGCTGCTTACCGTGGCGTGGCCCAGGCCGCTGCCGATGTTCTTGACCTGCAGGAGGCGAGACCACTGGCTCCTCAGTCGGTCTCTAAACGCGATTTACACGCTGATCAGGGGATCCAGGTAGGCCTGGGTCGTTGGGGACGGCTTCCTAAGCCCGCACCATTTGAGGATTTGGTCCATACCGTGGCGGGCCTCCTGCCCAGGACGGCTCTGGGTGTTCAGGCGGTCGGTGTGCCCGAGGCCATGGTTTCCACGGTCGCCCTGCTGCCCGGCTCTGGGGACTCCGAGTTCGACCTGGTCCGGTCCACGGGGGCAGATGTCTACATTACCAGCGATTTGCGCCATCATCCAGCCACGGATGCCTACCAGCAGGCCCTTTATGAGGCCCGGATGGCGGGTCGTCCCAATCAGCCCAGACCCATGCTGATCAACACCCCGCACTCGGCCATCGAAAGTCTCTGGTTCCGCTACGCCAGGGGAGACATTGCCCAGGCCCTGGAGATGGCTACTGGTGTTCGTCCACAGGTGGAGGTCTCATCGATCGTCACCGACCCTTGGACCATGGTGGTGCGCTGACGGCTGGGGGTTGATGATTGAGGAGGAATGATTGCATGAGCGATGAAGCACAGGATCTGCAGGCACGATTGGCTGCCAGACTGGCCGACCGGGATGGCCAGGGGCCCAAGGGCATCGATATGGACCGTGTACCCGAGCTGATGGATGATAGGGAGGTCTTCCGCGGCCCGATATTCGTTATCGACCAACAGCAGGTGGCCATGTTCCGGCGTGACGGTTCTAAGGAGATCATCGGCAGACAGCTCATCCGTCACGCCCCCTGCGTGGTCATGCTGGTGCACGACTGCACTGCCGATGCCTATCTGCTGACCCGTGAGTACCGGGTGGGCGCCCAGGCCTACGTATTCGGCCTGCCAGCCGGCTTCATCGACCCGGGCGAGAGCCCTGTCAAGGCCGTCCTGCGCGAGCTGCGTGAGGAGACCGGTTTGGTACCTGGGCCTGAGGGTGCTCCGGGCTCAGAAAGCCATCTGGATCCGGACAACGGCTGGATTGATGCCGCTCCCGACGTCTACTCCTCCCTGGGCATGAGTGACGAGCTCGGACACATCGTGGTCCTGCATTTGCGTCGCTGGCATCAGGGGCCAACCGACTTCGACCCGGGCGAGCACATCCAGTCGGCCTGGGTCTCCTGGCAGGAGCTCTGCGCAGCAGGAGTCGCCGATGCCAAGGCGGTGGTTGCCATTCAGCACGAGGCCATCCGTCGTCTGCTGAAGGATTGATATCGAGGCATAAAGTTTATGATTGGTCAAGCAGAACATACCAGTGGTATGATAGCTTTTGTCGGACAAGATGGTCAGACCAGGATGGTCAGGCATTGATGCACTGACAGGAAGAGGAGCACCGCATGGGCACGCCGAAGGATCCCGAAGGGCATCGCAATCAGATCCTTGATGTAGCTCAGCGGCTCTTCCTGGAAAAGGGCTACGACGGAACCAGCATTCAGGACATTGTCGATGGTCTGGGTGGCATGACCAAGGGAGCTGTCTACTACCATTTTCCTTCCAAGACGGCCATTTTCCATGCGGTCACCGAGCGCATGGCTTCGTCCTCATCCCAGGGGGACTGGCTGGGGGAATGGCCCGGAAAAACTGGCCTGGACAAACTGCGCAACGAGCTGATTGCCTCTCTGTCGGCTTACTCGCGTCTCGATGTGACCTTTTCAGCCAGAACCTTGTTGAAGAGCCCCCGCATGGTCGGGGAGATGTACTTGAAATCCATGGACAGGATTGTGGACGTGATCACCCCCTACGTTCGTGAAGGCGTGGAGGACGGCTCCATTGCCCCCTGCAATCCCGAGGATCTGGCCCAGGTGCTCTATATCCTGCTCAACATGTGGATAGGGATCCGGTTCTCGACCATGACTCGGGACCAAGTGGTTTCCAAGTTTACTCTGTTGGCCGATATGCTCAAGGGGATCGGGGCACCGGTCATAGATGATCGGGTCATTCGCGCAGCCGTGCACTTGCATGCGCATCTGAAGAGCAATCCACTGACTGCCACTGGTGGCGAGTCCACTCAGGAGAAATCCGACCGGGATCAGGATCACGAGGCCTCTCTGAGCCGAGAGATCTCTTAGGGCCTAGATGGCTCTGGCGATTAGCAAGATTCGGGTACTCAACGGGTGAATGGTTTTGTTTCCGCCAAACATACCATTGGTATTTTTGAAAGGAGTTTCATGAAAATTCTGGAGGCGGACGGTATCGTCCAAGTGTTTGAAGGCAGGGAGGTGCTGGCTGGGCTGGACCTGTCATTGGAGCAGGGCGAAATTCTGGGCCTGTTGGGAGCCAACGGGGCTGGCAAGTCCACGCTGTTGAAGATTCTGACTGGAATGCAGAGACCTGCCGGCGGACAGGTCCGCTTTCTGGAGAAACCTCTCAGCAAAGGCTACCCGGGCAGTTTGGCAAGGATGGGGGTGTCCATCAACGAGCCCGTATTTTATGAGTCCCTCAGTGCCAGGCAGAACCTGGAGATCGACCTGTCCTACCATTCGTTGGCAAGCGGGGAGCATAGAGCCGTTGATCTCGCCGGAATCAGCCAACTCTTGGAGAACGTCGGATTGACTGCCGATTCAACCACGCCTGTTGGCAGATATTCCATGGGCATGAGGCAGAGGCTGGCCCTGGCAAGATGCATGGGCCATCATCCTGACCTTTGCCTACTGGACGAGCCGCTCAACGGATTGGATCCTGTGGCCATCGGACAGCTGCGAAACAGCCTGCAAAGTCTGGCTGCCCAAGGCAGTGCGGTCCTCTTTTCCAGCCACATCCTCTCCGAGGTGCTGCACACTGCCGACCGTGTGATGGTGGTGGCGGACGGCAGGGTAAGTCTGCGGGCCAGCGTCTCGGAGCTCCTCAATAAGGGCCAAGAGGCCGCCGAACAGACCCTGATCAATGCTATGGAGGGCTGATATGAAGACGCTGCTGCAATTGGAGCTGAAAAAGACGAGACTATGGCCCTGCATTTTCGGAGGACTGGCAGTGGTGGCCGCATCCTTGGCCCTGGGAGGCATGTTCCTGGCCATTGGCCACACGAGCGGGCGGTCTGATCCTCGGCTGTCCAGTCTGGCTTTCGTGTTGCAGATGGCCATGGTCATCCTTCTGGTAGGTTTCTCTTTGGTGGCCGCTGCCCTCTGCAACCTGGTCTTCATCGAACCCTATACAGGGAGGAATCTGACACTCACCCTGTCGTGCCCCATCTCGCGGGAACGAATCCTGCTGGCCAAACTGGTGTTCGTCGGCTTCTTCACGGCCCTGTCCTATCTGGCGGGGACGGCCGTTACCCTGACCGTCTTGCTGCTGGTCGACCGTCTTGTGGGTTCACTCGGAAAGGGTTCGCCAGTCAGCCTGTTCGGACAGGTTCTCTTCATGCTGGTCACCAGTCTCGCGGGACTGGCAGGGCTGGTCGGCATTGCCCTTTCCTTGGGCTTCTGGAAGCGCTCGCTGCCCATCATGTTTGGGGTCCTGCTCCTGCTGGACGCTTTGGTGGGCAACCTGCTCTCCCTTTCCCCACTGCTGTCTGCGCTGGTGCTTCTGATCATCTTTCTGACCTCCCTGCCGGCCTGGTGGTTGCTTCACCGGACTCTCATGAAGATCGAACTGCCCTGAACGGCTGCTGACCATGCAGGAACTTCTGAAGAACAAGCCTTTCGTGACCATGGTTCTGGCCAGTTTGTTTAATACGGTCGGGGGCGAGCTCTTCAACATCGTCTTCATCGTCTATGCCCAGACCATGCCCTTTGCCGGACTGGCCGTCTCCATAGCTTCAATGGCCTGGGTGGCGCCAACGCTGACGGCCATCCTGACCGGATACTTGGCCGACAGGACCGTGCACAAGACACGGATGCAAGTGGTGATCAAGCTGATTCAGGTGTGTATTTACCTGGCTATGGCCATGACAATCGGCAGGTCCAAGAGTTTGCCCGTCTTTCTACTGCTGGTAGCCATGGACATGGCATCTTCCATGCTGGAGGGATATGCGGGCAGTCTGTGGATGCCGGTCCTCAAACACCTGGTCCAGCCAGGCCAGCTCCATCAGGCGACCTCAATCACCTCCGCTGCATCCAATGTCGCGGCTGTCATCAGTGCAGGCGGAGGTGTGGTGTTGATCGCTATCCTGGGCAACAGATTCGCTGTATTCGCGCTGATCAATGCTGCCACCTTTCTGCTGGCGGGAATTCTGGTGGCCATTGGCTATAAGGCATTCGCCAGGGCGGAGGTCACAGGCAATGATTCACCTGTGGGCAAGCATGTGGGCCTGTCCTCCAGCCTCCGTATGACCTTGGGGGAGTTTCGCAGCTCTACATTCCTGGTCCTGATGGTGGGCTTCGGCTGTCTGGTCAACCTTCTGGGGACGGCTCTGCAACCCTTGCTCAATCTGGGGCTGATTTCCATGTCCGAGGTCTGGTGGGGAAGCTACGGCACAACCATAGCCGTAGTCAACGGCATCTCCTCGCTTGGACTGATCCTTGGCGCACTCCTTGCCGCAGATCCGCTCAGGCGGCTGCCCATGGCCCACCTGCTGACCGGAGTCATGGCTGCAGCCGCTACGGTAGGTGTCAACCTGGTTTGGCTGCACATCCATGCCCTGCTGCTCCTCCCGCTCCTGGCCATGAACTATCTTTTGGGCAAGATCAACCCTCGGTTCATGACCATGCTCATCCGCACAGTGGGCGAGGACCATCTGGCTGCAACTATGGGAGTGGTACAGACTGTCATGATGTTAGGGGCGCCTCTGGGGCAGACGATTTTTCTAACGCTGGGAAATCTGGTTGGCATCGCCATTACCATGTCCATTTATGCGAGCCTGACGGGCCTTCTGGCTCTGACGATTCTCCTTGCAGGATTGCTGGGCATGAATGCCAAGGATCCGACTCCCGACATGGGCCAAAAGCAAAAGTCGGGCTAGCCGGATTTGAACCGGCGAAATTTTAATAATTCGGAGCTTTTTGAATGGATTCAATCTGATTTCTCATACTAAACGGCATTGGGAATCAGCCGTTTTGACTTCCAATGCCGTTCAGTTAGACAAAGTAAAATTGATTGATTATGACGATCATTGTTTATCTATGAGAATGCGCAGCATGTACCAGTGGTCATTCCTCCTCAAAGTTGGACACATCTAGTTTAAGTGACGCTGCGTTGGAATTGATGACTTCTACAATATTCTTGTCGAAGCCATCGTCGTTTTCTGCGCTGATTTCGAGACTGAGCTTGATCTTGGCATGACTCATGCGTAGTTGATCGATTATCTTCTCATTGATCCGAGCGAAATCACGGTTCATAAAATCAGGGTCCAACTTGACAGTGCCGTAGTAGCGCTTCATCGACGCCTGGATGGGCGTAGCAGGTGTGCCAACAGGCTGCTCATCATTTTCATTGGAGCCAGAGCCGAAATTGTCGGCAGCGGAGTCACCGTTTACAGACTGCGATTCTAGATTACCTTCGTCTCCCGGATTCCCAATCAGATCCCGCGTCGCGTCATCCACAAGGGACTTCCTGCTGCTTTCTTCAATCTCGCGCTCATACTGCTGATGCGCAGCAATGGCTGTGTCCCACTCGACAAATAGCGTGGAGTCGGTGACCTGCAGCACTCTATCATTCTCAGTGACACCAGGAATAATCAGGTTGTGGAACCTGCCGCTTTCCTCGTCACGACCTGATGCCAGTGCGAATCGTTCATCCGGAAGAGCTGGCCTGTTCAGAGAGCCTTCAATGGCTTGATCGAGCACGTCGCGGTTCACGAACCTGGGCATGTATGGGAACCGTGTGATATAACTCCATACAGTCTTGACATCTAGCACGCCGTCCTTGAACGCGGACTTGATATTCTTCAATATCTCGTAACCCAGGCCGGATGAGTCGTAAACATCTATAAGCAGATCATCGGCAGCCATCTGATCACCGGTACGCTGCGCCATGCTGTCGCCGCCGGTATCGGATATCTTCTTGACAGCTAGACGGTATGCGGCCTTCGGGTCAAATTGCTCAGGGTAGATGGCCCAGTTATAAGCAGCTCGGATACGCTCATCCAGAGTCTTGCTGAAGTGCGCCATGTCAGTCTGGGCCTGTTGCAACTGCTGGTGGGTCAGGTTTAGCTGAAGCTCGTTGTCCGACACATGCTTCCAGCCAAGGTATGATCGGGCAGCATCCTGCGCCAGTTCAATACCGTTTTTGTCAGCGGCGAGGAACACGAGCATGTTCCTGTTTGTTCTCTGTGCGGTGCCGCGTCGTTCAATGGCATCTCGAATCCAATGCATGGAGTCGGAGCTTTCTCCTTCGCCTTTGCTGGTGCTCCAACGTGGGTGTGTGATGACAAGGGTGGCCTCATCAACGTCAGGGATACCGTCATGAGATGCAGGTGCCACACACACGCGGCGGAACTTGCCACGCATAGCCTTACGTCCTTCTGGCTGTATACGCTCGACAATCTCGTTGTACACTGTCTCTGGGTCTTCACGCAAACGTTCTGCGAAGTCGCGAGCAGTTTTGCCAATAGAAGGCTGCAGACTATATCGGTAGTGGGATTCCTCGTTGAAGAAGTATGTGGACCGCTGTTCCAGCATGTTCAATGCTGTGCCAAAGTTGCCCTGCTGATCGCCTGGGATGGCTGTTCCCAGCCGCACATACTGTTCGCTGATGCCGGGGTTCTGTGCGCCATTGCGAGGCACAGAACCCATAAATACCGTGCGTGCGATTCGCTGTGTCAGATGACGTTGTCCAAGCGCGGGCCTGTCATTGTCGATGTATGCGGCAGTGGAATCTGGCCCAGACACGTCGGCATCGATGATCGGCTTCCACGGGTCGCGCAGGTACTGGGTTAGATTTGAATTTACGGACTCAGATTCCAAGGGTACGTTGCCTGGCAGAATCAGCGGACTGGAGTCGTTCGATACCCACAGTTCGTGGATGATGCTCGATACTAAAGTCAGTACTCCTCGCGTGCGCTGGAAGTTCTCCAAACCGGACCAATCCTCGTACAGGCGATCCAGTAGCTCAGGGTGTAACGGATAGGATGCTCGGATGCGTTTCTCGTAGTCGTTGGAGTCCACGCCGGAGGGATAGTATTTCACTCCCTGACGGTACATTTCAACGAACCGGCGTGCGGTCAGTGCGATCTGTTCTTGTGCGGTGGCGGTAGGTGCCTCGAAGAGGCGCTTGCGGACTATTTCGAAGGATTCATCACGAGTTGATGGCCGCCACTGGTCGGCCTTGCGGCGCACGATATTCTGCAACCGTTGTAGAGCCTGATGGCCGTTCTCTCCACCAATTTCAATGTCATTTGCACTGTCGCCGGTATCGGATGCAGGGATGGAGATTACGAGCATGCAATTCGGAGTGGATGCCACTGCTTCAGTCAGTGTTTGGGCGAATACGAACTGGTCATCGAACGTGCCAGCTGGGAGGTCGTCATGGTTGACAAGCTGTTTGGCGTAGGCTACCCACTCATCAATGAGTATCAGACATGGCGAGTATTTTTTGAGTAGTCTGTCGATGCCGTTGCCTGGGTTCTTGCCCATCTTGTCGTTTTCGGCAATCATGTCGTAGGCCTCGCGCCCGCCGAGCTGCCAAGCAAGCTCACCCCAGATGGTGTGCACCTCAGTACCGTCAGCCTTTACGTCGGGCTGCGCGACGTTAAGCCTAGTGCCCACCAAAGCCACACGTCGCACACGGCCTGGCTGCCAGGCATTCACACCCAATCCTGCGACGAGATTTTGCACGTCGGATGACAGGTCAGTCACGGGCTTGTCGCCGAACAGGTGGTATAAGGCGAGCAGGGAGTGGGTCTTGCCGCCACCGAAATTGGTCTGTAGATTCACTACAGGCGAGCCGGAGTTGTCTCCGGTCAGGCGGCGTATGGCGCGGGTGAGCAAGTCACGTAGGCCTTCAGTCAGATAGGTGCGGTTAAAGAACTCAACTGGGTCACCATAGGCGTTGCCTGGTTCGCATACGGATTTGTCTACTGCGACCTGCCACAGGTCGGCCGCGAACTCGGATGCCGTGAATCTGCCGGATGCTACATCCGGGTGAGGCTTGATGACATAGCGCCACGGCTTCATACCTTGCGTAGGATCAATAGAAAGAACCTTGCGGTGGCTGGCCTTCCTAGTGTGATCTTCGTACACGGTACGCTGCAAGTCATCACGCAGCTTGCGTACGTCGGCCGCGGAATCTGGAGCACTCACTGCATTGAGCAGATATTCGATGGTGCTCAAGGCTCGGATTGTGTCATCTGAACTGAACGCCTGCATATGTGCCCAACGGTTGCGTGTATCACGTAGCTCTGAGGCATATGCCTGCTGGAAACGGGAAAGCGTACCCTGGAAATTGCGTCCGAACTCGGTGATGGCACGCAACTGGACTTGTACATCCTCCTTGGACATTTTATGCATCGTGCTGCCACGATTCTGCTGGTCATAATGCGCCCACGCATCCGGCCAGCTCTGCGTTCTGAATACCTGGGTCATGACATTGTCAACTGGATCTTTCAGCCCCTCGGACAGGTATTCGAATGCCTTGCCGACTCTGTCTCTATTGTTCATCGCCATAGCAGGCTCCTTTTACTATCAGGATGTTTCAACTTTTAGTACACATCCAGCTCGCCTTGGACGTTCTCCTGCGGGTTCGTGGCTTCCTTCTTGGTCTTTGTCGACAGGTCATCCCACATGGACACTAAGCTATTGAATTTGATTGCGCCCTCAGTATCCTTGCGTTTCTCTGCCTCATGGAACATCCGGAATCCCAAAGCTCTGACATCATCCAAAGGTATGCGCTCACCAAGCTGTGCCATCATCGGGGCTACAGTGTCCGCACCTTTAGAGTCGAGGATGCCGGTCAGACGTACCATGCCCTCCCAAAGACTGATGTGGTCGTCCTTGATTGGGTTCCATTCGCCTGTTATTTCATCGGGTTTGAACAGACGGGCCTTGCCTCCAGCCGCTTCGAACACGCCGCTTCGCCTTAGAGCATCAGGTGTGGTACCGCAGGATCGCGATAATTGATCGGCCATCCCAGAGCTTTCCTGATTCCAACCGTATGATTGGTACCATTTTACGGCGAAACGTGTGTCGGGATCATAGTCTGAGTCAGCGTCGCCCATAACTTCATCAATAACATGGTTGATGACTTCCAATGCTTTCTGTATCGGCATATCGGTGCCATCAGCTTCGCGAATGCGCGAATACCTGGAATAGACGCTGATGCCAGGGCCGATGGCTGCTTGATTTAAGTCCACTGGATCGATACCTGAAGCCATGAGCGTCTTTAGTTCCTTAGTGAGTTCCTCGCGCAGCACGCTGTTGAACACACGCATAGGAATTGATGGTGCATCTCTAGGGCGAGGACGGCATGCAAGCACAATAGAGGATGCCAGTGCGTTGGAATCAATGACACGCATCCTACCTGATCGTTCGCTACGCACAGGCCATGTGGCAGTAATCTCCCAACCACCGTGAATCAGTCCGTCGAGTAGTGCGTACCAGCCTGTGGAAGTCCCGGTTTTGTCGTCCTTTTGTTTGTAGGCGTAGTAAACGGCCATGGGAATATCAGTGCGTGCGGTTTTCCGTACATGTTCAAAGACATGGTTAAACCCTTCCACGAAGAATCGAGCAGCACCGTCCTTACCGCCGTGACGGTAAGGATCGGCTACTAGTTCCTGCGCCTTAGGAGTAAGTATGGTGGCGCAAACGGATGGCAAGATGTCTTTGAGCATGCGTCGTAACCAAACATAGAAATAGTCAGACAAGTCAGCATAACCTATATTGTCGTAATATGGCGGATCAGTGGACACTACAACGTTATTATAATTACGTGTGGCGGCATCATCCTGATGAGCCTCGCATGACGGCTTAGCGGGAACAGTCTCTACAGCCTCAGCCACCCAGTTGACCTGTCCTAGGAAATTACCAGACCGTGACGAGAAAGGATTCGCCTCTGCGAAGTCCCATGTCATTGAGATTGCTTGACGAGCGAATACATTACGCATCTGTTCGCCAGTATTGTTCCAAGTGCAAATGCTGGAGCTATAGTCTGCTTGACGGCTGACCGCGAGCGATAGGTAAAGCGACAACGTATCTGCATAGGCTGTTGCACCGTCACCGCCCCCGTCTAATGGTTCACCTTCAGGCATGCCGGATGCCAAGGCATCGGCCAACACCAGGTTGCGAATCTCACTGACCGTGTCCGCCAAATTCATCAACACTGTCAACTGACGGTTTGTGAATAAATCAGACCATGCTTTAAAACCATAAGCTTGAACGCGAAAACCTAGAGCATGCTCCGGTAACAGTTCCAGTGGTTTATCAACAGGCTCACCAACGGCTGCAGCCCTGATTTGGCTACTTGTCGGAGAAAAGTATATGCGTCCATCTTCACTATCCCCGACAATCGCAACTAGACTCGAACCTATACGACCTGCTTTGCCTTGTTGACGAATATACTTCAGATCAATTGGCGTTCCGTCGACAATCGAGATAGCACCTTTTCGACTTACTGTGCCTTCGTCATCTCCTCTGGGCCCATTAGCATTGTGCTGCACATCATAATGGATGGAACCATCCTTCTGGATTGAAGGTTTGATCCAAGCTTCTCTGCCCTTCTTCTTGGACAGCCACCAAGATCGCACCAATGGCACCCGTACAGGGTTAGCCGGGTTGGGATTGATGACAGTGCGTGCCCAAATCAACGCAATGACGGTATGGTCTTCACCATTTTTGTCTTTGATCTTCGGATATAAGTGACCCACTTTCTCGAAGGCCCTGTCGTGCAGGAGCTTCCCATAGTATCGAATATCATCAGCAAGGCCACCGGACTTGTCGCTAGTAGCTACTGCAGCTGGGTGCACCGCTGGCTTATTACAGAAGCGAGATGGAAACTCGATCAATGCCTTGTTGATGATGACTGCCAAAGGGTTCAGGTCAGAAGCATGCGCCTCCGCGCCTAGCCGCTGAGCTTCCAACGGAATTGCGCCACCGCCTGCAAACGGATCGAGCACAACGGGCATAACCCCATTGTTGGAATCAAGAATTGCTTTGCGGGCTTCATCATAGAGGCTTTTGTCACGGATGTTTTCCCATCGCGCAAGTCTAACCATCAGATTATGTAGACGTGTACGCTCCCGGCCCTGGGCCTCCTCGGTAGGAAAACGGTCTGAATGAGCAGATGGGTCATCGACCAGTTGGGCGAACAGGATGGAGCGTGTGGTGGCTAATGGACGGCGAGCCCAGTACAAATGCAGAGTCGAAGGCAGTCCATGTCGCAAAGACTTTTCACGGGAGGACTCTTCGTTGATTTTCTTGAGGGGTATACCTGTTTCAATGAGCTTCTTTCTGCGCTCAGTGTCCGCCATGATTCTTACTCCTTGCAGTGTTTTACCTTCATGCAATATCTGTTGCATCTACCTATTGCACCAATTACATTTTTTCAGCATGGCGTGACGCCTCGCTCCCAGTATGATTGCAAACTCTCGTTGAATGATCTAGTGGTATCAGCTGGCGCAATCAAGTCGAACGCATGCTCCACATAGCGTAGCCTGTCATGTTCTGCTCCTCGTGGGCTGACCTTGACCAAAGCTAATCGGTGGCGATCTCCTTGCGATTGTGCAAAGGCCACTTCATTGGCAGTCACTGTGAATGTGTCAACATCTGGCAGGTCTATCCGGCCTTTGACTTCAATGAAGTACGTATATCCCAGCTTATCGGTGGATTTGATGTCGAAGCCCTTGTTGTTGTGAGGCATCTCTTCAGGAGTGCGGCCGAGCTTACGCTCGGCATTCATCGTCATGGTGATAGCTCTGCAGTCCACATCCTCGGTGTTCTTAGCAAACAGTCTGGAAGCATTGACCTTATCAATTGGAGCGACCAGTCTTTCGGGCACGATCAATGCAATGCCACGCATAGTTGGTGACTTTGCGCGTAGACGTGTGTCACCAGTGAGCTCGTGTTCACGTTTTTTGAGACGTTGCTCGTATTCCTCAGCGCGCTTGCGGGCGATATCAGAGTTCATGTTTTTCCCGCGCTTCTCACCATTGCGTTCCTTCTCGGAGAGCTTATTGTGCAACTTCCACCAGAACTCGCTTTCCGCGTGTAACCGGTTGTGTATCTGAACGAGCAGATGCTCGTTCTCTGCGTCCTGACGGGCCTGTAATTCCTTTATGCGTGGTTTGGTACCGTTTGTGTATACATACTGGCGCATCTCACCAATGTAATCACGTCCCTGTGAATCCTTGTTCATCAGCTTGGTAATCTCGGCCTTCTCATCGTCATGCGGCCTGTCATAGTCTAGATAAGGTGGTGCTGGCGAGAACCGAACTTCCCCCTGCTTAGGCAACTGCAGGTAGTCGAAATGCTTTGAGACGACCTTGCCCTCGGGATTTGTAATCGTCTGCTCGGCGGCAACCATCACCACAGGTTCATCAGGTTGACTGTCTGTACGGTCCACGAATACGGTGCCATGCACCAATGCGGCACCATAGCGTTTGATGATCAACTGGCTTACGGCATCCAGCAGCGGTGTGCCCGGTGCCACAAGTACCGCATCCGGACCGTCGTCTATATGCGTGAGTGATGGCTCGAAGGTTATGCGTTCATATGCGTCGGCTATCGTCTGGTGCCGATTAATGGTTTCGCCCATATGGCGCACGTCCTGGGGCACATGTGTAATCTCCCAACGGTTCGTCTCGCGTAAATGTATGGTGCCGCCAAGTTTCCTAAATGCAGGGACAAAGAACGCTGAAATGTAGCCCGGTTGGAGCTTTCGTTCGCGGGTTTTCTCCATAAGACGGCGCACTTCCTCGACGTTCACGGTAGAATACCTATCCGGATGCGCGGAGCGTTCATTGATTAGATCGTTAAGTCCTTTGTTAACGCTGCTATCGATAACCTCGTTCAATCTCGCTTGTACCTTGGGGTTGTCGCCATGTTTGATGGCATCAAGCATAAGATCTTTCAACGACTTGCCATCGAAAGCTTTGCCGTCGCCAAGCACGTTGAACAAACGACCATCATAGGCCTTACCGATTGTCTCAATCTTCTCTAATAATTTGCCGTATACCTCGCCCTCGCGCGTATTCTTTGCCACGAGGTTCCATAGGGAGCAGGACCTTTTCTGGCCGATGCGGTGAATACGACCGAACCGCTGCTCTATACGGTTGGGGTTCCAAGGCAGATCGTAGTTGACCATTAAATCAGCTCTTTGAAGGTTTAAGCCTTCGCCGGCAGCGTCGGTGGCCACGAGGATACGCACGCTGGGGTCGTTCATGAATCTTTCCTGCACAGCCTTGCGTTCGTCATGGTTCATGCCGCCATGGATTGTTACTACTGACTCGGGTTTGCCCAGCAGTGTCCTGATTTGACTGCTCAAGTAGTTGAGAGTGTCCCTGTGTTCGGTGAACACGATGAGCTTATGCGGCTGTTCGGATGTACCAGCGTTGAGCACGTTGTTGTTCAGGATGTCGCTCAGCTGAGTCCATTTAGTATCCGTGCCCGAATGCCTGACCTCGCGAGCTTGCGCGACGAGACTATCAAGCTGGCTGATTTCGGAGCGTAGCTCTTCCACTGTCTGGGCTGCGGTTGCTGAGTCCATAACCTCGTCGAGTGTAAGTTCGAGCTGTCCCTGACCATCCTCTCCAGTTTCCACCCACATGTCGTCGTATTCATCCGAATCATCAGGAGCATCAGCAGCAGGCTCAAGAATATTCTCTATATTGTATGGATTCTTCTCGATGCTCTGCAGCAGGTCATTCAAGCGATCGCGGCGTCGTCTCAACGACTGATAGATTGCCTCGGGACTGGATGCCAAACGGCGTTGAAGGATCGTCAATGCGAAGCCGATGCTGCTGCCGCGCCGTCCGTCTACCTGCCGAATACGCTGTGCGGCATTCATGCCTCCCCGTACGTAGTCTGTCACGGCCTTGTACAGCCGACTCTCGCCTTCTGATAGCGCGTATTCAACTGTCTCAGCCTTGCGTTCAGGAAACAGCGGCTTTCCTTCGAAGGTTAGCAGTTCTTCTTTAACCATCCGACGCATAAGACCTTTGGTGTCGGTAATGTACCGCTTCTTCTTGGACCATTGGCCGGCGAACCTGTCCTTGTCGAGCAGGGACATGAATAGTTGGAAGTCCTCTTCTTTGCCTGAATGTGGTGTCGCCGTCATTAACAACAAGTTTTCTGATGTAGATGCTAATGTTTCGCCGAGCTTGAAGCGTTTGGTCAGGTCGATGTCACCGTAGTTGTTCTTATAGTGTGCGCTCATGCGATGGGCTTCGTCCACGATGGCGATGTCCCATTTCACCTCGCTGAGCATACGCTGGAAGTCATCGTTACGGGCCACCTGATCCATACGCACAATTAGTCGGTTCTGGTCACGAAACGGATTACCCGAAGGGGCCTGATCTTGCATAAACGGTTGGAACACATCGAAATGAAGGTTGAACTTCTCCGTAAGCTCGTCCCGCCATTGGTCGGCTAATCCACCAGGGCAGACAATGATAATTCGCACAGCGGCAGAGCGCAGTAGCATCTCCTTGATGTACAGGCCGGCCATGATGGTTTTGCCGGCACCCGGATCATCGGCCAACAGAAACCGCAAGGGCACCTTCGGCAGCATGTCCTCGTATACGGCACGGATCTGGTGAGGCAGCGGGTCGATACTTGAAGAGTACACGGCAGACATCGGATCATACAGAGCAGCACAGTTGATACGTAGAGCCTCTGCCGCCAATCGAAATTCTTCAGGGTCAGCATCCAGTTTTGGTTTCTGTCCTGGCTGAACTATGCGAAGTTCTTTGAAAGCAGCATCGTCGATGATTTCCTGACTTACCTTACCATCTGCGGTCTCGTAGTACAGATTGATGACATCGCCGATCGGCTCAGTAGAGACGACTTTAACCAACTGATTTGGTATCACGCCGGAAAGGGTCAGCCCCTGTCGGAGATCAACGGACGAAAGTGATTCCTGTTCCACTATTCTGCCCACCTTCTTGCTTCTATTTGATTCAAGTTTACGCTGACGGTTTCATCGGTCTGTCGAGCGTTGAAGCAGATTGGCTCATGACAAAAAGAAAACTCGACCGTTGCGCGATGATGAAATTGGGTAGGTGTGGGAAGGTAAGTAATACGTTGTCAGGGCCGAAAAGCGCATTGGTGAAGACGAATATCTGCCGCTGAATTTGTCGGATGGCAAGAAGTGTGCTGTGCTTGTCCGCAAACCATAGATATGCGGCTGATGGCTTACCATGAACGGGTGCAAGCGCAGCTTAAATTCCATCATTGATTGCTTTTATGAGCCTATTGTTCACCGCGACCTCTGGTCTGCGTGACAGACCCAACACACGTTCGATATTGACTGGAAAACTGGTCAATGACCAACATGAGTGGGAATAGGGTGATTAACTATCTGTCCTGAGAAAACAGCAGCAATCCAGTATGATGTTCATGCATGGCACCGTTACCTTTGCAAAGCTGTGACAGATCATCGCTATTCTTTAATCTTTATCTTTATGAGATGAAGACTCCAGCTTGGCTTTGAAAGGCTCCAAACTAAGCGCCATTCGTAGGGCATCGCCGCTCAGAGGCACAAAGTCGCCATCCTTAGATACGTTTCCCAGCATTGCGGACCAAGTATCGAAGCCTTCTTGTTTCTTAAGCAGCGGAATATTACGCTCCAAGGCTGTGTTGATCAAGTTTGTCACGTTCTGTGTCGTCAATTTCTCCACGGTTTGACGCAGATCCATTTTCCGCTTCTCGTCAAAAGGAGAATCTTGAATGTTGGCCGCAGAAAGTTCACGAATATCTCTGGCGAGGTCCATTGCCTTGTACATGATGATGAGAAGACGATTCTGGGCTTCCTCGCTGTCCATGTTCGATTGGCATTCTTCGATTGCTCCATCTGCTTCTTTGGAGAATGCCTCTGTTTCCTCTGAATTCGCTGTTATCAACGCTATCGGCTGGGAATTTTCGGAGTTGTTCTCCTCCTGATGAGTTATCTTGCTCCACACTTTATCTGCAGTGTGTATGACAGAATCCCGCCACCAGTGGACAATGGTCTTGTCCCACCATCCCTTGAACTTTTCATTATTTGCCAAGTAGACTGCGGTTCCTGCTACTAGGGCAACCGCGATTGCTGCAGCAGAAATCGCGGTTGCTGGCGAACTCTTGTCATCATCGTTGTTCCCAGTATCATCGGAAACAGGCTCCCAGCGCGCCTGTCCTCGCAAGTGGTTGTCTTCATCGAAGATTGCTCCCAGATACTGGCTCGGATTATCATGAGGACTGGCCAAATGCATAGCTTCCATGCCTTCGGGCATACTTAAACGAAATAATGATCCGTCATCCATAGAGGCTCCTTGATCTGTTCGCTGCGCGCTTGGAATATAGGTATTACTATACTCGCCGACTTTTGTTCTGGTGAAGGCTTAGCTTGATCGCGCGAGTGACATTGATGGAAAATGTGCCGAATAGTGCGACGACAAAGGGTATTAGCGGATTAAGTTAATCTGTGAACCATGGTATTTGTTGACCTAAGCTGAAATCAGAGAGTGAAAAGAAACCTTACGCCCCAGATGGAGGTAGGGTTTTCGCAGTCGGGCTAGCCGGATTTGAACCGGCGACATCCTGCACCCAAAGCAGGCGCGCTACCAAGCTGCGCTATAGCCCGGCGCCCATCAGTATCACCGTATGGGCACAATGTATCAATATAGCACAGGGTCGGGTCCCCACTGGACCTCTAGGGGTGAGCAGGGAGCAGAAACAGCTCTGCGCCTGCGGTTACCATGGTGACCATGACAGTGGAAGAGACATGGGCGGCGCCGCAGGCGGATGGCCCCTTGGATGCAACGGTGACCATACCGGGGAGCAAGTCCCTTTCGAACAGGTATCTGATTCTGGCGGCCCTGGGAAGTCGCCCTGTCAGGTTGACTGGTCTACTCAGGTCACGTGATACGGACCTGATGATTCAGGCTCTGGAGGCCCTTGGCGTGAGCTGTCGGGTTGACCCGAACAGTCCCACAGAAGTGACAGTTGTTCCACCGGCAGGCGGACGTTTCCGTGGCGGCGCCCGGGTAGAATGCGGACTGGCTGGAACCGTTATGCGTTTCGTGCCGGGTCTGGCCATGCTGGCTGATGGTCCCACACACTTCGACGGGGACCAGCAGGCCTATCGGCGACCTATGAGGCCCCTGTTGGACGGCCTGACCCAGTTGGGAGCCAAGATAGATTACCTGGGCCAGGAAGGTTTCCTGCCCTTTGTGCTCACACCGCCGGACCGCCTGGTAGGCAGGGAGGTGACCATAGACTCCTCGGCATCCTCGCAGTTCATTTCCGGCCTCCTGCTCCTGGCTGCTAGGGCTGATGGCACTATGACCATCGTTCACTCTGGTCAGCATCTTCCCAGCCTTCCACACATCGCCATGACTGTTGAGGATTTGCGTCAGGCCGGAGTTCAGGTCCAGGCCAATCCCGACCGTTGCAGGTGGAGCGTTGAAGGCAGGGGATTTGCTGGGACGCAGCTGCCTGATCAGGTCCAGGTGGAGCCCGACCTGTCAAATGCGGCCCCCTTCCTGGGAGCGGCTCTGATAGGTGGCGGGCAAGTCAGCGTGCCCAACTGGCCAGATCGGACCACACAGCCAGGCGGCTTGCTGCCCAAGTATTTGGAGACCATGGGCGCGAAGGTAGACATGGTTCCCGACGGGCAGGGTAGCGCCACCTGCAGGGTGACCGGCGGGGAAGCCATACACGGACTCGGCGACTTCGATCTGTCTCCCGCGGGGGAGATTGTGCCCTCTATTGCAGCCATCCTGGTTTTTGCCGACAGACCCAGTCGCCTGCACGGCATCGGCCACCTGCGTGGTCATGAGACCAACCGGCTGAAGGCGCTGGCCACGGAAATCACCAGAATAGGAGGTCAAGCCCGCGAACTGGATGATGGCCTGGCAATTGAGCCTGTGCCGACTCAGCGTATGCACGGGGCCGTCATGGAGACCTATGCCGACCATCGCATGGCTACTTTCGCCGCCATGATTGGTCTTAAGATACCTGGCATCCGGGTGCGCAACATCGGTACCACGGCCAAGACCATGCCTGACTTCCCGGGTATGTGGAAGCGAATGCTAGCGGGCGAGGGTCAAGGCTAAACCAGAGCGATTCAAGCGAAAGGAGCCGTGCTATGAGCATCGAGGATGAAAGGCAGACCTGGCAGGAGGATCTGGATCTGGCCATCGCCATGGCCGATCAGGCAGATCAGGTCACCGTGGGCTACTTCAAGTCGCCAGATCTTAAGGTGGAACGCAAGGAGGACAATACCCCAGTCACCCAGGCCGACAAAGAGGCGGAGGCGGTGATTCGTCGCGTTTTGGCCCGAGCAAGGCCCAACGATACCATCTATGCTGAGGAGTTGGGAAAGCAGGAGTCCAACGGCAGGCGGTGGATCATCGATCCGATTGACGGGACCAAGAACTATGTGCGCGGGGTCCCTGTCTGGGCGACCCTGATCGGCTTGGAGGTAGACCACCAGATGGTGGTCGGCGCGGTATCGGCCCCCATGCTGGGCACCCGCTGGTATGCTGCGCAGGGTCAGGGAGCCTGCATGGCGCGCCAGGGCGAAGCCCCCAAGGCCATCCACGTATCAAGAGTGGACCGGATGGAGGACGCCTCCATGTCCCTGTCGTCGCTGACCGGTTGGAAGGCCATAGGCCGCCGGGAGCGGCTTCTCGACCTGACTGACCGGATCTGGCGTCTGCGCGGATTCGGCGACTTCTGGCAGTACATGCTCCTGGCCCAGGGTGCCATCGATCTGGCGGCCGAACCTGAGCTGGACCTCTACGACATGGGTGCCCTGGTCCCCATCGTGACCGAGGCAGGCGGGAGCTTTACCGACCTGGCAGGCAACCCGGGTCCATGGGGTGGCAGTGGTCTAGCCAGCAACGGTCTTCTGCACAAGGAGGCATTGGCGGCTTTGGGGGACTGAGCTATACGACATATAGAAAGAGGCCGGCGACCACAGCAATGCATGTGGTCGCCGGCCTCTTTCTGCTCTTAGGACCAGGTTCCTAGAACCAAACCTTGAACTCAATCATCCCTCATTCAATCATCAATCAGATTGAGGGGACAGATCAGGTTAACGGTCAGGCCTGGAACTTGTTGCCGTAGGCATCGCCCTGGCTGGCGACGACCTCGGCCTGGCGGGCGATGGAGAGCTCCTCGTTGGTGGGGATGACGCAGACGGAGACCGTGCTGTCAGGAGCGGAGATGATCCGGGCCTCCTTGGACCGCTGGTCGTTCTTCTCCTGGTCCAGCTTCACGCCGAAGGGCGCCAGCTGCTCGATGACCCGACGGCGCACGATCTCGTCGTTTTCGCCCACGCCGGCCGTGAAGGTAATGGCATCCAGGCCGCCCATCTGGGCCGTGTAGTTGCCGATGTAGCCGACAATGCGGTGAACGTAGATGTCCAGGGCCAGCTTGGCATCCTCGTCGCCCTCGGCGATCAGCTTGTGAACCTCGCGCATGTCGCCATGGCCGGTCAGGCCGGTCATCCCGGAACGCTTGTTGAAGAGGGTGTCCAGCTCATCCACGCTCATGTGGGCGTTGCGGATCAGGTGGAAGACAACGGCAGGGTCAATGTCGCCGGTGCGGCCGCCCATGACCAGGCCCTCCAGTGGGGTCAGACCCATGGAGGTCTCGACGGGATGCCCGGAGACCTGCGCTGAAGCGGAAGCACCGTTGCCGATGTGTAGGACGATCTGCCGCAGACCTTCTGCAGGCTTGCCCAGCAGACCGGGAACCAGCTGGCCCACATACTGGTGGCTGGTGCCGTGGGCGCCGTAACGACGGATGTGGTACTGCTTGGCAATGTCCTTGTTGAGAGCGTAGGTGGAGGCCTTCTTGGGCAGCTCGAAGAAGAAGGAGGAGTCGAAGACGAAGACCTGCGGGGTCTGGGGCATCAGCCGGCTCATGACTTCGGCGCCCTCTGCCTCTGGTCCGTTGTGCAGAGGGGCCAGCACAGCCAGATCCTTAACCTGGCTCAGGGTCTTCTTAGTCAGGAGTGCAGGCTTGGGGAAGATGGCTCCACCTTGGACGACACGGTGGCCAACGGCGATGATGCCGGCCTTGTCCAAATCAGGACCGTACTCCTTGAAGAAACCCAGGACACGCTTGAGCCCGACCTCATGATCGTGGATGGGCTCCTCAAGCTCGTGCTTTTCGCCGTTGACCTCGTGCTTGTAATGGCCGTCGGTGGGCTCGCCGATCTTCTCGACCAGACCCGAGGCCAGGCTCTGGCTGGTCTCCAGATCGACCAGCTGGTACTTGATCGAGCTTGAACCCGAATTGATGACTAGGACGGTTTTCGCCATTGGGGCATCCTCCTGATGTGCTTGTATAGAGCCTGCGCTCCTCAATCAGTCTTCAAGATTACTCGTCGGCCCTTACAAGGAGCGGTATATTGCCGGACTGACATGATTTTGGGGCTGCTACTGGATCCGTTTTGGAGGTAGGATCCAGTAGCAGCCCCAGAGGTTTATAGAGACGTTACAGGGACGGCGATCAGTCCTAAGCCTCGACGGCGGTCAGGGCTACGGTGTTGATGATGTCGGCAACCAAGGCGCCGCGTGAAAGGTCGTTTACCGGCTTATTCAGACCCTGTAGGACCGGTCCGATGGCCAGGGCGCCCGAGGTTCGCTGAACGGCCTTGTAGCCGATGTTGCCTGCGCTCAGGCTGGGGAAGACGAAGACGTTGACCTTTCCGGCAACCGGATCACCCTTGGCCTTGGTGGCTGCCACAGTGGGGGACCAGGCCGCGTCGAACTGGATGGGGCCCACGATGGGCAGGTCCGGTGCCTTCTCCTTGGCCAGGCGGGTAGCCTCTTCAACCAGGTCCACATCCGGGCCCTTGCCTGATCCCAGGGTGGAGTAGGAGAGCATGCCCACGCGCGGGTCCACGCCGAAGGAGCGAGCGGTTTGGGCCGACTGGATGGCGATGTCGGCCAGCTGCTCGGACGATGGGTTGAGGTTGATGGCACAGTCCGCGAAGACCGCCACATGGTCGGGGAAGCACATGAGGAAGGCTCCAGAAACCAGCGAGGCGCCCGGCTTGGTCTTGATCACCTGCAGAGCGGGACGGACCGTGTTGGCAGTGGAATTAATCGAGCCTGACACCAGGCCGTCGGCCTTGCCCAGCACGACCAGCATGGTGCCGAAATAAGAGGGATCGGCCAGCTGCTTGCGCGCCTGCTCCGAAGTCATGCCTTTCTTGGCACGCAGCTGGCAGAGGCGATCGACCATGGGCGCCATCACCTGCTCGTCGTTCATGGGCTGGAATGAGGCCTTGTCCAGGTGGTTGAGGCCAAGCTCCTTGCCGCGCGCCAGAATGGAATCCTCGTCGCCCACGATGATCAGGTCGACGATGTTGCGGGCCAGCAGGTAGTCGGCCGCCTTGATGATGCGGTCCTCGCCTCCTTCCGGCAGGACGATGGTCTTCCTGTTGGCCTTGGCCTTGGCCAACAGATCGTTCTGGAAGGCTACAGGCGTGGTGGCCTTGGGGCTGGCGGCGTCGGCGGCCTTCACCACCTGGTCGACATCCACCTCCTGCTGGAATGTCTGGCTGGTGGCCTGGCGGGCCTGATCGGCGGACGGATCCGTGTCGAAGTCCATCTTGGAGACGGTCCAGGTCGGCAGGTCGTACTCCTGGAAGGCCTGGGTAAGAGGCGCCTTCTGCTCTGGCTGGCATCCGGTGATGAAGACTCCGGCAAGCACGGCTCCTTGGGCCTCGATGGTCCTGCGGCAGGCAGCCACGGTCTTCATGACCTGGCCGGGTTCCCTGCCGATGGTGCAGACGGCCAGCATGACCGGAGACCTCAGGTCGGCGGCGATTTGTGCATTGAGAGCAAACAGGCCGGGGTCGAAGAGTTTCGAGGCATCGCTGCCCACGATCAGGACACGCTCGGGATGGGTGGCTTCCACCAGCCCGTCATAGGCATTGAGGACATCGGCACGGGTCTGCATGGGATCCTCAGTGGCGTGCCCAGGGCACTTGCCACGGCAGATCTCCGGATCTGTATCGGGGAAAGAGCTGGCTGCAACCAGTTCCGGGGTCAACGGGTGCTTCCTGCAGGCGATTGGCCTGAATACGGCCGTTTTGGCTTTGGCGCTCAGGGCCTTGGTCAGGCCGTAGGCCACGACATTGCGGCCGTTGGCGGCTTCTGGGCTGATGATGGTGATGCTTGCAAGACTCACTGTGTCTTCTCCTGTCCGGACGTGGTTGCCTTGATGACTGCTTTGTTCACAACCTTGTCCAGTATACAGAAACCGCCCGCCATGCGGGCTGCGCATGACGGGCGGTTCCAGGGTCGGATCAGCGTATCACTCGTTGTCTCCGGCGGTCGCGGCGGTGGCGGAGATGGTCTCCTGGCCGGCGCGGTTGGCATCGGGCCAGACCCAATCGGTGTAATCGGGGTGGTCGTAGCCCTTGTCCACGGCGAACTGGAAGGCCTCGTCGCGGAACTTGGTCCACTTGTCGATCTGGTCGGCGTACTTGCCGGCGTCCACCAGCTTCAGGGCGGAGGCGGCCAGGCACCAACGATCCATGTTGTTGACGCGCACCATGTCGAAGGGCGTGGTGGTGGAGCCCTGCTCCTCGTAGCCGTGCACGGAGAAGTTGTCGTGGTTGGGACGTCCGTGGATCAGGCGGTAGATGGAGCCGGGGTAGGCGTGGAAGGCGAACAAGACCGGCTTGTCCTTGCTGAAGAGCTCGGTGAACTCCTCGTCGGACAGGGCCTGATCATTCTCTTCGGCGTCCTGGATTTTCAGCAGATCAACCACGTTGACGAACTGGACCTTCACGCCCAGCTTCTGCAGCATGTCGTCGGCAGCCAGGGCCTCTTGGGTGGGGATGTCACCTGCAGTGGCGATGACCACATCAGCATCCTCGGCATCCTTGGCGTTGGAGGCCCAATCCCAGCGGGCGGCCCCCTTCTCCAGCTCGGCGGCGGCCTCGTCCACGCTCTGGTAGGTGGCGGCGGGCTGCTTGCCGGCGAAGATGGCGTTGATGCAGTTGGTCGACTTGTAGCAACGTTCGCCCACGTTTAGCAGCATGTTGGCATCGGCGGGGAAGTAGATGTTGACCACGTGATCGTTGTTGAAGTTCTTGTTCAGCAGGATGTCGACGAAGCCGGGATCCTGGTGGGAGAACCCGTTGTGGTCCTGACGCCAGACGTGCGAGGTGACCAGGAGGTTCAGTCCGGCGATGGGCTTGCGCCACGGAATCTCGCGGACGGTGGCCTCCAGCCACTTGGCGTGCTGGTTGATCATGGAGTCGATGACGTGCACGAAGGACTCGTAGGAGCTCCAGATGCCGTGGCGTCCGGTCAGCAGATAGCCCTCCAGGAAGCCTTCCATCTGGTGCTCGGAGAGCTGCTCGATGACCTGGCCGGTATGAGCCATATGCTCGTCGGTCAGCTCCGACAGGTAGTCGGCATCCCACTGCTTGTTGGTCACCTCATAGGCGGCTGCCAGACGGTTGGAAGCCGTCTCGTCAGGCCCGAAAATGCGGAAGTCGGTGGGGTTCTTGGCCAGTACGTCGCGAGTGTAGTATCCCAGGACGCGGGTGGCCTCGGTGGCGCCCCAACCATGGCCGTGCTTCTTGATGTCGATCTCGTAATCGTGGATGTCAGGCAGCTCCAGCGGTTTGAGCAGCCGGCCACCGTTGGCGTTGGGGTTCTCGCCGATGCGCAGGTCGCCCTTGGGCATGAAGCTGGTGACCTCGGGACGCAGGGTGCCCTTCTCGTCGAAGAGCTCCTCGGGCTTGTAGGAGGCCAGCCAGTTCTTGAGGATCTGGAAGTGGGCCTCGGTGTCGCGGGCGGAGGTCAGCGGCACCTGGTGGGCCCGCCAGGATCCCTCGGTCTTCTTGCCGTCGATGAACTTGGGGCAGGTCCAGCCCTTGGGGGTGCGGAAGATGATCATGGGGTAGAAGGGACGCGTCATGTCGTCGGTTTCGGCCCGGGCCTTGATGTCGCAGATCTTGTCGAAGACAGTCTCCAGCATGTCTGCGAAGCGACGGTGGATGGACAGATGGTCCTCATCATCGAACCCTGCGACGAACTCGAAGGGCTCGTAGCCCATGCCATGGAAGTACTCATGCAGCTCCTCGTCGGAGATGCGCGAAAGGATGGTCGGGTTGGCAATCTTGTAACCGTTCAGGTGCAGGATGGGCAGGACGATGCCGTCGGTGCGGGGGTTGACCAGCTTGTTGGACTGCCAGCCGGTGGCCAGAGGGCCGGTCTCGGCTTCGCCGTCGCCCACGATGCAGGGCACGAAGAGGCTGGGGTTGTTCATAATGGCGCCGTAGGCGTGGGAGAGGGCGTAACCCAGTTCCCCGCCCTCGTGAATGGACCCGGGGGTCTCAGGCGCGAAGTGGGAGGGGATGCCTCCCGGGTAGGAGAACTGGCGGAAGAACTTCTGCAGGCCAGCCTCATCGTTGGTGATCTTGGGGTAGTACTCGCTGTAGGTGCCATCCAGGTAGGACTGCGAGGTACCGGCGGGGCCGCCATGGCCGGGGCCCATGATGATCACGGTGTTCTGCTGATGGTCGGCGATCAGACGGTTGATATGACCCAGCAGGAAGTTCAAGCCGGGGGTGGTGCCCCAGTGGCCGACCAGACGATGCTTGACATCCTCCCGAGTGAAGGGCTCCTTCATCAGGGGGTTGCTGCGAAGATAAATCTGTCCGATGGAAAGATAGTTGGCCGCCCGCCAATACTTGTCGACGGCCTCGAGGGTCTCCTCGGCGATTGGGGTCTCCAGCTTCGCCCAAGGGGTGCCGATAACAGGATTCGTCATGTGTACTCCTGCACTTTAGTGCGATTGTTTATTTACTTCGGTTACGGGCTTGTGCAGTGTCATTTCAGGCATCTGCCGGGTCCGTACCCAATGCCTACATGGTACGTGAACGAGCAGACTTTTCTGAACGTTTTCTTGCAGTGTGTGTTCGCTCTTGTGAGAAAATGCGATGGAATTGTCTGCTTGCAGGCATGTATTTCCTCTGGGGGTGCGACCAGGCCGCAATGACGGTAGCATTGTCGAAAACTGCAACCATACTGGACTTGTCCGCGGGCGTTGAATCGTCGCTCTCGGGCATCCATGGCAGACACAGCATACATATATATAAGGAGTCTTATGGCACAGGGTCCCGTCCTGGTGGTCGATTTCGGTGCGCAGTACGCCCAGCTGATCGCTCGTCGAGTCAGGGAGGCGGGGGTCTACTCTGAGCTGGTGCCTCATTCGATGAGCCTGGACCAGATGCTGGCCAAGGATCCCAAGGCGGTCATCCTTTCCGGCGGCCCAGCCTCCGTCTACGTGGACGGGGCGCCGACTATCGACAAGAGGGTTTTCGAGGCGGGGGTGCCTGTGCTGGGCATCTGCTACGGCTTCCAGGTCATGGCCCATGAGCTGGGTGGCGAGGTGGACAAGGCAGCCCTGGGGGAGTACGGCAAGACCGAGGCCTTCATCGACAGCGCCAAGGGAATACTGCAGGATTCGCCCGCGCAGCAGGATGTATGGATGAGCCATGGCGTCGCCGTCAATCGAGCGCCCGATGGCTTTGAGGTTTTGGCGCATACCGAGGGTGCCCCGGTGGCGGCCATGCAGGATCCATCCCGGGGGCTGTACGGGGTCCAGTGGCATCCCGAGGTGACCAACACCCCTCTGGGGCAGGACCTGATCGACCGCTTCCTGCACCAGTGCGCCGGACTGCCGTCGGATTGGAACGCCTCAGGCATCATCGAACAACAGGTGGAGAAGATCCGTCGCACGGTGGGTGACGACCAGGTCATCTGCGGCCTGTCGGGCGGCGTCGATTCAGCCGTAGCAGCTGCCTTGGTCCACAGGGCCGTCGGCGACCAGCTGACCTGCGTCTTCGTGGATCATGGCCTGCTGCGTAAGGGGGAGGCCGAACAGGTCAAGCATGATTTTGTGGCCGCCACGGGCATCAAGCTGATCGCCGTGGATGCCTCGCAGGACTTCCTGACCGCTCTCAAGGGCGTTTCCGAGCCTGAGCGCAAGCGCAAGATCATCGGGGAGAAGTTCATCCGCACTTTTGAAAAAGCCCAGCGGCAGGTGATCGAGGAGGCCGGCAAGACCGGCAAGGAAGTCAAGTTCCTGGTGCAGGGCACGCTCTACCCAGACGTGGTCGAGTCTGGTGGTGGAGACGGAGCGGCCAATATCAAGTCCCACCACAATGTGGGTGGTCTGCCCAAGGATGTCAAGTTCAAGCTCATCGAGCCCCTGCGCACCCTCTTCAAGGATGAAGTCCGGGCCATCGGCACCGAACTGGGCCTGCCTGACCAGATCGTCTGGCGTCAGCCCTTCCCGGGTCCTGGTCTGGGCATCCGCATCATTGGCGAAATCACCCGTGAACGCTTGGAGACTCTGCGTGAGGCTGATGCCATCGCCCGCGAGGAGCTGTCACGAGCCGGACTGGATCGGCAGATCTGGCAGTGCCCGGTGGTGCTGCTGGCCAATGTGCATTCAGTAGGTGTGCAGGGCGACGAGCGTACCTATGGTTCGCCGATCGTGCTGCGTCCTGTTTCCTCTGAGGACGCCATGACCGCCGACTGGACACGTCTGCCCTATGACGTGCTGGCCACTATTTCCACACGCATTACCAACGAGTGCCCGGGCATCAACCGCGTGGTCCTGGATTGCACCTCGAAGCCTCCGGCAACCATCGAGTGGGAGTGAGTATCTGGGTCGACAAGCCATACGGCAATGTGTCAAAGACAGTATTGTTCAGATGACTTGTCGGCCCAGTTATTTGGTGCTTGGGCTATAAATGTCAATGGTCGATAAAAGAACTCAGATGCTGCAATTCGTCCTTTGTTGCTCGCTGATGGCCGCGTTGATCCGGTTGACCAACTCATGGGGATGTTCCACCCCAAGCACCAGTCGGTCATAGCGTTCGCCCTTGAGTTGGATGACGATGGGACTTTCCGGTCTGGTGACATTCCAGAATGTTATCTCCCCATGCTCGGTGAATGTACCGGCCCATTTACCGGGAACATGAAGGCCAAGTGCACGCCAGCCTTTGGCATCATCAAGAATGCCCGGATCCTCGCTCGCACCTAGAACATGCTCGATTGGCATCACTAATTTTCGCTTGAACGACCACATTTTATCTAAACCCTGTGGTTCAATCTCCAGTGTTCGCCCGACAATTGCCACCTTGTTGTTCATGACTTGCTTCTTTCATTATCAGACTGCAACTGAACATGTGCACGTTGCAGCAGCCTTTCGCCAAGGAGCGTGGCGACATTAACGGTGACGGCGTTGGTATCGCCTGATTCCGAGCAGGACAGCTTCACGAGGTAATCCCTGACCAGCCCACGAACCTCCAAATCATGATCTGACAGCTCCATGAGTGCCACCAATACCAGATTGAGCACTTTTGAATCGCGCGACTCCGAATCTGTTGCATCATGCAGCGCAGCTACGAACATGCCACGCTTGCTGCCGAACGCACCGTAGAGACTACCTCGGAGCAGACCCGTGGCCTTGACGAGAGCATCGATCGACGTGCCCTCATAGCCATGCTCCAAGAAAACCTCGCGGGCACGGGCAAGCACCTCATCATCATCGAAGCTTCTCTTGCGACCCATGCTCGCCAAGATAGCATTATTTGACCAAACAGTCAAGAATAATAGACGTTCATTTGATGGGTGCCTTGAGCGAGCGTTTATATTCCTGCAGCCATTCCTTAGTCACTGGTTCGATTCGTGTTCTGCCCTTACCGTCCGGATTGGCCATGAGTATGCGTATCTGCTGGCCTTTCTTGGCTGTGCAGAAGGTGAATTCCACGTTGGTGGCGACCCCCCAATCCCCTCTCTTGTTGAGGGCGATCAGAGAGATCTCGCCGGCCTTGCCGTAGCGGTTCCTCAGGAGGTCGTCGAATTCGTAGACTGCAGAATCGCAGGCTTCCTGCGGGGTCAATCCGCTTCCCATCAGGGCGACGATACGATAGGAGAGGCATCCTTTCATGATGTCTTCTCCCAGCCCGGTGGCGGCAGCTCCTCCGATAGTGCTGTCCACGTAGAAGCCCGAGCCGGGCAGGGGTGAATCGCCCACTCTGCCCGGCTCCTTCATAAAGAGACCCGATGTCGATGTGCCAACAGCCATCGATCCCTGCATATCCAAGGAGATGGCCCCGACCGTATCGTGCCCTCGATAGGGGCTGGCAGACTCCGGTGTTGTGGTCTTGGCAGCCTCCAGCTCCCAACGTCTTCTGGCTCTGTCCGTCAGCATATTGCGCATTTCGAATCCGCTGACCTGGGCGTAGCGAGTCGCTCCCTGTCCAACCAGAAAGCTGCTGGTATGGCGTCGACTCAGTTGCCTTGCCACGGATATGGGGTGGAGTACATGCTGGATGCCGGCCACTGCGCCCAAGGCCATGCTGTTCCCGTCCATGAAAGCAGCATCCATCTCCATCTCGCCTTCCCGGTTCGGCAAGGCGCCATAACCGACGGAGGTGTAATCCGGGTTGGCCTCAACTTCTTGAATCAGCCTCTCGACAGCATCGCCCGACTGGCCGCCCTCTTCAAGACCGGAACTGGCCTTGACCATACCTTCATAGGCCATCCGCCAGGTAGCAATAGATGCCCAAGTGGACTGATCGTGACTGGCTTTCTGCGGGGATGAATCACACATTTGCTTGTTCCTTTCTGTCGGTATGGTTGTTTGGCTCTTCCTGACCGGAACACGAATGCAGTTAGTGTGCCGGTCCTCAGCCGATCGTCGAATGACCAAGCTGATGGACCGTGCTCTTGAGGGCAAACTGTCAGTAGCGGGCTTGCCTTGCTCGCATGCAGACAGCAATGATGTCCTCTATCCTATTCTTGTCTGTTAATGACAGTTACTAAAGATACTTCTTGTTTTGTAGAATGTCATGTTTGTGCTCTTAATCGTTTGTCAGATATCAGTTTTGCATACATGCCATTAAGTCGCTTTAAAGACCGGATACTAATAATATGCTCGTTAATCGCCCTATGGCAGATCTTGATAATTCATAGTGGCATGAAGTCTCTGGCATGTATGATTCTGAATTGGGTATATACTGTTAACAAAATAGTACCTATCGAAGTATTCATGACCAAGATGGTTCATGGAATCCGGTTGTTTTGCAGTATATGAGTGAAGCAATCGCTCTCCATCACGAATGGGGAACGTGCTGACAGTTCCGAGGAAGGAACCTTCATGGGGTCAAAAGAGGTACAGTGAACAGCAGTCCACCGATTTTGATGCTAGGCACCTTATCTACGTCATTTGAAGGCTTTGCAGCCAATACCACCGGGATCCTCAGCTCCCTGGTTGCTCGTTACTTCTTTCCAGGTTTCGGTCAGGGTACTTGGCAGGAAAGATCCAGGTTTCATGATCATGTGTACAGGAGTCCGCTATGTGCGTATGGCTCTTTATGATACTTTCGTTGTCAAGAAGGGCAAGCTGACCATCTGAGGTCCGGTTCAAACAATTCGTGTTAATCAGCAGAAACAGAGGTAAGTAATGAGCGATACCGTGGAATGGTTCAAGCAAGCCAAGTATGGAATGATGATTCACTGGGGTCTCTATTCGCTCCTGGGAGGGGAGTACCAGGGAAAGTCGTCAAGCAACTACGCGGAGTGGATCCAATCCAAGCTCCAGATTCCCAACAAGGAGTACGAACGCCTGACCCAGGCCTTCAATCCCATCTACTTCGATGCCGATGCCATAGTCGATCTTGCAAAGCGTTGCGGCATGCAGTATCTGGTCGTCACAGCAAAGCACCACGACGGCTTCGCCATGTACCGATCCCTGGTAGATGCTTACAACGTCTATGACGCGACACCATTTCACCGGGATGTAATTGGCGAGTTGTCCCTGGCCTGCCGCAAGGCTGGCCTGCGATTTGGCCTTTACTATTCTCAAGATTTGGATTGGCATGAACCGGATGGCGGCGGATACCTCTCAAATGACATCGAGACGGCGGGCACCACCTGGGACAACAGCTGGGACTTTGTGGGGGAGAAGAACTACGACCGTGCGTTCAAGCACAAGATCATGCCGCAGATCGAAGAGATCATGAGCAACTACGGGGAAATATCGGTCGCCTGGTTCGACATGCCCATGACTCTCAGCGACGAGCAGAGCCAGACCATCTACGATACGGTCAAGCGCCTGCAGCCCGACTGCCTGATTAATTCCAGACTGGGCAACGGTCGCTACGACTATGTTTCGTTGGGAGACAACGAGATTCCTGAGGATTCGGATGCCAGCGCCAAGGCCTCCTCGGAGGAAGATGTCGATTACAATTCCGTCGAAGGATTCAAACCCTCAAAGCTCGGCCTTTATGAGACCGCCGGAACCATCAACGATTCCTGGGGATTCTCCTACCATGACCAGAACTGGAAGAGCCCGAAGACCATTCACGATTACAAGGCCCATCTGAACAAGTACGGCATCAACTACCTGCTCAATGTTGGTCTGGATGGACTGGGACGAGTCCCCATGGCGGCAGAGCAGGCGCTCCTAGGAGCTCAAGCTCTAGAGGTTTGAGGAGTCGGAATTCTGCCAATTGGCGAGGGACTCTGTGGTAAGGATGCTGATCCTGTCCTACGGAATCCCTTGCTGACTGTCTGCTTCATTTTGCATAGCTTGGCGGCTTTCAAAAGCGAGCTTTTCGTATTCAGCAGCAGTGAATCTAAGAAGCTGTGGACCGGTTCATCTGAATGAACATGCCCTAAATGCCTTTATTCCTTTGAAACTCGACGGTGGGGTATCGTTTGATACCTTTTTTATTGTCTACAAGTCCTTAGCATGGACCATCAGATAGTCCCATGCACGGGTGGGGAGCAGGGCATGAAGGGCGACCAGAGGCTTGGCGCCGAAGCCCAGAAGGTAACGTGGACGGGGATGGCGTACTGTCGAGGCACGTACGATGGTCTTGGCGATGGTTGATGGTTGGGTCAAATGCCTGCTGGAGTACAGTTTGCGCAACCCGGCGGCAGCTTGGGATCCTGACTTTTGATAGGCATTCTTGCGTGTGACTGTCTGGAGATGTTCGGCGGCTATCGCGCCCCAGTTGGTGGCGATGGCCCCCGGCTCGATTAGGACCACGTCGATGCCGAAGGGACGCACTTCCATGCGCAAAGCATCACTGAAGGCTTCAAGAGCGTATTTGGTGGCATGGTACCAGGCACCCATATAGGTGACCATCCGGCCAGCCATGGATGATGTGTTCACGATCCGGCCGTGTCTGGCTCGGCGCATGGCGGGCAGTACCAGCTGGGTTAAGCGGGCAAGGCCGAAGAGGTTGACCTCAAATTGTCGTCGCACCTCTTCGATGGAGACCTGTTCGACCGGACCATAGGAGCCATATCCGGCATTGTTGACCAGCAGGTCGACGCGTTTTTCCTTCTGCAGAATTCGTGCGACAGCCTTCTCAATGGATGCAGAATCAGTCAGGTCCATCTGCACAGCCGTCACCCCCTTGTCGCCAAGCGGCTCCAGCCGTTGAACGCGTCGTCCTGCTGCATACACTCGGTATCCATGCTCTGCGAGCATTCGAGCGGTTTCATACCCAATGCCGCTGGTGGCCCCTGTGACCAGTGCAACTCGAATGGTCATTTCCTCACCCCTTTTGGCCGGCACAACCAAGAATTCTGTCTCTTGCCTGTCTTTGAGGCAAAGTATATGACAGAGATCTCAATGCAGGGACGCAACAGTCGGATAAGGCGAATCTCGCGTCCGAGTTTGGTAGTGCGACACAACTTTGACAAGACTTTTACCCGAATTCGTTCTTGCCGAGCATAGCTTACAGACCGTAGTGAAGAGATAGGACCCAGGATGCAAACGACCAATGCTTCGGTACGGGATGAGCTTGTATGGGAAGGGGTATCTGAATGTGTTGATTACGGATTCGCAGGCTGCGGCTTGCGAGAGACTCCCAAGGGAGCCTTAAGATAAATCTCTGAAATTTCGAGATTAGTCTGGTCTGTCTTGTCATAGGCACGTTTATTTTGGATGCTTATCGCGTCCGCAAAATGCAAGCGTCTGGTCAAATAATGGTCGCGTTTATAAGATTGCTGGAACTTCGCTGTACGCTTACTCTAATGCTGATTGTAGATTCCGCAGGAGGTTTCAGCATGCAGGGCACACGATTTACCTATTGGTGGCACGGATTCGATCTGTGACGCCCGGTGCCTTGTAGGAACGGTTGCACGGATCGGAACCCACCGGCCCTGCAGTCGTCGACAGCATTTCCCGTGCATCGTCACCGCATAGTCGGTAGGGCAGTACCAGCGACAATGGTTGTAGTAACCGCATGGGAAAGGACAAGCCAATGACATTGGCGGATCATATGAATGCCAGGGTCAAAGCTCTGGCGCCGAGCGACATACTCGAATTCAACAAGGAGATCGCCGGAATAGACGGCATCGTGAAGCTGACCCTGGGGGAGCCTGACTTCTTCACCCCCGAGCATGTCAAGCAGGCGGGCATCGAGGCCATTCAAAACAATTACAGTCATTACACCGAGAGCCGCGGTATGCCCAGTCTGCGTAAGGCAGCTGCCGACTATCTTCAGGCCAAGTACGGGCTGGACTACGACCCTGACAGCCAGATTGTGATTACGGCCGGTGCCACCGGGGGCATCTTCTCGGGCCTTACCGCCATGATCAACCCGGGTGATACGGTCATTCTGCCCACGCCCATCTTCCCGCTTTACATCCCCATCGCCCAGCTGAGCGGCGCCAAAACCGTCTTCGTGGATACCTCCGAGGACGGCTTCATTCTCAAGCCGGACAAACTGGAGGCCGCCGTCGAAAACAGCGAGGGTCCGGTCAAAGCCCTGGTGCTCAACTATCCCACCAACCCCACCGGCGTGACCTATGCCCGTGAGGATCTGGAGGCTCTGGCCCAGGTGGCGCGCAAGCACGGCTTCTTCGTGCTCAGCGATGAAATCTACGCCGAGCTGACCTACCAGGGTACTCACGTGTCCATGGGCACTATCCTGCCCGAGCAGACAGTCGTTCTTGGCGGGGTTTCCAAGTCCCATGCCATGACTGGATGGCGTGTCGGCATCGCAGCTGGCCCCGCCGACGTTATTGATCAGATCAGCAAGGTTAACGAGTTCACTATTACCTCGGTGACCACCAACGCCCAGTATGCGGCCCAGGAGGCTCTGACCAAGGGTATGAATGACACGGACCCGATGCGCGAAGCATATCGCAAGCGGCGGGACTATCTGGTCAAGGCCCTGCCCGAGGTCGGTCTGGATGTCATTGATCCCAAGGGCGCCTTCTATATCTTCGCCCGGCTGCCCGAGGGCATGCGCGACAGCTGGAGCTTCGTCTATGACCTGGCTCGCAAGGCCAAGGTGGCGGTAATCCCCGGGGCAAGCTTTGGGCCCGGGGGTGAGGGCTACGTCCGCATCTCCTACGCGGCTTCCATGGAGGACCTGCACACCGCCGTGGAGCGGATCGGCGACTATATGCGTCAGAATCGCGGATGACTCATCTGGCGATTCATCCGACAGCCGGCAAAAATCATCAATGAAGACAGTTACCAAGGACAGGAAAAATGACCAGCATTCTTATGTATTCAGTACGTCCCGACGAGCAGGAGGCCATTCAGGCCTGGGCGCAAGCCAATGACATTCAAGTGGATACCACTGACCACGATCTGGGGATGAACACTGTTGACATGATCAAGGGATACGACGGAATCGTCATCCAGCAGCACGCGGCCCTGCCCGAGCCTGAGCTCTACCAGCGGCTCAAGGAGTATGGTCTCAAGCAACTGACCCTGCGAATCACCGGGTATGACATCGTCAACCTGCAGGCCGCTCGGGAGAACGGGTTGGTCGTCACCAACGTACCTGCCTACTCGCCCCGGTCGGTCTCCGAACTGGTTCTGGCCCAGGTCATGCGTCTGGTTCGGCATCTGGGGGAGGCCAGCGCTCGCGAGGCCAAGGATGACTATACCTGGGATGGACTTCAGGCCCATGAGATCCACAACCTGACCGTGGGGATCATCGGAGCAGGCAAAATCGGATCGGCCGTGGCCAGAATCTTCAGGGCCCTGGGCTCCACCGTCATCGCCAACGATCCGGTCCACCGCCCCGAGCTGGCAGACACCCTGGATTACGTCGATCTGCCCACGCTTTTGAAGCGGGCCGACATCGTCACCGTTCATACGCCGCTGGACGATACCACCCATCATCTGATCAATGCCCAGGCACTGGATGCCATGAAGCCCTCGGCCTTCCTGATCAACGCCGCCCGCGGCCCCATTGTGGACACCCCGGCCCTGATTGAGGCCCTGCAGACCAAGTCCATCGCTGGTGCCGCCATCGACACCATCGAGGGTGAGGCGGGCATCTTCGAAAAGGATCTGAGCGGGACCAAGGTCGACAACCAGGCCCTGGAGACCCTCAAGGCCATGCCCAATGTAGAGGTCTCACCACACATCGGCTTCTACACCGATGCTGCCGTGACCGCCATGGTAAATATCTCCCTGAATGATGTGAAGACCATTCTGGAGGGCGGCACCAGCGAGCATCAGGTGGACTGATCCATTTTATTGCAGCGACCCGAACCGGGGCAGACCGACTCAGGCAGGATTCTGAGCAAAGGTGTTGATGTCCTGGTCCGGGTACATGCTTTACACGATGGCCAAGGACTTGAGGTTGTAGCCCTCTTTGCGCAGGGTGCGGCCGCCCTCCTGGAATCCGCTCTCCACGGCGATGTCGATGCTATCAATGAGGACCTTGGTATCGTGGCAGATGATGAGGTACGGGTCATCGGCATCAAGCTGGGCTTGCCTGACGAGATTGTCTAGTGTTAGCCTTTCCCCTTCCTGGCTTGGGCATTCGCGTTATTGGCGACATTGCTAAGAAGCGACAGTATCTTCTGAGAGAGGCCGATGCCATCGCTCTTGAGAAAATGACCGAGGCCGGTATGGAGGGCATCTAGCAGTCCTTCTGCCCGATGTCCATTCCGTTGGTGTACAGCGTTGATGAGTACGCGCCAAAGTTTCAGCTATCGTTCTGCGCTTTATCTAATCAGAGGATGCCACAACAACCGATTGCTCCATGTTTCCCTGACGATATGCTATCAGCCGCCTCCAAAAAGAAAGCACTCTCTGCTCTAGCATCAACAGTTTGGTTCGAATGTCACCTACAAACCGCTGACAACCATTGAACGGGAATGATACGATACCACTCTTACATGTAATTCAACATTTGTACATAATACAGTGTCAGATTCCCACATATATTTAAGCGGGCGACAGCAGGTTGTAGGACCGTCGGATATTAGATGATTCTTCTATTGAGTAGGAGAAGAGACTCATTCTCCTCTGGGGTTAAGGGTTCTCTGCAATTCTCGGTTTAAACAACAAAGTATGTGTAGTGGCTAAGAACAGTTTCTTGCGGTTTTAAGTAGCTAAAGATGATATTGCACTGCTATACAGAGAAGCTGTCATCATCAAGACTGCCGAAGTTTTTCTGTAGTGGTTTGTAACCATAGTGATCGTGAGTTTACGGTTTTGCGGCAGGCGTCAATTCGATATTTGTTGATCGTTGTAATCTATGAGTATTTTTATCAAAGTATGGGGGAACGAACAGATTGATTTTAATACTGCAATAACTTTACCTATTCCGCATATTACTGCAATCTTGGTTTTTTTAGTGGTATCTGCTGATTTAGCGTCGAATCTGACTTTGAGCACTAGAATACCTGCTCTTGAAGTCATCTTATTATCTACAAGCTTGAATCTTGAATAATGAATGCTAGTATAACACTGTTTTATATCCACATATCGAAGCGAACGTTTGTGAAGAAAACATGCCTTAGATTTTAGAGTAACAGTAGATTCTTATACAAATATATGTGAGCACATCCCCCGTTATCTGTCTTAAGGCTCCATCCTGCTTTATGTGGGGTCAATTCGAGTCATCGCAAGTATGGCGACTATCGGTAGCTTTGTCTAGGCTCAATTCTGTAATTGTGGTTCAGTCTCGAATTTTTGTCTAAATGTGCTGTTTCCGAGTTTGAGTTTGCAAGTTGAGCTTTGCTCCTTTGCATTAGTAGTATCCGTTCACGCAGTACCGATGGTCACATTGTTGATATATATATTGATATATTTTTGGATTTGTTTGGTCAATTATGCTTAAATAGTTGTAAATACAAACATGGAAGTAAGGGAAATGACTAGAAAACTAAATATGACACAGGCTACGATCCGTAACTTTGTCGAAAGTGAACGTTTTCGAATTGATAAGAATATGGGTGCTGATGAAGCTTTTGAAAGAGTCGTAGCTCAGCAAGTTTTGACTCAGTATCTTCTCGATGATGACGAAGTAACAAGAGGTATGACCGATGGTGGGCTCGATGGCGGTTACGACGGAATATTTATATTCGTTAACGATACTCTTATGAATGGCGAAGATCCCAAATCTATTTCACTAGATAGCAAAAGCCAAATTGATATTCACCTTATACAATCAAAAAATCAAACTCATTTTTCAGAAGCCATTGTTCAAAACTGGAAAGTTTCTTTTCCGAATCTTGTCGAGACAGACCAGCCGGATAAAGACAGGTACAATCAGGCAGTAATTGATCTCTTTGAACTCATAAGAATTATTTTAGAGCAAACCATAAAAAAGCGACTTCAGGTATCGATTCATTTCTGGGCGGTTTCTTTAGCTGTGAGAGTTCACCCAAATCTCTTGAAGCAGGCAGAAGAACTAAAGGAGCTTGTAGAATCCATCATCCCTTCCAAGAACACGTCTGTTCATGTGGATTTTGTAACGGCAAAGAACTTGTTTGAGCTGATTGAGGAAGCTCCCGATGAAACGGTTAGTTTAAAAGGTACAAAGGAACCTCTATGTCCTGATGAGTCAAGTGCGATATTGACTGTCTTGCTTGGAGATTATTTTTCATTCATCACAGATGAAAAACAGAATCTTAAGAAGTCACTTTTTGAAGCGAATATTCGTGACTATCAAGGAAAAGTACATGTCAATAAAGCAATTCATGAAACACTCGAGAATAAGTCTGATATTGACTTCTGGTGGCTTAACAACGGAATCACAATTGTCGCTGATAAAGTGACACGAGATATGGGGAACTCAATTTCCTTGACTAATCCCAGAATTGTAAATGGGCTTCAGACATCCAATGAGATTGCTCAGTATTGTAAATCGGAAAAGAGCCTAGATGACAACAGAACAGTTCTTATTAAGTGCATCGCTTCCAGTGACCATGCGACCAGGGCTAAAATAATACAGGCAACAAATAACCAAACATCGATTCCTCCTGCATTCCTTCATTCGCTTGAGACGATACACTTACAAATAGAAAGATACTTTAGTGATCGACATCTTCAGTATGATCGCCGGAAGAGCACCGGAAAAAACAACGGCTGGCCTGCAAAGGACATTATTTCTATCTCATTTTTGGGGCAATGTCTTATTTCAACGCTTCTTGGGCAGCCTGATTATGCGCGTGCTAGACCAGCACAAATACTTGGTGACGCAAAGAAGTACGCGAGGATTTTTAATGAGCACGTGCCATTGGAAGCCTATTATAGACTAGCGCGAACAAGCGCTAATATAAAGCAGCTAATTAAAGGTTGCGGGCTGACACGAGGGGAACAAAACGACCTACTATTTCATACGATATATCTTTACTGTGCAAAGGATGCAGGTTCTTTGAAATTAGATTCGGAAGACCTTGTAAACTTGCATCAGCCTAAAGAGAAAGAATTTAAAGAAGTTGTCAATTTGGCAAAATCAGTTTATTTGGAAAACGGCGGAAATGCTCAAACTGCTAAAAATGCTTCATTTGTCGTGAAGCTTCAGGAAAGAGCAGCTGATGAGTGGGGACTTAGACAGCAGGCAGATAACAGGAAGCAAGGTTAAAATTTCAAAAAACTTAGGTTATCGGCATATTAAGGATGGACATTAACTGTGATCTGATTGGCTTGGTCTGCATGAAAACGCATAACAGGTGCGAATCAGCTTCGAAGCTAAGTGGCTTAAGGGTTTAATTTCGCTGTATCTCTGAATTAACGTGATTTTACTTGATAGACCCGCACTGAGTTAGCTGAGTTATATAGAGTTGATTCGAGTATCTCTTCTTTTACTCGAGCTAAGGGCGAATAGAATTGTTCCGATATCTTTGTGTAAGAGATGCTTGATGAGTCTATTTATGTCTCGAGATTTACTCGGTGTTTACACCGTTAAAGGGCAGACGGTATTTCCGAGAAAACCGGAGCCAAGAAGACTATTATCCAAATATGCTAAAGGACTCCCAAATCCGAACAGGCACTATATTTGCACTATGTATGGAGTCAAACGTCGCTTTGGACGTGTATGAGAGGATTGTACTGCCAAATTGATGTGAGCAATTACACTGGAATACCGTCGTGAGGCAAGTGAACTGACCAGAAAAAGCGTTAAAAAAGTCAGGTTGAACAATCCACCTGACGCGAGTTGTTGCTTCTAATTGGCTCTGGCGGAAGGAGCGTTTGAATTCTCATTGGACGCAAAGGTGATGGTGCCCTGGTCCGGGTCCATGCTTTCCACGATGGCTAGGGACTTGAGGTTGTAGCCCTCTTTGCGCAGGGTACGGCCGCCCTCCTGGAATCCCTTCTCCACGGCGATGCCGATACCCTCAATGACAACCTTGGCGTCATGACAGATGTCGATCAGACCATGCAAGGCGTTGCCCTTGGCAAGGAAGTCGTCAAGGATCAGTACATGCTCGCCTTCCTTGAGGAAGCGCTTGGCCACGATGACGGGGTACTCACGCTGCTTGGTGAAGGAGTAGATGCGGGCCGTGTACTGGTCGCCGTCAAGGTTGATGGACTGGGTCTTCTTGGCGAAGACCACCGGCACGTCCCCGAAGTGGCGGGCGGCCAGGCAGGCGATGCCGATTCCGGATGCCTCGATGGTCAGAATCTTGTCGATCTGGTGTCCAGCGAACAGGCGGGCCCATTCAGCGCCCATGTGGTCGAAGAGCCGCACGTCGCACTGATGGTTGAGGAAGGCGTCCACCTTGAGTACATTGCCAGGCTTGACCGTGCCCTGGCGGCGGATTCGCTCCTCAAGTTCCTGCATGTCATCGTCCTTGTCGTCATGAAAGCGGGACCCCTATGGTCCCGACGGATAAACACCAAGATAACCCGGTTCTGGGACTGTGGTCTGGCTGCCCTGATCCGTCAGGTTTCACCGCCAGCGGATTGGAGTGTCTTCCTGGCGTGTCAGCCCGTCAATCCGCGGATTTAAGGCCCTGACTGTTACAGTGAAAATTGACCGCAATGGTCACGCATCGTCACGGTGCGTTCAAGGACCTAAGGAGGACCATATGGGGATTCTGGATGATGCAAAGGATGCCATGAAGTCTGCCGGCGAGAAGATTTCCGATGTCGCTGGCGATGTCAAGGACACCGTTATGGACAAGGCATCCGATGCCAAGGACGCCGTTGCCGATAAGATGGGCGACGCCAAGGACGCTGCCCAGGACAAGATGGGCGACGCCAAGGACGCCGCCTCCGACAAGATGGACCAGGCCAAGGCCGATGCCAAGGTCGGCAAGGCCAAGGCTGAGCAGGGCGCCACCGAGGCTGTCAACAACGCCAAGGACCAAGTGCGCAACTGACTGGGTCATCTCGACTTCCCCCGACTAAATCCCGTTCGCTTTCCCTATCTAAGGCGGACGGGGTCTTTTATGTCTGCTGACATCTCTGCTGGCTAACCCTTGAGCCAAGATCCGATGACACCGCTTTGTGGTAGAAATGGTTGTTTGCCGGGTGTGCGCCATCCGGCCTGTGACGGTGACGGAGACCAGATGGCAAGAGGTGGCTTGTGAACGAGGAACCGGACTTGATCCAGCGCAGTGCCAAGGAGCTGCTCAAGGGGCTCAACGATCGGCAGGCCGAGGCAGTACAATACCAGGGGCAGGCCCTGCTGATCGGTGCAGGTGCAGGCTCGGGCAAGACCAGGGTGCTGACCCGCAGAATCGCCTGGATCCTCAGTCAGTTTGGCGCCTGGCCCAGTCAGGTTCTGGCCATCACCTTCACCAACAAGGCGGCCTCCGAGATGCGCGAACGTCTGCGCAGGTTGATTGGGCCTGTGGCCGACCGCATGTGGGTGTCTACCTTCCATTCAGCCTGCGTGCGTATTCTGAGGCGAGATGGCAAGGAGATCGGCTTGCGGTCGGGCTTCACCATCTATGACACAGCCGATTCCGAGCGCCTGATCAAGCTGATCGGCAAGGATCTCAACATTGATCTGAAGCGCTACACCCCCAGAAACATTCTGAGCCACATATCCGACTACAAGAACAACCTGCAGGATTGGCGCACGCAGCTGCATGAGTACGCCCCCGACTACCGTCCCGGGCAGCGCGGCCAGCAGATCACCGCCCGCTTCGGCAACGAGGAGGAGCTCTACTCCGTAATCTACGCCGAGTATGAGCATCGGCTGGCTCAGGCCAATGCTGTCGACTTCGACGATCTGATCGTACGTACGGTCCAGTTGCTCCAACAATCCCCAATGGTGGCGCAGTACTACCATCATCGTTTCCGCTACGTGCTGGTGGACGAGTACCAGGACACCAACCATGCCCAGTATGTACTCATGCGCGAGCTGGCCGGCGCCGATGCTGACAAGCAGGATCCCGCCTGGATTACCGTGGTGGGCGATTCGGATCAGTCCATCTATGCCTTCCGAGGGGCTGACATCAGCAACATCAGGGACTTTGAAAAGGACTTCCCCGGAGCCCGGACCATCCTCCTGGAGCAGAACTACCGTTCCACCCAGACCATTCTGGATGCGGCCAATGCCATCATCGTCAAGAACGAGGGCCGCAAGCCCAAGAAACTCTGGACTGCCCTGGGCAAGGGGGAGCCCATCGTGGGCTATGCAGCCGACAACGCCCAGCAGGAGGCCGCCTGGATTGCCACCGAGATCGCCCGGTTGCGCAGCGAGGAGGGCATTCCCTACTCCGACATGGCCATCATGTACCGGGCCAACGCCCAGTCCCGCGCCCTGGAAGAGGGATTGATCAATGCCGGCCTGCCTTATCAGCTGGTGGGTGGGACCCGCTTCTATGAGCGCAAGGAGATCAAGGACGCACTGGCCTATCTGCACGCCATCGCCAATCCCCAGGACGACGTGAACATGCGGCGGATACTCAACGTGCCCAAGCGGGGCCTGGCCGCACGTGCCGAGGCAGCGGCGACCTCCTATGCGGATTTGCATCAGGTCTCCTTCTGGGAGGGGGTGCAACATATAGAGGAGGTGCCCGGGGCTTCCACGCTGATGGTCAAGCGGATGAAGGCCTTCAGGGATCTGATCACCTCCCTGACAGGCTTTGCTGCAGAGCATGATACCAAGCCGTCTCAGATCGTCGAGAAGGTTCTGGAGGAGTCCGGCATGCTGGATGAGCTTCGCAAGTCGGTTGACCCGCAGGATGCCTCCCGGCTTGAGAACCTTGGCCAGTTGCAGTCCGTGGCCGCCGAGTTTGAACAGAAGACTCCTGACGCTACCTTGGCAGGTTTCCTGGAGACCACAGCACTGGTGGCTGACTCGGACCAGCTGCCAGGCCTGGGCGACGACTCAGGCAAGGTGACGCTGATGACCCTGCACACGGCTAAGGGCCTGGAGTATCCTGTGGTCTTCCTGACCGGTATGGAGCAGGGAACCTTCCCGCACTCCCGCTGTCTGGAAGATGCCGATGAGATGCAGGAAGAGCGTCGGCTGGCCTATGTGGGCGTGACTCGTGCCAAGCGGCGTCTCTACCTGACCCGGGCGGCCGTCCGCTCTCAGTGGGGGCAGGTCAATGAGATGCTACCCAGCCAGTTCCTGGACGACATCCCTGACGAGTTAATCGACTGGAAGCGTCGACAGGCAGGAAACGAGCGGATGCGCGCAGGTTGGGACCTGGGTGATGACGAGGACGAATTCGGTGGTTTCGAGGATGAAAGCGATGGCCGAGCGTTCGGTCATCGCTCATTCGGTGGGTTTGGCTCCGGATCCGGGTTTGGCTCTTCCCGCAGTGGGTATGGGCGCTCGCGAACCTCCTCACAGCGTTCGTTTAGATCATCAGGGTATGGCTCTCGCGGCTCCTCCTCAAGAAATGGAAGGGTCACGACCAGACGCAGCACAACAAGCTCATCGTCAACCTCACACGCTGGCAGGGCCTCAGCCCAACCAAAATCGAATGGCCTGTCCATTCAAGACTTTTCCTTGGGTGACAGGGTGGCCCACGACCAGTATGGCCTGGGCAAGGTTGTCGACATTCAGGACAAGGGTCACAACTCGGTTCTGACAGTGGACTTCGGCTCCGAGGGGACCAAGAGGCTGATGCTGCGCTTGGCGCCGATCGAAAAGCTCTGAACGATCGAGACTCCAAAAGCTGTATGCTCACGACTCTTGCATGGACAGCCATTCCACGGCGAGTTGGGTGCGGTTGGCCAGGTTGGTCTTGGCCAGGATGGCTGAGATGTGATTGCGGACGGTGCCCTCACTGAGATAGAGCCGCCTGGCGATGGCCTGGTTATCGAGGCCGTCGGCCACCAGAGCGACGATTTCCTGTTCGCGGTCGGTCAGTGTTTGGAAGCGCCGGGTAACAGGTTCTGCTGGGTCTTTTCGTGTCTGCTCCTCCTGCTTGCCAAGTGAGAGATTAGCCACTGCTTCAGCGCCAAGAACCGTCTGCCCAGCCATCACAGCTTGCAGGGCCGGCACCACAGAAGCCACGTTCTGCTTGATTACATAGCCCTTGGCACCCAAGGCCAAGGCACGGGAAATATACTCCTTGTCGGCAAAGGTGGTCAGAAAGAGTACACGGGCAGTCGAATCCATGGCGATGATGCGCTCCGCCGCCTCCAGGCCGTCCATACCAGGCATCTGCACGTCAAGCAGCAGTACGTCAGGCCTGCCACCAGCGGCCTGGTAACAATCCAGGGTTGACTGGCCGTCACTGGCGGTCCAGAGCACGTCTGCAGTGCCGGTTGCGGTCAGAATCGTTGACAGGGACGAGCAGACGATCGGATCGTCATCAGCGATAGCGACTTTCATGCCATAACCTTCTTATTCTCTACATGCTCAGTTGCACTCTGGTTGAACCAGGGTTCCTTGGGCAAGGATACGAAAACCTTCCATCCTTTTCGGTTGGGTCCACTGTTGGCTGTGCCGCCCAGGGCTCTGGCCCTGGCCTCTATATCGGCCAACCCCATGCCGCGCTGGAGATCTGGTTTCTTAAGACGCGAGCTGTAAGGCTGCGATTGCTGGATCGCGCCGTCATCCTGCACCACCATCTGCCAGAAGGCTGGGAGGTCGCGCAGAATTACTTGCGCTGACTTGGCTGAAGAATGGCGGACCGTATTGGTAAGGGCCTCACGAACAATGCTGGCCAGGCAACGGCACACTGGTGCAGGCGCTGTCTTAATGCCGTTGTTTAGATCGACCTGTAGCTGCCCCATAGAAGCCTCGGAGCTGGCATCCTCCATCTGGGATGCGAAGTCGGTGCCCTCATCCTCCAAGTCATGCACCGAACGACGAATTGTGGTCATGGCTTCGTCTAAAGTCTTTCCGACACTATCAAAGACTTGCTCGGTACTCTGATCGCCCTTGCTCTGAGCAACCACCCGGCCAGCCTGGGTCTGCATGATGGCTCGAGTGAGTAGGTGGCCCACATTGTCATGAATATCTCGCGCGATCCGGGTCCGCTCGGATAAGTGCGCCATCCGTGTTGCTTGGGACCTCTCCTCGTCCAGGTCGCTGATGCGGCCATGCAGTTGGCGGATCCTGTAGCGTTCGATGTCTTCAATCTGCCATACACGACCCTTGGCTACGGCCAAGTGCGCGCACGTCAGTCCGCCGCCTTGCGCCAGTGCTGAGGTCAATAAAGTCAGCAGGGCATAGCGTTGGGGGAGGCCTCTGAACTGTATGAGGTCGGCCATGCCAGGTATCAGCCAAAAGAATGTCGGCAGCAAGGCTAAGAGCAGCCTGGGCCAGACCAGTCCAGAGTCCTTGGTCTGGGGGACCTTCATACCGACTGACCCGGTAGCCGGGACCATGCTTCCGAGTCCGACCCCCGCCTCAAAAGCCAGCGCTGGCAAGAAGAAAAGCCAGTCTGGTATAAACGTTGCCAAAAGCGACACCAGAGCGCCACCCCACGTGGAACCCGGCGCTGGCAACAGCCATTCGCTCAGGGCTCCTGTGGCTACTGAGGCCAAGAGGCCTGCGATCAGGATTCCTGAAATCTCTGAACCATACCATGATCCGCATAAGGTCCCCAGACCAAGCAGGACCAGCCAGCCAGCTATCCTGCCCATGAATGTCTCCTCGCCCAGTTGCCCTATTGTCTCAAATAGTAATTGGCGGGCTACCCGTTCCTGAGCCTATCCGAAGGCAGGACTACCCATGACAAATGTCATAGGTCTGATTTGAGCATCCACAACATTGATGACGGCTGTCATGGTGTTGGGCCAGTTGTAGCTGGGATGATGGAATCATGAACAGTTCACGTGAGCAAGAGCCGGCCTTGAAGGTCAATGCATTGGTGAAGCGCTACGGTGACATGGTGGCCTTGGACCACTTCGACATGGAAGTCAATCGAGGCGAAGTTTTCGGACTGCTTGGTCCCAATGGTTCAGGCAAGTCAACCGCCATCAACTGCATACTGGCCCTGCTCAGCTTTGAATCGGGGACGGTTCGGGTATTTGGGCAGGAGATGACCCCGACCTCCTATGACCTCAAAAGTCATATCGGCGTGGTTCCACAGAATGTGGCTGTTTTCAACGAACTGAACGTGCAGGAGAACATCGACTATTTTTGCTCCCTCTATGTGCCCAAGAAGGCCGACCGCAAGGAGCTGGTTGAGCAGGCTATTGACTTCGTGGGGCTGGGTGACTTCCGCAGGTTCCGTCCCGGCAAGCTGTCGGGCGGTCTGTTGCGCAGGCTCAACATCGCCTGTGGCATCGCCCATCAGCCCGACCTCATCTTCTTTGACGAGCCCACCGTCGCCGTGGATCCCCAGAGCCGCAACGCCATACTGGAAGGTATCGAGCGGCTAAACGCCCAGGGGGCCACCGTAGTTTACACCAGCCATTACATGGAGGAGGTGGAGCAGATTTGCACGCGCATCATGATCATGGACCACGGCCGACAGATTGCCCTAGGCACTGCTGAGGAGCTCAAGGGCATGGTCCAGGCCGGCGAGCAGGTCACTGTCGAGACACTGGATTTGAAGGAGTCTACACTGGCCAAGATCCGTGCTCTGCCTCTGGCCCAGTCCGTCGATTATGACGGCAAGGAATTGGTTATCCACTGCCGGCAGGGCGAGCACAACTTGCAGGATGTGCTGACGGTCCTGGAATCCACCCAGACCAGCTACGGCCACCTGACCAGCCGTCCGCCATCCCTGAACGACGTGTTTCTGGAACTGACCGGCAAGGAACTACGCGACTGAGCGCGGTCCCTAGGCTCAATTGCCGTAAGGAGCACATATCTATGTGGAACTCATTCCTGATCAACGTCAAGACCTCGATACGCAATACCTCCTCCCTCTTCTGGGTACTGGCCTTTCCAGTCATATTGGCCGCTCTGATGCTGGGCATCATGGGCAACCTTCAGGACGGTTACACTGCCGAGGCGCAACATTTCGCCATTGTCTCTGACGCCAACTGGAAAGCCAGCCTGGGCGCTGACGAATTGGTTTCATCACTATCGAAGAAACCCAAGGCCGGGTCCGATGACACTCAGCTGCTTATCCCGACGACAGTGGCTTCCAGAGCCGAAGCAGACACACGTCTGGATAGTCAGAAGGACATCGGCTACCTGTACGCTGGTTCTGACGGACGGGTCAACATGGTCCTGTCCGATCGTGAAGCCGCCAACATCCAATCCGACTCAACTGCCTCAGAAGGCATAACGGTCTCTATTCTCTCCGCCTCGCTAGTCAGCTTCAATCAGGCTAACTCGGCAAGCTCAATCTTGGCCTTGCCAAATACTCAAATACTGCTGCATTCCGGCCAACAGACCTACACTAAGCAAATCCGTCTGACCCATATCAATCCTTCGATGACCGCACCTTACTTCTTTGCCGTGCTCGCTATGGCCTGCCTTATCGGCGCCAGCACCGCAGCAGAGATGATTGCCAGGACTCAGCCCAACCTTTCAGCCCTGGGAGCCCGACGGGCCAGTTCTCCCAGCTCCAAGTGGCGGCAGGCAGCGGGCGCCTTCCTGGCCTCCTGGCTCTTCTCCGCAGTCAGCCTTCTGGTTGCCTACATCTTCGTCCGCACAGTCTGCGGCGTGCAAACCGGTGGTCGTGACCCGATAGCCCTCGTAGCCATCGCCGTGGGCACCTTTATGGCTACCGCTTTCGGCTCTATGATGGGAGCGATCCCTAAACTTTCCACCGAAACGAAGATTGGCCTGGTCATAGGCATCGACTGTACGCTGAGTGCCTTTATCGGCCTCTACGGCAGCCTGGCTATGGACCTTAATAACGCCATCCAGGAGCATGCTCCGATCCTTCACCTGATCAACCCGGTCAAGCAGGTCTCCAACCTCTTCTACGACATCGTCTATTACGACAGCCTGGAACCCTTTGCCCGCACCTGCGGCATCCTGGCTATCATGGCCGCCGTCTTCCTGGCCATTTGTGGTCTGTTCCTAAGGAAACAACGTTATGAATACTTGTAAAACAGCACTGCGCGTCATCTGGGCGCATAAGTTCTACCTCCTCTTGTATCTGGTGGGCATGAGCCTCATCATGATTGTCATCGGTTCCACGAACATGCAGGCCGCGGTACGTGCCAATGCCTCAAGCTCGGTTGGTCGCTTTGAACCCGCGAAGGCGAAAATAGTCGTTATTAACAGGGACCACGGCAACCAGGTTGGTTGTGAGCTGGGCCAAGGTCTGGAGCGGTATCTGGGCAAGTCGGCCCAACTGGTGACAGTCGAAGATAGACCCCAGGCCCTGCAGGATGCCAACGTATCCGGCAAAAGCGATTTGACCGTCATCATTCCAGCGGGATATGGCCAACGCTTTCTTGATGCGCTTGAAAATACTGCTGCTCAAGCTCACAGCGGTAGCAAAGCCCCTGGTTTCCCTAAAGTTGAAACAGCTGCCTCCTATAATTCCAGCCGCGGCAGTTTGGCACAACTGCAGGTGGACAGTTATTTCGATGCTCTTCGTACTGCTCTGCTGCCAGATCTGGGCCAAAACGGTCCCATGGAGCTGCATTCGTCTGCTGCGATCAAGGATGCGGCTGCCTATGCAGTATCGCACTATGCCAGCAACCAGCCACATGTGGGCATCCATACCAGCCCAAAGGATGATGACCATGGCGCCCTCTTGGAAGGTTTCGCCACCACCGTCGGCCTGGCTGCCTTTCCCTTGATGACAGCGCTGACGGTCTGTGTTGCGACGCTTTTCGGAGCCTTCAGCTCTCCGGACCGACATCGACGCCTGCTTGCCTCTCCAATGCGTTCAAGCAGCCTGAACGGACAGGAGCTCACGGCAGCCCTCATCCTGGCAGGCTTCTCCTGGATATATTACGTGGCACTCGTCGCCTTCAGCATGGCGACGTCAGGGGTGTCTTTGGCTTCGCTTGGCTGGGGGAGGGTGCTGCTGAGCTTTTTCGTCATGCTGATATTTGCTGTGTCGGCGGCCTCCTTTGGATTCATGCTTGCTCAGTTCAATCCTTCCTCTTCTCTCATAAACTCGGTAGGGGTCATCTTCGGCTTGGTGGTTATGTTCACCTCCGGGTCAAGTTCGGGAGGCCCCCTGCCTCCGGTCATGCAGACCATCGGCAAATTGACTCCTGGCTGGTGGTACAACACCGCTGTCCAATCAATCATGGATTCACGTGCAGCAGGTCTGACATCTTGGGGTCTTCCGCTGATCGTGGTTGCCCTGTTCGCTCTGGCCTATGCCTGTGTCGGTCTCATGGTCTCACGCCTCACCCGCACCCGCGCCACCCTGGTCGCTCCTGTCAGTTCCGACCCCAGTATGATCGGGTAGTTTTCCTGCATTCATATCATCTTTCTGTCAACAGTTTTGCTTATGATAATCTACCAAATATTAAATTATTTTAGATAATAGAGTCGGCAGAGGTTTTCGATAGCGCCTAAGCCAGATGCAGCATAACTGAAGAAGTAAACGATATGAACATACTCGTTATTCAAGGATCACCCTATGAAGGTAGTTTCAGCCGTACCAACGCCCAGGCTTATGCACAAGCTGCCCGGCGTAAAGGCCACACGGTCGAAATGATCGACCTCAGCCAGGAAGACTTCGACCCGGTGCTTCGCTACGGCTATGTCAAGCACATGGAAGACGAATCAGCACCTAAGCGTTATCAAAGCATGGTCGCCCGAGCCGATCATCTGGTCTTTGTCTTCCCCATTTGGTGGGCAGGTGAACCGGCCATCCTCAAGGGCTGGTTAGATAGGGTACTCACGCCACAATTTGCATACCGGTATGAAAGCAGCCTTAAATCGGAGGGGCTGCTCAGAGGCAAGACGGCGCAAATTATCAGCAGCAGCCATGGGCCGGCCTTCGTCTCCAAGATGTATGGCTCAACCGTGACCCGATGGAAGTACTCCATCCTGAAATTCTGCGGTATCAAATTCACCGGGGCCAGCATTCTGGGCCGCATAGACTCGAAGGTTGATACACCTGAACGCCGCGAAGCCTTCACTCAGAAGATTTGCAAGACAGTACCCTCAACAAAGTAAGGCCTGTCAGCCTTATTGAGATGCTTATGTGTCTACGTCGCTAAGTAATGGACCTTTGGTCGTCAATGTCGAAAAGCGCCGGCGCGGCATTCAAAAAAGGGCATATGCCATGCCATTTATTCGTCCGGATTCATGGCAAGCCTGGCAATCACACATGTCAGCAGTGTCACCGTGACCACCCCAGCGATGATCAGGGTCATGGGGCAGTGGTCGATCAGCGGGCCGAAGGCGGCCTGCCCCAGTGGAATCGCGCACATGCATAGGCTGTTGGTCAGTCCTATCACCTTGCCTATCAGCCCTACAGGGGTATGAATCTGCTCATAGGAAAGGGATGTGATGTTGACCGTCTGCACCACTCCCGCAGCCAGAGCCATGCACCCGGTGACCAGGGCGAAGAGGACATGAGTAGGCAAATGCAGAAGCAGCCCTGCGGCAATGGGCAGGAGGACCAGGGCGCTGCCCGAAAGCAGCATGGGTATCCGTTGCAGATAGAACCAGGTTGGGCGGATGGACACCAAGATGGCTCCAAGCAGGCTCCCGCAGGCCAGTATTCCTTCGGCCAGCCCCTGCATGGCATTGTTCAGACCCAGCGTACGAGTGACCATATATGGTAGTGCCACGTTGACGTAGGAGGCAAAGATCAAGTTGGCCGCCAGACTGAGTCCTATGACCACTTTGAGGTTGCCATGCCTGACCAGAAATTGTGCAGCAGCTTTGGTGTCCGCGACCAGATGGCTCACCAGTGCTCTCGGACCTTGGGAGGTGCCCTGTGCTGGTTCAGGAATCCTGACGGCAATTCTGATCCAGACGGCAGAAAGAAGACAGACCAAGGCGGCAACCCCGACTACTTGCATGATTCCGAAGAAGCCCATGACCATGCCGGCCAATACTGGTCCGATCATTCCTACGAGGGAGATCGCCTGGGAAACCATGGCTGATGCGCGGGTTAGGTCTTTTCTGTCTACCAGGCAGTGGAGGGCTGCTTGCACCGTTGGGCTGTAACAGGCCCTATAGGCATTGACCAGCATCATGCAGGCCACGGTCAAAAAAACCGGGTCGATCTTGCGGCTGATCAGGATGTACAAGAGTGCTGTCAATGCCGACAGAACGTCCAGGACTGCCATGGTGGACTGCTTGTGCAACCGGTCGGCCAGAGCTCCGCCCAGGGGGGTCAGGAGAATGGATGGAAGGACTGCCAGAGCAGATGCCATGCTATAAAGTGATGCCGATCCTGAGATGTTGAGCAGGTGAAGCGGGAGGGCGAAGACCAAGCATGTTTGCCCTAGATTGGAGAGGATCTCAGTCGTCAGAAGAGCAATGAATGGCAGTGTCAGCAGTCCCTTGCCCTTGGAGTGGTCCATGTTTGAGGTTTGGTCGCTAGCGGGCGGGTTCATATACCGCCTTCGCTTTCAGTCTTTTCCTTGTTGTTGCCTTTGGTGTCGGTACCGAAGGATGCCAGCGAGTCGGAGAATCCCTGGTCTTGCAGGGGGATACCCAAGCTTTGCATGATCGTGAAGAAACAGGCGGCTCTGGTGCGTAGTTCAGCCTGCGTACCACGGCGAAAGAAAGGCAGCAGCCACATGTTGGCCAGCAAGCGGAGAATCTCCGCGGCTTGTTTGACGTGGTCCACGTGCAGTGAGCCGTCCTGATTGCCTTGTTTCAAGAGATCGACAAAGTCGTCCCGCTCGTCCACCATGGCGGTGAATTCCATGCCGATCATCTTGGGATTAGCCTTTGGATTGAATTTGCGGAACATCAGCTCCGCGGCCTCCAGTCTCTTTTGCGCTCGCCCGGGGGAGAAGAGCGACTGCAGCTGCTCCAATGCCGTGCCTTGTTCCGTCCGGGGTCGGGTCTTGTCGGTTGTCTCGCTCATGGTCCTCATCAACCTATCGGCCACGGCATCAAAGAGGTCTTCCTTGGACTGGAAGTGATGGTAGACGGCTCCCTTGCTCAAGCCTCCGGTCGCATCGATGATGTCCTGCATGCTGGTTTTGTCGTAGCCCCGGCTGGTGAAGAGCCCGGTTGCGGCTTTGATGATTCGTTCCTGCGTCAGCTCAGGGTGTGCGTTGCGGGCCATGGTCGTTTTCCTTTCAGGTCGATGATGATGAGCCGTCGTCGATTGGATGGTGAGGCTGCCATTCCTGCGTCAATTTCATACCGACCGTTGGTATGAATATATCACAACACTCTCCTCTGGCAGGTCAGGCACATGTGGTTTAATAAACACTTGGTTTGCGCATTTGTGCGTGAATCTATCTGGAGTCTCAGCCCATCAATGGGTCGGCGGCCGCAAGGTCGTTCGTGCTTGGCACGGTGAAGCATTGGAGAGGCCTGACTCGACGGTTCCGGCCGTCTTCGTTCAGATAACGACAGAAGCAAGTAAGGATTGCATCAATGACTAACATTCAGCGTGCACGTCGGCAGGTCCGCCTGTCCCGTGCTCTGGGCATTGCCCTGACGCCCAAGGCCCAGCGCCTGTTCGAGAAGCGCCCCTATGGCCCCGGCGAGCACGGCCGCAGCCGTCGTCGCACCGAGTCCGATTACGCCGTTCGTCTGCGGGAGAAGCAGAGGCTGCGCGCCCAGTACGGCGTCTCTGAGAAGCAACTGCGTGCCGCCTATGAGCGGGGCACCCACGAGTCCGGCCAGACCGGTGCCGCAATGCTTCGCGAGCTGGAGTGCCGCCTGGATAACCTGGTCCTGCGCGCCGGCATCGCCCGCACCACCGCTCAGGCCCGTCAGTACGTGGTTCACCGCCACATCCTGGTCGACGGCAACATCGTGGACCGGCCCTCCTACAGGGTCAAGCCCGGCCAGACCATCCAGGTCAAGCCCAAGAGCCAGACCATGGTGCCCTTCCAGATCGCAGCAGAAGGCGTCCACCGGGATGTGCTGCCAGCAGTCCCCGGCTACCTGGACGTGGACCTGGCCTCCCTGAAGGCCAGTCTGGTCCGCAAGCCCGAGCCGGAGGAGATTCCGGTTCAGATTAACATCCAGTACGTGGTCGAGTTCTACGCTCGCTGACCGCCAGCAACTTTGGGGCCCCGGTTTGTCCGGGGCCCTTTGCATACCAAAATCTGCCGCTTCTGCCGAAGCATGGGTGGGATAATAGAGGCATGTTGCTCCATCTGTATGCTGTCCGCCATGGACAGACCTATTTCAATCGCTACAACCGTCTCCAGGGATGGTCCAACTCGCCGCTGACTTCATCGGGGCTGCAGGATGCCGACCGTGCAGGCCACAAATTGAGCCAGGTGAGCTTTGCGGCCGCCTACTGCTCGGACACCACACGCGCCCAAGAGACAGTCCACAGGATCCTGGACAAGAACCAGTCGGAGAAGAAGCCTGAGCCGGTCAGTGACAGCCACTTCCGTGAGCAGTTCTACGGCTATTTCGAGGGACAGGACATGGCCATGGCCTGGTGGGCTGCAGGCGCGCCTCATGGGGCTGGCACCTATCAGCAGATCGTGGACCGTTTCGGCCTGGCAGCCACCAGGGACTTCCTCAAGGAGGCAGATCCCTTTGGCGATGCCGAGTCCGACAACGAGTATTGGACGCGGATTGCCGGCGGATTCGCCCTGATTGCCTCCGGCCAGCACCTGAAGAATGACGACCGCGTCCTACTGATCTCGCACGGCAACACACTGCTTAGTTTGGTCAACCGCTTCGGCGGGGGCAGATATGACACCAGCAGCCGCCCAAGCAATGGAAGCGTCACCATATTCGACTTCGATACGGATGCCCCTTTTGAGCGGGCCCTGCAGGTACGGTCCTTCAATCGCTGAACCGGCTTCAACAGGCCGGTCATGTCCTGGACTGATAGACGGCGCGTGCTAGCGTTGTCCCCAGTATCGTACCAATGGAAGAGAGGTAGCAGATGGACGTAGGACAGATTGCCGGCCTGATAGCGGCTATTGCCTTCGCTATCCTGGCGGGGTTTCTGATCTATCCCCTGATTCGTCTGGGGAAGCTCTTCGATCAGCTGGCGCAGACCATCAAGCAGACGGGCGATCATGTGGTGCCCACCCTGGACGAGTCCACCAGCACGGTCACTCAACTCAACCAGACTCTGACTGACGTCAATCGCATCTCCGCAGCGGCCTCAACCACTGCAGGCAACGTCGGTGCTCTAACCGATCTGTACGGATCAATGCTGGGCAAGCCGGTCATCAAAGTAGCAGCCTTCCTATATGCCTTGCGCAAGACGATTTCGTCATTCCTTTCAGGAGGCCGTGACAACGCTGGAGTCCAGTCCTCAACAGCCAAAAAGGCCAATGACGGCCAAGGGAACGAGGGGAGGACCCGCTGATGTTCAAACGGATCTTCTGGCTGGGGTTGGGCGTGACAACAGGCGTGGTCCTGGTGACCAAGGCTGAGGCCTATGTGAGGGCCAATACCCCCAAGCGTGCCCGGGAATTCGTTCTGGGCGAGGACCAGGACCAGGTGGCCTCTCGGACCTTGTCCGGACTGGTGCGCCAATTCACCCAGACAATGCATCAGCGGCAGGACGAGCTGGACCGCCGCTATCTGGACCGTTTCCAGGGCTGAGCCTGGGGCGGACAGACCAGGACAGATGCACCTGGTCGGTGTAAAATCACCATATTCAGCTATGAGTCCGGAGTGCGGGCGACCTGCTCGTGCCCCGGACAACCGAGTCATTTGGACAACCCGCAAGCCCGTCGGCGTTCACCGGGTCTGAAGGAGCAGAAGCAGCATGCGCACATCGGAAATCGCCAAGCGTTTCCTCGATTATTTCCAGGGCAAGGATCATCTGGTGGTCCCATCCGCATCCCTGATCTCGCCCAATCCCACCACGCTCTTCACCATCGCCGGCATGGTCCCCTTCATCCCCTACCTGTTGGGGGAACAGACCCCGCCCAAGAGCCGGATGGCCAGCAACCAGAAGTGCGTGCGCACTCTGGACATCGACGAGGTGGGTAAGACCACCCGTCACGGCACCTTCTTCCAGATGCTGGGCAACTTCTCCTTTGGGGACTACTTCAAGGAGGAGGCCATCCACTACGCCTGGGACCTGCTGACCAAGCCCCAGGACCAGGGCGGCTACGGCTTCGACCCCGATACGATCTGGGTGACCACCTACACCGACGATGACGAGGCTCGCTCCCTATGGAAAAACGAGGGCTTCGACCCCGAGCACATGGAAATTTTGGGCATGGAGGACAACTTCTGGACCACCGGCGGCCCCGGCCCTGGCGGCCCTTGCTCTGAAATCTATGTGGACCGTGGGCCTGCTTATGGCAAGGAGGGCGGCCCCTCGGCCGATGAGAACCGGTACATCGAAATATGGGATCTGGTCTTCGAGAACTACGAGGTGGACAACGTCCGCTCCAAGACCGACCTGCACATCGTGGGCGAGCTGGAGCACAAGAACATCGACACCGGCGCCGGATTGGAGCGCCTGGCCTACCTGCTTCAGGGCAAGCAGAACATCTACGAGACCGACGAGGTCTATCCCGTCATCCAGGCGGCCGAAGGTCTGTCCGCTCGGCACTACGGCGATGACGCCCAGGATGACGTGCGCTTCCGTGTGGTGGCTGACCATGTTCGCTCGGCTTTGATGATCATGAGCGACGGCGTCCGTCCCAGCAACGTCGGCCGTGGCTATGTGCTGCGTCGTCTGCTGCGCCGGACCATCCGCTCCATGAAGATGCTGGGCGTGGACCAGGAGGTTCTGCCCCAGCTCTTCCCGGTCTCCAAGGAGGCCATGGCTCCCAGCTACCCAGAGCTCAACGACACCTTCTCCGAGGTGGCCGAATCGGCCTATGGCGAGGAGCTGGCCTTCCGCCGGACCCTGGACAAGGGGACCACCATTTTGGATACGGCCGTCAACAAGGCCAAGAGCGGGAAGGGCGACCCCGAGGTTTCGGGCAAGGATGCCTTTACCCTGCATGACACTTACGGCTTCCCCATCGAGCTGACCCTGGAGATGGCTGCCGAGCAGGGTGTCAAGGTGGACCAGGACGAGTTCCGAAAGCTCATGAATGAGCAGAAGTCCAGGGCCCGCGCCGATGCCATGAAGAAGCGGCACAACGTCGATCTGAGTGTCTACGACGATATGCGCAAGAGTCTGGACGAGCCTCAGGTCTTCCTGGGCTACACCGACTTCTCCAGCCGCTCGACCGTCCTGGGCATCATCCAGGAGGGCAAGGGGGCGGTTCCGGCTGTCAAGGCACCTGCTCAGGTTGAGGTTATTCTGGACCGCTCGCCCTTCTACGCCGAGGCCGGCGGCCAGCTGGCCGACCAGGGTGAGATATTGACCGACGATGGAGCCGTCCTGGAGGTGGACGACGTGCAAAAGCCCATCAAAGGGCTGACCATCCACCGCTGCCGGCTGACTGAAGGAACGCTGATCCTGCAGGCCAAGGTCACGGCCACCATCGACCGGAACCGGCGCGGCGCCATCGCCCGCTCGCACACCGCCACGCACATGGTCCATAAGGCTCTGCGAGAGGAACTGGGTCCCCAGGCCACGCAGCGCGGTTCCGAGGATGCACCCAACAGGCTGCGTTTCGACTTCCAATGGTCGCAAGCTCCCAGCCGCCAGGCCATGGATGCGGTGGAATCCCGTGTCAACGACCGCCTGCGGGACAACCTGGCCGTGACCGCGCAGGAGATGAAGTATGACGATGCCATCGCCCTGGGCGCCATGCATCTGTTCGGGGAGAAGTACGGCGACGTGGTCCGTGTGGTCTCCATTGGCGAGGACGGCTGGAGCCGTGAGCTCTGCGGGGGAACCCATGTGGATCACGTGGGCAAGATCGGTGCGGTCTCCATCATGTCCGAAGCCTCGGTGGGTACCGGTGTTCGTCGTGTGGATGCCGTGGTGGGCCAGGGCGCTTACGAGTACAACGCCCGTGAGCACGCCCTGGTCTCTCAGCTTTCCGACAAGCTCAACGCCCGCCCTGACGAGCTTGAGTCAAGGATTTCGGCCCTGCTGGCCAAGCTCAAGGAGTCCGACCGCCGACTGGCGGCCACCTATGAGCAGCAGATGGCCCAGGCTGTGCCCGAACTGGCCAACCAGGCCTTGCATGCCCCGGGCGAGGTCAAGGTTGCATCCCGGAACATGGGACATTTCGGCTCGGTCGATGCTCTGCGCAAGACGGTGACCGACCTGCGGGCCCGCATGGGCGAGGAGTACCCGGTTGTGGTCGCACTGGCCGGTGTAAGCGAGGATGGCAAGCCCGTCATCTTCGTAGCCACCAACCAGGCGGCCCGTGACCGCGGTCTCAGGGCCGGCGATTTGGTCAGGACGGCTTCCAAGGTCCTGGGAGGCGGCGGTGGGGGCAAGCCTGACTTTGCCCAGGGTGGCGGCCAGGATGCCTCGGCCATCGATCGGGCCTTGAAAGCCCTGAGTGATCAGGTCCAAGAAGGCTGAGCTTCCCGTGGGATCACAGACAGCCGTGTGGCTGGGGGTGGATCTTGGTGAGGCCAGGGTGGGTCTGGCCCTGTCGGACCCGGAGCTGACCCTGGCCTTTCCCGCTGGCAACATCAAGGTTCAGGGCGACTACTTCCAAGCCCTGGACCAGGTGGAAGACCTGATTATGGACAAGTGTGTTTCCAAGGTTGTAGTCGGACACCCCTTGCTTCTGAGCGGCCAGGCTGGTCGCAGCGCAAAAAAGGCGGCCCGTTGGGTGCGTGCATTGACTGGACGCCTGCAGGAGGCCGCCCAGGATGCCGACATTGCCCCTGAGCAGCTGCCCAGTGTAGTATTGCGAGACGAACGACTGACGACCGTCAGCGCCCATCGTCAGCTATATGATGCCCGCGTGGACGGGCGAAGACATCGTCCCGTGGTCGATCAGCAGTCCGCTGTTGTGCTGTTGCAGTCGGCCCTGGACGACCAACGTGCCGACAAGGAGTGCTAATTGGCCGACGACATGCAGGAATTCTTCCAGAACAAAGTTCAGTGGGTTACCGATGGGCAGGCCCCGGTTTCCGCCATGCCGCCGCGTCCTCCTCATTCGCGCCGTGAAATGCGCCGTCGGCGCGAAAGGCGCAAGCATCGCAAGCAGATCATGATCGTTATCATCGCCCTGGCTGTTGTGCTGGCCACCTCATGCGTAGTGATTCTGGTAGGCGGGCTGCGTCATGGCGCCCCTAGGATCGTAGCCACCAAGGAGGTCGCCCCTGACTATCCAGGTCCCGGCGGACAGCCGCTGGAGTTTACTGTCGAGAGCGGTCAGGGTGCTGATCAGGTGGGTGCCAATTTGGTCAAGGCCGGGGTGGTCAAGTCCACGGCAGCCTTCCTGCACGCCATCACCAGTACCCAGTCCGAATCCAGGCTTCTGCCCGGCGTTTTCGATCTGCGTTTGCGGATGAAGGCCTCGGATGTGGTTGCCATTCTGACTGACAGCAGCAAGGCTGGAGGCTTCCTGCAGGTGCGGGCCGGCGAACGGGTCCGCGACGTGGTCGCCCGGGCCGCCCAGCTTTCCGGTGTTCCGCAGAGCGAATTCGACACCCTGATTCAAGCCAAGGGCGAGGGCATCCTGCCCCAGGAGGCACAGGGCAACTTCGAGGGGTGGCTGCAACCTGGCGAGTACGACGTGCGCAAAGCCGGGTCGGCCAAGGCCATTTTGAGCAATCTGGTGTCCAAGCGAATCGAGCACCTGGACCAGTTGGGCGTGCCCGGTGGTCAGGATCGGCAGACCATACTCAATACGGCCTCCATCACCGAGGCCGAGGTCAACAAGTCGGAATACTACAGCAAGGTGGCCCGGGTCATAGAAAACCGATTGGCCAAGGGGATGCCCTTGGGCATGGACAGCACCGTGGCATACTCCAACAATGTCTCCGCCTTGAAGCTGACCGATGCCATGTTGAAGAACGCCGATGACCCCTACAACACCAGGGTCCATCCGGGTCTGCCTCCAGGCCCCATCGGCAGCCCTGGGGATGAGGCCATCCAAGCAGTCATGCACCCTGAGTCGGGCGACTGGCTCTATTTCGTCACTGTGAACATGGATACAGGAGAGACCAGGTTCAGCGACAACCAGGATCAGTTCAACCGGGATGTCAAGGAGTACAAGGCCTGGGAGTCCCAGCACAACCAGCAGGGCGAGTAGCGCTTTTTCCCTGGATTTCAAGGTCTCAATTGTCAACTAGATGCATACGGCATTAGAAGGCATTGATTATTAAGGCCGTTACCGCTGCGGCGAGGATGATCGGGACATAGGCCAGCGAGAGTGGGGTGTTTGTTCTGTCTGATCTGCGGCGGCGTGCCAACCAGACCAAAGCCAGCGCGACCAGTCCCAGCAGCCCCATCATCAACCACCAAACCAGGATGGTTGTCCATCCCAGAACTGACAGGCTCAGGGCGACCAGACCCGTGGCGGTCACGTCGCCCAGTCCCAGGGCGCCGGGTCGGACCAGGGCCAGCAAAAACTGAAGGCCTGCAGAGGTCAGAGTCAATAGCAGGCACTGCGCGAGCAGCATCGGCCGACCTTGGATCAGCGCAAATGCCAGCAGGATCACGGTCTGCAACACCATTCCCAAGAGCACCAGAAGACGTGGGACTCGCCGGGAGCGGATGTCGATCAGGGCCAGGAGGAGGGCGGTCAGCAGTCCAGGTGCTGGGATGAGGTAGACCATCTTCTAAGATAATCATACGTAGCCCTAACCTGGCAAACGATGAACGAACGAGGAGCTTGAATATGTTGCGCTGGCAGACGGCAGGGGAATCCCATGGAGAGGCCCTAGTGGCCATGTTGGAGGGTCTGCCCGCCGGGGTTGCCGTGTCCACCAAGGATATTGAATCAGCCCTGGCTCGCCGCCGGTTGGGCTATGGTCGCGGGGCCAGGATGGGCTTTGAGCAGGACCGGGTGCGACTGTTGACCGGTGTCAGGCATGGACGGACGCTCGGTTCGCCAGTGGCCATCGAGATCGGTAACACTGAGTGGCCCAAGTGGGAGCAGGTGATGAGTGTGGACGAGCTGCCTGCCGATCAGGAGCCTCCGGCCACCGGTCGTAATGCACCACTGACCAGGCCCAGACCCGGCCACGCCGATCTGACCGGTATGCGCAAGTATGGGTTTACAGATGCGCGTCCGGTACTTGAGCGTTCCTCGGCCAGGGAGACTGCCTCCCGGGTTGCTCTGGGATCGGTGGCTGCCGACTTCCTGCAGCAAGCCTTGGGCATACGAACTGTCTCCCATGTCATCTCTATAGCCGGTGTCGGCTTGGAGGGTCATGAAGTCACGCCCGGCCCTGAGGACGCACCCGCCTTGGATGCCTCGCCGGTCAGGACTCTGGACAAGGACGCTGAGAAGCGGATGATGGCCAGAATCGATCAGATCAAGAAGGACGGCGACACCGCTGGTGGGGTCTTCGAGGTCATCGCTTATGGCGTGCCTGCGGGCTTGGGCACTTATGTGGAGGACGACCGGCGTTTGGATGCGGCCCTGGCCAGCGCCTTCATGGGCATTCAAGCCATCAAGGGCGTGGAGATCGGCGACGGATTCAGCGAGGCTGATCGTCCAGGATCGCAGGCCCATGACGAAATGGAGCCCGGTCCTGACGGCACCATTCGCAGGCTCAGCAACCATGCAGGCGGTCTGGAGGGTGGCACGTCCAACGGCCAGCCCATTAGGGTGAGGGCCGCCATGAAGCCCATCTCCTCGGTGCCGCGGGCTCTGCGTACGGTGGATGTGGCCACCGGACTGCCTGCCCAGGCCATCCATCAGCGTTCCGATGTGACCGCCGTGCCTGCCGCTGCAGTGATCGGCGAAGCTATGATGAACCTGACCCTGGCGCGATTCGCTTTGGAGAAGTTCGGCGGCGACTCGCTCGAAGAGGTTCGGCGCAATGCCCAGGCCTACCTTCAGTCCTGGCCCGAGCATCTGCGGTGAGGGGCGGTCTTGCATGATTGAAAGCAACAGCATGCCCAAGGCCGTCGTCATCGGCATGCCCGGTGCGGGCAAGACCCGTCTGGGCAGGGAGACAGCCACCCTGATCAAAGCGCCCTTCCGGGACACGGACCAGTGCATTGAGGAAGAGGCAGGCCAATCGGTCAGTGAGATCTTCGACGCTCAGGGCGAGCAGGCTTTCCGAGACATGGAGACCGGGGTGATACTGGACCTGCTGAAGGACTTTTCCGGTGGAATCCTGTCCTTGGGAGGAGGTGCTCCAATGAGCACCGAGGTCTTTCAGGCGCTGCAGGAATATCGGCGGGCAGGCGGAGCTGTGGTCTACCTGCAGATCGACCCGGAGGAGGGGGTCAGTCGGGCGGTTCGGTCGGATCATCGCCCCCTTCTTCGCGGTGCCGCATCGGAGCGCTGGATGGCCCTCTATCGTGAGCGCCGCAGCGTCTACCAGGAGCTGGCCACCATCACCCTCAAATCCAGGAACACCACCCCCCGGGCCCTGGCCCGTCGTCTGGCCGATGCCTTGACTGAGCGGGTGGTTCACGTAAGCGGTCCCGACCCCTACGATGTCAGGATCGGTGCAGGAGTGACCGGGCGGTTGCATGAGATGCTTGGAGACCAGGCCATGCGCGTGGCCCTGATTCACACCCAGCCCGTCCAGCGCCATTCCGACCATGCCAGGGCCCTCCTCCGTCAGGCCGGGTATCAGGTCGTGGATCTGACCATTCCCGATGCGGAGGCCGGCAAGACCATTCAGGTCAGCCAGGGTATCTGGGAGCGCCTGGCCACCGAGGGCTTCACCCGTTCCGACGCGGTTGTAGGACTAGGTGGGGGAGCGGCTACAGACCAAGCTGGGTTCATCGCCGCCACCTGGATGCGAGGTATCCGTTATGTGAACTGTCCGACCTCTCTGCTGGCCATGGTCGATGCCTCTACCGGAGGCAAAACCGGCATCAACCTGGAGCAGGGCAAGAATCTGGTCGGCAGCTTCTATACCCCTGCCGGTGTCCTGGCTGATCTGCGAACCCTGCGGACCCTGCCCAATGAGATTTTTGTAGAGGGCCTGGGCGAGGTGGCCAAGTCTGGTTTCATCATGGACGGCGGCATTCTGAGTGAACTTGAGGAGCGGGCCGACTCCCTTCGTTCCTTCGATGGGCAGGAGTCCGACCAGTCGTTGGGCACGGTGGTCCAGGATCTGATTGAACGCACCGTAGAGGTCAAGGCCCGGCATGTCTCAGTGGACCTCAAGGAATCCGGCTTGCGGGAGTTCCTCAACTATGGTCACACCCTGGGCCACGCCATCGAGAAGATCGAACACTTCACCTGGCGGCATGGTCAGGCCGTGTCCGTGGGCATGGTCTTCGCAGCCGAGTTGGCCAGGATCACCGGCCACCTGGATCAGGATGCGGTCGACTACCACCGGCGGCTTCTTTCCTCCCTAGGCTTGCGAACCTGGTGGAATGGGGGAGACTTCGACCAGGTACTGGCGCTCATGCATAGGGACAAAAAGGCCCGCGGCAACAAGTTGCGGTTTATCATTCTTGATGGTTTGGGCGAACCCACCCACCTGGACGACCCGCCGGTTTCGGCGCTCAAGGAGGCCTTCCAGGCCATACGCAAGGAGGAATGACAGATGGCGGATGCCGACAAGGGCAGGCAGACGGTTCTGGTGGTCAACGGACCCAACCTGGGTCGGCTGGGAGTGCGCGACCCTGATGTTTACGGTCGTCAGGATCTGGCTACTCTGACCCGTGACTGCGAAGACTGGGGTCAGCAACTGGGTCTGGATGTCCAGGTGCTGCAATCGGACGACGAAGGCCAGGTCATTCGCTGGATGCATCAGGCCGTGGACCAGGGCAGCGCAGTGGTGCTCAACCCGGCGGCTTTCACCCACTACAGCTACGGGCTTGCCGATGCCGCCGTTCAGGTCACCCAAGCAGGGTTGCCGCTGATGGAGGTTCATATTTCCAATCCTTCGTCCAGGGAGGCCTTCCGCCGACGCAGCGTCATCTCACCGGTGGCCACCGGCACCATCACCGGCATGGGCTTCTATGGCTACCGGCTTGCCCTGGAAGCTGTGGCCCATCTGTTGGAGAGCGCATGAGTGAGAGTGGAGAGACCGGCAAGAAACTCTCCGCACCGCCCAAGGCCATCCTTGTCCGCGGCGCCAGGGTCCACAACCTGCACAATCTGGATGTCGACATTCCTTTGAATCACTTGGTGGGCATTGCCGGGGTCTCGGGCTCCGGCAAGTCCTCCCTGGCTCTGGGGGTCCTCTACGCCGAGGGGTCCCGGCGTTATTTGGAATCCTTATCCACCTACACCAGGAGGCGGATGACCCAGGCCCAGCGCCCCCAGGTGGACTCGGTGCGCTTTCTGCCGCCGGCTTTAGCTCTGCGTCAACGGCCGGGCGTGGGAGGCATGCGCTCCACTTTCGGCACCGCCACCGAGCTACTCAACGTACTTCGGCTGATGTTCTCACGGCTGGCCAGCCATGTCTGCCCCAATGACCATCGCCAGGAGCCCACCCTGGCTGTGGCAGCCGAGATACCCATCGCCTGCCCTACTTGCGGTGCTAAAGTGGAGCCTCCCAGCGCTGAGGAGCTGGCTTTCAACTCTCTGGGAGCCTGCCCTACCTGCCAGGGGACCGGGACCGTGCGCGAGGTGGACGATGCCACCCTGGTTCCCGATGACAGTCTGACTATCGACCAGGGTGCCGTGGTGCCTTGGCGAACCTTCGGTTTCAACGTCCAGCCAGACATCGTCCGCGAGTTCGGAGTCCGCACCGACGTACCTTGGCGGGACCTGACCGATCGGGAGCGGAAGATCGTTTTCGAAGGGCCGGCTGAGAAGAAGCACATCACCATCACTTCGGTCAAGGGGGTTCACGAGCTGGACTTCACTTTCCGCAACGCACGCTTGACCGTGACCGAGGAGCTCAAGAGGGCTAATGATGACAAGCGACTGGCCAAGGTGGCCAAGTTTCTGACTGAGCGGACCTGCCCGGACTGCAAGGGTACCCGGCTCAACCAGCGAGCGCGTCTGCCTGAGATCAATGGGGACAATCTGGCCGCGGTTACCTCCTGGCCTCTGGACAAGGTGCTGGGCTGGGGACGAAAGTTGCCGCCCACGCTGCCTGAACCCATGCAGCCCATGGCTTCGGCCCTATGCAAGACCCTGGACGAGATGGGCAGGCGGTTGATTCAGTTGGGACTGAGCTACCTGACCTTGGACCGCTCCAGCACATCCCTGTCCACAGGTGAGAGGCAGCGGGCCCAGCTAGCCAGGGCGGTGCGTAATGAGACCACAGGCGTGCTCTATGTGCTGGACGAGCCCTCGACCGGTCTGCATCCTGCCAACCTGGAGGGGCTTATAGGGGTCATGCGCGACCTGTTGGCTGATGGCAATTCGGTGGTTTTCGTCGACCACGATGTCAAGGTACTAGAATCGGCCGATTATCTGATCGAAATGGGTCCCGGGGCAGGGGAGCGCGGCGGCAGGATCCTGGCCCAGGGAGCTCCTGAACGGATCGCTGCAGACCCGGGCTCGCGCATCGCAGGTTTTCTGGATGGACGCGAGCCGGTTCTGGTAAGGGACCGTCACCCTATGCCTGCAGAGGATGGATGGATTCGTATGCAGTCAGGACTCATTCACACGGTCCGCCCTCTGGATCTGGCCATTCCTCGTGGGTGCATGACGGCTGTTACCGGCGTATCCGGCTCAGGCAAGACCACCATGATCCTGGAGTCCTTGGTCCCGGCCCTGCAGGCTTGCATCCAGGGCGACCCCATGCCCAAACATGTGCACAGTCTGGACCCAGCCGGCATCGACAGGGTTCGTCTGGTGGATTCCTCGCCCATAGGCATCAACGTGCGCTCCACGGTGGCCACCTACTCAGGGCTCATGGACCGGTTGCGCCGCCTCTTCGCGGCCACTGACCAGGCGAAAAAGGACAAGCTGGGCATCTCAGCATTCTCATACAACACAGGATCACTGCGCTGTCCCCAGTGCGACGGAACCGGCCAGATCAGCCTGGACGTGCAGTTCCTGCCCGACATCCCCATCACCTGCCCCAGCTGTCAGGGTCGTCGATACCGTCCGGAGGCCGAGCATTACCGTCTGTCCACACCGGCACACTCCAAGCCGCTGAGCCTGCCCGATCTGCTGGCCATGGAGGTGGGCCGGGTCCTGGAGGTCTTTGCGCAGGGCCGCGAGTACACGGCCATTCGCCGAGGCTTGCAGACCTTGAAAGACCTGGGCCTTGACTACTTGACCCTGGGAGAGGACACTCCCTCCCTGTCTGGCGGAGAGGCCCAGCGGCTGAAGCTGTCCAACGAATTGGGCCGCAGGCAGAATGGTTCCATGTTCGTCCTGGACGAGCCCACCACAGGTCTGCATCCCTTGGATGTGCGCGTCCTGATTGGAGTGCTGGAGCGTCTGGTCAGCAAGGGGGCCACGGTGGTCTTCATCGAGCACGATCTGGATATGATCGCCAACGCCGACCATGTGGTCGATATGGGTCCGGGCGGCGGCGATCGTGGCGGAAGAATCGTAGCTCAGGGCGACCCTGAATCTGTGGCCCGCAACCCTGATTCAGTGACCGGTCGCTACCTGGCTGACCACCTGCATCTGAGTCGTCCCTGAAACCTTCCGTTCTCCTCGAGTGTTGGCCGGTTTCTGGTCGCTCCTGCCTGATAGGCTGAAGTTCCATGGTCAGAGAACATGGAAATTCGCAAGGGCATATCACCAAACACATTTTCGTCACCGGCGGCGTGGTTTCTTCACTGGGCAAGGGACTGACCGCATCATCTCTGGGCCGACTGCTGAGAAGCCGCGGAATCCGCGTTCTTCAACAGAAGCTGGATCCCTACATCAACGTCGATCCGGGGACCATGAACCCCTTCCAACACGGCGAAGTCTACGTGACCGAGGATGGGGCCGAAACCGATCTGGACATCGGCCACTATGAGCGTTTCACCGATGTCTTCCTCTCCCAGAAGGCCAACGTGACCACCGGTCAGATTTACCAGTCTGTTCTGCGTAAGGAGCGGGCGGGGGAATACCTGGGCCAGTGCGTCCAGGTCATTCCCCACGTGACCAACGAAATCAAGAGCCGCATGCGGGCCCAGGCCAGCGACGATGTGGACGTGATCATCACCGAGATCGGCGGGACTGTGGGCGACATCGAGTCCCAGCCCTTCATGGAAGCCGCCCGCGAGGTGCGTCGGGACATCGGCCCGGACAACTGCATGTTCGTCCATGTCTCCCTGGTGCCCTACGTGGCCGCCGCCCACGAGCTCAAGACCAAGCCCACCCAGCACTCGGTCATGGCCCTGCGCCAGCTGGGCATCGCCCCCGATGCCCTGGTGCTGCGCTCCGACCGGCCGCTCAATCAAGGCATCAAGGACAAGATCTCCCTCATGTGCGACGTGGATGCCGAGGGCGTAGTCAACTGCGTGGATGCGCCCAGCATCTACGACGTGCCCAAGATCCTCTATAAGGAGGGCCTTGACACCTACGTGGTGCGTAAGCTGGGGTTGCCCTTCCACGACGTCGACTGGAACGAGTGGGAGGACCTGCTGGACCGAGTCCACAATCCCCGTACCAAGGTGGCCATCGCCATCGTGGGCAAGTACATCGACCTGCCTGATGCCTACCTGTCGGTTATCGAGGCGCTGAAGGCCGGCGGCTTCGCCAACCGTTCCCAGGTCCAGGTCAAGCTGGTGGCAGCCGACACCTGCGAGACCATGGATGGTGCCCGCAAGGCCCTGGAGGGCGTGGATGGCATCGTGGTTCCCGGCGGCTTCGGCATCCGCGGCATCGAGGGCAAGATTGGCGCCCTTCGCTACGCCCGCGAGACTGGCCTGCCTGCCCTGGGACTCTGCCTGGGTCTGCAGTCCATGGTCATCGAGTTCGCCCGCCACGTCCTGGGGCTGGAGGACGCCAACTCCTCGGAGTTCGAGCCTGACTGCGAAAACCCGGTCATCGCCACCATGGAGGAACAGAAGGATATCGTGGCCGGCCATGGCGATATGGGCCACACCATGCGGCTGGGCGCCTACCCGGCAGTGCTCAAGCCCGACTCCCTGGTGGCCCGGCTCTATGGCTCCACCGAGATCTCCGAGCGTCACCGCCACCGCTACGAGGTCAACGTGGCCTACAAGGAGCGGCTGGACAAGGCCGGCCTGCACATCTCGGGCACCAGCCCGGACGGGCAGCTGACCGAGTTCGTAGAGCTCTCCCAGGACCAGCATCCCTTCTATGTGGGCACCCAGGCCCACCCGGAGTTCAAGTCCCGGCCCACCAAGCCGCACCCCCTCTTCGCCGGCCTGGTCAAGGCCAGCCTAGAGCACGGAGGCCAGGAGGCCGCCTGAGGTCAATCCGTTTTCAAAAACGTTGACTATGATCGCCCGTTTCCCTCTTATGGGAAGCGGGCGATTGTCCGTATCGGTACTGTTGTCAAGAGGAAGGGCCGGATTCCTTAGAGAGCGTAAGCCGGGGTCTGGCGGTTCACTATGGTCCCGGTTATCCTGTAATGGTGTGAACGGCCGCATATGGCGGCCGTGCGTGTGTTAGGAGGTCTCAGCTCGTGGACAGCACCTCGCAGCGGACAGACACATCGCGGGATGTGGAAATGAGCCAGTACGTGGCCGACCGCTCCCGCGTCAACGAAGAAAAAATCAAAAAAGACGACCAGATCATCTCCGAGTTCGGCGACTATACCTATGGCTGGCACGACTCCGATGATGCCGGGCGCAATGCCCACAAGGGCATTGACGAGGACGTGGTCCGGGCCATCTCGGCCGACAAGGGCGAGCCTGATTGGATGCTGCAGATGCGTCTCAAGGGCTATCGGGCCTTCATGGAAAAGCCCATGCCCAAGTGGGGCGTGGATTTAAGCGGGTTCGATGCCGACGACTTCAAGTACTATGTCAAGCCTTTAAAGGAGCAGGCCAAGGACTGGAAGGACCTGCCCGACGACATCCGTACCACCTATGACCGGCTGGGCATCCCCGAGGCCGAGAAGAAGCGGCTGGTCTCCGGTGTTGCCGCCCAGTACGAGTCTGAGGTCATCTACAACTCCATTCGCGACGACTTGCGCAAACAAGGGGTCATCTTCCTGGATACGGACACGGCCTTGAAAGAGTACCCGGACCTCTTCCGCAAGTACTTCGCCACGGTCATCCCCCCGGACGACAACAAGTTCGCCGCACTGAACACGGCGGCCTGGTCGGGCGGATCCTTCGTCTACGTGCCCAAGGGCGTCCATGTGGACATCCCCCTGCAGGCCTACTTCCGTATCAACACACCCAACATGGGCCAGTTCGAGCGCACGCTGATCATTGCCGACGAGGGTTCCTACGTCCATTACGTGGAGGGCTGCACAGCACCCATTTACTCCACTGACTCTTTGCACGCGGCCAACGTGGAGATTGTGGTCGAACCTCATGCACGTGTGCGCTACACCACGGTCCAGAACTGGTCCAACAACGTTTACAACCTGGTCACTCAGCGTGCCTATGTGCGCGAGGGCGGCACCATGGAGTGGGTGGACGGCAACATCGGGTCCAAGGCGACCATGAAATATCCGGCCTGCATCCTGGCCGAGCCCTACGCCAAGGCCGAGACCCTCTCCCTGGGCTTCGCCGGCAAGGGGCAGTACCAGGACACGGGCGCCAAGATGATTCACCTGGCACCCCATACCTCATCCACCATCGTCTCCAAGTCCATCTCCCGCAACGGGGGAAGGGCCGCTTACCGAGGCCTGGTCAAGATCATCAAAGGCGCCGAGAAGTCCTCTTCTTCGGTGGTCTGCGACGCCTTGCTGGTGGACGACTACTCTCGTTCGGATACCTACCCGCACGTGGATGTTCGCGAGGACGACGTTTCCATGGCTCATGAGGCCACCGTCTCCAAGGTCTCCGAGGACCAGCTCTTCTATCTGATGAGCCGCGGCCTGGAGGAGAAGGAGGCCATGGGCATGATCGTGCGGGGGTTCGTGGAGCCCATTTCCCGGCAGCTGCCCATGGAGTACGCGTTGGAGCTTAACCGCTTGGTCGAATTGCAGATGGAGGGTTCGGTAGGCTGATGTCACAAAACAGCGAAATAACCATTCCGCATGCGGATCCCAAGGATCCCTATGCTTTCCCGGCCACCATGCCGTCCAGTGCCGACAAGGAGCCACGTTCCTTCAACCCTGATGACTTTCTCATGCCTACCCGCAAGCAGGATGATTGGCGGTTCACCCCCATCGACCGGATGGAGGAGTTCTTCACTGTCTTCAAGCCCAGCGGTCTGACCAAGGTCTCAGTCACCATGATCGACGGGTCCGAACCGCCCGCGGATCAGGTCAGCTTCAGCCAAATTCCTATGGATCAGGCTCCCTGCGGCACCGTCCTCAAGCCCAGCGACCGAGCGGCAGCCGTGGAGTGGGCGAGCGGTAAGCAGGCGACTGTGGTCAACCTCAAGGGCACGCTGGATCAGCCTGTGCTGGTCCGTGTCAACGGTGGCGGCCCCGAACTCGATGCTTTCCACTTGGTGATCAAGGCCGAAGCGGGCACCAAGGCCGATCTGGTGGTCGAGCACCAGGGCCAGGCACGTCTGGCTGAGGGGGTTGAAATCGACATCGGTGACAATTCGCAGATGTCGACCACCTTCATTCAGGAGTGGGACAAGGGCAGCAAGCATGTAGGCAACCACCGCATTCATCTGGGCGCCGAGGCCTCCCTGCGCCACTCTGTGGTCAGTCTGGGCGGCGATGTCGTGCGGCTGCGCATGGACCAGGACTTCGGCGGCGAGCAGGGCGACCTGAACATGCTGGGCATCTACTTCGTCGATCCCGGCCAGCACATGGAGCACCGGACCATGGTGGTGCACAACCATCCCAATTGCAAGTCCCGTGTGGTCTACAAGGGTGCCTTGGACGGAATCGGCGCGCACACCACCTGGGTGGGCAACGCGCTCATTCAGCCGACTGCGCCTGGAACCGACTCATACGAGCTCAACCGGAACCTGGTTCTGACCCCTGGGGCCATCGCCGATTCCGAGCCCAACCTGGAGATCGAGAACGGCGACATCATCGGGGCAGGCCATGCGAGTTCGGTCGGACGCTTCGACGACGAGGAGCTCTTCTACTTGCAGTCCCGCGGCATTCCCGAGCAGGAAGCCCGCAAGCTGGTGGTTCGAGGCTTCTTCGGTGAACTGGTGGAGGAGATTGACGTCCCCAGCGTCTCCGGGCACCTGATGGGGGTCATCGACCGCAGGCTGGCGGCCGGCGAGGATCAAGAGATGCAGCACGTTTTGGAGGAGAACTGACATGTCCACATTGGAAATCAAGGATCTGCACGTCTCGGTGGAGACCAAGGAGGGTCGCAAGCAGATCCTCAAGGGGGCCACGCTGACCGTCCACTCCGGTGAGACCCACGCCATCATGGGGCCCAACGGGTCGGGCAAGTCCACCCTGGCCTACACCCTGGCCGGGCATCCCAAGTACGAGGTGGATTCAGGCCAGGCCCTGCTGGATGGGCAAGATCTGCTCAAGATGACCCCAGACGAGCGAGCCAAGGCCGGGCTCTTCTTGGCCATGCAGTACCCGGTCGAGGTGCCCGGTGTATCCATGACCAACTTCCTGCGTACCGCCAAGACCGAGGTCGACGGCAAGGCCCCGGCCATCCGTCAGTGGACCAAGGATCTGAATGAAGCCATGAAGCGGCTACGCATGGATCCCAAGTTTGCCCAGCGCTCGGTCAACGAGGGCTTCTCAGGCGGCGAGAAGAAGCGTGCCGAGGTCCTGCAGCTGGAGCTGCTCAAGCCTAAGTTCGCCATCCTGGACGAAACCGACTCCGGTCTGGACGTGGATGCCCTGCGCATCGTCTCCGAAGGGGTCAACAGGGCCAAGGAGAATACCGGCATGGGTGTGCTCATGGTTACCCACTACACCAGGATTCTCAAGTACATCAAGCCTGACATCGTCCACGTTTTCGCAGATGGCCGCTTTGTGAAGACCGGTGGCCCTGAGCTGGCCGACACCCTGGAGGAGACCGGGTACGACCAGTACCTGCCCGAGGGCGCCGACTCTGAATCAGCCCTGGCCTGAGGATAAGAGAAGAGGTCCGCAATGGTCATTGATGACAGCATTCGACAGCAGTTTCCGATTCTGGACCAGCAGGTGCATGGCCACCCTCTGGTCTATCTGGATTCGGCTGCCACTGCCCAGAAACCCCTGGCGGTCATCGATGCCGTTCGGGACTTCTACCTGAAGGACAATGCCGGGGTGCACAGGGGCGCCCACGAACTGGCCGCCCGCAGCACCATGGCTTTCGAGCACGCGCGCTCACGTGTGGCTGCCCTGGTCGGCGCAGAAGGCCAGGAGGGCAGCGAGGAGATTGTCGTCACCGCCGGGGCCACGGCTGCTCTGAACCTGCTCGCCACCGCCTTCGGCAACGCCAGTCTGGGTCGCGGAGGCAAGGCGGCGCGTCGATTTGCGCTGAAGCCCGGGGATGAAGTCGTGGTCAGCAAGGCCGAGCACCACTCGGTCCTGCTGCCCTTCCAGGAGCTCTGCTATCGGACCGGAGCAGTCCTCAAGTACTTTGATCTGGACCCTGAAGGCCGTGTTCTGGCCGATACCGCCGACCAGGTCATTACCGAGCGAACCAAGGTGGTCGCCGTCACCCACGTCAGCAATGTGACTGGTGCCATCACTGACATAAAGCCCATCGTCCGCCGTGCCCATCAGGTGGGTGCCCTGGTGGTGCTTGACGTTTGCCAGTCGGTGCCTCATCTGCCTGTGGATCTGCACGCCATGGATGTGGACTTCGCTGCCTGGAGCGCCCACAAGATGTATGGCCCGACCGGTGTGGGCTTCCTCTATGGCCGTAGGGAACTCCTGGAGGCCCTGCCTCCGGCATCATTCGGCGGTTCCATGGTGGAGTTGGCCTATCTGGATCGTCCTGCCAGCTATATGGATCCCCCGGCTCGGTTCGAGGCCGGTACACAGCCGGTGGCACAGATGATCGGGGCCGGAGTAGCCGCCGATTGGCTGATGGATTTGGGCATGGATAAGGTGGCCGAACATGAGAAGGCCATCACCGCCGGTCTGTTGAGGCTGGGGGAGTTGGACGGAGTGCGCATCCTAGGTCCGACCACACCAGAGGACCGGATCGGCACGGTCGCTTTCGACGTTCAGGGAGTCCATCCCCACGACGTAGGCCAGTATGTGGATTCGCGTGGTATTGCCATCCGCGTAGGGCACCACTGCGCTCAGCCGGTGCATCGTCACTTTGGCCTGATGGCCTCCAACCGGGCCTCTACCGGCGTCTACAATACTGTGGCCGACACGGATGCCCTGCTGGATGCCGTCTCCGGCGTTCGCGGCTTCTTCAAAGTAGGCTGAGGGTCTTCACCGGCGGCACATTGACGGTTTTAGCAAAGACTTACTGGTAGGTTTAAGGACATGGCGGATTTCGGGATGGATGACGAAGAACTGGAGCAGATGTACCAGGAGGTGATTCTGGACGCAGCCCGTGATCCTCACGGGCGCGTAGGGGATCAGGCTGATGGGGGAGAAGACTCCGATGGCGACGGCGTGACCATCCGGGTGGAGCACGAGGCCTGCCTGGCTGCCGAGTCCCATCAGTTCAACCCCACCTGCGGGGACCAGGCCACCATCCATGTGGAAGTGGCGCCTGGCGAGCAGGGCGGCCCCGACCTCATCCAGCGAATCGTCTGGCAGGGTTCGGGTTGTTCCATCAGCCAGGCCAGTCTGTCCATCATGGTGGATCTGGTCCAGGGGCAGACTGTTGATCATGCCATGGACCTGGCTGCTGACTTCCGCAGGCTCATGGAATCTCGCGGAGCCGGACTTGAGGATGAGCAGGCCCAGGACGCTCTTGGCGATGCCATGGTCTTCCAGGGTGTGTCCAAGTACCCCATGCGAATCAAGTGCGCTCTACTGGGCTGGGAAGGCATGAAGGCCTCGGTAGCCCAAGCCCTGTCAGCTGGACGTGAGGGCAGCGAAGGTGAGAAGGAGGAGCAGGTATGAGCGGCAATACGAATCTGGTTCCCGAGCCACAGGACTCCATTCTGGCCTCGGTTGGCAGAGCCATCAGTGATCCTGGCACGGCGCAGGCGCTGGCCAGCAATCCCTTGGGCGCGGAGACAGTCCTGAAATCGGCCGAGGGCACTTCCATGCGTAAGGTCGATGGCCGGGAGGATAAGAAGTCCGATTCGGCCAAGTCTGACGATAAGCCTGTTGACACAGCTACCCCTGAAGCTTCCACTGAAGGTGCGTCGGCTGGACAGGGTTCGAATGTAGAATCCGCGGAAAGTGTGTCAGCCACCAATGGTGAGAAGCCTGCGGATCAGAATGCCGCTGATGCCGAGGCTGCTGCTGAGGAGGCCATCCCTCTGAAGGCAGTTGACGACATCGGCCGGGCCACTGCAGAGGATGTCAGGGAGGCCCTGCACCAGGTCATCGATCCCGAGTTGGGTATTGATGTGGTCGATCTGGGCTTGGTCTATGGCATTGAAATCGACGAACTGGGACGGGCCATCATCACCATGACCCTGACCACGCCGGCCTGCCCGTTGACTGACCTGATCGAGGATCAGTGTGCCAGCGTCCTGGCGGGCCTGGTCGAGGAGTTCCGCATCGATTGGACCTGGTCGCCACGTTGGACCCTGGACATGATCACCCCTGAGGGTCGTGAACAATTGGCCGCCATCGGCTTCAACTTCGAGAACATGCCCACCTATCAGTGAGACCATCCGCCCGGTAGATGGTTTCGGGTCCTCCCATGTGAATATACTGATGATTCCGGTCCGCCGTGACCGGCACGGCGCACGAGAGAAAGCACAGTGAAATGGCATTGTCCATGGGCTGGAAACTGCACGGCGACGGGAAAACATTAGCTCCGGGCGAAGTGGTGGAACCCGATGAGCGACTCACATGGCCACGTACGGCTGGCATCGGTGCGCAGCATGTCATTGCCATGTTCGGCTCCACTTTCCTGGTTCCCATTCTGACTGGATTCGACCCCTCCACCACCCTCTTCTTCACGGCCATGTCCACGGCCCTCTTCCTGCTGATCAACCGCAACCGTCTGCCCTCCTACCTGGGCAGCTCCTTCGGCTTCATCGCCCCGGTCCTGGCAGTGACCACCGCCCACAAGGGTCTGGCTGTGGCCTCCTTCGGGATCATGGTCACCGGCGCCCTGCTCTTCCTGATTGGTCTGATCGTCCACTTCGCAGGTTCGCGATGGATCGATATGATTATGCCCCCGGTGGTCAACGGTGCCATCGTCGCCATCATCGGCTTCAACCTGGCCCCCTCGGCCTGGAAGAACTTCAAGTCGGCCCCGCTGACCGCCCTGATCACCCTGGTGGCTGTTATGCTGATAGCCGTCCTCTTCAAGGGCCTGATCGGCCGTCTCAACATCCTTTTGGGCGTCATTGTCGGCTACATCTTCGCAGTCACCCAGGGCCAGGTGGACTTCGCTGCTGTGGAAAAGGCTGCCTGGTTCGGTCTACCTCACTTCCACACTCCTCAGGCCGACCCATCTGTCTTGGCCATGTTCATCCCCGTGGTGCTGGTCCTGGTGGCCGAGAACATCGGTCACGTCAAGTCGGTGGCCCTGATGACCGGCCGAGATTATGACGATCAGATCGGAACCGCCCTGATGGCCGACGGACTGGGCACTACGCTTGCCGGGCTGGGTGGAGGCTCGGGCACCACTACTTACGCAGAGAACATCGGCGTCATGGCCGCCACCAAGGTCTACTCCACGGCCGCCTACTGGTGTGCCGCCATCTTTGCCTTCCTGCTCTCCCTGTGCCCCAAGTTCGGGGCCATTATCAACACCATTCCCACCGGCGTTCTGGGCGGGGTCACCACCATGCTCTATGGCATGATCGGCATGCTGGGCATCCGTATCTGGGTGGAGAACAAGGTGGACTTCGGCAAGTCCGTCAACATGACTGTGGGTGCCGTCGTCATGATCGTGGGCATCGCGGACTTCACCTTCGCGGTGGCCGGAGTCAGCTTCAACGGCATCGCCATCGGCTCGGTTGCCACCCTCATCATGTACCACGGTTTGAAGGCCATCGGCCGCTGGCGGGGGACCATCGACCCTGACGACTACATCCATGAGGATTCGCAGGCTGTCTCAAAAGAGGGCTGATTGCGTAGGGTCATCCGTTTTCCTTGGTCGCCTCATGTTCGGATGTTGTCTGTGATCAGGCATCGCCTGATGCCAAGGGTCGTCTGATGTCAAAGATTGTCTGGTACTAAGTGCTCGACCCGGCCATGGAGTGAAGCGACTGAGGCACCATGAATCTGCTATGTAGTACGGGCTCGATTTACAAGCTCAGTCAGTCGCTTAGTGGGTTCAGTTGGTTGCCAGACATCAGTTGGCTGCCAGAGATCAGTTGGTCGGCTCGGTCAGTTTGTTAACGAGCTCAACTGGCTGGCTGGGCTTAGTTGCCAGACTTGGTTCAGCCAGCATGCTTGGGTCTGGTCGCGTAAAAGGCCACGGCACTTGAGGCTGCTACATTCAGGCTGTCCACCTCGTGGCTCATGGGGATGCGCACGGTCAGGTCCGCCCGGGCGATGGTCCTGTGGCTCAGCCCGTCGCCTTCGGTACCGAATATCAGGGCCAGGCGATCGATCTGGTCAGTCCCTGGTCCTAGGCGTTCAGCCAATTCATCCAGGCTGATGGCATCCCGGTTCAGGGCCATGGCCGCCGTGGTGAAGCCGAGATCATGGAGTTGGCGCATGCCTTGGTTGGGCCAGGCGTGGACGTCGTCGCCGCCAATCCTGGTCCAGGGAACCTGAAAGACCGTGCCCATTGAGACCCGTGCGGCCCTGCGGTAAAGGGGATCGGAGCAGGAGGGGGTGACCAGGACCGCATCCACCTGCAGGGCTGCCGCAGAACGCATCAGGGCGCCGATGTTGGTGTGATCAACGATGTTCTCCATGACGGCCACCCGCTTTGCCGAGCGGCAGATCTGCTCTACTGTAGGCAGAGGCCAGCGTCGCATGGCGGCCAGCGCGCCCCGATGCAGCCGGTACCCGGTTATGGTCTTGAGCTGAGCAGGACTGGCCACGTAGATGGGAACGTTGGGTCCAAAGGCTGCGTCCACCTGGTCGAACATGGAGCTCATTCCCTCAAGCCAAGGCTCCTCGACCAGGAAGGAAATGGGCTCAACCCCGGCATCCAGGGCACGGGCGATGACCTTGGGGGACTCGGCGATGAACAGACCCTTGGCTGGTTCCAGACGATTGCGCAACTGCGGCTCGGTCAGCCTGGTGTAGGCCTCGATTCTGTCGTCCTCGATGGAGTCGATTCTCACCTTCAGCACGCCTGCCATACCTCCTTCTGGTTCTGACAACAGCATAGGCGGCGCGACCGAAAACCAAGTCTTGATCATTTCGGTGAAGAAGTCAGACGACAAGTCAAAAAGAGCCGTATGGATCAGCTGCCTGAATCAAAGCCACGATTCCAGCCATACATGGATTTACGAATTCTATATGTGACACTGATTCTCAGCAAATATATAAATTAGAAAAGATACGAACCTCAGCAGTCACCAACGACGTGGAATCGAGTGTCCGGAACGGGAGTTGAACCCGTACGCCTGTATATATATAGGCACTAGCACCTCAAGCTAGCGCGTCTACCATTCCGCCACCCGGACAGGTGCGTAATCGCAACGGAAATAATCATAGCATCTCAGGCGGCATTGCGCACTGGTCGATTGGGGGAGCGTGTCGTCGTAGGCGAGTGCTTTTCGGCAGCGGGCTGTAGCCTAACACCATGACCGCACCCCTCTTCCTGCTGGATCCCGACCATGATGATTCCCCATTGGCCAGTGATGAGCTCCATACAGGCTGGCGCCTGACCCTGCCCGAGCACATCCGTCGCCATGCCCTGGGCTCCATGAGGCTGAAGAACGGGGACCAGCTGGATCTTTCAGACGGAGATGGACTGCGCATCAGCGCCCTGGTCAGGGATGCATCGACCGGCTTGGTGGAGGTCACCACTGTAGGACGCCAGGCACCTCCCGAGAAGGAATTGATTCTTGTTCAGGCTCTGGCTAAGGGCGGTAGGGACGAGCAGGCCATCGACATGGCTACCCAGATCGGGGTGGATCAGGTCATGCCCTGGCAGGCTGACCGGTCCATAGCCAAATGGCGGCCCGGCCGCAACGACCGGCACTGGCAGACCACCTTGGACGCGGCTACCGAACAGAGCCGAAGGTCCTACCGTCCTCGACTGCTGGACAAGGTGGACAGTCATGGTCTCGCATCTTGGTGCCGGAAGGCGACCGATCAGGGACGTCTGGTCCTGGTACTGCACCAGGATGCCGACCTTGGATGGGATGCGGTCCGCAAACGCGTAAATAAGCTGCCGTCGGGCTCGTCGGTTGCCATAGTTGTGGGGCCCGAAGGAGGCATTGCCGATCAGGAGATTCAGGGCATGATGAGGCAGGGGGCCCTACCGGTCCGGCTGGGGGGCAACATCCTCCGTGCCGCTTTGGCCGGACCTGTGGCCTTGACCCTTCTGGCGGACATGCTGGGTCGTTGGCAGTCAGAAGCCCCTGAGCTCAGCGCATGAAGTCGCGCGCAATATACGACCTCGACAATAAGATGGGTAACAGCGAAAACGCCAAAAAGCCATGTCGGCAAACGGTAAGGAGTGGTCATGAGCGATGACGATCGACAGGAGGACTGCATTTTCTGCAAAATCGTGGCAGGGGAGGTCCCCAGTGAAAAGGTCTATGAGGATGAGACCGTCTACGCTTTCAAGGATGCCAACCCCAAGGCCGCCGTCCATGTCCTGATCGTCCCGCGTCACCACTACGCGTCCGTGGCTGAATTGGCCAAGGCCGATCCCAACACCCTGGCCCACATCGTCCAGGTGGCGCAGCAGATCGCCGACCAGGATTTCCACGGAGCCTACCGGCTGATCTTCAACACGGGGGAGGATGCCGGCCAATCGGTCTTTCATGTCCACGCCCACGTCCTGACCGGACAGGTGCTGCCCGAGTGAAGCCCATGTTCACCATCGTCATCGTGCAGGAAGGGAATCCGTGGCGGTAACTACGCGAACCCTGGAGATTCCGGAGGGAATCGACCCGGTTCAGGTGTTGGGGCCGGAAGACGCAGTCATTGACAGGATCGAGCATGCCTTCCCGGCAGTGTCTATCCTGGTTCGTGGCAACCGGATTATGCTGCGGGCTCAGGACCGGCAGGGCGACGTTGAGGCGGCACAGATCAGGGATCTACTGACCGAACTCATGCAGAACGCCGATCAGGTTCCCGTGGATGCCGATCAGGTGGGGCGAATACTGGACCACCGTCGTTTGGGGAACGCCGACGCAGCCGATTACTCCCATCCGGAAGAGCAGAAAATTACAGACCGCAATACTCAGGATCGCAATACGATAAACCATACTTCTGTAGACCGCGATTATGGGCAGACAGCTATGGCAGAGTCGGAGCGGAACAACGCTCTGGAAGGCATTGACCAACCACGTCAGGCAGCCCCAGCTGCAGTTCGCCGCCGCCCTCTGACCCAGGCTTCCAAGGGTCCGATCAGGCCCAAGACCGCTGGCCAGTCCGCCTATGTGGCCGCCATTGAAACGCATACCATCACTTTCGGCATTGGTCCGGCCGGCACCGGCAAGACCTATTTGGCAGTGGCCAAGGCCGTTCAGGAATTCCGGGCCGGCCGCATCGGCCGCATCATCCTGACCCGGCCTGCTGTGGAGGCGGGAGAGAGCCTGGGCTTTCTGCCTGGCACCCTCAATGAGAAGGTCGACCCCTATCTGCGGCCCCTCTACGATGCCCTGGCCGACATGCTGGGCACTTCGCGGCTCCACCGCCTTCTGGCCGATGAGACCATTGAAGTGGCCCCGCTGGCCTACATGCGGGGGCGCACCCTGAACGATGCCTTCGTCATCCTGGACGAAGCGCAGAACACCACCCGCAGGCAGATGAAGATGTTCTTGACCCGCCTGGGTTTCAACACCAAGATGGTCATCACCGGCGACGTCACCCAGGTGGATTTGGGTGGGCCTGCATCTGGTCTGGCCACTATCGAACAGGTTCTGCACGGCATCGACGATATTGCCTTCGTGCACCTGCAGGCGGCCGATGTGGTGCGCAATCGGCTGGTCGGGCAGATTGTCCGGGCCTACGACCGCGCCGATCAAGCCCGCAGCCGGAGACGGGAGCAGGCATGAGCGTTGAAGTGACCAACGAGACCCAATGGCTGATCGATGCCAAAACCTTCTCCGATCTGGGAGTGTGGGTGCTGGACCAGATGCGGGTGAGCACCCAGTCTGACATGACTATCATCTTCAACGATCCCGAGCCCATGGCGGTGCTGCACGAGCGCTGGATGAACCTGGTCGGCCCTACTGATGTCATGAGCTTCCCTATGGACGAGCTGCGTCCCGGCGACGAGAACCATCGGCAGGAGGGCATCCTGGGCGACATCGTCATCTGCCCCTGGGTGGCGGCACAGCAGGCTCTGGCTGCCGGTCATTCCACCATGGAGGAGATGCTGCTGCTGGCGATTCACGGCACCCTGCATCTGCTTGGATACGACCACGCCAGCAGGGAGCAGGAGGCGCAGATGTTCGGACTGCAGCGCCAGCTGCTGCTGACCTTCCTGGCCTTGCGCCAGGGGCCCATTGCGAATGCCGCGCTGCCGGCCGGAGCCACCAATGCTTTGGAGATCTATGAGCGGTACGGCCGTGGTGCCTCTCAGAGAGGCAAATCTCATGAATGAGCGGACCATAGCCGCCATGGTGGTCATGGCTTTGGCCATCATCGCCTTGGTCATACTCTCCCTGGCGCTGGCCGAGGCCCAGGGGGCGCTCAACAGAGTGACCCGATCCAGTCTCAACAATTTGATTTTGGGCCTGCAGACCGACCAGGAACTCAGCCAGTTCTCCAGGATGAAGCGAATCGACCGCATTCATCGGGCCCAGAACCTAATCTCCCAGCGGCAGGTGACTGGAAGCGCCTGTGCCTTTTTCCGCATCATCTGTGACATCATGGTCGGCGTCCTGGTGGCCTGCATGGCTGCTCTTGGTGGCATGCCTCTCTGGGAGCAGCTGCTGTGCGGAGTGGTCATGGCCATCCTGGTGGCTGCCATCTCCGTCACCCTGGGCCCTCGTGGTCGTTCCCGTCAGCCCATGGAAGCGTTGCTCAAACACGTGCGCCTGGTCGGGATGGCTGTTCTGTTGACCCCCTTCAAGCGTCGACGGCAGGCTGAAGCCAGTGCCCGCAAAAACCTTCGCGGCGAACTTTCCGACGACGAGGAACTGGAGAAGATCCAGATCGAACAGGGTCGGGCCATGGTCGACCAGCTGGTGGAGGCCGGTGCCTTTGATCCCGAGATCTCCGAGATGTTGAAGAATGTGCTGACACTATCGACTACGCTGACACGCGAAATCATGGTTCCTCGCACCGACATGATCTGCATCTCCAAGGATGCCAGTTTGGATTCGGCTCTGAAGCTCTTCTCCCGGTCGGGATTCTCCCGTATTCCCGCCATTGGTGAAGACGTGGATGACCTGGTCGGTATCGTCTATTTGAAGGACGTGGTCCGTGCCCTGGCCTTCAACCGCAAGGGTGACAGATCAGTTGCCTCCATCATCCGTCGTCCCGTTCTGGTGCCAGAGTCCAAGCCCGTGGACGACCTCTTCCACTACATGCAACGCTCACGCCACCACCTGGCTGTGGTTGTGGACGAGTACGGGGGCATAGCCGGTTTGGTCACCATTGAGGATGCCATCGAGCAGATCGTGGGCGAGCTGGAGGATGAGCACGACCGGGTCCAGCACGACGAGCCCAAGCAGATCGGCCCGCATACTTGGCAGCTGCCGGTCCGCACGCCTATCGCCGACCTGGAGGAGCTCTACGAGATCACCATTGATGAAGATGACGTAGATACGGTCTACGGTTTGTTGACCAAGCTGCTGGGCTCCGTGCCAGTTTCAGGCTCATCGGCGGTGACCCGAGGAATAAGATTGACCGCCGGCGAGGCGGTCGGCCGTCGCAAGAAGATCGCCACCATCGTGGTCGAGCCAGCCAACGGATCCAACATCGCCCTGGACCTGGAAGACGGTGCTGAGCAAGGAGACGAACAGGCCGACAGGGATCAATCCGAGCAGGACAGTCAGGAGAATTCATGACCAAGGAAGAACAGAGCGAGGGCAAGGCACCGGTCCACCGATCGGGTTTCGTGGCGGTAGTGGGCCGACCCAATGTGGGCAAGTCCACGCTCATGAACGCCCTGGTAGGCAGGCCCATCGCCATAGCTTCCTCAAGGCCAGAGACTACCCGCAAGGCCATTCGGGGGATAATGACCCGCCCAGAGGCCCAGGTGGTCTTGGTGGACACCCCAGGCATCCATCGCCCGCGTACCTTGTTGGGCCAACGGCTCAACGACGTGGTGGAGGCATCCCTGTCGGACGTGGATGCCATTGCGTTCCTGCTGCCCGCAGACCAGGCCATCGGTCCAGGCGACCGTCGCATTCTCAGCCGGTTGCGGTCCGATTTCGCCCATAAGGACAAGGACGGCAAGTGGATTTGGCGAAAGCCTCTGATCGCCGTAGTGACGAAGATCGACCAGCTGAGCAAAAGCCAGCTGGTGGACAAGCTCCTGCAGATCGGGGCCTTCGCCGACTTCTCCCAGATTGTTCCGGTCAGCGCCCTGGAGGCTGACAACGTGGACGAGGTGGCCAAGGTTCTAATGGATGTCATGCCCGAAGGCCCTCAGCTCTACCCTGACGACCAGCTGACCGAGGAGCGTCCCGAGGACATGATTGCTGAGCTGGTTCGCGGAGCCTACCTGGAGGAGCTCAACGACGAGCTGCCCCACTCCCTGGCAGTTCGTGTGGAGTCAATCGATCCGGATCCAGAGGGCGGGCGCGACACGGTCCATATAGGCATTTATGTAGAGCGTGACTCCCAGAAGCCCATCGTCATCGGGCGGGGGGCTGAGCACCTGGTGCGCGTGAAGAAGAAGTTGCGCACCGCCGTCAACCGGACCATGGGTCGCAAGGTCCGGTTGGATTTGCACGTCAAGGTCGCCCGCAACTGGCAGACTGACCCCAAGCAGTTGGAGCGCCTGGGGTTCTGATCGTGTTCAGCGGCGGGGTGCCGGGGTGCGCTTGGCCGTATACATCCGGGTGTTCAGCAGGTCAGCGTAGCGCTCGATGACCTTGGGCCGAATCACCTTCATGGATGGTGTCATCAGACCATTGTCCTGGGTGAACTCCTCGGGCAGGATGATAAACTTGCGCACCGACTCGGCCCGGGAGACGCCCTCGTTGGCCCGGTCCACATACTCCTGGACCTCGGCCCGGACCACAGCGTTCTGTGCTGCCTCCTGAAGGGACATGTTGCGATCCAGACCCTTGGAGGCCAGCCAGGGACGCAGGGCTGTTTCGTTCAGGGTGACCAGGGCTGAGATGAAGGGGCGCTTGTCGCCCAGAACCAGGGCCTGGGAGACAATTTCGGAGCGCTCGATGACCTCCTCGATGGGCCTGGGGGAGACGTTCTTGCCGCCGGCCGTGATGATCAGGTCCTTCTTGCGCCCGGTCAGGAAGAGGAACCCGTCTCGGGAGAGCCGTCCCAGGTCGCCGGTGGCGTACCAGCCGTCCTCTGTGAAGGAATCGCGGGTGGCCTCCTCATTCTTGTGGTAGCGGTGGAATACACAGATGCCCTTGATCTGCACCTCGCTGTCCGAGGCGATGCGGATGGTGAATCCTGGGAAGGGGATGCCCACCGAGCCCCGGTGGTAGGGGGTGCCCAGGGGGTTGAAGGCGCAGGGTGCAGTGGTCTCGGTCAGGCCGTAGCCCTCATAGACCGGAACATTGGCGCCGCGGAAGAACCCCAGCAGCTCCGGGTCCAGGGGAGCTCCTCCGGAGACAATCCACTTGGCCCGCCCGCCCAGCACCTGGCGCAGAGAAGAATAGACCAGCGGGTCATATACGGCTCTCCGCAGGGCGCTGCGCCTGGTCGGCCATCCCTGACGGGAGATGTCCTCCATGTATGTGCGTGCAGCCCGGGCCGCCCCGTTGAAGATCCTGCCCTTGATGCCGTGCCCGGCCTTCTGGGATGCGGCGTTGTAGACCTTCTCGAAGACCCTGGGCACGCCGATGATGACCGTTGGCTTGGACTCCTGCAGATCGGACAGCAGGGTAGCCAGACCAGAGGAGATGTAGACGTGCATGGTCCCGTAGACGACCCCGTAGCTGATGGCCCGAGCAAACGTGTGGGCTTGGGGCAGGAAGAGCAGGATGGATCCATCCGGGTCGTGGGTCAGATTGGGAATGAAAGCGTTCAGGTTTCTGGCCAGCTGGCAGTAGTGCTCATGGGTCATCTCCACGCCCTTGGGCGCCGCAGTGGAACCAGAGGTGTAGACGATGGAGCAGAGGTCGGTCTTGTGGATGGAGTTGATCCGCTCGTCAAGCTCGGCGTCGCTGACCGATTCCCCATAGGCCTGCAGTTCCTGCAGGGCCCCGGATTCCAGGCAGGCGATCCGATCCAGGGTGGGGCACTCCTTGTCAGCCCCCTCGGCCTTGGCGCGCATCTCTGTGGTCTGCACCACCAATAGCCTGGCATCGGAGTTGTTGACGATGAATCGGATTTGCTCGGCCGAGTCGGTGTCGTAGATGGTGGCGATGACCCCGCCAATGGAGAGGACCGCGGCATCCACGATGTCCCACTCATAGCTTGTCCTGCACATGAAGGCCACGGCATCGCCCTTCTTCAGCCCGTAGTGCATGAAGCCCTTAGCGGTGGTCCTGATGTCGTGCAGAATCTCTCGGCCGGTCCGGTAGGTCCAGCTGCCGTTCTCCACAAAGTGCAGAACCGGCTGGTCAGGAGTGCGGCGGGCCCGATCAGCGTAGATGTCGTAGACGGTCATGTCGTCTGGCACTGGACCCATACCGGCGGTGGTGGCTGAAAGCAGTCCCGAGGCTGGATCCATGCGCGTGGTGGTGGCGTAGTCAGCTGACCAGAAATGCGTATTGGGCAGGGCGAGGGCTTCCTGGGCGGCACCTGATGGATCCGCGGCCTCCTCGCCGGTCGGTCCCTCCCCATGACCCACCTGGTGTGCCACAAAAGATTTGACCGATGCTAGTAACGACACGTTGTCTCCTTCAATAATCGCGGGATATGTCCAGAATAGCCGTTTACTTGGAGAAGGGCGGGCCCGGTGCTAAAGTAGGCACGTTGCTTTGGCGAGGGAGGCTTTCACGGCCTCCGTTATCGACTCGGCTGGATCATCGGCGGCCTTTCCTTTTGGGCGGTCCGGAATCCGACGCGGCGATGCGCCAGGACCGGCCCAGGTCGGTCTTGAGGAACCACTCAAGGAAGGAAGCCAACATGGCTAACACAATTAAGCTCGAGGGCGAAGTCCGCGACCAATTTGGCAAGGGGGCGGCACGCCGCATGCGCGTGGCCCAGCAGATCCCCGCCACCATCTACGCCGGCGGCGCCCAGCCCGACTACATCAAGCTGCCCATGCGCGAGACAACTTTAGCCCTGCGTCGCGCCAACGCCCTCTTCTCCATCAGCTTCGGCGGGCAGACCAAGACGGCGGTGGTCAAGGACGTGCAGCGCAACCCGGTCAAGCGCCAGGTAGAGCACATCGACTTCTATGAGGTCCGCGCCGGCGAGAAGGTCACCGTGGAGGTGCCTGTCTTCGTCAGCGGCGAGACCAAGGGCGCTGCCGTGGCCTTGGTCGACACCCAGAACTTGCAGGTCCGGGCCGACGTGTCCAACCTGCCCGAGCGCATCGATATCAGTGTTGAGGGCCTGGCAGAGGGCGACAAGATCCTGGCCAAGGACATCAAGCTGCCCGAAGGCTCCGAGCTGATCATCGACGATATGGAGGAATCCATCGTCTCCGTCGAGATCCCCAAGGAGGAGAGCCTGGAGACCCCCACCGAGGAAACCGGACAGACCGAGGCGGAAGCTGCCCCGGAGGCCGACGAACAGAGCGAGTGAACTAAGAGGTTCGATCTGCAAGGCCGTGGGATCATCACGATCCTGCGGCCTTTTTGTCTATAACGGTCACTATGCGAAATACGCTGAACGGGTCAGGGTCTGCCTATGCGATAGTTCGGGTACCGGGCATCGCCATAAGCATAGCGCCCGAGCAACCAAAACAGTAGCAAGAAGAAGTGGTAGATAATGGCAGAGCAATCACATCACGACCCGAAGGCACTCAATGAGTTGGCGGACGCTTTCAAGGTCATTCCCAACGATCATCCCGCCTCTGACGAGGAGCGTGCCCGGCTGATTGATAAGCCTGCCTTCGGCCAGCTCTTCTCAGACAACATGGCCCACATGGGATGGACTTCAAACGACGGCTGGAAGGACCGCAGGGTTGAGCCCTACGGACCACTCAGCCTGGATCCGGGCGCCTCGGTGCTTCACTATGCCCAGGAGGCCTTTGAGGGGCTCAAGGCCTACTACCATGACGACGGCTCCATCTGGCTCTTCCGGCCCGATGCCAATGCTCAGCGCTTCTACAATTCCGCCAAGCGTCTGGCCCTGCCTCCGCTCGAGCCCGATGACTTCCTGGGATCGGTCGCGGCCTTGGTCCGCCGTGACGCGGCCTGGGTGCCCAAGCGTCGTGAGTATACGCTCTATATGCGCCCCTATATGTTCGCCTCCGAGCCTTTCCTGGGTGTGCGCGCTCCACATGCGGTGGATTATTGCGTCATCGCCTCGCCCTCGGGACCTTACTTCGCCGGCGGTGTCAAGCCGGTCAGCATCTGGGTGGAAGACAAGTGGTTCCGCACCGGCCCCGGCGGCACCGGCTTCGCCAAGTGCGGCGGCAACTATGCGGCATCCCTGCTGGGTGAGAACCGCGGTGCTGAGCACGGTTGCGAGCAGGTCTGCTTCGTCGACGCGGCCACTAAGACCTACCTGGAAGAGCTTGGCGGCATGAACATGTTCACTGTCCACAAGGACGGACACCTGGAGACCCCCAGCCTGACCGGAACCATTCTGCCCGGCGTCACCCGCAACTCCCTGATCACCCTGGCCCAGGACCACGGCCGTGACGTGGTTGAGACCATGATCCGTCTGGACACGCTGCTGGATGACATCCGCTCCGGCGAGGTCACCGAGGTGTTCGCCTGTGGGACCGCCGCCATCATCACACCGATCGGGCGCTTCAAGTCTGAGAACTTCGACGTTGAGGTGGCCGATGGTGGTTCAGGCAAGGTTACTATGGACTTCCGCAACGAGCTCCTGGGCATCCAGCTGGGCGAGATCGAGGATCCGCACGACTGGATGTGGAAGGTCTGCTGAGCGCTGACTCCATTACTGCCTGATAGGTCTTGAAAGGAAAGCGGCTTCAGGGTGATATTCCGCCTTGGGTCGCTTTCTCTCATGTTTGTAGCCTTGCGCACATCACCGGCCTGTTCTGCTGTGTGTTTGGCTAATCTATAGACAGACCTGAGTGCGGGACGATTCCGGGAGGAGAGGCGCAGGATGAAGACGGCCTTGGAGGGGAATCTGATCTTCATGGTCATCGAGTACCTGGGCATCCTCAGTTGCGGTCTTTCAGGCGGTCTGGCTGCTGTGCGCAAGGGCTATGACATCATCGCCATTCTGCTGGTTTCGTGGATCAGCGCCCTGGGCGGCGGGGTGGTCCGTGATGTCCTGCTGGGTCAGGTGCCACCCAGCGGCATCACCGACAAGGGCTCGGTCATCGTTACCCTGGCATCCGGCTTGGTCGTAGCTGTCGCTCATCCTGAAATCAGCAGGATGACCTGGTCCATGCTGGTCACCGATGCCATGGCCCTGGGGTCTTTCGCTGTCAACGGGACCGCCAAGGCTTTGATGTGTGGAACTGGGGGCATGACGGCCATCTTTATGGGCATGGCCACGGCCCTGGTAGGTGGTCTGCTGCGAGACATCCTTCTCAACCAAGTGCCTGCAGTCATCCAGGACCAGCATTGGTATGCGCTGCCTTCCCTGATCGGCTGCCTGCTGACCCTAGCCTCCACGCGCGCCCAGCAGCACGGGCTCTATCCGACACGGGTCGACATGGCTCTGGACCTGGCCATCGTGGCCCTGGTGGTCGTCCTGCGCATAATCTCGGTGAAATTCGACATTCTGGTGCCTGGAGCAGTGGACCGGCGCTCGGCCCGGCTGCCGCTCAACGATGCCCAGCTGGCCAGGGCCATCCGTCATCTGATGCGCGGCCGGTCGAATATCAGCGTCACCATCAAGCACACCGACGAGGATACCGGTGAGAATCCGGATGCGAATTCGGATACCAAAAAGGGCCGGTGATCCAAGCGCTTGGATCACCGGCCCTTATGGGGCACCCGGTTCAGAGGGCGTTGACGGCGTTGGCCAGACCGGACTTGCGGTTGGCGGCCTGGTTGCGGTGGATTACACCCTTTCCTGCAGCCTTGTCCAGACGGCGGGCGGCCACCTGGTAAGCAGCCTGAGCGGCCTCCTTGTCACCGGCATCCACGGCATTACGCACGGAACGCACTGAGGTCTTGATTGTGCTCTTGACCTCCTTGTTGCGCAGGTGCGCCTTTTCGTTGGTGATGACCCGCTTCTTCTGCGACTTGATGTTTGCCAATGTTGCTCCAAACGATGAATGTATCTGTACAGACAACCCACCATAATAGCACCCGACCGGGAGAAGAATCCTCTTGGAGCGGGCGCTTCGGCCCAGGGCATCGTCTAGAATCGTTAGACCAGACGTACGTGTGAGGAGAGCAGACCGGTGCAGGAAGCCAAGAACCAACCAGGATTCACCGACCAATCGCTGATCCGCAACTTCTGCATCATCGCCCACATCGATCACGGAAAATCCACGGTGGCCGACCGGATTCTGCAGCTGAGCGGAATCGTGCCCAAGCGCGAGATGCACGATCGGTTCCTAGACAGGATGGACATCGAGCAGGAGCGCGGGATCACCATCAAATCTCAGGCCGTTCGCCTGCCCTGGGTCAAGGACGGCATCGAATACACCCTGGGAATGATTGACACCCCCGGTCATGTGGACTTTACCTACGAGGTCTCCCGGGCCCTGGAAGCCTGCGAGGGCGCGGTTCTGCTGGTGGACGCCACCCAAGGCATTGAGGCGCAGACCCTCTCCAACCTGTATATGGCCCTGGAGGATGACCTGACCATTATCCCTGTCCTCAACAAGATCGACCTACCCTCGGCCGAGCCGGACAAGCATGCCGAGGAGATTGCCAACCTGATCGGTTGCTCCACGGACGAGGTGCTCCGGGTGTCGGGCAAGACCGGCCAAGGTATCCGCGAACTGGTGGACCGGATCGTGGATCAAGTGCCAGCCCCCAAGGGAGATCCCAAGGCTCCGGCCCGGGCTCTGATTTTCGATTCAGTCTATGACTCCTACCGGGGAATCGTCACCTATATCAGGATGGTGGACGGCGAACTCAAGGAGCGCCAGAAGATTCGGATGATGGGCCGGGGGACCGTGCATGACCCCATCGAGTTGGGCGTCATCAGCCCCGACATGACCCCCACCAAGGCCCTGGGCGCCGGTGAGGTCGGCTACGTCATCACCGGTGTCAAGGATGTCAGCCAGTCCAAGGTGGGCGACACAGTCACCACCGAGGCCAACCCGGCCAAGGAGCCCCTGCCCGGTTATCAGGATCCCCAGCCCATGGTCTATTCCGGGCTCTTCCCCATCGACAACGCCCAGTTCCCCGAGCTGCGCGACGCCCTGGACAAGCTCAAGCTCAACGATGCGGCCCTGGTCTACGAGCCAGAGACCTCGGTGGCCCTGGGCTTCGGCTTCCGCTGTGGCTTCCTTGGGCTGTTGCACATGGAGATCGTCACCGAGCGTCTGAGCAGGGAGTTCGGCATGGATCTGATCGCTACGGCCCCCAACGTTACCTATCAGGTCACCATGGAGGACGGCAGCGAGCACACGGTGACCAACCCCAGCGAGTTCCCCGATGGCAAGGTTCGTCAGATTCTGGAACCCGTTGTCAGCGCCGATATCATCACCCCCAAGGAGTTCATCGGACCGGTCATGGAGCTCTGCCAGGACCATCGCGGGCAGATGGGGACCATGGAGTACCTGAGCCCCGAGCGCGTCGAGATGCACTACAAGATGCCCCTGGCCGAGATAGTCTTCGACTTCTTCGACCAGCTGAAGAGCCGGACCAAGGGCTACGCCAGCTTGGACTACCAGCCCGACGGCGCGCAGTCCGCTGACCTGGTCAAGGTGGACATCCTCATCCAGGGGGAGAAGATCGACGCTTTCTCGGCCATCGTCCACAAGGACAAGGCCTACGCCTATGGGGTGATGATGACCAAGAAGCTGCGCAAGCTGATTCCCCGCCAGCAGTTCGAGATCCCCATACAGGCGGCCATAGGATCCCGGATCATCGCCCGGGAGACCATCAGCGCCTTGCGCAAGGACGTGCTGGCCAAGTGCTACGGGGGCGACATCACCCGCAAACGCAAGCTGCTGGAGAAGCAGAAGGCCGGCAAGAAGCGCATGAAGATGCTGGGACATGTCGAAGTGCCCCAGGAGGCCTTCATCGCCGCCCTGAGCACTGGCCAGACCCAGGATCGGGACACCAAGGACAAGATCCGGGCCGCCGCCAAGAAGGAGGGCTGAAGGGGTGGGATCCTACCAGGTCTACATCCATGTGCCCTTCTGCATGCGCCGCTGCGGCTATTGCGACTTCAACACCTACACAGCCCGGGACCTGGGCGAGGGCGCCAGCCGAGAGCACTACGCCGACCTGGCCATCCAGGAGATGCGCATGGTCCGCGACTGGCAGACCTCTAGGGGGCTGATAGAGCCGCCCGTGTCCACCATCTTCTTCGGTGGAGGTACCCCGACCATTCTGCCGGCCCAGGATCTAGTGCGCATGGTCGAGGCCGTAGCCGACCTCTGGGGCCTGTCCTCCGGGGCCGAGATCACCACCGAGGCCAATCCCGACACTGTGGATCGGACCTACCTGAAGCAGTTACTCCGGGGCGGCATCAATCGCGTTTCTTTCGGTATGCAGTCAGCGGTGCCCAGCGTCCTGGCAACCCTGGATCGTACCCATACCCCGGCCAATGTGACCAATGACGTGGCCGCTGCCCAGGATTTGGGGCTTAGGGCCAGCGTGGATCTGATCTACGGCACGCCAGGGGAGCGGCTCGAGGATTGGCGGACCAGCCTGCAGGCGGCCCTGAACCTGGGCGTGGACCATGTCTCTGCCTATGCCCTGACCCTGGAACCGACCACCAAGATGGGCCGAGCTGTGCGCCGGGGTCAACTGCCCGCGCCCGATGACGATGACGAGGCGGCCAAGTACGAGATGGCCGACGACATGCTCTCCAAGGCGGGCCTCTACTGGTACGAGATCTCAAACTGGGCCCGCCCCGGCCAGGAGAGCCGTCACAACCTAGGCTACTGGCACAACGTGGACTGGGCCGGCATCGGGCCTGGCGCCCACTCCCACTATCGTGCTCTGGAAGGGGAGGGTACAGGCGTGGCACCGGTGGAAGAAGCCCGGGAACCGGAGCCCGTCTCCTCCGTTTCTCCCGGGTTCAGGGCCACTGGAAAAGCAGCAGCTCAAGAGGCCGATCCTGGGGTACGCTGGTGGCTTTCGCCGGAGCCCGGTCTGGGGGAACGGCGTGCCCGTGCCATTCGTTCCTGGGACATTGCCCACCCCAGGGACTGGGCCACCGCTATGGATGCAGGACATGTGCCCTGGCAGGATGCCGAGCTTCTGGGATGGAGGCAGGACCTGGAGGAGACAGTCATGTTGGCCTTGCGTCTGCCAGAAGGCCTAGGAATGGATCGACTGACCAAGATGGCAGGTCGTCCACCGGACCCGCAGATCCTCAAGGATCTGGTCGACCAGGGGCTCCTGCTGCCCGTGCGTGACAGAATCCAGGTGACCCGCCGGGGCCGCCTGCTCAACGATCTGGTCATCGATCAGGTCCTGGAGGCGGTAGGAATTCGTTAGTCACTGCGGAACGTTACACGGATGTCACCTGAGGATGCATTATTCTGTTGATTCACCATTGACAAGGCTCCTCAAAGGCGGAGCATGCCGGCCCCGCCCCCGTCCACGAATGAGGTGATTGCAGTGTCATTCACGGCCCCTCTCGATCTGCACGTTCACGGCCCGCAAGGGCTCTATGACCCTGATACGGAACACGATGCCTGCGGTTTCGGCATGGTGGCCACCCTCAACCGACGGGACGAAAGACTGATCGTCGAGCAGGGCATCCGCGTACTGGTCAACCTGGACCACCGAGGGGCCGTGGGAGCCGAGCCCAACACCGGCGATGGGGCCGGCATCATGCTCTCCATGCCTGACGAGTTCATGCGCACCCGCGTCTACCGAGATCTGCCTGAAGCCGGCCACTATCTGGCAGGCATGGCCTTCCTGGACAGGGATCCGGCTCAGGCTGCCGGCCAGGAGGAGGCCATCGCCTCCATTGCCGGCCAGGAGGGGCTGCGCGTCCTGGCCTGGCGGTCAGTACCCACCGATCCGGACGGATTGGGTCTGCAGGCTCTGGCCTCCATGCCCCGCTTCCTCATGCCCATCATGTGTGACGCCGGTCCTGAGGGCCGTGGAGATCTGGATCTGGAGCGGCTGGGCTACCGGGTTCGTAAGCGCGCCGAGCACGAGCTGGGTGTCTACTTTGCCTCCCTGTCCTGCCGAACCATCACCTACAAGGGCATGCTGACCACCAAGCAGCTACAGGGATTCTTCCCGGACCTGAGTGATCCGGCCATGAAGGCCCGCCTGGCCATCGTCCATTCCCGCTTCTCAACCAATACCTTCCCATCCTGGCCCTTGGCCCAGCCCTTCAGGATGATCGCCCACAACGGGGAGATCAACACCATTCAGGGCAACCGCAACTGGATGTCAGCCCGGGAAGGAATGCTGAGCTCAGAGTTGCTGGGCGATATGGCCCCGCTGCTGCCGGTCAACACCCCGGGAGCCTCGGACTCGGGCACCTTCGACGAGACCCTGGAACTGCTCCACCTGGCGGGTCGGTCCTTGCCCCACGCCGTCTCCATGATGATGCCTCCGGCCTGGCAGCAGGATCCGGACATGGACCCGGATCTGAAGGCCTTCTACGAGTACAACGACACCCTGATCGAGCCCTGGGACGGCCCGGCGGCCATCGTATTCACCGACGGAACCCTGGTGGGTGCCCAGCTGGACCGCAATGGCCTGCGCCCTGGCCGCTGGCAGCTGACCGATGACGGCCACCTGGTCCTGGCCTCGGAGGCCGGTGTCCTAGAGGACACGCCCCAGGAGTCCATCGTCTCCAAGGGCAGGCTGGAGCCGGGGCGCATGTTCCTGGCCGACACCAAAGAGGGCCGGATAGTGCCCGACGGCGAGATCAAGCGCCAGCTGGCCGGTCTGCACCCCTACAGGAAGTGGATTTCCGAGCGCACCGTCCGCCTGGACGATCTGCCCGAGCGAGAGCATGTCAATTACTCGCGCATCTCGGTCCACCGTCGGCAGCAGGCCTTCGGCTACACCCGGGAGGACCTGACCATGCTGTTGGGGCCCATGGCCGAAACCGGCAGTGAGCCCATCGGCTCAATGGGCAATGACGCGCCCATCGCCGTGCTCTCACGCCGGTCCTGTATGCTCTTCGACTACTTCACCCAGAAGTTTGCCCAGGTCACCAATCCGCCCCTGGACTGGGAGCGCGAAGAGCTGGTGACCAGCATCGCTTCAGCCATCGGGCCCGAGCCCAATCTTTTGGAAGACACCCCCGAGCACGCTTGGAAGATTCACATCGACCTGCCAGTGGTGAACTCCGTCCAGATGGCGCAGATCAAGCGTCTGGACCGGGCGCCGGTCCTGGAAGGCCGCTTCCGCCCCCGTCTGATCCGCGGCCTCTACCAGGTGGCCGGAGGCGGCAAGGCGCTTGAGGAGCGTCTGGAAGCCATCGAAAAGGAGGTGGATCAGGCCATCGAGGAGGGCTGCAACGTGCTTGTCCTGTCCGACCGGGACTCCAACCACATTTGGGGACCCATACCCTCCCTGCTGCTAACCGGGGCCGTACAGCACCACCTGCTTCGTCAGCACACGCGTACCCAGGTCTCCCTGGCGGTGGAGGCCGGCGACGTGCGCGAGGTCCACCACGTGGCCCTGCTGATTGCCTATGGCGCAGCCTGCGTCAATCCCTACCTGGCTCTGGAGTCTGTGGAGAATCTGGCCAACAGCGGGGACTTGCATGTGGATGCCAAAAAGGCCTCCAACAACCTGGTCCGGGCTTTGAGCACCGGGGTCCTCAAAATTATGAGCAAGATGGGCGTGAGCACCATCATGTCCTACCGCGGCTCCCAGCTCTTCGAGGCCGTCGGACTCAGTCGGGAGGTCATCGACCGCTGGTTCACGGGCACTACCTCCCTGGTGGGCGGCATAGGCCTGGATGAGATCGCTGCCGAGGTGGCCCAGCGCCATCGGGTGGCCTATCCCATTGAGTGGACCGCTGGCTCCGGGCATGATCTGGAAACAGGCGGCAACTACCACTGGCGCCGCACCGGCGAGGACCACCTGAACGACCCAGAGTCCATCTTCCTGCTTCAGCAGTCCACCAAACGAGGGGACTACGGGCTCTTCAGGGCCTACACCGACCATGTGAACGCGGCGGTCAAGCAGGGCATGACCCTGCGCGGCCTCATGGAGCTGCACTCCGACAGGGCGCCCATACCGCTGGACCAGGTGGAGGCCGCCGAGTCCATCGTCACCCGCTTCTCCACTGGAGCCATGAGCTACGGGTCCATCTCCCAAGAAGCCCATGAGACCATGGCAGTGGCCATGAATCGGCTCGGGGCCAGGTCCAACTCGGGCGAAGGTGGCGAGTCCCCGGATCGAATCGCAGACCCGGCCCGAACCAGCCGCATCAAGCAGGTGGCCTCGGCCCGATTCGGGGTCACCAGCGACTATCTGGTTTCGGCCACCGACCTGCAGATCAAGTTGGCCCAGGGAGCCAAGCCGGGGGAGGGTGGCCACCTTCCCGGCGCCAAGGTTCCCCCCTGGATCGCCCAGGTCAGGCGCTCCACACCTGGGGTCGAGCTCATCTCCCCTCCGCCCCACCATGACATCTATTCCATCGAGGATCTCAAACAGCTCATCCATGACCTGAAGATGGCCAACCCGCGGGCTCGCATCCACGTCAAGCTGGTCTCCGAGCACGGGGTGGGAACCGTGGCCGCAGGCGTGGCCAAATGCCATGCCGACGTGGTCCTCATCTCCGGCCAGGACGGTGGAACGGGAGCGGCGCCCCTCAATGCCATCAAGCACGCGGGCACCCCCTGGGAGCTGGGCCTGGCCGAGACCCAGCAGACCCTGGTCATGAACGACCTGCGCTCGCGGATTGTGGTCCAGTGCGACGGGGAGCTCAAAACCGGCCGCGACGTTGTCATAGCCGCTCTGCTGGGTGCCGAGGAGTTCGGTTTCGCCACCACGGCGCTCCAGGTGGAGGGCTGCGTCATGATGCGGGCCTGCCATAAGAACACCTGCCCCCAGGGCATAGCCACCCAGGATCCGGAGCTGCGCTCCCGCTTCACCGGTCGGCCCGAGGATCTGATCAACTTCTTCATGTTCATGGCTCGCCAGGTGCGGGAAATTCTGGCCTCCTTGGGCTTCGCCAGCCTGGAGGAGGCAGTCGGTCACGTGGAGTGCCTGCGCCGGGACCCCTCTGTGCAGACCTGGAAGAGCCAGGGCATCGACCTAAATGCCATTCTGCGCAAGCCGGGCCCCACTCCGGGCACTGTGCTGCACCACACTCAGGCCCAGGACCACGAGCTGGACAAGTCACTGGATGTGGATCTGATCAATCAGGCCATCGACGCCTTGGACGAGGGTCGGCCGGTGGCCATCAGGGGAACCGTGCGCAACGTCAACCGGAGCGTAGGTACCATGCTGGGCTACAGAATCACCCGCAAATACGGTGCGGCCGGCCTGCCCCCGAACACCGTGGACATCACGCTGACAGGTTCTGCCGGACAGTCCCTGGGTGCCTTCATTCCTAGAGGCGAGACCATTCGGGTGATCGGTGAGGCCAACGACTATGCAGGCAAGGGCCTGTCCGGCGGCCGTCTGGTCCTCCACGCTGCCCAGGGAGTTCGCTTCGATCCTCACGAGACCGTCATCTGCGGCAACGTGGCAGGATTCGGTGCCACCTCAGGCGATATGTTCGTGGCTGGACGGGCCGGGGAGCGCTTTGCCGTGCGCAACGGTGGCGGCCGCTTCGTGGTCGAGGGTCTGGGCGACCACGGTTGCGAGTACATGACCGGTGGCCTGGTGGTGGTTCTGGGTTCCACTGGACGCAACTTCGGCGCTGGCTTCTCGGGAGGGGATGTCTACCTGCTGGATATGGATACCTCCCGTCTCAATCCTGAAGCCTGGAATGACGGCTCCCTGCTGGCCCTGGAGCCCGACCAGGACCAGGCAGCCATGCTCAAGGAACTGATAGCGGAGCATGTCCGGCTGACTGGCTCAAAGGCTGCAGCCACCCTGCTCGCGGACTGGCCAAACGCGCTGGCCCGGTTCACCCATCTGGTACCCCGTCGTTATTTGGCCATGAAGCAGGCCATGGAAGAGGCCGAACGTGAGCAGGTGGACTTCAACGAGCCCGGCGTCTGGGATGCCACCTACGCCCAGGTCATGGAAGGAGCGCACTAATATGGTCGACCCCAAGGGATTTCTCAAGGTACGTACCCGGCACGAGCTGGCCGAGCGCCCGGTCGCTGAACGTCTGAAGGACTGGCGGGATGTGCACCAGTCCACCGGCCCCGGGCCCTGGACCGCCGAGCAGGCCGCCCGCTGCATGGACTGCGGCACCCCCTTCTGCATGACCGGCTGCCCTCTGGGCAACCTGATCCCCGAGTTCAACGACCTGCTGTCCCGGGGCCGCTGGGAGGAGGCCTACGAGCGGCTGAGCCTAACCAACAACTTCCCGGAGTTCACCGGACGAATCTGCCCTGCTCCCTGCGAGTCCTCCTGCGTGCTCTCGATTCACCAACCGGCCACCACCATCAAGCTTGACGAGCAGACCATCATTGACCAGGCCTGGTCCCTAGGCCTGGTCAAGCCCCGGCCTCCGCAGCGGTTGACCGACATGACTGTGGCTGTGGTCGGGTCGGGTCCAGCAGGGTTGGCCTGCGCCCAGCAGTTGACCAGGGCCGGACACACGGTAGTTGTCTATGAGCGCGCCGATGCCATAGGCGGCCTCTTGCGTTACGGCATTCCCGCCTTCAAGCTGGAGAAGTCCCTGCTGGATCGCCGGTTGGAGCAGATGGAGGCTGAGGGGACCCGATTCCGCACTGGCATCGAAATCGGCCGAGAACTGGGTTGGGACCAGCTGCGTGCCCGATACGATGCCCTGGTGGTGGCCATCGGTTCAACTGAACCCAGGCGTGTGGACCTGCCCGGACGGGAGCTGAAGGGTATCCACTACGCCATGGACTTTCTGCCTGACCCCACCCGTAAACTCATGGGCCGCGAGCCCATCAACGACATCGATGCATCCGACAAGAACGTCATCATCATCGGCGGCGGCGACACCGGGTCGGACTGCTTGGGCACGGCTCTTCGAGAGGGCGCCAAGTCGGTTACCGTCCTGCAGATCCGGCCTCGGGAACCCACATCCAGGCCTGATAACCGGCCCTGGCCAACTTACGCCAGGCTTTACAATCCCACCTCCTCCATGGAGGAGGGCGGCCACTACGAATACGCGGTGGACAGCCTGGAATACCTGGGTGCCGGGGCTGATGACCGAATCAACCTGGACCAGACCAGCGCCCCCACCGGCTTCGACAGGGACGATGAGGGACGAGTGTGCGGAGTTCGCGTGGTGGATGTCAGTCGTGACGACCAGGACCGAATCATTCCCCATCCCGACACCGAGCGAGTCCTGCCGGCAGACCTGGTGCTGATCAGCATTGGCTTTGCCCATCCGGAGACGGTCACCCTAACAGGACAGACCGGCGTAGGACTGGACCCTCGCGGCAACGTGGCCCGTGATGCCGACTATGCCACCGACCGTGACGGGATCTTCGTGTGCGGTGATGCCGGACGCGGCCAGTCCCTGGTGGTCTGGGCGCTGGCCGAGGGTCGTTCCTGCGCGGCGGCAGTGGACCGGTATCTGACCGGCGCCACCGAACTGCCTGCTCCCATTCGAGCCGATGAGCGCGCCATGACTCTGCCTGCGGCCGACCGGTACCCACGCTAATATGAAAAGGTATGGTGCCGATCGAAGGGATGGAGGCAGTGGGATATGACCAACCGCGCTGAACGTAGGGCGCAGGCCAAGCGGAGCCGCCGTAGCGGCAGCGACGACCGGAGGATGGCGGCCAAGGGCAGGGCCGGAGTGATGGACGAACGGGCCTTGCAGGAGCGTTCCCGTCGGCTGGAGGCTGGCCAGGGCGCCGAGTGGAAGCCCACCGGGCACACCGATGACCTGGTGCAGAAGGACTCCGTGGACCCCAACAATCGCAACCCCCGTCTGTTGAAGGCTCCTAGTGGTGTGCGTGAGTGGCTGCGAATCCTGGTCTGGGCCCTGATCATTTGCTCCGGCCTGGCCTTCCTGGTCTGCATGTGGTTGCCCCACGTTCCAATCTGGGCCACCATCGCCATCGCGGTGGTCTTCTGCCTGGGCGTACTGGGGCTCTTCCTGGTCGGCGGCAACCGGGACAATCCCCGACTGGACTCCTACGGAACGGCCCTGTGACCATGACCGAAAGCGTGGCAGAAAAGCAGGCTGTGCTCATGCAGCATGTGGGATTCCGCCGTCAGGGCCGGGTCATTCTTGACGATGTCAATCTTGAGGTGGACCGCGGGCAGAAGTGGGTACTCTTCGGACCCAACGGTGTGGGCAAATCCACCCTGGTGGCCATGATGAGCACCAGAGGCTTCCCCAGCACCGGCAGCGTAGAGATCCTGGGCAACCGGCTGGGCAAGGTGAACGTCTTCTCCTACCGGCATCGGATTGGTCTGGCCTCGGCTGGCCTGGCTAAGACCATCAGCCCCCAGGAGGATCCCTACGACGTGGTGCTGACCGCCTTCAGCGACACTACCGGCCGCTGGAGGGAGACCTTCACGGCCGAGCAGGAGGAGGCCACCCTGGCCTTGATGGATCGGTTCGGCATCGCCTACCTCAAGGGCAAGCGCATGTACCGGCTCTCCGAGGGTGAGCGCGGCCGGGTGCTGATATGCCGGGCGCTGATGGCCAATCCCGACCTGCTCATTCTGGACGAGCCGACCACAGGACTGGACCTGGGTGGCCGTGAGCTGGTGCTCAGGGCCTTGAGCGACATAGGCAGGGAGGACAGGGACAGGACGGTCATCCTGGTCACCCACCGGCTTGAGGAGATTCCTCTGGGCTTCGATCGGATAGCCATGATGGGACGACGTCCTGTGGACACTGCAGACACAGGCGATCCGGATCCTGGCACCATCGTCTACCAGGGGCCCCTGGAGGGTGGACTGACCGGTCCACGCCTGAGCGAGCTCTTCGGTCTGGATCTGACCGTGGTCCACCGCGACGGACGTTGGGGTGCCTTCGCCGTCTGAAGACCACTTGCCGCCGAAGTTCTGACATGCCCGTATCAGCTCAAGGAATAGCAAATTCGTTCACCGAGGCGCGGGTATAGACTGTGGTGGTTTGTCTGCCCAGGGACCGCGGCAGACCTGTATGCGTGAAGGATGTTGACGTGATCAAGATATGGACCCGCTACCTGCGGCCTTACTGGCTCCAGGTGGCCGTTCTGGTGCTCTTCCAGGTGGCGCAGACGGCCTTGAACCTCTACCTGCCCAACCTGCAGGCGGACATCATCGACAAGGGCGTGGCCGTAGGCGACCAGGATGCCATCTACAGGATCGGCTGGGAGATGATGGGGATCACCGCCATCCAGATCGTTGCCAATGTGGTCGCCGTCTACTGCGCCACACGTCTGTCCATGAGGATGGGCTACGAGCTGCGCAGGGACCTGTTCGCCTCGGTGGAGGGCTTCAGCCTCAACGAGATCGAGCGCTTCTCGGCAGGATCCCTGATCACCCGCACAACCAATGATGTTCAACAGATGCAGATGACCACCATGCAGACACTGATGATCATCCTGCAGGCCCCGGTCATGCTGATCGGCGGTCTGGTTTTGGCCTTGCGCCAAGACGGCCCCCTGACCTGGTCGTTGGCGGTCATCGTTCCCCTTATCCTCTTGGTGGCCCTGGTACTCATGGGCAGGATGGGACCCCTGTTCACCCGCTTGCAGAACATGCTGGACTCCGTCAACCGTCTGGTCCGTGAGCAGATCTCAGGCGTGCGGGTCATCCGCGCCTTCGTTCGTGAGAAGACCGAGGCAGCACGTTTCGACAAAGCAAACCGCGACGTCTATGGTGTTCTGATCTCCACCGGCCGGCTGATGAGCATGATGGTGCCGCTCATGTGGTTCCTGCTGAATATGTCCAATGTGGCCATCATGTGGTTCGGCGGCCGCCGCATCGACTCCGGGGCTATGCAGATCGGCGCCCTGCAGGCCTTCATCCAGTACCTGATGATCATTCTGTCAGGCCTGATGATGGCCGCCATGATGTCAGTCATGCTGCCAAGGGCCGCTGTGGCCGCCCGAAGGATCAACGAGGTCCTGGAGGCCACCAGCGAGATCGCAGCACCCGAGCATCCCTACCGCATCGAGCACCCCCAGGGTCTGCTGGAGTTCAAGCACGTGGACTTCAGCTACCCGGGCGCTCAGGACCCGGTCCTTTCGGACATCTCCTTCACCGCACGGCCGGGGACAACCACGGCAATTATCGGGGCCACGGGATCCGGCAAGTCCACCATCATCAGACTTTCCAACCGCATGTTCGATGTCACCGACGGCCAGGTCCTGGTGGACGGGCACGACGTGCGTGAGTACGACCCCGACCAGCTGGCTCTGATATTCGGGCCAGTCCCGCAAAAGGCCACCCTCTTCACCGGAACCATCCGCGACAACATGCACTATGGGGACCCCGACGCCGACGACGACCGCATTTGGGAAGCCTTGCGCATCGCCCAGGCCGAGGACTTTGTGCGTGAGATCCCCGAGGGCCTGGATGCCCGCGTGGCCGAGGGTGGTACCAACTTCTCTGGCGGGCAGAAGCAGCGGCTTTGCATGGCCAGGGCCATCCTGCGCAATCCCCGCATCTACACCTTCGATGACTCCTTCTCCGCACTGGACATGACCACCGACCGGGCCCTGCACGAGGCCCTGGTGCCGGTCACCCGAGAGGCCACCCAGATCGTCGTGGCCCAGCGGGCGGCCTCCATCCGCGAGGCCGACCAGATTCTGGTCCTGGACCGTGGCCGTATCGTCGGCCGGGGGACCCATGACCAGCTCATGGAGGACTGCCCAACCTACCAGGAGATCGTCCAATCCCAGGGCGGTCAGGGTCCCGACGTGGAAGAGCTCAGCATTGACGAGGGGAGGGCCGAGTAGATGGCTAAGAACTTGAGCGTAAATACAGGCTCACAGGCCGTGGGCGGCCGCCGTCACACTGTGGGCCGGCTGGTCCATTATCTGTTGGCCAGCCCCTGGAGGGTCATCGTCATGGTCCTCGCCGGCATGACCGCCGTGGCCATGATTGTCATCGGTCCCAAGGTAATGGGCGAGGCCACCAACGTCCTCTTCGAGGGGCTATTGGGGTCCATGCTGGTCAAGATGGGCGCCAAGCCCGGCAGTCCTAAGCAGGCTGTGGTCACCTATCTGCAGTCTCGTGGTCAGGACAAGTTCGCCCGGATGATCGACTCCATGAACGTCCAGGTGGGCGTGGGGATCGATTGGGGGCGCTTCGGCACCATCCTCATGTTCGTCATCGGCATCTACCTGGTCTCCATCCTGGTCAGGCTGGTGCAGAACTTCCTGATGACCCGGCTGGTCTCAGACGCGGTCTATACCATGCGCAGACAGATTGAGGACAAGCTGGACCGGCTGCCCCTGCAGTACTTCGATCGGACCCCGCGCGGCGAGGTCATGAGCCGGACCACCAACGACATCGACAACATCTCGGGCACCCTGCAGCAGATCCTGGGCGAGCTGATCTTCTCGGTCTTCTCCATCATTGGTGCCTTCATCATGATGCTGACCATCTCGCCCCTACTGACCTTGATAGCATTCATCATCATCCCGGTCATGGCCCTGTGCGCCGGCGTCATCCTTAAGAAGACCCAGCCACAGTTCACCCGGCAGTGGATTCGCACCGGCCAGGTCAACAGCCACGTGGAGGAGATGTTCTCCGGCCACATGGTGGTCCGGGCCTTTGGCCACCAGCGCAAGGCTGAAGAGGAGTTCGAGGAGCGCAACCAGGAGCTCTACCAGGCCAGCTTCAAGGCCTCCTTCTTCTCGGCTCTGGTCACGCCCATGTCTACCTTCTTCGGCAACCTGAGCTTCGTGATAGTAGTCATCATCGGCGGCGTGCATGTGCTCAACGGCAGCATGAGTCTAGGCGGTCTGCAGGCCTTCACCCAGTACACCCGTCAGGCCTCACAACCTATCGGTCAGCTGGCCTCCATGGGCACCATGCTCCAGTCCTCCCTGGCCTCCTGCCGCAGGGTCTTCGACTTTCTGGACGAGGCCGAGGAGGTGCCGGACATCGAGCATCCCGACCATCTGGGCCAGGAGACCGGAGGCAAGGTCGAGGGCCATGTCCGCTTCGATCATGTCCGCTTCTCCTACGATCCGGCCGAGCCGCTGATCAAGGATCTGTCCATCGAGGCCAAACCTGGACAGACCATAGCCATCGTCGGGCCCACCGGGGCGGGCAAGACGACCCTGGTCAACCTGCTCATGCGCTTCTACGAGATCCAGGGCGGGCGCATCACCATCGACGGCGTGGACACCTCCAGGGTGACCCGTCACGACCTGCGCAGCCACTTTGGCATGGTCCTGCAGGACACATGGCTCTTTGACGGAACAGTTCGTGACAACCTGCTCTACGGGCTGGACGAGGGGCAGACCATCTCAGAGCAGACCATGATCGACGGTGCCAAGGCCACCCACGTGGATGAGTTCATCCGCAAGCTGCCCCAGGGCTACGACACCGTTCTTAACGAGGACAGCAGCGAGCTCAGCCAGGGCGAACGCCAGCTGATGACCATCTGCCGGGCCTTCCTGTCTGATCCCGACATCCTGATCCTGGACGAGGCTACATCCTCGGTGGACACCAGGACCGAGCTGCTGGTCCAGCAGGCTATGAACACTCTGCGCAAGGGCAGGACCTCCTTCGTCATAGCGCACCGGCTGTCCACCATCCGCGACGCCGATCTGATTCTGGTCGTCAACCACGGCTCGGTGGTTGAGCAGGGCACCCATGACCAGCTGCTGGAGCGCGGCGGCGCCTATGCATCCCTCTACAACTCTCAGTTCACCAAGGGCGAGGAGGGCTGAGGAGGCATGAGCCTTAGACGCGGTCCGCTGAGCGTAGGTGAGCGGGTCCAGCTGACCGACCGGCGTGGCCGCAAGCTGACGGTCATGCTGGAACCTGGCGGTTTGACCCAGACCGACCATGGCCTCCTGCCGCACGAGGCCATGATTGGCCTGCCGGAGGGATCCGTGGTAGTGACCATCTCAGCCGACAAGTGGCGGCAGATGCGCCACAAACAGGATGCCAGCACTGAAACGGAAGTGCCTGACAGGGCCAAGCCCTGGAAGTCCTCACGAGGCATCGGGGGATGGGCTTTCACCGTTATGCGTCCACGGCTTGAGGACTACATTCTCTCCATGCCTCGGGGCGCTCAGATCATGTACCCCAAGGATGTGGCCCGAGTCATCCTTCTGGGCGACATCCGTCCCGGCATGAGGGTCCTGGAGTCGGGAGCCGGCTCAGGGGCCATGAGCCTGGGTCTTCTGGATGCCATTGGCACAGAGGGGAAGCTGACCAGCATTGAACGGCGGGAGGAGTTCGCCCGGGTGGCAATGGGCAACGCCACCGTCTTCTTTGGGCAGCGCCCAGCCCAGTGGGATCTGCGTACCGGCGACTTTGATGCCATTGCTGCCGACCTGCCGGAGGACGGATTCGACCGTATCGTTCTGGACATGCTGGACCCATGGAACCGTCTGGAACAGGCCTATCGTGTCATGGCAGCCGGAGGCGTGCTGACCGCCTACGTTACCACCACCACACAGCTCAGCCGATTGGCCGAGGCTCTGCGTGCAGACGGACGGTGGACCGAGCCAGAAATCATGGAGAGCCTGGAGCGCTCTTGGAAGGCCGACGGTCTGGCGGTCCGGCCGGAGCATGAGATGATCGGACACACCGGCTTCCTCTTGATTAGCAGAGCCATGGCTCCGGGCCAACAGGCTCTTCGCAAGCATGTCCGGGCCACCAAGGACTACCAAACCGATGTAGATCAGAGCCGGCGGCCTGACACGAGCAGTAAATTCAGTCAGGAGCGTGAGATGCAGGACGTGGAGGATCTTGAGGATCTGGAGCTGCGCCGGGTCTCCGATCGTAAGCTGCGCAAGGTGTTGCGCGACCTGGACCATCAGGTGCGCACCTTGCAGGGAGGCCAGGGTCAGGAAGGCTGATCGCCCATGACCCGCACCTTCAGTCAGCTCTGCCATAATGGAAAAGATGCCTGATATGAACTTCGGGAAAGGAAGCATGCATGGGTTTACGAAAAGGTCTGAAGGCCGAGGATCTGCGCAGGTGTAGCCGAACTCTTATGCTCATGCGTCACGCCAAGACCGATCGCCAGGGGTCACAGGGCGATCGCAGCCGTCAGCTGACCGACCGTGGCCAGAAACAGGCCCGGATCATGGGCCGTGGATTGACTGCTTTGGGTCTGGTTCCCGACCGCATCATCTGCTCGGGTGCGCCCCGAGCCCGTCAGACCCTGGACGGCATGCTCAAACCTCTGGGCGACGGACCCCGTGTCGATTACCGGGAATCCCTCTACGAATCGGGCATGCAGGCAGTCTTCGACGAGCTGGCGCAGACCGAGGACCGTGACCGCCGGGTCCTGATCCTAGGGCACGAGCCCACCATGTCTATCTGCTCACAGTGGCTGGCCGAGGACAACTCCGATCCCGATCTTTTGGACCTGCTCAATCTTGGACTGCCGCCGGCCACCATGGTTCTTCTGGGCTCTGAGCGGCCCTTGACCGACTGGGGAACCCATCAGGCCTGTTTGCTTGGCATTCTCGGCCCCCAGGACCTGGAGGACTGACTGGCGGAACCAGCTATAGGCAACCCTTCAGAGGCAGTCTTAGTGACCAACAGTCCCCTGCCCGTAGTCCTGTCGTTATCGATTCAAGTTATGGCGACACCTTATTTGCACCAATTACCCGCCGCCCTCCGCCGCTGATAGGCTGACCGAAGACATCAGGACGAAACTGGGAGGTTTCATGGCAGCGATTACATCCGTGTCCGGGTTCCCGCGCATCGGTGCGCATCGTGAACTCAAGAGGGCCATCGAAGGCTACTGGAAGGGCGAACGGAATCTGGACGAGGTCCGGCGCACGGCCGCGGACCTGCGTGCCAGGCATTGGCAGCTTCAGCAGGAGGCCGGCGTCGACCAGATTCCCGTCAATGATTTCAGCTACTATGACCAGGTCTTGGACACTTCTATCCTCTTGGGCGTCGTGCCTAAGCGCTATCGGAAGCTGGGCCTGGGCCCCGAGGACACCCTCTTCGCCATGGGCCGCGGCTACCAGGGGGAGCAGGGTGACGTGACCGCCCTGCCTATGAAGAAGTGGTTCACCACCAATTACCACTACCTGGTTCCCGAAATCGACCAGGACACCAAAATCGTTCTTGAAGGCGACAAACCCTTCAAAGAGTTCCAGGAGGCGCGCGAGCAAGGCATCGCCGCCAAGCCGGTGCTGATAGGCCCATACACCTTCCTCAAGCTGGCACGCGGTCCCCAGGGCGAGCTGCTGGATCCCGACCCGGCACTGGTCCAGGACCTGGCCAAGGCCTACGCGACCATACTAGAGCGGTTCATCGGCCTTAAGGCCGACTGGGTGCAGCTGGACGAACCCTACCTGGTCCTGGACAAGGAACAGGGCGACCGGGATCTCTTCGAAACCCTCTACCAGCCCATTCTCAAAGCCCGTGAGAGCGACAAAGGCAAGGTCCGTATCCTCCTCAACACCTACTTCGGCCATGTGGGCGACTGTTACGACCAGCTGGCTGACCTGGGCTTCGATGGCATCGGCCTGGATCTGGTCGAGGGCAGGGATGAGAACCTGGCGGCCCTGAAGGAGCACGGCGTGCCGGATGGAACCACCATCTTCGCTGGCCTGGTCAACGGTCGCAACATCTGGCGCAACGACTACGCAGTCAGCCTTGGCCTGCTGGATGCCCTGCACCAGGTGACCTCGAACGTGGTGGTGTCCACCGCATGCTCCCTCCTGCATGTGCCCTACACCGTGGCCGACGAGGATGGGCTGGATGCCGACACCGTGCGGCCTCACTTCGCTTTCGCCCTGGAGAAGCTGGGCGAGCTGCATGACCTGGCTCAGTTGGCTGATGCCGACGAGGACCAGCGTCGCTCCAGCAAGGCTCTTGCCGATAACCAGCAGCTCTTCGACGGCAGCCGCGTACAGCCCGACACCCAGGTGCAGCAACGCCTGGCCGGCCTTAAGGACGAGGACTTTGTACGCACCCCGGCCCGGCCCGAGCGCCAGAGGATCCAGGCCCAGGAGCTGGATCTGCCCCTGCTGCCAACCACCACCATCGGTTCCTTCCCCCAGACTGCCGAGGTCCGCGCCGGGCGGGCCCGCCTGCGCAAGAAGGAGATCAGCCAGGAGGACTACGACAGCTTCATCGCCCGCAAAATCGACCAGGTCATCGACCACCAGGAGCAGATTGGCCTGGACGTTCTGGTCCATGGCGAGTTCGAGCGCAACGACATGGTCGAATACTTCGGCCAGAACCTCAAGGGCTACCTGTTCACCCGGAATGCCTGGGTCCAGTCCTATGGCACCCGCTGCGTCAAGCCTCCGATCGTCTGGGGGGACATCTCCCGCGCCCGGCCCATCACCGTGCGCTGGTCCTCATACGCCCAGTCCCGTACCAACCATGTGGTCAAGGGGATGCTGACCGGTCCGGTGACCATTCTCAACTGGTCCTGGCCCCGCGAGGACATCGATCACAAGCAGCAGACCCGCCAGCTGGCCCTGGCCATCCGTGATGAGGTCCTGGACCTGGAGGCCGCTGGCATCCGCATCATCCAGATCGACGAGGCCGCCCTGCGCGAGAAGCTGCCGCTGCGGCGCTCCTACTGGCACAGCCGATACCTGGACTGGGCCATTCCCGCCTTCCGTCTGGTTCATTCCGGGGTTAAACCCACTACCCAAATTCACACCCACATGTGCTACTCGGAGTTCAACGACATCATCAAGGACATTGATGCCATGGACGCCGATGTGATCTCCTTCGAAGCCTCCCGCTCCGATCTGACCGTTCTTGATGCCATTCAGGAGGCCAAGTTCGAGACCGAGGCAGGCCCTGGAGTCTACGACATCCACTCGCCGCGCATCCCCTCCACCGAGGAGATCGTGGACCGGATCCACGCCATACTGAAGAAGCTCGATGCGGCCAAGGTATGGATCAATCCCGACTGCGGACTCAAGACCCGAGGCGATAAGGAGACCTGGCCCAGCCTGGAGCACATGGTGGCCGCCGCCCATCAGGTGCGCGCGGAGCTATCGTCCAGTCAGGAGTCGGATCATGCATGAGCCTATCTTTTCCCTGGAGGTCTTTCCCCCCAAGCGCGATGCCCCGGTGGGCACCATCTATGACACCTTGGATGGACTGGAAGGGTTGATGCCTGACTTCATCTCGGTGACCTACGGGACCGGCCGGCGTTCGGACCGCACGGCCACGGCCCGCATAGCCAAGACCATCCATACCGAGTACGGCATCCCTGCCGTGGCGCATTTGACCGCCCAGTATGCGGACCGCGAGGTGATCGACCAGGCACTGGACATGTTTGATGACGCAGGGGTGGCAGCGGTGCTGGCCCTACGCGGCGACAGCGTGGAGGGCCGTGAGCCCGCCGGAGTATTCGACCATGCCAGCGACCTTGCCGCCTACATCCGCTCCCGTCGGCCCAACCTGTCGATTTACGGAGCTTGTTATCCGGAGACCCACCCGGAGGCCGCCTCGCCCGAGGAGGACATGGAGCATCTGCGAATCAAAGTGGATGCAGGAGTGGACCATCTGGTTTCGCAACTCTTCTACGACAACGCTGATTTTCTGGACTTCCTGGACCGGGCAAGGGCTGCTGGCATCCAGGTGCCCATTGAGGCCGGCATCATGCCCATCACCAACGAGGGCCAGGTTCGGCACATGAGCGAGGTCTGCAAGGCGCGGATCCCCGCGGCCGTTGAGTCCATCCTGGGACGTTGGGGCGACGACCGGGCCAGCCTGCGCGAGGCGGGCATCATCTACGCCTCACAGCAGATCGCCGACCTGGTGGCCCACGGGGTGGACGGCATCCACCTTTACTCCATGAACCATTCTGGCGTCACCAGGCGCATCTGGCACAACGTCCGTCACCTTTTCCGGCAGGTGGATGCCGGAGGGACTGTCAGACTCTAATCGGTAGCAAAATTCCTTTTACTGAAGTCGCCCTTGTCTATTTATCATCTCTCGATATTGCCTTGAAAAAAGGTGGAGCAGGAAGGCCGGCATCATTCATCAGTGGTGCCGGCCCCCATCCGTGCCAGGCGTAACGAATCCAACGCGGATTTCTGACATTGTTCAGTGACAATATAATGATTCTGCAATCGTCTTGTCTGCCAACCGCTTGATGTAGATGTTCCAATGGATGGCAAGAAATCTTTCTTGAAGATAGCATAATCTTGGCCGCTACTGGATAAAAGTGGCCATCTCGCCCTGCTACTTCAAAACCAGATTTCCCTGCTTCACTAAAATCAGTGGTATGAGCAATCTCTGCATGCGGCAAACCTGGCATCTTCGCGCTGAAGTGCATGCCAGCAGCATAAACCATGGGCAGTGAAAGATGGACTGGGTCGATTTGACTTGGCGTGAGTGGACTTGGTCCATTGATCGGCAGTGCATGTTGACCGTACACCCTATGAAGCACATGAACCGCCGAACGCTCACCTGGGGTGCGCTTGTCCTTCGGATGCAAGTTATGTTCTTCTCCGCAATCAATCAGACAAATTATGTACACATCACTCCTTGTCTGACTCGTTGCCCACTGTGCTTTTCTGATACGAGGCCAATCGGAGTCGGTTACCATGTCGTTTTCACCTTGTGAGGGAGACCACTGAGGCAATTGAACGACAAAAAAAGGCAGCTTTGTCTGCGCAACACCATCAGAGGCGTTTAGCATATTATCCGGTAGCCGCCATAACGACCTCCACCGGTCTATAAGCAATCCAAGCAAAGTTTGGTAAGTTGAGCTAAACGGACCATCTTCTTCTCCTTGATACCATAGAATACCTGCTATAGCATAGGGCGCTATCCGTTCGAGCATAGAGGCGAAAGCACCCGTTGGACGATATTTAGAGTGCCGGGTAATCGGAGGCGGCCACGGGCATTGGCCGCATGCTGAGTTAATTTCTTCGTCAGATATCTCGGGATATGCTTGCCGCAGTTTCGATACCCTGTTGTTCCACGAATCAAAGCTTGATTGCCATGATTCTGCTTGGGCTTCCAGCTCTTCATCAGTGTGACCCGATACTGTCTTACTGAAACGATCCAGATAACCCTGTCCTTCCGGACAAGATTGCAATGTTTCTTGATCAAGCCAGACAGCTATTGATGTACCGCCTATATAGCAATCGATGATTCCCACTGCGGTCTTTGGAGAGAGATTCTTGCGAAGCTTATGGGCAAAGTAGTAGGCCACTGCCGACATTTGTCCGCTTGTCTTCGGATCGCAGCAATTCCAGCGTGCATGAGCTTCTGCTTGCTTGTCTATACGACCAGTCTGAGGAACCTGGTAAAACCTCATCAATGGGTCTTGGCTTCCAGCCACAACAGTTGCGCCATCGGCGCTGTCCACTAAGTCCAATGCCATATTGCTTTGACCTGAACACATCCATACTTCACCAATCATCAGATTTTGCAGATTAACGCATTCATTTTTAGTGCGAACAGAAAGGCTGTATGGCCCCCCAGGTTGGCATGGCGGAAGAACGCCAAGCCATTTTCCACTGTCGTCAACCTTACAAGTTGTGCTGATCGGTCCGGTCACTCGATGAGCATTAGTCGGGGTTAATTCAATGTGGACTATACCTTCCGGTTGAGACCAGCCAAAGATAGGGATTGGTTTGGAACTTTGCAGGACTGCACCATCAGCGAAGATGGCAGCTAGCTGTAATTTATGATGGTCAAAGTCGGTAACAGTCTTTTTTCTTTTCTGCAAACCACTTGCATATTGGTAATCCTCGTCTGTCATCAGAACCTTTCCTGTCACCAAATCTCGCTACCTAGCGCACGAATGAAAGCAACAACTTCATCAGCCATTTCCTGCTGTTCGCTTATACGTGGATGGCCTCTCGTGGCAATGCCATTGCGGCGATATACAAGATGGTGAATACAAGACCGGCCCAACTCTCGGCACACATCCTCAATGGCCCGGTCCCAATGTTCATCGTGGGCCAGAACGGAAGTAGCGGTTATGATTTGTGCTTGAGGATAAGTCTCCATGAGAGTCTGAAGAAACTTTGCATAGCTCAGTCGCCAATGCTCAGCCTGCGAACCTGAGTAGTCGTGAGCCATGAAATCCCTTGGATGCGCATCATTCTGTCCGAGGGCAACAATAACCACTTGCGGTTGGTATTGTGAAAAATCCCAGGTTTTGCAGGGACCTATAGACGAATTGTATTCGATTTTATTCCAAATACTCTCCATACCTATGGGCCGTGGTTCCTGGAACCAGCCAAGACCGTCAAGCAGAGCGGCCCCGCCCTGTGAAACGTCATGGAGTTGCGCCCCCAGCGATCTTGCTGCAATAGCTGCAAAGGAGTACCAAGAATTACTATATGAACTAAGGTCTGCCGCTGGATCCTCACAGCTTGCATACAAGCTGGCTTCATTGCGCTCTCCACAGGAAATGGAGTCTCCGAAGACCTCCATTCGTCGTTGTGATGGCTGTTCTCTATCGGGATACAGTTTGGCAGATTCTTCAAGCATTATGCCGGTTAACTTGAGATAATGCTGCCCATCCTGACGTTTGAATATTATTGCTTCATGCTCGATGTCAGGCAGATTGTCAGCTATAGTCACTTCTACCGAATATGGAGATACTGCTGAATCAGGCCACACAAATTCCTGATTCTTCGCCGGCGTGTTCCTTCGTGAAGAGCAGTGAACGAGGTCTATTCGATATTCAAATCCGTCTATAAATGCACCTAGACAGCTGGTTCCATATTGGCGTGCGTTTATTAGCCGGACACCCAGGTAATTTCCGGTGAATCTAAATCTCACCTGAGTATAGGGAAAGACCCATAATGGGCATTGATCGGTGTTCCAGTCCATCCTGCCCATGTACGTAAAAGCCTTGTTCGCTGGCTTTATGAGTCGACGTGTTTTCGTCTCGTTTGGCTTCGCATAGCTGTCACTCAATGACGACACCTCTCATCGCGACACCATTCGGCGACAATAAATAGTATTCGTCGTGTTCATGTCAAGTCAAATGGCATGCAGCATTACTGTTTGTAGTTATCAATCTCATAGTAGCTGAACCGATTCATTAATGCAAAAAAGAATGGCACGCCATCATGCTGCTTGCTTTTGAATGCTCGATATTAGAATAGATTTGCTCTTTCGACGACTGGCATTCATAGCTCGGCACGATGCTCTATATAATTTGCGAGCACATAATATCCAAAATATTAATCGGTTTAAAGGAATAAACTTAACCGGTTGACAAAACGTGCATAGGTTGCTATTTTGTCAAGTATCGAATCCATTCATGTGATTCAGGAATGAATCGATGCTGAACTATTTCCAATAATGCCAATGAATGTGCTTTATCGGAACCGCTCAATATGTTGCATAAATGAAGATCAATGGATTTCAACGAGGAGATTTCAATGAAGAATGCACGCAAATTGATTGCAGTAGCTTTGGCTGGCTTATGTTTTTGGCCCTTGTCTGGATGTGGAGGAAACGGAGCTGCTGATTCAAATGGACAAGCGACAAAACTGAATTATCCATCTATCAAACTCGGTACGACCGGAAAGGATATTCACACCAAAATAAAGCTTTTTAATCACAAGACCGACATGTCCGTTGATACTTATCCTGGCAAAAACTGGAAGCAGTATGTCGCTGATTTCAACAAGCTGTATCCAGGCATCTCCATTGAGATAGAAACCGATACCAATTATGCCGGCGATGCCTTAACGAGGCTGCAGGGCAAGGATTGGGGCGACATGATGATGATACCTGCGGTGGATCGTTCTGATCTCAGTACATATTTTTTGCCTTTTGGCACCAAAGAGGAAATGTCAAAGGTGATTCGTTGGTCCAATGCTTCTGAATATGGCGGAAAAGTATATGGCGTGCCGAGCAACGGAAACGGTCTGGGGATCGTCTACAACAAACGAATCTTCAAGGAGGCCGGGATTAATGAGAATCCGAAAACGCCTCAGGAATTCATACAGGCCTTGAAAGCCATAAAAGAAAAGACAAAAGCTATACCGCTATATACAAATTATGCAGCAGGTTGGACAATGGCAGCTTGGGACGGATATATTGGCGTCAACGCCACCGGGGATGGGCGTTATATGAACCAAAAACTGTTGCACACAAAAAATCCTTTCTCTGATCCAGGAGATGACACCCACGCTTACAATGTCTACAAGATTCTCTATGACGCTGTTTCAGACGGTTTGACTGAAGACGATTATTCGACGACTGATTGGGAGTCAAGCAAAGCCAGAATCAACCGAGGTGAGATAGCCACAATGGTTCTAGGTGCCTGGGCAGTCTCACAATGCAAAAATGCTGCAGACCATCCGGACGATATCGGTTATATGCCATTCCCGATTAGTGTCAAAAACAAGCAATACACGGTTTCTGCTGGGGATTATGCATATGGCATAAATAGTCATGTGTCAAAGACTCGTCAAGAGGCGTCAATGATCTTTATCAAATGGATGACGGAGCGTTCCGGTTTCGCCAAGAATGAGGGAGGTATACCCACAGCGCAGTCTGACAAGAGCATGCCTGACGCCTACAAGGAATTCGCTGATGTTCATTTTGTCGAGGACCAGCCATCCGTCAAAGGTGAAGAAGATCTGTTTAATACTTTGAATTCTGACTCGGAGCTTGCAGTAAATTCAGGCGGCAATGCGCGAATTCAAGCCATTGTAGAGCATGCTTCCAAGCATGACAAACCATACAATGACCTGGTCAAGGATTGGAATTCCAAGTGGAATGATGCTCTGAAAACCGAGGGCATCGAAGCGCAGTATGACACAGCCAGTAAGTAAATATCCAAGCTGATCAAGAGGCTGCCGACGGCGCTTTACCGTCGGCAGCCTGGACAAACCAAGGAAGAAGGAGTTATGACAGCAACAACGGTTGAGTCTTCGCTGCCTCCTGATGTTCCGGACAACAAGCGACCCTTTGATTGGAGAAAGGGCATCATTATTGTGGCCTTTTGTTTCATTCCTTTGACGCTTCTTGTTGTTTTTACTTATGTTCCGTTTGGGCAAATGGTTGGATTCAGCTTCTACCGCATGAAATATATCGGTGTTCCCCATTGGGTAGGTTTGCAGAATTATCGCCAGATTGTGACAAGGCCGGACATACTGCCCTCTCTGAAACTTAGTTTATATTACATGGCGGGGTCAGTACTTCATATTTCGTTGGCGTTGTATCTTGCAACCATACTGAGTTTCCGGGTAAGATGCGGCAATCTTTTTAAGGGTTTGTTCTTCTTTCCCTATCTCATCAATGGCATAGCTGTCGGTTTTATATTTAAATTCTTCTATACCAGGGGTTTCATATTTGACAGCGTTCTCCAATGGTGCGGTTTCAGTTTAAACAGCCTGCCGTATTGGCTGAAGGATCAGTCCATCAACAACTGGTCATTGGTGGGCGCCTCCGTCTGGCGATATATGGGCCAAACCATGATTCTATTCATAGGAGCCATCATGTCTATCGATCAATCACTCTATGAAGCTGCCGAAATAGATGGGGCCAATAAGTTCCAGCAATTTCTACATATAATTCTTCCGAGCATCAAAACGATCCTGGTTCTGAATGTCGTGTTGTCGGTTACTGGAGCCTTAAGCGTTTTTGAGATTCCATTTGTAATAACTACCGGGGCCAACGGCACAGGAAGTTATTTCGTTCTTATGGACCGCATAGCACATACAAATCAAAAAGTAGGTTTGGCTTCGGCTATGGCTGTAGTCTTGTTGATTGTTATTTTGATATTCGCACTTTTGCAGCAAATTCTGTTCAAATTCCTTTTCCGAAATCAGGACGATGGAGTTAAAGCAGCAAAAAGGCGTGACCGTCGTGCCAAGCGTCAAAGGAATCGCATCGCTGCGGGTAAGGCACCGCTACTTGCAAATGGTAGACGACAGAAGGCTTACAGCATGGAGCGGGGGCAGTGATGCAAGCGAAAAAGATGACAGCGACAATCGATAGTTTAGGTCGATTCCGAGCGAATCGATTGCCTCTTAAGGATATCATTTTCAACATACTCAAATATGCAGTACTGATATTCCTGGCTTTCTGGTTTATGCTGCCCTTGATAAGCTGTGTGATCACTGCGGCCAAAACTGATAAGGAATACGCCACAACCACAGTTACGCAGTTGCCAAAGAACTGGTTCAATATACAAAGCTATATCAATGCTTTTACCCTCTCCAATATGGGTAACGCCTTCAAGAACTCGATTATTATTCTTGTAGTCGTTTTAGTCTGTACTACCTTAATTGGCACGCAGCTTGCCTACGTTCTAAGCAGATTCACGTTTCCGGGCAATACTCTTATCAGAGGGTTGTTTACTGTTGCTGCTCTCTTGCCCGGCATTGCAATGCAAGTTGCCTTGTATAAAATGATGGTTGGCATGCATGCGGTCAATTCGCTGTGGGGATACATTATCATGTCGATGGGCACTGATGTGATTTCCATATATGTTTTCATACAGTATTTTGAGAATATTCCAATTTCCTTGGATGAATCCGCTATAGTGGATGGTGCTTCATATTTTACTGTCTACTCAAAGATCTTGTTGCCGTTGCTTAAGCCAGCAATCGTCACCTGCGTCATTCTGAAAGGTGTCGGTGTTTATAACGAGTATTATGCCGCAAACCTGTATCTGCAAAGTGCGAATTTGAAGACCGTTGCTATAGCGCTGTATACTTTCACCGGCCCGCAGGGAAGCAAATACAATCTTATTTGCGCGGGAGTGATTCTGACTCTGCTTCCGATGCTCGTGCTGTTCCTGCTTTTCCAAAAGCAGATATACACCGGTATAGCAGCCGGAGCAGTAAAGGAGTAAATCACTCTTCCTAACAAAGCAAAGGTGTTGATGCAGAGGCTACAAGATCAATCTACTTGTGTCTCGGTTAAGAGAATTTCATTGGACAGGTATAAACCGATCAGCTGTGGAGAAGGAATAAGAATGACGTCTGGACAGTTGCACTCAACAAGTGATTCTGTGTGTTTCCTATCACTCAACAAAGAATGGAATGTGCGGGCTCTCAACCCTGAAAAGGCACCAACCAATCTTCGAGAAAGTCTGCGTGAGGGCTTTCCTGCTGAAGTACCGGGCGAAGTTACCCTGGACCTTCTGAGGGCAGGGCTGATATCCGATCCATTTGATGGCGACAATGAGCGGATGCAACAGTGGATCGGCGACATTGATTGGCAATACACATGTCATTTTGCATGGCATGAAGATGATCAGCAATGTCATGATTTGGTGGCTTGCGGGTTAGACACCGTGGCCTTGGTGCAACTCAATGGCCGTGTGCTGGGAACCGGCAAGAATTTTTATTGCATGTACCGGTGGAATATTGACGGTTTTCTGCAACAAGGCATAAATACGTTGGTTGTTACTCTGAATTCACCTGTTCGAGAATCTGAAAAGTGCGAAAAGCTTATTGGGTATTATCCGCATACTGAGCATCATGCATTCAACCAACTGCGCAAGCCGGCCTACCAATTTGGATGGGATTGGGGCATTGATGTGGCCGGAGTTGGCATATGGAGGCCTATTGGCATTGATTCTTGGTCACAGACAAGAATCCGAGCCGTGCGACCGTTCATTCAGGTGCAGGATGATGGCACAGGCGTTGCTGAGGTTCACGTCGATCTCGACTGGGCTCGACTTTCTACGTCTCTGCCAGGCAAACAACCCCCTTCGGAGATTGCTCCGGTGGAATATCAACTGACGGTTGAAGGCCATGGGACGAGAAAGGCTGTGGAGGGAACCATTGCTTATGGAGTCTCTGAACTGGTTTCGACTGTGAAGGTTCCTGAAGCTATGCTGTGGTGGCCACGCGGGTACGGGGAACAGCCCTTATACGATTTGTCTATGCGTGTCGGAACGGCCGAATGGAAGGGACGGATTGGCTTTCGTACGGTAACGGTGGATACCAGGGCAGATAAGGATGGACGTCCTTTTCGTCTATATATCAACGGGCTTCCAATTCATGCAAGAGGGTTCAATTGGGTGCCTCTGGATGCGTTCATTTCCAGGGCGGATTCAGCGACGTATCGAGCTCGATTCCAAGATCTTGTCGAATCAAATGCCAACATGGTCAGAGCATGGGGAGGTGGCATTTACGAAACAGATGAATTTTATGATCTAGCTGATGAGTATGGGATCATGGTCTGGCAGGATTTCGCTTTTGCATGCGCCGCATATCCAGAAACAGCCGAAATGCGCCAAGAAGTCGAGTCTGAGGCAATACAGCAGATCAGTAGATTATGCCCGCATCCGAGTCTGGTTGTATGGAATGGTTCGAATGAAAATTATGTTGCTTACGCACAGTGGGACGGTTTTAAGCAGGCGTTGAACGACGATCAAGAACCGAATAACGCTTACGGTTATGGCGAAAGGGGATGGGGAGATTATTATTATTCTTTGCTATTGCCCAAATTGCTGAAGCGACTTGATAATACTCGTGTTTATATACCAAGTTCTCCCATGAGTTTCACTCCATTCGTGGACGCTAATGCCGATACGGATGGCACCATGCACATCTGGGATGTATGGAACAATGCTGATTACCATCGATACCGCGCCTATCGCCCTCGTTTCGCTGACGAATTTGGATACCAAGCCCCTCCAGCCTGGAGCACTTTGATGAGAGTGATCCACGATCCTCAGCCTGGACCGTCTTCTCCTCAGATGTTGGTTCATCAAAAGGCTTCGTCAGGCAATGAAAAACTGGCAAAAGGCATGCGGTCCCATTTGACTCCAGGACAATTTGAAGACATCGCTTACGGTCTGGATGGTTCACGAAATTGGTTAATCCCCAGTGATCGTTGGCGTGATTTGGAGGATTGGCACTGGGCCTGCCAGCTGCAACAAGGGCAGGCAATTCGCTTCGGGCTGGAACACATGAGATCATTGGAACCGCTCAACGCTGGAACATTGATTTGGCAGCTCAACGATGATTGGCCGGTTATTTCCTGGTCGGCGATAGACTATGACGGGCACAAAAAGCCGCTTTGGTTTGTGGCACGCACATGCTTCGCGCCCTGCTTTGCAACAATTCAGCCATGGACTTCCAATCAGAGGATACAGGATCGGAGCTGGGAGGGTTCCCAGGTGGATCCAGACAGCCTCGCTCTTGTGCTAATCAACGACAGCATCTGTGACCAGCATGTGACTTGGAAGGTTGAACGACGTACCTTAGGGGGAGCTGTATTAGCTCAGCAGGTTTTCCACGTCGATATAGAGCGGCTGAGTAAAAGGACTCTCTTACTGAATGACGATGTGGCAGCCTGCTCCGATCCATATAATGAGCTGCTTGTGGCTACGCCGAATGGGCAAGCAATCAGTAATCCGACATTTGCCAGAACCGTTTACGACTTTGCTGAAGTGATCGATCAACATTTGAATCCCAATCCTCTATCAGTACAAGCAAAAACGTGTACAGATGGGTATCTTTTGGAAATTACTGCCAATGCGTACGCTCGCGATATCTTCTGCATGGTTGACAAAATTGATTCTTCAGCCTCCATCGATGGCGGAATGGTTTCTCTGCTTCCGGGAGAAAGTCTGCGTTGGCATATAGCTTCGCGAAAGAAGGTGGATCCCCAGGGTTTTGCCCAAAAACGTGTGTTGCGTTGCGCCAATGATTTGCGAGAATGCCATCAGTGAATCTTAGGCTACTACAATAGCTTGGTACGTGCTGTAAAGTGCACGGGTCTGCATTCGCCCTCGTTTTCAAGCTATGCATTGACGGGAGAACAGAGCATGGTATTGCCGAAGTCGAAAGTGACTATTTCTGATGTGGCCCAAGAGGCTGGTGTCTCCAACAGTGCTGTCTCTTATGCTCTTAATGGTAAACCTGGTGTTTCAAGTAAAACACGGCGAAAGGTATTGGACGTAGCTGAACATCTTGGATGGCGGCCTAATAGCGCGGCCAAGGCGCTTTCCGATGCCAAGACCCACAATGTGGGACTGGTGCTTACGTACGACACCGGTATCCTGTCAGTCGAGTCCTACACGATGGAGCTTATTGCCGGGTTGACGACAGAGCTGGAGAAAAAGGGTTATTCGCTATTATTGCGATCCTCGCAAAGTCGGCAACAGGAGGTGGCAATTCTCAAAGAATGGATCAGTGCCGGTGCAGTTGACGCCACGTTGATCATGAATCTAGAGCTGGGCGATCCACGGATGGCTCTATTCAAACGTCACCCTGATATGCCTGTGCTGGCTTTGTGCGATGTCTCAATTGCTGATGGGTTGCCGTCTTTGTCTGATAATGCTCAGAGCGCGGCTCATCTTATTGTTGATTATTTGCATGAAATAGGTCATCACAAGATTGCAAGAATAGCTGGACCCGAGACTTTGGAGCATACTTTCGTCAGAGATAATGCCTTTGTTGAGGAAGTGGCGGAATTAGGCTTACAGTACAGTTGTTTTCACACTGATTATTCGCCTGACGAAGCACGAGCAAGTACGAAACGATTTTTGCAATTGCCTGAAAGACCAACGGCTATTGTTTATGACAGCGATGTGATGGCGCTCTCTTCGCTCAAGACGATTGCGGACATGGGGCTGCGGATTCCTGAGGACCTCTCGGTTATTTCGTGGAACAATTCTTTTATGTGCGAGGTCGGACGGCCAAGTATAACAGCATTGGACCGTGATGTTGTGGCGAGAGGTCGGAAAGCAGCTCAAATGATGCTGGCCTTGATTGCAGGAGACAGGGTCAGTTCTCAAAGCGAGGATGACAGCAGTCTCATTTTCCGCCAGTCGAGTGGTCCCCTGGAAACCCATTGACTCTTTAGACACGAAACTCGTCATTCAATCACCTGCTCTATGATCGCGGTGCAGGTGGAGGAGCAATCCGACGCAAAAATGCATTCGCGATATATGCCGTGACACCCGTTCCCAAAATGCTCCATATAAGCAAAATGGCAGGAATCGAGGCCGGTGTGACGATTACGAGTATCAGGGGCAATAGCTTTAAAGCGGCTATGGTGCATGCATATAGGGGATGCAGCAGGGCTAGCCGAGCTGAGGCCGTTATCAGTTGCGCAGCCTTTGCATCGCTGCGAGCAGCGAGCGGGAATACAAATGAACCAGCTGCTATTAATACAAAAGAAGTTGTTGCTACTATCCCGTAAGCCAGTGAAGACAAATCAGAGCCCATCATCCCGTTGGAAAAATACCAAAGGTCAAAGCCAGCCAAAGAGACTAGAGATGCCATCACGATTGTCAATTTGAATGACCGTAGTATATTTTTAAGCAGTCCACGGAAGAAGTGTCTGATCATATGGCTTCCGCGGCCAGTTTGAAGTTGTTCAATCTGAATGTACAAGGCAGTGTCGGCTGCACCTATGGTAACCAGGGGAATACAGGATATAATCCAACAAATACTGAGTACTGATAAGTCTCCGATGGCTGACATGACGGTATTATATGGGCTATCCTGCCGAAACATAGATGTCATCAGCTCACCTTCCACACGCAAACTTCGTGAATCGTACAGCCTCCTGCATGTGAGGACTGTTTACTGCCAATCCAATTACCGCTTGATCAGTCGATGCGCTCTTGGCCTTTGCTAATCCATGTTTGCCACTCTCTTTGTTCTGGTGTGGCCGCCAGCGCTGATTTTGTACGGAATCACACATTAATCCGTAAGGCCTTATCGGGCTTTTACCTATTGAGGATCCTGCTTTGTCGTCTTGGTTGTCGTCTGCTGGACCGGGTAACAGCACTTGTTCACCAAACTGCTTATCCGGAAAAAGGCGGCTCAAATCAGTCATATATCCATAGCTGGTCAACCGAGTAAAGGTGCTCTTAGGTGCGATGATCACATCGACTGTACCGGCGCTAAGCATTGTCTGGAGTTTAGGAAGACCGTCACGTGAACAATCAAAACCGTCGTCGACAACCAAACCGGAATTATCATCTGCCTTCATATGCAGGGCAATTGCCGCTTGCTTGTTCATTTCACCTGCTTGTTCACTTCCTATAGGATGATCGACAAGAGCCACGAAAAGCCTGGGACCGGTAGTAGGGTTCATAATGTGCAAGGTTAGCCAGATTAACAGGCAGCAAATGGTGATAATCGTGATGATTGAAACCAAAAAATGATCGATGAAATAGGACCAGCGTTTTTTCCCAGAAAGCGATCGCCAAATGGCCAACCGTCCTCCAGTTCTCACCGGAGACGATGCCAGGACATCTACTGCTTCGGGGCGATGCTCGTTCGGCATTGTCAAGGCGATTCTCCTTTCTGCAGCTTCTTCGCAGCCACGGCAAACTCAGTGATAAGACAGCCGAATGGGCAAGTCATTGGTCATGATGCTATATTCCAGTATAACTGAACCGATTCATATACGCGACTTTGCCATACATAGCTGCTTTTTGCTGGCATGGCCTTAGTCACGGCATCGTTTCAGTGGTTCTGGTCGATAAAGCAACTGCCAGGAGAGAGGAGAGACATGCATCGTATAGAATCACCCGTCGATAGTCACCCAACAGACCAACTACTAAGTTTATACTCGCATTTGAGGGGGTTGACCGGGAAGAAAACAATGTTCGGTCATCAAGATACAACACTATGCAGACTCATGCACGAATGCGACAGTGATGTTGTGACTCTTACAGGAGCATACCCAGCCGTTTGGGGATTCGATTTGGGGCGTATTGAATTGGGCTGGAAAAAGAATATTGATGATGTTTCTTTTGATCAAATTCGTCAACAGGTCTTGCGCGCACATGATATTGGCGCAATCCCCACCCTCACGTGGCATTCGGTAAATCCAATCACCAGTGGTGGATACGGCAGCAATATGGCTCCAGGCTCCGTTCGTGCGGTTCTGCCGGGAGGGGATCGCCACGGGCGCTTTCTTGACTGGCTTGACCGTGTGGCTATAGTGCTCAGCTCTTTGACTGATGAAGATAACTTACCGATTCCAGTGATTTTTAGACCTTTTCATGAGCACAATGGCACCTGGTTCTGGTGGTCACTTGGTTCCCCCATAGAAGCAATTGATACTTCAGAAGATGAGTTCAGGCAATTATGGCGCATGAGTGTTGATTATTTAAGAAATAGCTGCGGTATTCACCATGTCCTTTATGCCTATTCTCCGGACCGCAGCAGAATAGACCTAACCGATGAAACTACTATGACAGGTGGATATCTATATGGGTATCCAGGAGACGACTATGTCGATGTGCTCGGAATCGACGATTATTGGGACATGGATCAGCAACCTTTAGACAAAAGTCCATCAAAGCAACATAAGGATCTTATTACTATGCTCACCCTGGTCGGATATCTCGCCGAAGAGCGGGGAAAGCTGGCAGCTGCTACGGAAATCGGTTCGCCAGGAGCCTTCGCCTCAAGACTCAACAATGGAAGAGACGGGGAAAAAGTATGCGTTCCTCGTCCTTGGACAGGCTATTTGCTTTCTGCTTTGGAAGCGAACCAGTTCACTACTCGAATGCTATGGTGCCTCCCATGGCGTAATTCCTTGGAAGCGGAGGGAACAGGCGCTTATGGAACCCCTTCTGCTGATTCTCCCTACGCACAAGATTTTATTGATTTTGCACAAAACAAGCGCATCGTTCTTATTAAAAAGTTAGCAAAATCGCCAGTTGACGAATAAGCCGGCATTCACACAAAACTCTGTATTGCCCAGACAATCCAACTGAGGCTGACGACCTGTCACCCCTATAATGCCTGTACCGGTTCCGCTGACACCAGAGTTCTCGCGGAGCTTGAGGAAAGGCAGGTGACAAGTCATGGAAGATCCGGCACAACCGACAACTTCGACCCTGATCCACCTTGGGCTGCACGACCTGGACAAGGCACGGGTTCGGCTGAATCGGCTTATCCGTCTGGTGGACGACCAGGCTCTGGCACAAACCCTGGTCCAAGCCCTGGGACAGGCCTGCGATCCGGACGAAGCCCTTGCTGGGCTGATACGAATTCTAGAGCAGTATCCACAGGGAGCCCGGCCGGACTTTCTTGCCGGATCCCCAATGGAAAACCAAGAGGCCGCCCAGTCGCTGATCAGGGTGTTGGGGGCCTCGGAGGCCATGGGCCGACTGATGCGCTCGCGGCCGGAGTTGGTAGAGGCGGCCACCTTCGACCCCGACCATCTGGCTGACTGCACGGCGGAAACCAGACAGAAGCGGGTTCTTGACGCCTTGGATAAGGCGGAGGCAAATTCGGACTCCGTGCCCTCGCTGGCGGCCTACGCCGATGCGCTGCGGTTCGAATACCGGCTGCAGCTAGCTGCCGTCATGGCCCGGGATCTGGCAGTAGAGGATCCTCAAGAGCTGGAGCCGGAAATCAGCCGCGCTTTGTCGGACATGGCCGACGCTGCAATACAAGGGGCTCTGAGCATCGCCAGTCGTCAGGTTCCCAATGCGGATTCATGCCGTCTGACGGTCATTGGCATGGGCAAGCTGGGTGCCCAGGAACTCAACTACGTGTCCGATGTGGATCTCATGTACTTGGTGGAGCCGGCCTCGGGGGCGGACACAAGCGTGACTGATCCCATCGCAGTGGGCACTGCCATGGCCGTCCTCCTGCAGCGGGTCTGCCAGTCGGTCATCCCCGGTTCGACAGAGCCGCCGCTCTGGAAGGTCGATACTGCCCTGAGGCCCGAGGGACGTGACGGCCCTCTAGTGCGCCGTCTGGCATCCTACGCTGACTACTACGCCCAATGGGCTGAGAATTGGGAGTTCCAGGCCCTTCTCAAGGCCCGTCCGGTTGCGGGCGACAAGGACCTGGGTGAGGACTATTCGGCCATGGTCGAGCCCCTGGTCTGGGGAGCATGCCAGCGACCCAACTTCGTATACGATTGCCAGCGGATGCGCCAGCGTGTGGAGCGGCTGATACCAGAGGACCGCAAGGAGCGCGAGATTAAGTTGGGCCAGGGCGGACTGCGGGACGTGGAATTTACCGTCCAAATGCTCCAGCTGGTCCATGGCTCCAGCGACGAGGATCTGCGATGTCCGGCCACCCTGGATGCCCTGCAGGCCCTGTCGCGCGGCGGTTACATTTCACGCAAGCACGGCGACCAGCTGGATCATGACTACCGGTTCGAGAGGGTCGTGGAGCATCGTCTGCAGATGTGGCAGCTGCGTCGCACTCATCTTTTTCCAAAAATCAACCGTTCAGGCGCCCCTGGCCATCGGCCACCCAGCCTGGAAGAGCTGGAGAACAACCGTGATCTTCGGCGACTGGCCCGGGCCTTCGGACTGCATGCCGACCAGATGCTGGCCCAATACCAAGCCACCAGGATCGAGGTCCGCAACCTTCACCAGGCCATCTATTTCCGTCCCATGCTGCCCATCAACGCCCAGGTGGACGAGGATGAGGTCAGCCTGCGCCCCCAGGCGGCACGTGCCAGATTTGCATCTATTGGCTTCGCGGACCCTGATGCAGCCATTCGCCATGTCACGGCCCTGACCACAGGGGTCACTCGATCGGCGCGTATCAACCGGATTCTCATGCCCGCCGTCCTCCAGTGGCTGGGGGAGGGGCAAGACCCTGACATGGGACTCCTGGGCTGGCGAACCCTGGAGGAGCACTTCGGCGGCAAGAGCACCTATCTGGGCTTTCTACGGGACTCCACCTCGGCAGCCCGCCGCCTGTGCCATATCCTGTCCAACTCGCGTTACCTGTCCGGCGCCCTGGCTCGATCCGTCCAGTCGGTGACCTGGCTGGGTCACGACCAGGATATGATCCCCCGTGATCGAGTCACCTTGGACAAGCGCGCTGTAGCTTATCGAACCCGGCATGCGGACTCGCTGGAGGATTTCGCCACTGCAGTGCGGGCCATGCGCCGCCAGGAAATCGAGCGGATCGGGTTGGGTTGGATGAGCGGTGTGGACGATCAGCAGGCCTGCCTAGCGGGCATGTCCGATGTTTACGATGCAGCTATCGATGCCGCCCTGGACTGGGCCGTGGACCACCGTCTGGGTCAGACAGGTTCGAGTGATGAAGAACTACGTCAAGCGCCGGCAGAAATGGCCCTGATCGCTATGGGCCGCTACGGAGGCAGGGAGGTCAACTTCAACTCGGACGCCGACATCATGCTGGTATACCGTCCCGCATCAGGCGCCGACCAGGATCAGGCGGCTGAATTCGCACGTGGCGTGACTGCCGATCTGCGGGCCGTCCTGGCTGGATCGGCCAGCCTGGAGCCCGGCATCGACCTGGACTTCGACCTGCGTCCCGAAGGACGTCAGGGGCCTCTGGTGCGTTCCCTGGACTCCTACCAGCGCTACTACCGCGACTGGTCAGAAACCTGGGAACATCAGGCCCTGATCCGTGCCAGATTCGCAGCTGGGAATGCTGCTCTGGCCAAGGATTTTCTGGAGGGTATAGCCAATCCGCTTCGCTACCCCGAGCAGCCGCCAAATGAGGAGGAGCTAGGGCAGATCCGCCGTCTTAAAGCCCGAATGGAGGCGGAGCGACTTCCGCGCGGCGTGCGTCGGGATCGGCATCTGAAGCTGGGCCGGGGAGGGCTGTCTGACGTGGAATGGACGGTTCAGCTCCTCCAGCTGCGTCACGCCCATGATCTGCCTGAGCTACAGGTCACCGGGACGCTGACCGCCTTGGATGCCTTGGAGTCTGCGGGACTCATAGAGGCCAAGGATGCCAAGGCCCTGCGCCGCAGCTGGGTGCTCTGCACCGCAGCCCGGAACGCCAACTTCCTCTGGTCCGGACGTGTCTCCCAGGCGGACATCCTGCCCGACGACGGGCAGGTTCTGGGGGGCATCGCGGTCTGCCTGGGCTACCCGGCCCACCGGGGCCAGCACTTCGTCAACGAGCTGCTGGCGGCCATGCGCCGCTGTAGGCAGGTCATGGAACGACTCTTTTACGGCCGATGACTCTGGGTCCATCCGGGGTCGTATGCTTGTTCAGGTCACATAAGGTGGCCACCTTGAGGAAGGTGAGCCGTTGTCCCAACAAGTTGATCACGCATCCAACACCTCTTCCGCCGTCGTTCCGCTTCGTGGGCGAAGTGTGGTTACCCTCGACGACATTCCCATGACCCAGATCCTGGACCTGCTGGATCGTGCGGCCTACATAGACACCCATCGCCGTCAGGTGGCCCATACCTGCGACGGCCGGGTTCTGGCCACGCTCTTCTATGAACCCAGCACCCGCACACGGCTCAGCTTCGAGACGGCCATGCTCCGTCTGGGAGGCCAGGTCATAGGATTCGCCGGCGCCCAGCTGGCCAGCGTCTCCAAGGGGGAGTCCATCAGCGACACTCTGAAGACGGTCTCCAACTACGCTGACATCGTGGCTATTCGCCACCCTAAGGAGGGTGCTGCCTTGGTGGCCTCCCAGGCGGCTACGGTCCCAGTCATCAACGCCGGTGACGGTGGGCACATGCACCCGACCCAAACCCTGACCGACCTGGCCACCATCCGCGCCCGCAAGGGTCGGCTGAACCATCTGACCATCGGTCTGTGCGGAGACCTGACCTTCGGTCGTACCGTCCACTCACTGATCACTACCCTCTGCCGACTGGGCCACGTGGACTTCGTCCTGATCAGCCCCGACGAGCTGCGCACTCCCGAATACGTTCTGGAAAGGATCCGCTCTTCGGCCGATTGCACCTACCGTGAGACCGGGGATCTGAACGGTGTCATCGGCGACTTGGACGTGCTCTATATGACCCGCGTCCAGCAGGAGCGATTCTTCAACGAAGACGACTACCTGCGTCTGCGTGACACCTACATTCTGGATGTCGACAAGCTTCGGGCTGCGCGCCCCGACATGGCCATCCTCCATCCGTTGCCCAGGGTCAACGAAATTGCCGTGGAGGTGGACGATGATCCGCGTGCGGCCTACTTCCAGCAGGTTCGCAACGGCATGCTGGTCAGAATGGCCCTGGAGAGCGCCTTGCTGGGCGACGAGTTGCCCGGTTACCGCAAGCAGAAGGAGGTGGCGGCATGAAGGTCACCAGCATTGTTGACGGCATCATCATCGACCACGTTCGTGCGGGCACAGCCCTGAAGGTCTTGCACTATCTGCGTGTGGACCCGGCGAAGACCCGGCTGGCCCTGATCATGAATACGGACAGCCGCAAGTACGGTTCCAAGGACATCATCAAGATCGAGCAGACCGGTGATCTGGACTTGACCGCCCTTGGGTTCATCGCCCCCGAGGCCACCGTCGATGTAGTCAGGCAGGGCCGGATCGTCAGCAAGCATCAGCCTGACCGGCCAAACCATTTGGTCAACGTCATCACCTGCGTCAACCCTCGTTGCGTCACCACGGTGGAGACTGGCGTGGACCAGCGCTTCCACTTGGACGCTGCCGGGGTCTACCGCTGCGACTACTGCGACGAGAAGGCAGAAGACTGACATGCGGCTGCTGGGGTTGACTGATTGGCGCACCGGCAGGGCGGTCGATCTGATGCTTCCCCAGACGGTTGGCAGCACGCTGATTGACGAGACCGGCGCCATGTCGGCAGAGGTGGATCAGATAGATGCCTCGGGGCTGGTACTGGCTCCGGCCCTGGTAGACCCGCACGTCCACCTGCGCGACCCTGGTCAGACTGACAAAGAGGACATGGTCACCGGCACAGCTGCCGCAGCTGCCGGAGGCTACGGGCTGATACTGCTCATGCCCAATACCCAGCCAGCCATGGACGGCCGTGCGAGGATGGCCGATGGGCGTACGATCATCGACTACCTGGAATCCTACGAGCAGGACCATGGGCTGAGCCTGCCGGTGGACTACGACCTCTGCGTGGCGGCCACTCTGGACCGGGCGGGCAGGCAGGCCTCAAACCCAGACCAGTGGTCGAGTCACCTGTCTGGCCACGGATACGACCATCCTGTAGTGGCCATCAGCGATGACGGCTCGGCAGTGACCGATCAGACCCTGGAGGCTGTTGCTGCCAATGCCCGAGAATTCGACCTGCCCATCCTGGATCACTGTGAACATCACGAGCATGGTCAGGTCAACCTGGGGACCGTCAGCCGCAGGCTGGGGCTGGAAGGGATTCCCGCCTCCACCGAGACCGCCATTATCAATCGGGACATCGAACTGGCAGAACGTACCGGCACCCGGGTGCATCTGCAGCATGTCAGCACTGCCGGGGGATTCGAGGCTGTTCGCCGGGCCAAGACCCGTGGGTTGCCGGTCACCTGCGAGACCGCACCCCACTATCTGGCCCTCTGCGACGAGGACCTGCTGCGTTGCGGCAGCATGGCCAAGATGAACCCTCCACTGCGCTCCCGCGCTGACCAGCAGGCTGCACTTGAGGCCGTAGCCGACGGCACCGTGGACATGATTGCCACCGACCATGCCCCCCACACCGCTGCTGAGAAGGCACAGGGGCTCAAGGATGCCCCCAACGGCATCATCGGTCTGGAGACTGCCTATGCAGTCTGCAACCAGGTCCTGGTCAAGAGCGGGCTCGTCAGCCATGACCGCCTGATCGAACTCATGTCCCTGGCTCCAGCCGAGCTCATGGGCATGCGTCGGCTCCTGCCTGAAGACCTGCCTTCGCACCGGGCGAACAAGGTCAATAAAGCCGGTCACCTGCAGCTGGAGGCCGACCGTCACAACGATGCCGGTCTGCCACCCGTTGACCTGGTCATCTTGGACCCCGAGGCCAAGTGGGAGGTAGATCCCAGCCGCTTCCATTCCAAGGCACGGAACACCCCCTTCGCCGGAACAGAGCTGGCCGGACGGGTCATGGCCACCATAAAGGATGGGCGTCTGGTATTCTCCCGCCTGCCCACAAGCCGCGTCATCGCCAGGGAAAGGATCCGAGTATGGACCGACTGACTGCGCTCGTCCAAGACAAGAACAATCCGACCGTGGTCGGTCTGGATCCGCGACCGGAACTGCTGCCCAGCCAGCTGATCGAACAGGCCAGACAGCGCGCAGCCGGGAGCATGGCTCAGATGGGCCTGGACCCCAAGGACCTGCAGCAGACCCAGGGCGAACAGGCTCAGGCTGTCTGGGCGGACCACCTGGCCAGGGCTTATCTGCGCTTTAACCTGGCCATCCTGGAAGGCGTGGCCGACCTGGTGCCTGCAGTCAAGCCTCAGATTGCCATGTACGAGGCACTGGGACCTTGGGGTATCAGAGCCTACACCGGCACCTGCCGAGCCGCAGCCGACCGTGGCCTCTATGTCATCGGGGATGTCAAGCGTGGTGACATCGGCTCCACGGCTGAGGCCTACGCCGCCCACCTGGACGGGCTCCCTCTACCCTTCACTCCAGGGCAGACGATCGACGGGCCGGCCCACAGTGGCGGGAGATTCCCCTGGTACGAGGATGCCCTGACCATCAATGTCTACCTGGGCTCCGACGGGGTGGAACCCTTCATGCAGGCTGCCGAGCACATCCAGGGCGACTTATTCGCCCTGGTGCGCACCTCCAATCCCTCGGGCAGCCAAATCCAGGAACTGGGACTGGACCCGGCCTCAGGCGGCGGAACCATCTATCAGCGCCTGGGCGATCTGGTGGAATCATGGGGGCAATCCTCAATCGGAGAATCGGGTTACTCCAGGCTTGGTGCTGTGGTCGGCGGTACCCATCCTGAGGATGGCGCCCTTCTGCGGCAGGCCATGCCCCACACCTTTTTCCTGGTCCCCGGTTACGGAGCGCAAGGCGGTTCAGCGGCCGACGTGGCGCCCATGTTCGACCAGTCCGGCGGCGGCGCTGTGGTCAACTCCTCTCGGGGAATCATCGCAGCCTGGCGGAAGGATCCGGACTACAGCCCGCGGCTCAGCATTCAGGCGGCCCTGGGCATGGTCACCCGCGATGCCCGCCAAGCTGCGCAGGCTATGAAGGACGATCTCAATCAGGCGATCAAGGAGGCCCGATGAAAACCAACCTCTTTATATCCACCAGTCGGGTGGAAGAACAGGCCGAACGGGCAGGTCGGCTGCCTGGACGGCGTACTGCCCAGGTCACCGGCATGGAGCCCCTGGACCGGCAGGTCTGGCGAATGACCATCCGCGACCCTTACCTGGCCGCCCACGCCCCTGCAGGAGCCTTCATCAACCTTTACTCTGCAGACCGCATGACCATGATGCCCAGACCCTTCGGCATCAGCCGGGTTCTGGCGGGCGAGCAGATCGAGATTATCTTCGCCGTAGTCGGCCAGGGGACCAATGAATTCTCCCGCCTGCAACCGGGCATGGCTGTGGATCTGCTGGGGCCCCTGGGCCATGGCTTCGACCTGGAGAAGCCCGCAGACTATCTGTTGGTAGGCGGCGGCTTGGGTGTTCCTCCGCTGATCCGCGCAGCCCAATGCCTCCACGGCCGGTCCGGTGTGCGCACCACCGCCCTGCTGGGCTACCGGGACCATCGGTTCGCTGATGCCATCATGGGCTCGCTGACCGACCGGCTGGAGTCCATCGACAATGCTTCCGGGGATGTCATAACCCTCTTGGATCGGGTTCGCGGCGACATCGATACCGAACGGACCATGATCCTGACCTGCGGACCCTTGCCCATGATGCGGGCCGTGGCCGCCTGGGCCCGCAAGACCGGCCTGCCCGCCCAGTGCTGCATGGAGTCCCGGATGGGTTGTGGCTATGGTACCTGTGTGGCCTGCGTGGTCGATACCGTTGACGGCAGGCTCAAGGTCTGCAAGGACGGCCCGGTCTTCGCTGCCGATCGTCTTATCTGGGATGCAGAAGGAAGCAAGGAGATGCCGCGATGAGCCAGCAGATAATCGCAGAGATGCAGACGGCCATAGCCATGGATCCTCTGGAACCGCACGTCTGGCGGCATGGCACTGTTGTGGCCGGCACGCCTTGGAAGAACCCGGTGGGTACCGCCTCGGGCACCTTCAACCTGGATGCCTGCGGGGGTTATTACGACGTCTCCCAGATGGGCGCCATTTCCACCAAGGGGGTTTCGCCGGTTCCCTGGGAAGGCAACCCAACGCCCAGGACCGCCGAAAGCCCAGCCGGCATGGTCAACTCTGTGGGACTGCAGAACCCGGGCGTGGACCATTACCTGGTGGACGAACTGCCCAGGCTCAAGGCCCTGGGAGCCACCGTGGTCACCAACGTGGCCGGCCACAGCGATGAGGACTACGCCATCGTTGTGCAACGGCTGGCAGACTCCCCGGCGGATATGTTGGAGATCAACGTCTCCTGCCCCAACGTCTCACATGGAGGGATGTCCGTAGGCACTGATGCCAAGGCTCTGAATCGGTTGATCACCCGGCTGCGGGGTCTGACCGACAAGCCCATGGTGGTCAAGCTGACCCCCAACGTCACGGACATTGTGGAGGTGGCCCGAGCGGCCGTTGATGGGGGAGCAGATGCCCTCAGCCTGATTAATACCCTGGTGGGCATGCGCATCGACATCAATACGGGCAAACCCATCCTGGCCCAAGGCACCGGTGGTGTCTCAGGCCCCTGCATCCTGCCAATCGCTTTGTCCTTCGTCTGGCGGGTGCGCCAGGCTTTGCCCGACATTCCCATCATCGGCATCGGAGGAATCGACTCGGGACGCACGGCCTTGGAATTCCTCTATGCGGGGGCCAACGCCGTGGAGGTGGGGGCTGCGGCCCTGGTGGACCCTGTGGCGCCCATGAGGGTGGCCCGCGAACTGGATGATCTTTTAGACGAGCGGCCCGATCTGGCCGAATTGCTCAAGAAAGGGAAGTGCTGGCGATGAGCGCAACCGCTGCGGAAAACAACGACCATGACGGGGATGCCCTGGAACAGACCCGCCGCATCCAGGAGGGTTTCACCAGCTTCCTGCTGCAGAGCGGAGCGCTCAAGTTTGGTGACTTCACCCTGAAGTCAGGGCGGCGCTCGCCCTACTTCATCAACGCCGGGGCCTTCAATGACGGACGGCTGATTGCCCTACTGGGGGAGTTTTACGCCCGGACCATTGTGCAGGCTGTGAAGCAGGGGACACTGCCCGCAGACATCGATACGGTATTCGGCCCGGCCTACAAGGGAATTCCCCTGGCCGTCTCCACCGCCATAGCGCTGAGCGGGGCGCACGGCATGCCGGTCGGCTACACCTTTGACCGCAAGGAGGTCAAGGACCATGGCGATGGAGGCCTCATGGTCGGCACCCAGCTCAGGGATGGCATGAGGGTGCTGCTGGTGGATGATGTCATGACCGCCGGGACCGCGGTCCGACAGGTGGTGCCCAAGATCATGTCCCAGGCCAAGGTGACCATCGTCGGTCTAGTGCTCTCCGTGGACCGAATGGAGCGCACCGGACAGGGCCAAGGCTCGGCCGTGGAGTCAATCATGGACGAGTTCCACTTCCCGGTCATCAGCATCGTCAACGTCCGCCAGATCTTTGGCGCGGCCGCCTCTATGAAGGGTCCGGACGGGTCGCCCATTCTGGACCAGCGCACGGCTGATGCCGCCAGGAACTATCTGGCGCGCTACGGTGCTTGAGCAAATGCCTGGCTCATGTCGATATGTTGATTGTGCGTGCAGGCCACATTGACGCACATTCTTCGAATGGTCATTCTGTCGGATGACCCTCGTGTAGATTGGTAAAGGTCCGACGGGCACGCCGACGGATCATCATCGCAAGGAAGGCCATGGATCATGACGAAACCGCTGGAGCAGAATGGTCATGAGGAACCGGACCAGACTGAGGTCGACGAAGTGAATGCCGCTCCTCAGGCGAATTCAGAGGAGACGGCCAAGCCTGCCGTTTCTGACACAGCAACTAGTGCAGAGAAATCTTCGGATGAGGCAGAACCTGCTGATGAGCGTCCTTCGACTGTTGAGGAACCGGAAGAGACAGGCCGGCCTGCGCAGCGGTCTCGGAGGCTACCGCTAATACTGGTTGCGATTGCTCTTGTGCTGGTGCTTGTAGCCGGCTTCTACATGCTGTGGACTAACCGTTCAGGAGACGACCAGTCAGCCCAAAAGCCTTCCTCGAAGGTATCGACCACCCAAGTCAGCAAGGGCCCCACTGGGGATGCCAAGGCCTACAAGGCACTGCAAGCGGTCACCGTCAAGCCGTCAGTTGCCGACGACCAGGGAGGGCTGACCGTTTCAGCTAAGGGAGTCGGCAGCAAGAAGAAGGTTGCTGATGTGCCTACCCTTGAGATCTTCATGGATCCCATGTGTCCATGGTGCGGCAAGGTGGGCCGGGTCATCGATCCCCAGCTGCAGCGCATGATCAGCGCAGGCCAGATCAACGTCACCTACAACTTTTTGAACTTCCTTGATTCGGCCTCCAGTGACCAGTACTCCAGCCGCGTGGACAACGCCTTGGCTATGGTGGCCCAGGAGGATCCGGATCATCTGCCGGCCTTCGCCGCCGCCATCTTTGCTGCCGACTTCCAGCCCAATGAAAGCTCCTATCAGGCCGTCTCCGACGCGCGCCTGGCCGACCAGGCCGTAGGGGCGGGCGTGCCCAGGTCCCTGGCAGACCGTTTTGCCCAGGGCACCTACAGACCATGGGTGGACAAGGTCAACGCCTATGCCATCACCCGCAAGGACGCCAAGGATGCCAAAGGAGAGTTCTCGACCCCCACCATCATGATCAACGGCAAAGTCTGGGACCTGACCGCAGCTGCAAAGAGCCAGGGAGGCCTGGAACATCTGGACCGGGCCCTGCTCAAAGCCCTGGGACTGAAATCGCAGGATGTGGGTCACCAAGGGAAGATGCCATCCATCGGAGCCCAAGGAACAGCGATGAAAGCAGAATAAGCGGCAACTGCTAAGCGCCTATGATCTGTGGCAAAAATTAAGGATCGCCATTATTCGATCAGTCGTTTGCGTTTAGCCTTTGTCGGTTCGGCTGTTGCTCGCTTGACTGTTACTTGCCTGACTCCTGCTCGATCAGCGAATATCCGTGGTTGGACACCACCTGGCGTAGCTTGTCCAAGTAGAGTTCGGCGGCATGGGACAGCTTGGTCCGGCTATTGACGATCCAGCCCAAAAGCATGGATTCATCCGACTCCAGGGGGACACTGACGATCTTCTCGTTGTTCAGGTCCTCGTTGTCGATGCCAGTGCAGACCGTGTAGGCGTTGAGCCCGACGATGAAGTTGAGCATTGTGGCCCGGTCGCTCACGGTGATTTGCTTGGGGGAGTAGTCGGGCCAGACTGCCTCCTCTGCAAAATAGAAGGAACCCTCCTCGCCCTGCTCATACTGCAGGAAGGGGTAGGGCTCCAAGTCCTTCATGGTCACCATGGCCCGATCAGCCAAGGGGTTGGTCCGGGCGATAAAGACATGCAGATCTGCACGGAAGAGGGGATGGAAGTCCAGGTGTTTCTCACGAAGCATCTTGGACAGGACCCGTTTGTTGAAGTCGGACTCGTAGATGATGCCTATCTCGGACTGAAGAGTGGCCACCTGGTCAATGATGTCCCTGGTGCGCGTCTCTCGTATGGTGAATTCGTACTCATCCGAATCGATGGAGTTGATCATCTCCACGAAAGCTTCCACAGCGAACATGTAGTGCTGGGTTGAAACCCGGCAGAGCTGCTTGCGGGGCCTGACCTGCCGGTAGCGGGCCTCCAGCAGGTCGGTCTGATCCAGAATCTGCCTGGCATAGGTAAGGAATTCCGCCCCGTCTACTGTCAGAGCAATCCCCTGGGAGTGGCGGGTGAAGATTTCGATGCCCAACTCGTTTTCCAGCTCCTTGACCGATGAGCTCAGAGCCGGCTGGGAGATGTAGAGCTCGTGCGAGGCCTCGTTCATGGAGCCGCATTCGACAATCTTGACGATGTAGCGCAGTTGGAGCAGTGTCATGTAAGCAAATCTATACCCAAGTCTCTATCGGCCCAGGGCCGCGGTTTCAGCTATGCCCCGGTTCGCAGCCTTCTGATCAAGATAGCGACCCGGACCCATGACTTGAAGATTGCCATCTTCGTCGGTCTTGAAGTTGTAGACCATAGGAACGCCCGTGGGCACGTTGATGGACCGGATGTCCTTGTCGTCAACGTCTTCAAGGACCTTGATCAGGCTCCGAACTACGGAACCATGGGTGACGATGAGCACAGTCCGACCTTGGGCCAGGTTGGGGGCTATCCGGCTTCGCCAGTAGGGATGCAGACGGAGCAGCAGATCCTTGAGGCACTCGGCGCGGATCTCGGCCGGATTCTGGCCGTCCAGCCCGTCGCCCATGGCAGGGTAATAGCGTGGATCCGGTCCCTGAAAGTATGGTGAATCGGTTTCGATGGCAGGCGGCCTAACATCGTAGGAACGTCGGTAAATGTCGAATTGCTGCTGACCATAGCGTTCCAGCATGGCCGGTCGCGTCTGTCCCTGGAATGCACCATAGTGGCGCTCGTTCAGCCGCCAGGTGCGCTCTACCGGAATCCAGGCCCGATCAACCAGATCCAGCACCGTGTTGGCAGTGACGATGCTGCGGGTCAGCAGAGAGGTGAAGACCAGGTCGGGCAACAGGCCTGATTCCTTGAGCAGCTGTCCGGCATGACGGGCCTGTTGCAGTCCGCGATCCGTCAGGGGCACGTCCACCCAACCGGCGAAACGGTTGACCGACTTCTGAGTCCAGACGCTTTCTCCGTGACGCATGACGATGAGCTGCGAGGTCATCAAATCAACTCCTTTTCTGATGACGTGTTTTTAGAACCAGAGCGAGCTGTTTTCGAAGAAGAGGGAAGCATCGTCCACTTCCTGGGCGGATTGGTCGATTTGATCAGCAGACTCTGCGGCTCTTGACATGACCAGACCTATAGCCCTGGGCAGAGCATCGGCCACCTGGCCGGCACGAATCGGCTGCCCCATAAGCCCTAAAGCTATCCCGCGGCCCTCCTGCTGGCTGTCCTGGGCTACCAGATCCGCAAAATCCTGAGGCTTACGCGGGTCGAAGATCAGCGGTTGCTCCCAGCCGGTCTGTCTGCCCCCGCTGGCCAGAGAACCGGCAAGCCCGTGCACGAAGGCCGCAACAGCTGTTAGATCCACCATCAGCGTGGCATCATCCTGGATTGGTCCGGCATTTTGTGCCAGCATGGCCCCGATGGTTCCGGAGAGCACGTCTCCTGATCCGGCTGTAGACAGCCATGCTGGGCCGAAGCCGGTGGTCATGACGCGGGGACGGTCGGTGCCGTCCTCGCCGACGACCAATGTGATGGCCCCCTTGAGCAGAATGGTGGCCCCGGTCAGCTGACAGGCTCGGATTGCCCAATGCAGGGGTTCGGCCATGACCTGGTCGCCGTCCACGTTCTCGCCATGCGAGTTGAGTAAGGCTGCCATTTCGCCAGCATGTGGGGTAAGCACCGTGCGTGGGCCCAGCCGGTCCGGCAGCAGATCCAAAGCACCCGCATCGGCTACTACCGGCGGGTCAGCTGCTGCTTCATCCTCGTCCAGGTCGGCGGCCTGACGGCTGAGTATATCGGCAATCAGATCACGCTGATCGTCCTGGCCTTGAGGTCCAGATGCCTCCTGTGCTTGCCTGGCGGGTACACCCGAGCCCAGAACCCAGGATTCAACCCTTCCGCGGCCTAGGACGGTCTCGGGCAGCTCCTGCAGGATCAGGTCGCCCACCTGCTCGGGGCCGCAGTAACGGATCATGCCCACGTTGCCGTTGGCAGCAGCCTTGCTGGAGAGCAGCCCGGCGCCATGGTAGAGGGCGGATCCGGTGACCAGGCCGACCACGCCCCGACTGTACTTGGTGTCATTTACCCGAGGCACTCTCAGGAGACTGGCGCAGTCCTCAGCGCTCATGCAGGAGACGCTGGGGACCAGGGCCGAGGTGTCAAAACCGAAGTCAACCAGGACGATTCTGCCGCAGACATAGGCGGCCGGGGGCAGCATCAGGCAGGGTTTCATGGCTCCCATGGTCACGGTCACATCTGCCGGAATGTAGGCACCGGGAAGTGTGCCCTCGTCCACGTCCAAACCGGAGGGGGTATCCACGGCCAGAACCAAGGGCCTATCCTGGCCGGCGGGGTCGTGCCAGGCTGGTCTGTCGGGCAGACCGCTCTCCACGCCCAGTTCTGCGGCCAGAGCAGCGGGAATGCCGCGCAACGCCCCCTTGAGGCCGATACCCGTCATGGCATCGATAATCAGATCCGCCTGTCGGCACAGTTCCAAGGCCTGGTCCATCTCCTCGGATGCTTGGTCCGGTCCGGAGGGGGCCTCGCAACCGGGGATGGCTGCCTGGGGATCCAGGGCCGTGACCACTCCGCCGGCACGTAGAAGAGCATCCAGCCCACCCTGGTGCAGGCTGCGTCCGGTGGCCACCACAGTCACGTCGGCCCCGTGCCCGGCCAGGTCAGCTGAGGCATAGAGCCCGTCGCCGCCATTGTTGCCGGCCCCTGCCAGCAGGACGATCCTGGCGCCTGCCGGCTCCAGTCCAGCCTGGGTCAGCATGACATCGGCCACGGAGGCCAGGGATCCGGCGGCAATGCGCATCAGAGGCACTCCGTCATCCAAAAACGGCTGCTCCAGGGATCGGATCATGTCGGCGGAATAGGCGCTGGTGGCCAGGGTCCGCCGGGCTTCGTGGCGTTCATCTGGTGACGGCTTCATGGCATTACACCCCTCATTCAAAAGGTCCACGTGCGACGGCGGCACGGCCGGCCACGTGCTGGCTCCACTCTATCCGATGGCCATGTCCTGAAAGCGTTATAAGGTCTGCCTATTTACGAGGGCAGGAAAGGAAATTCATGCAGGGATTCGCAATGCCGAACCAGGGCCAGATTATGGCAGTGGTCCTGACGGTGGCCCTATGTGGCCTGATCGGTTTCGAGCGCGAGTTCCTCAAACATGACGCTGGCATCCGCACCCATATTCTGGTGGGTCTGGGCAGCTGCCTGTTCACCATGGTCTCCCTTTACGGCATCCAAGCCGCTGTAGGCAACTACTCTTGGGATGCCTCCCGAATTGCGGCCGGAGTGGCCTCGGGCATCGGCTTCATCGGCGCCGGGGTCATCTTCTTCAACCACGATTCCGTCAAGGGTCTGACGACGGCCAGTGCCATCTGGGTGGCCGCTGCTGTGGGCATGGCCTGCGGGGTCCAGCTCTTCGCCATAGCCATCCTGGCTGTCGTCTTCTACTTCCTGGCCGTTCTGGTCATCGCACCCATCCTCAAGTGGTTCCTGCGCAACCGTCAGAACACAGTTCTGCGCATCGTATATCAAGACGGCCACGGCTGCCTGCGTGAATCCCTGCTGCTGGCCACCCGCATGGGCTTCGAGTCCCGGGTGCTGACCATCCACGAGCTGCACCGGGATGCCTGGAAGGGCGCCGATGTCACTGTCAACCTGTTGGGCAAGGGGGACGTGACCGAGCTGGTCGAATCCATAGGCCAGACTCCAGGGGTCAAAGGGGTTGAGGTCCTGGGGGAGGACGACTGACCCGCTGACGACGCAGACGACCCACAGCCATGGGCCAACAGGTGGCTACCTACTCCTCGGCCACCAGATCCAGATAGTCGTCGCTCCAGAGGTCCTCATCACCGTCGGGCATGAGCAGCACCCGTTCAGGGTTGAGCGCCTTGACGGCCCCCTCGTCGTGGGTGACCAGCACGATGGCCCCCTCGTACTTGGCGATGGCCTTGAGTATCTCGTCCCGCGAGGCGGGGTCCAGGTTGTTGGTGGGCTCGTCCAACAGCAGGACGTTGGCCCGGCTGGTCACCAGTGTGGCCAGGGCCAGGCGTGTCTTCTCGCCACCCGAAAGAACCTTGGTGGGCTTCATGGCGTCGTCCCCTGAGAAGAGGAAGGAGCCCAGGATGGTCCGCGCCTGGGTGTTGTCCAGGTCCGGGGCCACGTGCTGTAGGTTCTCCAGAACGGTGACATCGTTATCCAGGGTGTCGTGCTCCTGAGCGAAGTAGCCGATCTTGGCCCCATGCCCCAGGGTCACCTTGCCAGTGTCGGGCTGCTCGATGCCGGCCAGCAACCGCAGGGTGGTGGTCTTGCCAGCGCCGTTGTACCCCAGGATGACCACCCGGGAGCCCTTGTCGATGGCCAGGTTGATGCCGGCGAAGACAATGTTGGATCCGTAGGCCTTGGACAGGTCCTCGGCCATGATGGGCGTGCGGCCGCAGGGAGCGGGATCCGGGAAGCGCAGGTCGGCCACCTTTTCTGCCTTTTCCGCCTCTTGGGTGTCGGCCAGCAGGCGCTGGGCGCGGCGCATCATGTTCTGGGCGGCCACGGCCTTGGTGGCCTTGGCGTGCAGGCGGATGCCCTGCCGCATCAGGCGGTCGGCCTTCTTCTCGGCCACCTCGCGTTCGCGGCGTCGGCGCTCCTCGTCCACCACCCGCTGGCGCAGGTAGGCCTTCCATCCCATGGTGTACATGTCGATGCAGGAGCGCTGGGCATCCAGATGCCAGATGCGGTTGACGGTCTCGTCAAGCAGCTCGGTGGAGTGGGAGATGATCAGGAAGCCGCCCTCGAACCGGCGCAGGTAGCCTTTGAGCCACTCAATGGAGTCGGCATCCAAATGGTTGGTGGGCTCGTCCAGAATCAGGGTGTCGGCATCGGAGAAAAGGATTCTGGCCAGTTCGACCCGTCGGCGCTGACCGCCGGAGAGGGTACCCAGTGCCTGCTGCAGTGTCTCTTGGCTGAGCCCCAGGCTCTCACCCATGACGATGGCCTGTGACTGGGCCGCATAGCCTCCGGCGTTCTCAAAGTCCTGCTGGGCCTTGTCGTAGCGCTTCATGGCCTTTTCCATGATTTTGGGATCCGGATTGGTCATCTCGGTCTCGGCCTTACGCATCCGCTGGATGATGGATGCGATGTCCCTGGCGCTCATGACCCGGTCCAGGGCGCTTTGCTCGGCATCACCCGCATGTGTGGACTGCGGCAGGTATCCCAGCTGTCCGGTCACCCGCACCTTGCCGGCCGAGGGGAGCATGTCTCCGGTGATGACCCTGGTCAACGTGGTCTTGCCGGCGCCGTTGCGACCTACCAGGCCGATGCGGTCGCCTTTGGTCACATGGAAGTCGGTGGCTTGCAGCAGTAGTCGGGCACCTATTCGGATCTCAAGTCCCTGCGCCTCAATAGCCATGCCGCCTCCGACCCCGCTTTCCTTGTGGATTCAAAACTTGCAAGGAATCATGGTAGCAAGAAGCAAGCCCTGCCAGTGCGTCTCGGCTGACGGGGCAATGGATGAGTCGTGGATGAATCAGCGACGGACCAGTCTGAACTTGCTCCAGGGGAAGTAGACCAGGAAGGCGCCCACGGCCGTCAGGGCGATGACCAACACACCCATGGCGGCCGCGAAGGAGAAGATCCTGATGCCGATGCCCAGGCATGCCCAGATGACCACCAGGCCGAAGACCCAGTCCTTGCCATGCCTGTTCATCAGATAGGCTACGGCCAGGAGTGCGCCGACCACGATGATGGTGGCAAATCCCTGGACGGCATTGCTGACCTTGTGCCCGGCGACCACCATGTATCCTGCGTTGACCAGGGTGGCCACGCTCAGCCAGCTGGCGTAGATGGACAGGGGAATCCAGTCCAGGGCCTTTGCGGCGGTCGGGGTTCCGGCCTTGGTGGCGTCCCTGCGCACCAGGGCATAGAGCATCCAGGACAGCACAGCCAGAATGAGGATGATGACCAGGGCCCAGAAATTGCGCTCCATGTGCCACAGAGCCAGCCAGGCGATATTCAGGCAGCAAGTGGCCACAAAGAGCAACCCGCTCAGCGTGAAGGGCAGGAATCCCAGGCGTTTGCGGCTGGGGCCCGCCAGGCAGAAGCGGAAGAGCCATATGGCCAGGGCAATGTAGATGACCCCCCAGATAGCGAAAACGTAGCCGGCGGGCATGATCCAGAGGTCGACCTTGCGGGCCAGGCCACCCACGGTCGTGCCATGGAAGTGGTAGACCTCCGCATAACCGTTGAAGCCCACCATTGCCATCCAGGCCACCCAGAGCAGGATGTCCTCGAAGAGCTTCCAGCCGCGACCCTTGGAGGATTCCTGTTCCTTTTCAGGCTGACCCTGCTTTTGATGTTGCTCCTTTGTTCGTTCCTGAGCCCGATTTGATCCCTGCGTCGCCTCATTGCTGCTGCGATCAGAGCGACCTTTGCCTCCATTGGCGGTCTCATCAGCACTGGTTTTCCCAGCCGCTGCCTTCTCTGACGAATCATCGGACTGCTTGGCTGCAGTACCCGAAAGCGATGAACCCGAAGCAGACAAGTCTGGAGTTGATGAATTCGAAGTCGACGGATTTGTAGATGCCGAACGTACATCTGTCGAACTCCGAGTTGCCGATGCAGAGCTCGATTTCGTGGAACCTGCACCTGCTGAATTTTTGGCTGATTGGCTGCCCTGCATGGCAGGGGAGGTACGCTTGGCTCTCTCGACCGGATCCTCCTTGTCGATCCAGAGTCTACGCGGATTGTCCTTGTCAGTCATGGCACATGCTTCCTCTCCTTGCCGGCCGCAACCGTACTGCCGCCATGGGGATGACCCCGGGCATGGGCCGACCGGCCTCTGCTTCAACTCTAAATCGGCCAGCCTGGCTCGGTGGTATTGACCACCCGGTCAGGACTGCCGCCGGTGCTAGCCTGAAGCCGAATGCCAGAAAGGGGAGTACAGCATGGCCGAACCTTCACATAGATGCGACTGGGCTCGAGTAGACGACCCGCTCATGCGCAGCTACCACGACCATGAGTGGGGCCGCCCCCTGCATGGCTCCCAGAGGCTCTTCGCTATGCTCTCCTTGGAGATATTCCAGTGCGGGCTCAGCTGGCAGCTGATCCTGCATCGTCGTCAGGCCTTCTTCAAGGATTTCAACAACTTCGATATTCAAGCGGTCGCCGCCTTCGACACCGACCGAATCGACCGTCTCATGGCCGACCCTGCCATCATCCGCAATCGACGCAAGATCGAAGCCACGGTGGCCAATGCCGTCGTGGTCGCCAGCCAATTCCCCGGGGAGGAATTCGACCGCTACTGCTGGTCCTTTACCGGTGGGCTGACAATCAATCACGACTACCCGGACGATTCGTCCATACCGCGCTACGACCACCTGTCAGCCATCGTGTGCAAGGACATGCGCGACCTGGGCCTACGCTTCCTGGGCCCGGTGACCGTCCACTCCTTCCTCCAGGCAGCCGGCATGATCAACGACCACCAGCACGACTGCTTCCTCAACGGTTGCAAACGCCCGCCTCTTGATTCGCCGGACTTGTCCATCTAAGCCGTCATCGAACACCTGTTCGAATTATTCGGCCCAGGCGATATTATGGTCAGGCTTTGGCCTCAGCCTTGGCCATGGGTCTTCAGGGAAGCGGATGGGAAGCACGTGAAGCAGCAGAACAAGCCTATGTCGATAGTGGACGCGGCCATCGAAAACCCGCGCATGATCGAATCCAAGGGGTCCCTGGTGGCGGACCTGTCCATGGTGCCCAACGACCGAAAAATCGTCATCCAAGGCGCCCGGGCTCACAACCTTAAGAACGTCAACCTGTCCATACCCCGCAACCGGATGGTGGTCTTCACCGGCCTGTCAGGCTCCGGCAAGTCCTCTCTGGCCTTCGATACCCTCTTCGCAGAGGGTCAGCGCCGCTACGTGGAGTCCCTTTCCGCCTATGCCCGCCAGTTCCTGGGCCAGATGGACAAGCCCGACGTGGACTTCATCGAGGGCCTGAGCCCGGCGGTCTCCATTGACCAGAAAACCACCAACCGCAACCCCCGGTCCACTGTGGGAACCATCACCGAGGTCTACGACTACCTGCGCCTGCTTTTCGCCAGAACCGGCATTCCCCACTGCCCGGTCTGCGGGGCCGAGGTGCGCGCCCAGTCGCCGCAGCAGATCGTCGACACCCTTATGTCCAGGCCGGAAGGGACCCGTTTCCAGCTGCTGGCCCCCATCGTCAAGGGCCGCAAGGGCGAGTTCGTAGAGACCCTGGAGCTCCTGCGCTCCGACGGCTACTCCCGGGCCATCATCGACGGGGACATGCACCAGCTGTCCGATTCCATCAAGCTGACCAAGCAGAAGAAGCACACCATCGAGGTGGTGGTGGACAGACTGGTCATCCGCGAAGGCATGCGCCAGCGGCTGACCGACTCCGTGGAGACTGCCCTGCGACTGGCCAAGGGCACCGTGGTTGCCGACTTCGTGGATATGGATGCCAAGGATCCCGAGCGTCGCCAACCCTTCTCCGAGAAGCGGTCCTGCCCCAACGGCCACGAACTGGAACTGGACGAGATCGAGCCACGGACCTTCTCCTTCAACGCTCCCTATGGAGCCTGCCCGGCCTGCACCGGCCTGGGATTCAACCTGGAGATCGACCCTGAGCTGGTAGTGCCCGACCCGGAGAAGAGCCTCAAGGACGGGGCTGTGGAACCCTGGAGCGGCACCAAGAGCCAGCAGCGCTTCTACGGCCACCTGCTGGATGGCCTGGCCAAGGAAATGGGCTTCTCCACCTCGACCCCCTGGAAGGACCTGCCGGAGGAAGTCCGCCATGCCGTCATGTACGGGCACGACTTCAAGGTGGATGTCTCCTATCGGAACCGCTGGGGTCGCCTGCGCGAGTACACCACCGGATTCGAGGGCGTGGTCCGCACCCTGATGCGCCGCCACGACGAGACCGACTCACAGCCCATGAAGCAGTACTACGAGTCCTACATGCGCGAGGTGCCCTGCCAGGTCTGCCAAGGCAAGCGCCTGAAGCCCGAGGTGCTGGCCGTGACCGTGGATGGCCTGTCCATCGCCCAGGTCTGCGATATGGCCGTATCCGCCAGCCTGAAGTGGGTGGAGGGCCTGCATATGGAGGGCGCCCAGGCCAAGATCGCCGGCGAGGTCCTCAAAGAGATCCGTGCACGCCTGCGCTTCCTCAACGACGTGGGTCTGAACTACCTGACCCTGTCCCGGGCCGCAGCCACCCTCTCCGGTGGCGAGGCCCAGCGCATCCGCCTGGCCACCCAGATCGGCTCCGGGCTGGTGGGCGTCATGTACGTGCTGGACGAGCCCTCCATAGGCCTGCACCAGCGGGACAACGACCGGTTGATCAAGACCCTGCAACGGCTACGCGATTTGGGCAACACCTTGATCGTCGTCGAACACGACGAGGACACCATCCGGCAGGCCGACTGGCTGGTCGATATTGGCCCGGGGGCCGGCGAGCATGGCGGTGAGGTCATCTTCTCCGGGCGCTCGCAGGACCTGGTCAAGGCCTCGCGTTCAATCACCGCCGACTACATCGCCGGTCGCCGTTCCATCGAGGTGCCCAAGCGCCGCCGCAAGACCAGCCGGACCCGTCAGCTGACTGTGGTGGGGGCTCGGGAGAACAATCTGAAGAACCTCAGGGTCTCCTTCCCGCTGGGGGTCATGACCCTGGTCACCGGCGTCTCCGGCTCCGGCAAGTCCACACTGGTCAACTCCATCCTCTATCCGGTCCTGGCCGACCAGCTCAACAACGCCCGCATCGTGCCTGGCAAGCACACCCGGGTGGAGGGCGTGGACCAGGTGCGCAAGGTCATCCATGTGGACCAGAACCCCATCGGTCGCACCCCGCGCTCCAACCCAGCCACCTATACCGGCGTCTGGGACAAGATCCGCCAGCTCTTCGCCAAGACCCCGGAGGCCCAGGTGCGTGGCTATGGTCCCGGCCGCTTCTCCTTCAACGTCAAGGGCGGCCGTTGCGAGACCTGCCACGGTGACGGAACCATCAAGATCGAGATGAACTTCCTGCCCGACGTCTACGTGCAGTGCGAGACCTGCCACGGCAAGCGCTACAACAGGGAGACTTTGGAAGTCACCTACAACGGCAAGACCGTTTCGGACGTGCTGGACATGCCCATCGAGGAGGCCGCCCACTTCTTCAAGGCCTATCCCTCCATCGCCCGCTACCTGGACACCCTGGTGGACGTGGGCCTGGGCTACATCCGCTTGGGTCAGCCTGCGCCCACCCTGTCTGGAGGCGAGTCCCAGCGGGTCAAGCTGGCCACCGAACTGCAACGCCGTTCCGACGGCAAGACCGTCTACATCCTGGACGAGCCGACCACGGGCCTGCACTTCGAGGATGTCCGTAAGCTGCTCAAGGTCCTTCACGGCCTAGTTGATAAAGGCAACACGGTCATCGTCATCGAGCACAACCTGGACGTGATCAAGACCGCTGACTGGATCATCGACCTTGGACCCGAGGGCGGCGACGGTGGCGGCACAGTGGTGGCCCAAGGGACTCCTGAGCAGGTGGCCGCCAATCCAGACAGCTGGACAGGCAAGTATTTGAAGCCCATGCTGGATCCCGCCAAGGTAGCCAAGGCTGCACGATCATGACCCGCAGCTGCTTCGAGCGTCACACGCCGCAGGTATGGCGACGCACCGCTCAAGCCCTGGAGGAGGAGTCCGCCACCGGCACCACCGCCGGCGTCAACAAGAACGGCGCACCCTTGCTGGGCGACAGCCGTGACCTCTTCCGCCCCAAAACGTCGGACATTCCAGCCCAGCCCGGTGTCTACAAGTGGCGGGATGGCGACGGTCGAGTTATCTATGTGGGCAAGGCCAAGAACCTGCGCAACCGCCTGACCAATTACTTCCAGCCCCTGGAAAACTTGCATCCGCGCACCCAGACCATGGTGCTGACGGCCCGAAGTCTGGAGTGGACCGTCGTGGGCACCGACCTGGAGTCCCTGACCCTTGAATACACCTGGATCAAGGAGTTCGACCCCCGCTTCAACGTCAAGCTGCGTGACGACAAGACATACCCCTACCTGGCTGTCTCCGTGGGAGAGGAGTTCCCCCGGGTCTGGATGACCCGCGTGCGCAAGCGGCATGACACCCGCTACTTCGGCCCCTACGCCAAGGTCTGGGACATGAAGCACACCCTGGATGCCTTGCTCAAGACCTATCCTGTGCGCACCTGCACCCCCGGCGTCTTCCGCAAGGCCAAGCTCAGCGGCCGCCCCTGTCTGCTGGCCTCCATCGGCAAGTGCTCGGCACCCTGCGTGGGCCGGATCAGCGCAAGCGACCACCGTCGTCTCTGTACGGAGCTGACTGGGGTCATCACAGGCAGGCTGGGCAAGAGCTACCGGGCCAGCCTGACCAGGAGCATGCAGAAGGCCAGTAAGGAGCTGGACTTCGAGAAGGCCGCCCGTCTGCGCGACCAGATCGCCATGCTGGATACGGTCATCGAGCAGAACGCCGTGGCCTTCGCCTCCAACGTGGATGTGGATGTCTTCGGCGTGGCCTCGGACGAACTGGAGGCCTCGGTACACGCTTTCTTCGTGCGCTCTGGAGCCATCCGTGGCGAACGCAACTGGAGCGTGGAGCGGGTCGAGGACGTCTCCGACAGCGAGCTGATCAGCGACCTGCTGGTACAGGTCTACTCGGACCTGATGAATGAGAACGACAGCGAACTGCACAAGCTGCCAACAGAGTCGGACACACCCGTCTCCATCAGCCAGGACAGGGATGCCATGGGCTCCACCCAGAAGGTCACGGCCCTGGATGCCGAAGCTCGGGCCAAGGCCACCAGGAGCCGACACCAGCATCAGGATCAGACCGGACGTGCCGACCTGCTGGCCCCCATTTCTCCAGTGCCTCCCGAAGTCATTGTCCCTATCCAGCCGGATCGGACCGGCGACTTGCAGGAGTGGCTGCGGGAGCTGCGCGGATCCGCAGTGACCATCCGTGTGGCCAGTCGTGGTGAGAAGAAGTCTCTGATGGACCGGGCCAACGCCAACGCCCGCCAGGCCCTGCAGCGCAGCAAGCTCAGTCGTATGAGCGACATGGGCACCCGCACCCAGGCCATGAACGACGTGGCCAAGGCCCTTGGGCTGGACCGCGCTCCGCTGCGCATCGAGTGTTACGACATCTCCAACACCGTGGGTGGCCAGTTCCAGGTGGCCTCCATGGTGGTTTTTGAGGATGCCGTCCCTAAGAAGTCCGAGTACCGTCGATTCGCCATTCGAGGCGAGGACGGCAAGGGCGCTGTGGACGATATGAGCGCCATCTATGAGACTCTGACCCGGCGCTTCCGTCACGGCAACATAGCCGGTGACAGCGGTGACAGTATGGAGGCCGAGCGAAAGGCCAGCGACAAGGCGCCTGAATTGGTGGAGCAGGAGGAGGGGGCCATCGTTCAGCAGAACACCTCCGCCCGCCACTTCGCCTACAAACCCAACCTGATCGTAGTCGATGGCGGCAAGCCTCAGGTAACCGCTGCAGCACGGGCCCTGCACGACTGCGGTGTGGACGATGTGGCCCTCTGCGGGCTGGCTAAGCGACTGGAGGAGGTCTGGGTGCCTAACGATGACTATCCCATCATCCTCAAGCGCCAGTCTGAGGGCATGTACCTGCTGCAGCGCGTGAGGGACGAGTCTCACCGGTTCGCCATTACCTACCACCGTCAGACCCGGCGCAAGGGTGCTCTCCGGTCGGCTCTGGACGAGATTCCGGGCATCGGACCCACCTACCAGAAGAAGTTGCTCAATCACTTTGGATCAGTCAAGCGCATGCGCCAGGCATCACAGGAAGAGCTGGAGGCCGTCAAGGGCATCGGCTCTGCCAAGGCCAAGGCCATCTATCAGACCTTGCATAGTGACCAGGACCAGACCGGGGACAGCCAGCGATAAAATGGCTCAGGAGGCTGGCAAAGAGCCATGCCATGATTTGATTGGTGCGTGATTGCAGATATGAATGGACCTGATCGTCGTTGTGCCGTTCTGGGCGACCCAATCAGCCATTCCCTTTCGCCTCTTTTGCATAGATCAGCCTATGCCGCACTCGGCCTGGACGGCTGGCGCTACGACTGTGTGCGCGTGGATGCTGACGGCTTGGCGGACTTTATCCACGGTCTTGACCCGTCCTGGGCCGGTCTCAGTCTGACCATGCCCTTAAAGAGTGCTGTCGGCGCCTTGGGAGACTTTAGTGATTTCTGGTCTGAGACCCTAAGGGTGGCCAACACAATTGTCTTTGAGCAAGGCGGTCCCGGGAAAAGGCCGTCTCTCTACAACACCGACGTGGAGGGTATCGTAGCCGCCCTGCTGGAGGCTGCCGACCGCTGCCATGCCGATGAAGACCCTGACGATTTGGCTGCTCTGCTGGAGGCAGCATGTCAAGGGCAACAAGACCAGCTGCCCGACCAACCGTACGGAGGAGCGCGGGCTTTGGTCATCGGCAACGGGAACACCGCCGAGTCCGCCTTCTGCGCCTTGAAGGTGTTGGGAGTCAAGCGTGTAGACCTGCTGGCCCGCAATCCGAAGCACTGTGACCACATGCTGGACCTCGCTTCTCGATTGGATTTGTCTGAGCCAGCCGTCACCGCCATGGACCAATCTGAGACAGCCAAAAAGGCTCTGACCGAGGCCGATATTGTCGTCTCCACCCTCCCTGCGGGAGCAGCCGACCCCCTGTCTGATCTACTCAGTACAGTTGAGACTCCTGACGCCAAAACTTCCGAGACAGAGACCGCCAAGGCCGATACTCCTGGTGCCAAGCCCGCCGATGCCATTGGTACCGATGAAGACGGACGCCTGGGCTCGGTTCTGCTTGATGTGGTCTATGACCCCCGACCCACCCCGCTCATGAAGGCCTTCTGCCGTCAGGCGGGCGCTCGTGCCATCAGCGGTGAACGCATGCTGCTCTATCAAGCAGTGCGTCAGGTGGCACTGATGACCGATCGACCACTGGCCGCTGTTCCGGCAGCTGCTATGGACCGAGCCTTGAGGGAGGTATGACGATGACGACGGAAAAACCGCCCTTCGCAGGCTTCGAGGTACTGCTAATAACGGGAATGTCCGGCGCAGGCCGCACCCGTGCTGCCGACTCCATGGAGGACATGGGCTGGTATGTGGTTGACAACATGCCCCCGCGTCTGCTTGTACCCCTGGTCGACATGATGACCTCCGCCGGAAGCTCCCTGCACCGCCTAGCTGCCGTTATCGACGTCCGTTCCCGCTCCTACTTCGACGACCTGTCGGCTGTGCTCAGCCATCTGGACGACCTGGGCGTGCGCTGCCGCATCCTCTTTCTGGATGCCTCTGACCAGGTTCTGGTCAAGCGTTATGAGTCCGTCCGCCGACCCCACCCCTTGCAGGGCTCCGGTCGCCTGATCGACGGCATCCACGAGGAGCGCCGCCTACTTGGTGGTCTCAAGGAGCGTGCCGACATGGTCATCGACACCTCCAATCTGAGCATCCATCAGCTCTCTACTCGCCTGTATGAAATGGTTCTGGGCTCCGGCCCGACCACAGTGGGCGTTCACATCATGAGCTTCGGATTCAAGTACGGCTTGCCCATCGATGCCGACTTCGTAGCGGATGTGCGCTTCCTGCCCAACCCCTACTGGGTCCCCGAGCTGCGGGACCTGAACGGCCATGACGGCCCGGTCCGTGACTATGTGATGGCCAGCAAGGGTGCCAAAGAGTTTCTGGATGCCTACACCACCGCCATCTTGACCGCACTCAGCGGCTATGCGCGTGAAGACAAACACTATGTGACCATCGCCTTTGGCTGTACTGGCGGACAGCACCGCTCAGTGGCCATGGCCGACGCTCTGGCCGCCCGTTTGCGGTCCCGGGGAATGGAGGTGACCGTCTCGGCCCGCGAGCTGCCGCACCGTCCCCGCGGATAGCCAAAGGCGCAATTTGTCCAAGATATTCGATATCACAGTAATCCGGTGGTCGGCACGGCAGGTGTGTCGTGTGGCCAAGAAGTATTCATTTTTCAGTATTTTTTCGTAGGAGGACGGCTCTTGGCCCTACTTGATGATGTCAAAAGCGAGCTGGCCGCGATTGACAACGAACCCCCCTCTGCCAAGAAAGCACAATCGGCGGCCATGATCCGCTTCGGTGGCGGTCTGCACATCATTCAGCGTCACATTGTGGTGGAAGCGCAATTCGACTCCCTGCCAGCAGCGCAGTGGTTGCAGAACACCATCAGGGACGTCTACGGCCATGATTCAGATCTGATCCAGGTCAAGCGGCAGGCCCCCACCGGCAACCTGACCCGCTACTCGGTCCGCGTGCTGCGGGCAGGCGGTGCCCTGGCCCTGCAGACCGGACTGCTGGACCGTCGCAAGCACCCGGTTCGTGGTCTTCCCGCCGACATCGTCTCGGGCAATATCGCCCAGGTCAAGGCCGCCTGGCGAGGGGCCTTCCTGGCCCATGGCGAGCTGTCCGACCCGGGCAAGGCCTCCTATCTAGAGATTGTCTGCCCCGGATCCGAGGCCGCCTTGGCCCTGGTAGGCGCCGCCCGCCGTCTGGGCATCAACGCCAAGGCCCGCCAGGTGCGCAGCTCCGAGCGCGTCACCCTGCGTGACCCGGATGTGATCGAGCGCATGCTCAACCTGATGGGCGCCCCCAAGTCCTCCAGGGAGTGGACCGGCAAGCGCAGCGACGGTGAATCCCGCGGTAAGGCCAATCGCCTGGCGAACTTCGACGATGCCAACATGCGCCGCTCTGCCAAGGCAGCCGTGGAGGCCAGTGCCAAGGTCACCAAGGCCTTCGAAATTCTGGGCGACGACATCCCCGAGAATCTGCGTGCGGCCGGCCAGCTTCGTCTGGACCATCGTGAGGCCTCCCTTGAAGAGCTGGGCCGCCTGGCCGATCCACCGGTCACCAAAGACGCCATCGCCGGACGCATCCGCCGTCTGCTGCAGCTGGCCACCAAGGTCGAAAAGAAGAGGACCGAGGAACAGACCAAACAAGAGTGAGATAGCTCACACAGGTCGGTCTGCCTGAGTACCATGGCAGGGGAGCGGGCGCATGGACCCGCAGTCAGAAAGGATACGCATGAAAACACTGAAGAGCCTCGGTGATCTCAAGGGCAAGCGCGTGCTCGTCCGCGCGGACTTCAACGTGCCGCTGGACGGCACCACTATTACAGACGACGGCCGCATACGCGCAGCCTTGCCAACCATCGAGCAGCTTCGTGGCCAGGGCGCCAAGGTTATCCTCATGGCCCACCTGGGTCGCCCCAAGGGCAAGGTCGTTCCCGAGCTGAGTCTGGCACCTGTGGCCGACCGCCTGGGCGAGCTGCTGGGCGTGCAGGTTCCTCTGGCGGAGGACACCTACGGTCCCGATGCTCATGCCAAGGTGGCTGCCATGAACGACGGCGATGTGGTCCTGCTGCAGAACGTGCGCTACAACCCCGAGGAGACCAGCAAAGACGAGGCTGAGCGTGATGCCTACGCCCGCAAAATCGCCGACCTGGGCGATGTCTTCGTCTCCGACGGTTTCGGCGTGGTCCACCGCGCCCAGGGCTCCAACTACTCTGTGGCCAAGTTCCTGCCTTCTGCCGCAGGCCTGTTGGTCGAGAAGGAGGTCAAGGCCCTGTCCAAGGCGACCGAGAACCCCGAGCGGCCCTTCACTGTGGTCCTGGGCGGCTCCAAGGTCTCCGACAAGCTGGGCGTCATCGAGAACCTGCTCAGCAAGGCCGACCGTCTGGTCATCGGCGGCGGCATGGTCTTCACCTTCCTGAAGGCCGAGGGCTATGAGGTCGGCTCCTCCCTGCTGGAGGAGGATCAGGTCGATACTGTCAAGGGCTACATCGCCACTGCCCGTGAGAAGGGCGTGGAGCTGGTCCTGCCCACCGACATCGTGGTGGCTGACGAGTTCAAGGCGGATTCGCCTCACCAGGTAGTTCCTGCCGACGGCATCCCCGCAGACAAGATGGGTCTGGACATCGGTCCTGACTCCCAGAAGCTCTTCCACGACAAGATTGTGGACTCCAAGACCGTGGTCTGGAACGGGCCCATGGGCGTCTTCGAGTTCCCGGCATTCGCCGATGGCACCCGTGCTGTAGCTCAGGGCCTGGTCGATGCCACCAAGGCCGGAGCTTTCACCATCGTCGGCGGCGGCGACTCTGCCTCGGCCGTGCGCAACCTGGGCTTCCCTGAGGATGGCTTCTCGCACATTTCCACCGGCGGCGGCGCTTCTCTGGAATTCCTTGAGGGCAAGGAGCTTCCGGGTCTGAAGGTGCTGGAGTAAAATCGGCAAACAGACGGGCAATGCCGGGTCACCGGGTTTCGCATCCGGCAGCCCGGCATTGCTGTTGTTGCGCGGATGGAAAGGTCTGGTATGGCACGCATTCCCCTGGTGGCCGGCAATTGGAAGATGAACTTCGACCACCTGGAAGCCACCTATTTCGTGCAGAAGCTGGCCTGGCTCCTGCGCGACGCCCACTTCGACCGCAGGCGCTGCCAGGTGGCTCTTATGCCCGCTTTCACTGCCCTGCGTTCCGTCCAGGTGCTTGTGGAGGCCGACAACCTGCCAATTGAATATGGGGCCCAGGCTGTTTCCGTTACCACCCAAGGCGCCTTCACCGGGGATGTGTCCGCGGACATGCTGGCCCAGCTGGGCTGCAGCTACGTCATTGTGGGCCACTCCGAGCGGCGCAAGTACCATCCAGAGGACGATGCCAACATTGTCGACCAGGTCCGTGCCGTACTGGCTGCGGACATGAAACCCATCCTATGTGTGGGGGAGAGCTACGAGGAGCGCCGCCAGGGCATCCAGCTGGACTTCGCCGTGGGCCAAGTCAACGACGTCACCCGCGACTTGGCCAAGGAGGACATGGCCAACCTGATTGTGGCCTATGAACCAGTCTGGGCCATCGGCACCGGCATGGTGGCCACTCCGGACACCGCCCAGCAGGCCGCTCGTGCCATCCGCGACCACATCTCAAGCAAATTTGGAGACCCAGCCGGCCAGTCCGTGCGCATCCTCTACGGCGGCTCGGTCACCTCCAAGAACGCCTCCCAGATGATCAGCCAGCCGGACGTGGACGGCTTTCTGGTGGGCGGCGCCTCCCTGGATGTGGAGGAGTTCGCACGAATCGTGAGACTGGCCGCCAAGGGCTGATGCGTTTTTCGCCGGGTATCTGTATACTTGTTCCCAGTTCCTTACATGGAGGTATATGCCGTGACCATTGTCAAGATTGTGCTCGAAGTCGTTGTGATTCTTGCAAGCGTGCTGCTAACCATGCTGATTCTATTGCACAAGGGCAAGGGCGGCGGCCTGTCCGATATGTTCGGCGGCGGAATCGGCTCCAACGCTGGCACCTCGGGTGCAGCCGAGAAGAACCTGAACCGTCTAACCATTATTGTGGCTCTGATCTGGGTGGCCATCATCATAGCTCTGGACCTCATTTCCAAGTACAAGCTGGCCTGATTCCAGCAACCAATACCTGAAATACCTGACCCCGGCATCAACCGGGGTTTTCCATATCTGGATGATTTTTCCCTTATAGCTGTTGGTCATGCCGACCTACCAGCGCCTTTGACATCCTATTTTGCATGCCACTTTATCGTGATTCTATATGGATGTCTTATACACGAGGTCTGTACACAAGACCTGTTTTCTTCATCGATAGTGCAAGGCTCATAGTCCTTGACTATTACCACAATATGTCATTCACAATGCACCGATAATCCAACGATTCAGCCTCTTGGCCTATAGAGTGAGTAAGGGTGTGCCGGATGAACGGCACATCACACAATGTCGTGCAAGCTAAGCAAGCGAAAGGATGTGCTCATGGCTGAGCAAGCTGCACCGAGCCTGGAGGGCTGGTTCTGTCTCCACCTCTTCTGGAAAATCGATTGGGCTAAGTGGCGCCGAGTGCCGCAAGACGAACGCCAGGAATGCCTGGATGAGTTCAAGGCCCTTGCCACACAGCTGGACACAGTCCAGTCCCAGGGCCAGGGAAGCCACTACTGGTGCCGGGTCAATGGGCAAAAGGCCGACCTGGGCCTAATGGTCCTCAGGGAGACACTGGACCAGCTCCAGGAGGTCGAGACCTCCCTAGAGAAGCTGCGCATCTCCGATTATTTGGAGCCGACCATCTCCTATGTGTCAGTCACCGAGGTAGGCCTCTACTCGGGCAAGCCGACCACGGACCGCGGCTGGTCCTACGTCAACGCCAGCCTGCATCCCAAGACGCCCGACAAGCCCTATATCTGCTTCTATCCCATGTCGAAGACCCGAGTTCCAGGTGCCAACTGGTACACGCTGCCCTACGACCAGCGCAAGGCCTACATGCACGACCATGGCAAAATCGGCCGTTCCTACGCCGGTAAGGTCTCCATCATCCTGACAGGCTCCATCGGCCTGGACGACTACGAGTGGGGCGTCACCCTCTTCGCCGACGATCCTGTTCAATTCAAGAAGATCGTCACCGAAATGCGCTTCATCGAAGCCAGCTCCATCTACGGCGAATTCCCCTACTTTCTGGTAGGCACCCAGGCTGATCCTGAGCGCATTGACAAGCTGCTCACGGACCAGTTGGGACAGTAACACCATGTCGACAAGAGAGAGAAGATCGATCCTTTCCACGCCCGTATGGTTCTTCATGGTCATCGTCTTCATCACCCAGCTGGATGGGGGAGCGGTGCCGACCATGCTGCCGTCCATCACACGGACCTTCGGCCTGACCACCATGGGCTCCTCCTGGGTGGTGGGCCTGTACACCCTGGGTCTGGTGGTGGGCACTCCCATCACCTCCAACCTCTCCGACGCCCACGGGACCAGGAAGGTCTTCCTCTGGGAGCTGGCCTTCTGGTTTCTTGGATGTCTGATGACGGCGGTCTCGCCCAACTATGCGGTCATGCTGCTGGGCCGGTTCATCCAGTCTCTGGGAGACAGCGGCATCATGGTCCTGTCCATGAACGTTCTTCTGCAACGCGCCCGCAGAAACAACCAGGGCAGGAAGGTCTCCACGGTGGGCATCATAGCCGGTCTATCCGCCATGGTCAGCCCGGTCCTGTCTGGCGTGCTCCTGGGCATCACCCACGGTTGGCGGGCCTACTACTTCCTGATGCTGCCCTTCCTGGCCGTTTTGTTCATCCTGTCCTTGTTCATGATGGGTGACTCACAAACCGACCGCGCCTGGAAGACCGACTACCTTGGCCTGGGCTCCTTCAGCATCGCTCTGGCCCTGCTGATGGTAGCGATCACCTTCCTCCAGTACGGAACCACCTACTTGGCCCTGATCATTGGGTGCCTCCTGGTCGCAGTGGTGGCCGGCGTGATCTTCCTGGTGCATGAGCGGAATCTGGACGGTTCAAAGGAAACCATGCCCTTCCTGCCCATCCACCTGCTGAAGCTGCCCTCCTACGGGCTCACCCTGCTGCTGGGGACGCTGGGAGGCATGTTCTTCTCCCTCTTCGTCTACATTCCAACCTATGTCCACTCTGTCTTCGGGCTTCCGGTCCGCTCGGCCGGCATGGTCATGGTCGGTGTCGGGCTCGGCTCTGTGGTCGGATCCTGGCTGGGCGGGCTCCTGGTCGACAAGTTCGGCTACCGGACCACGCTCGTCTTCTCCTCATCGCTGATAGGCCTGATGGCCCTGATGATCACCCTGACCCTGCACAACCTGCAGCTCTTCATGGTCCTGTCCTTCCTGATGGGGGTGGGCATGGGCTCCATGATGTCCTCGCCGCTCCAAGTCATCGCCGGAAGGCTGGCCGGTCCCGAGAACCGCATGCAGGCCATCGGCGGGCTGTCGGCCTGCAAGAAGATCGGTACCACCATCGCCCCACTGCTCTTCGCCTCGTCTATTGAACTGGGCAAGGTGGGCGGACAGGCCGGACTGGCATCCTACAGGAACATGTTCCTGGTTGTCATCGTCATAACCTTGGTCAACATCGGCCTGACTTATTGCATTCCATTTTCACAGAAAGGAGTTGCTAATGACTGAACCTACAGCAGTCCTCCTCATGGCTTACGGCACCCCCTATCAGGAGTCCGATATCTTGGGGTACTACACCAACATCCGTCATGGGCAGGAGCCGCCCAAGCCGCTCATGGATCAGCTGGTCGGCCGCTACAAGGCCATCGGTCTACCCTCACCTCTGGCCAGGATCACCAGGGCACAGCGCGACGGTCTCCAGGTTGCGTTGGACAATGCCCATCCCGGTGCCTACAAGGTTTACGAAGGGCTGAAGTACATCGCCCCCTTCATCAAGGATGCGGTTGACCAGATTGCCGCCGATGGCATTACCAAGGTTATTGGCCTGCCTCTGGCCCCGCAGTACTCCTCCTATTCAAGCGAGGACTACCACAACCGCGCCCGCAAGGCCATCGAGGCCCATCCGGGCATGAAATACCTGCCCGTGCGGTCCTGGTGGAACCACCAGGAGCTGATCCACTTCTGGAGCGACCAGCTGGTGGCCAAAAAGGATCTGATCGCCCGGCCGGATACCAAGGTGATCTTCAGTGCCCATTCCCTGCCCCTGCGCATCATCCAGGGAGGGGACCCCTACAAGGATGAGGTCATCGGTCTGTCCAATGCCGTGGCTCAGGCCGCCGGCCTCAATGAGGACCAGTACGTGCTGGCCTGGCAGTCGGCAGGCCGTACCCAGGAACCCTGGATCGGCCCTGACTTCGTCAAGGTTGCCAAGGATCTGATCACCGAGAGCGGCATGAAGACCATCGTTTCCGCCTCCATCGGCTTCATCGCCGACAACCTAGAGATCTGCTACGACGTGGACATGGAGCTGGCCAAAGCCATAGAATCCGCCGGCGGGACCCTGACCAGGCTGAACATGCCCAACGACAGCCCAGCCCTGATCGCCACCCTGCAGCAGGTGGTCGAGGAGACCAAGGCCGAGTAACTGATACCAATTGTGCCCCGTCCGGTTCAAACCAGACGGGGCACAATCTTTTAATAGCAGCGACTGACAGTCAGGCGCTCAGCCGTTGACGCGGTCGATGCCCTTCTGCACGTCGGAGAGGACCGAATCCCAGGAGTCGATGAAGGCGGCGACGCCATCGGCCTCCAGCTTGTCGGTCACATCCTTGATGTTGATGCCCAGGTCTGCCAGCTTCTGCATCACCTGGTGGCTCTCCTCGTAGGTGCCCTTGACCGAGGGAGCACCGTTGCCGTGATCGGCCAGAGCGTTCAGGGTCTTCTCAGGCATGGTGTTGACCACGTCAGGGGCCACCAGCTCGTCCACGTACTTGCAGTCGGAGTAGGCAGCGTTCTTGGTGCCGGTGGAGGCCCAGAGCGGACGCTGACGCTTGGCGCCCTTGGCTTCCAGGTCGGCCCAGCGAGGATCGCTGTCGAAGGCCTTCTCGAAGAGCTCGTAGGCCAGGCGGGCGTTGGCCACAGCGGCCTTGCCCTCCAGGGACTTGGCCTCGTCAGAGCCGTTGGCCTCCAGCAGCTTGTCAACCGCAGTGTCCACACGGGAGACGAAGAAGGAGGCGACCGAGCCCATGCGCTTCAGGTCATGGCCGTTCTTGTCGGCCTGGACCATGCCCTCGATGAAGGCGTCGATGACCTGCTTGTAGCGCTCCAGAGAGAAGATCAGGGTCACGTTGACCGAGATGCCTTTGGCCAGGGTGGCGGTGATGGCAGGCAGGCCCTCCAGGGTGGCGGGGATCTTGATCATGGCGTTGGGACGATCGACCTTGTTCCAAAGCTCTTCGGCCTGCTTCTCGGTCTCTTCGGTGTTGTGGGCCAGACGAGGATCGACCTCGATGGAGACGCGTCCATCCACGTAGTCGGTCTTCTCGGCAACCTCGCGGAAGATGTCGGTGGCGTTGCGCACATCGGTGGTGGTCAGCTCGCGGACGGCCTGCTCAACGGGGATGCGGCCCAGCTGCTTGAGCTGTTCGTCATAGGGACCCACCTGGCTCAGGGCCTTCTGGAAAATCGAGGGGTTGGTAGTCACGCCCACCACATTGCGCTCGGCGATCAGTTGCTGCAGATTGCCCGACTCGATGCGGGTGCGGCTCAGATCGTCCAACCAGATCGAGACACCTGAATCGCTGGTGCGCTGGGTGTTTGCATTTTCTGCCATCTTGTCACTCCTTATTTGGGTTCCCGATGGAATCACATTCACTATGCACTACCGGGAAGTCTGTTGCTGTATTCCCGCAGGCCCGCGTTTCGGGCGCGCCTGCAGGGGAGGGGGCCGGCGTCGCGGACGGCCCCCGATTGATCACGATGCCGGGTTCAGCGGGCCCGACGGACTTCCTCCAAGGAGGCCTGTGCTGCTTCGACCACATGATCGGCGGTGATGCCCAGGTCGCGCATGTTCTCGTCGCCGCTGCCCTGCAGGCCGAACTGCTCGATGGAGACGGGCTTGCCATAGCTGCCCAGGTACTTGTACCAGGGTGTGGCCAATCCGGCCTCAACGGAGACGCGGGCCTTGACGGAGGCGGGCAGAACGGCTTCCTTGTAATCGTCGTCCTGCTCCTCGAACCACTCCAGCGAGGGCACGGAGATGACGCGGGCCTTGACGCCCTGCTCGGCCAGGGTCTTGGAGGCGGCCACAGCGTGCTGCACCTCGGAGCCGGAGGCCATGATCAGCACGTCGGGCTGGCCCTCGGTGTCGACCAGCACGTAGGCGCCCTTGCGCACGCCTTCGCGGGCCTTGGCCTTGGTCTCTTCCAGGGTGGGCACGCCCTGCCTGGTCAGGATCATGGCCGTGGGGTGGGTGTTGTCCTTCTCGAAGAAGGCGCGGTAGGCTTCAGCGGTCTCGTACTGATCGGCGGGGCGCACAACCTCCATCTGGGGGATAGCGCGCACGGCGGTCAGATGCTCGATGGGCTGGTGGGTGGGGCCATCCTCGCCCAGGGCCACGGAATCGTGGGTCCACACATACAGGTTGGGGATGTCCATCAGGGCGGCCAGACGCACCGAGGGGCGCTCATAGTCGCTGAACTGGAAGAAGGTCCCGTTGTAGGGCCTGGTGTCCGAACCCAGCAGGATGCCGTTGGTGATGGCGCCCATGCCGAACTCGCGCACGCCGAAGTGCAGCTGGCGGCCGTACTTGCTGGCCTTGGGCCACTGGACGGTCTTGTCGGCCTCCGGGGCGAAGGAGACGGCACCGTTGATGTTGGTGTTGTTGGAGCCGCCCAGATCAGCGGATCCGCCCCAGAGCTCGGGCATGATGGGGGCCAGGGCGTTGATGACTGCGCCGGAGGCCTTGCGGGTAGCCACCTTGGAGCCGGGCTCGAAGCCAGCCTCCAGATCGTCCAGGGCCTTGTCGAAGCCCTCCGGCAGCTTGCCGGCATGGATGCGGTCGTAGAGGTCGGCCTTGTCGGGGTTGGCCTTGCGCCAGGCCTGGTACTTCTCGTCCCAGTCCTTGTGGGCGGCCAGGCCGCGCTGGGCAACCTCGCGTGCGTGGGCCAGAGCCTCCTCGTCCACCTGGAAGCTCTGCTCCGGGTCGTAACCCAGGGCCTTCTTCAGACCGGCGACAGCCTCGGCGCCCAGGGCTGAGCCGTGGGCTGAAGGATCGTTGGTCTTGCCAGGGGTAGGCCAGGCCATCAGGGTGTCCACCTTGATGAACTTGGGCCGGTCGGTGACCTGCTCGGCCTTCTCCAGGACGGCAGCCAGGCCCTCGACGTCCTCCTTGTAGGAGCCGTCGGGCTGGATGAAGCTGAACTCGTCGGTGTACCAGCCGTAGGCCTGGTAGCGCTTGAGAATGTCCTCGCCCAGGGAGATGCGGGTGTCGCCCTCGATCTGGATGTGGTTGGCATCGAAGATGACGGTCAGGTTGCCCAGGCGCTGGTCGCCGGCTAGGGAGCTGGCCTCGGAGGAGACGCCCTCCTCGACGTCGCCCTCGCCGCAGATGACCCAGACCTTATGGTCGAAGGGGGACTGCCCCTCGGGTGCATCCGGATCCAGCAGACCGCGCTCGTAACGCTGTCCATAGGCGAAGCCCACGGCCGAGGCCAGACCCTGGCCAAGCGGGCCGGTGGTCATTTCGATGCCGGGAGTCAGGCCGTACTCGGGGTGGCCGGGGGTCCGGGTGCCAGCGGTGCGGAAACGCTTCAGATCGTCCAGGGTCAGCCCATACCCGGAGAAGTAGAGCTGCACGTACTGGGTCAGCGAGGCGTGGCCGCCGGAAAGAATGAACCGATCACGCCCAACCCAGTCAGGGTCGTTGGGGTCGTGACGGATGAAGTGCTGGTAAAGCGCGTAAGCGATGGGTGCTAGTGAAATAGGGGAGCCAGGGTGACCGCTTCCGGCCTTCTCGACCGCGTCGGCCGAGAGGACCTTGGCCATCTTGACAGCCCGCTCATCGAGCTCGGACCATGTGAAATCTGCCATATGGTGCTGCTTTCCTTCCAATCTAGAGGTCTCCATGTTCGACTTATGTCGAAAATGTTCGTTTACCTTCACAATGCGTTTCCATCGTATCGGTTTGAGACGACACAATTCGGCTCTTCGCGCGACGTTTTGGCACTCTCATGGCCCGAGTGCTAATAATGTAACCATGACGGAAGGAGCGACATTGCCTAATACCAGACGCATGCTGGTGCTGCGCGCGGTCGTCGAGGACTATATTCGTTCTCGCGAGCCGGTAGGGTCGGGTTCGCTCACCAGAAATCATCAGCTTGGAGTCAGCTCCGCCACCGTGCGCAACGACATGGCGGCCCTGGAGAGCGAGGGCTACCTGGTCCAGCCCCATACCTCGGCCGGCCGCATCCCCACCCAGAAGGGCTACCGTTACTTCGTCGACAGGCTGGCCACCATCGTGCCCCTGTCCGCCGCCCAGCGCCGGGGGATCAACGCTTTTCTCTCCGGGTCGGTCAACCTGGAGGACACTCTACAGCACGCCGCCCGGCTTCTGGCCCAGATTACCGGGCAGATCGCCGTAGTGGCCTCACCCTCCCTGGCCAGCTCGAACCTACGTAGGGCTGAACTCATAGGACTTAGCCGGGGAACCGTACTTATGGTGGTTATCACCGACACCGGCCGGGTGGTCCAGCGTACCCTGCATGGGCCCCTTCAGGAGGACCCGAACGCCCTGGCGGATCTGTCCGACCGAATCAACCGGCAATGCCAAGATCTGTCTCTTGACCGTGCCGCCGACCGCTGCCGCATGCTTGCCGACTCCCTTACCGAGGGCCGCGACAAGTCCATGCTGCGCCTGGTGGCCACAGTCTTCGACGAGATGGCTACCCGAGAGCAGACCAGCGGCCTCTACATGGCTGGCACTTCCCAGCTGACCCACAGTCAGGCCGTCTCCCTGGGGGATCTGGGCTCATTGCTGGATGCCCTGGAGGAGCAGGTGGTGCTCATGCGGCTCATGCGGGCGCAGAGCGAGCTTTCCCGCGAGAGTAACGGGGTCAGCGTGGCCATCGGCACCGAGACCCGGACTCCAGAACTGGCCCATGCCTCTGTGGTGACCAGTGGATACGGGCACGCCAGGGCCAGGCAGACCGACGGCTCCGAAGCCGACGAGCCAGTCGCATTTGTGGGCTCCATCGGGCCTACCCATATGGACTATCCAGCGACCATGAGCGCGGTTCGTGCTGTGGCCTCTTACTTGACCGGTTTTCTAGCCGGCGACGGGGAGCCGTGACCGTCAAGGCAACGGCACAAGTCATAGGTATCGTGGGCCCATGCAACTATGGGTCGAGAGGGCATCAAACGAAAAGGATGATCGGTGGCAGATTACTACGAGGTTTTGGGAGTCGACCGCGGCGCGAGCGATCAGGACATCAAGCGTGCCTATCGCAAGATGAGCCGCAAGTACCACCCGGACATCGCCGGGCCTGAATACGAGGATAAGTTCAAAGAGGTCAACAGCGCCTACGAGGTACTCTCCGACCCTGAGAAGCGGCGTATGTACGACGCGGGCGTGGATCCCAACGACCCTCAGGCCTCCCAGGGAGCCGGCCCCTTCGACATGGGCGACGTCTTCAACCAGTTCTTCGGCGGCGGCTTCGGGGGCTCCACCCAGGGGCCCATTCCGCGCACACAGCCCGGCCGGGACTCACTGGCCCAGGTCTCCGTGGACATGAAGACCGCCATTTTTGGCGGCGTTGTACGCACCCCCATCAGTACCTATGGCCTCTGCCAGGAGTGCGGCGGCTCGGGTGCCCAGAAAGGGACCTCCCCGGTGACCTGCCCGGTCTGCAACGGCAAGGGCTATGCCCAGAAGGTGGTGCGAACCCTGCTGGGCCAGATGATGAGCCAGGCACCCTGCGAGCGATGCGAGGGCCACGGCACCATCATCGAGCACCCCTGCCCGGTCTGCAACGGCCACGGCCGTGTGCGCACCCGGCGCGAGGTGGGCGTCAACGTGCCCGCAGGCGTGGCTGACGGCTCCCGGCTACGGCTGGCCTCCCAGGGCGAGGTAGGCGAGGGTGGCGGTGCCGCCGGCGACCTGTACGTGGACATCACCATCAAGCCCGACAAGCGCTACACTCGCAGCGGCCAAGACCTGCATTGCTGGATTGCCGTGCCCATGACCTGGGCCGTGCTGGGCCACCAGGTTGACTTGGAGACCTTCGACGGCCAGCGACAGGTGGACATTCCCGCCGGCTGCCAGCCCGACCAGGAGATCACCATCAAGGGTCTGGGCGTCACCAGGCTGGGCAATCGCGAGGAGCGCGGCGACATCATCGTCCACGTGCTGGTCCAGATTCCCACAAAGCTGGATGACGATCAGCGCCGCCTGATTGAGGACTTCGCCAACAGCCACGACTCCGAAGCCAAGCAGGTCCCGCAGAGCGCCAAGCCTGCCGGAGTCGGGGGCCGCAAGGGGATCTTCGGCAAGCTCAAGGACATCTTCAGCTGAGTCAGCCCAGCAGCGACCGGCACATGGACCTGTACTCGCTCACATAGCCGCCGCCGAAGAAGGCACAGTGACCGGCGATGGCGTAGAGCTGCCAGAGTGTAGTCCGATTCTGGTAACCGTCCGCCAGCGGATGCACGCTCTGGTAGCCGTCCAGAATCTGCCCTAGATAGGGGATGCCGAACAGCTGCAGCATGGCCAGGTCCTCCTCGCGATGACCGCCGTGAGCTGCAGGATCGATCAGAACTGCTTGGGTGTTCCCGTCGTTCCTGGTCCACATGACGTTCCCGCTCCACAGGTCCCCGTGGACCCGGGCTGGCTTGTCATTGGCAGCCGCACCCAGCAACTCCGGCAGGGCCTGGATCACCTCTTCGGTCATCTTCATGTCCTCGCGGTTCAGTGCTCGCCGATCCATGGCCATGCTCACCATGGGTTCAAGCCGCCCCTTGGCCCAATATGTGGCTGGGTCGTCCCAGGCACCCACGTCCATGGGCAGCGGATCCTGCAGGGGGCCGAAATAGCAGGTGCCCGTGTAGCCCTCGGGCGCGGAGCCGAAGTGGTCGGCCCCGGCATCATGCATGTGGGCCAGCTGGGCGCCGAAGCGGTAGGCCGCGCCAGGCGTGGGGGAGGCGGAGGTCACCTCCTCGATGTCCAGATAGTCCGGGCCCCAGTCGTAGACGTCCACCACGCGGGGACCGCCCTGCGCCTGCGCCTCGCCCAGCCATTTAAGTCCGCGCCCCTCGCACTCGAAGAATCCCGCCGGGGCCCCGCCCCTGGATTTTCTGTAGGTCTTGGCCATGATGATCCACACCCCTATTCGTCGAGTCGTCGATTCCGACAAGATCCATTGTGGGCATTCTGCGAGACATGCCCGGCCCTTGGTTCTTCCTGCCTTGCGCGGTGGCTATGCTTGCCATTGTTGTCCGACATAGCAAGAGGGGTCCATGAATTTCTTCGAAGCCATTCTGTTCGGCCTGGTGCAGGCCCTGACGGAGTATTTCCCCGTCTCATCCAGCGCCCATATCCGCATTGTGGGCGGCCTGCTGGGCCAGGACCCGGGCGCAGCCTTCACAGCCATCATCCAATTCGGCACTGAGCTGGCGGTCCTGCTCTACTTCCGGCATGACATTGCCCGCATACTGACTCATTGGTTCCGTTGCCTGGCCGGCAAGGACGGCTCCTCCTGGCGCGAGCGGATGGGATCCAAGGACCATGATGCGGCCCTGGGCTGGTACATCATTCTGGGAACCCTGCCCATCGTGGTGGCGGGTCTGCTCTTCCAGAAAATAATCGAGACCAAGCTGCGCAACCTCTGGATCACCGTGGTAGTGCTGATCGTCTTCGGTCTGCTACTGGACTACTTTGACCGCCACGGCCGCCAAAACAAGGAGATCCGCCAGATGAATGCCCGAGACGCCCTGCTCTTCGGCATCGGGCAGATGCTGGCCCTGATCCCCGGCGTATCCCGCTCGGGCGGCACCATGACCTTCGGCCGCGCACTAGGCTACACTCGCGAGTCCGCCACCCGGGTCAGCTTCCTCATGGCCATCCCCGCCGTCTTCGGCGCCGGCATCCTAGAGACGATCAAGTCCTTGAAGAACATCAATGCGGACGCTGCCTTCCCCGGTTGGGGGGCCACCATCTGCGCCACAGTGGTCAGCTTCCTGCTGGGATACATCGTCATCATCGCCTTTTTGAAGATCGTCTCACGCTTTTCCTACCGGGGATTCGTCATCTACCGGATCGGCCTGGCCATCTTCGTGGCCATCATGCTCATGGTCGGCGCCCTGCCCGCCGTAGGCGGCGTGGCGGCCAACTGAGCCTGCAAGAACTGCCGAGGAATTCGGCGCTCTCCTGAATAAGTGATAATATTTTGTCACATGTTGCCCATGGTTCTTAGGGGTGGAATCAGTCCAGGCCTGTATAAGGTTTGTGGTCAATGAGGCATCATGAATTTTGGGGAGGTTTGAAGTGGTTTCGTCGTCTAGGTCTGCTGATTCTCGCAGTCATAGGTTTGGTCTTCGGTCACTCATATCGACATTGGTGCTGATACCCCTGCTTCTGACCGGCATGGCTGCCGGCACCGTTTTCGCCTCCGACGCAGATGTCAACGGGGGGGGGGGGTCGCTATACCGATCCGGTAGATAACGGTTCGCTTGGCAATTTACAACCGACTAGTCTGCCTTCTCCGTCACCGCTGACGACCTCATCTGTTTCACCGTCGCCTGCTCAATCTCAGTCTGAATCAGCTCCGAGCAATTCTCACGAGGATGCCAAAACCCAGTCAGCTACTGCCGATTCCCACACTGTGGTATTTGATTCCGCCAATGGAGGCAAAGCAGAACGCGTAACTGTGCCGGATGGTTCCTTGGCGTCACCGCCTATTCGCAATCCACAGCGTGACGGCTATCGTTTTGACGGCTGGGCGGAGCATGACGGGATCATGGATTTCCGCACCCCGATCACCAAAGACATCACCTTAAAGGCTAAGTGGACCGCGGTTACTGATTGGACTCTGAGTCCCGACCATGGTCCGGCTTCCGGCGGCACCAGCATCACCGTTACACCTCCGAACGCGGATTCCCTTTCCTTTAGCACGTTGGAAGCCCGTGACGACAAGCTGATCGGTGTGACCGGCGATGGCCGCCTGTTCACGTGGACAACGAACCATAAGATACCCGTTCAGGTGCCATCACCTCGAAGTACGTCTGGCGACGTGCGATTCATAACTGGAGTCGTTGGCAGGAACCGTTACGCGGCCTTGAGCCGGGACCACCGCATCTACACCTGGAATGGGAGCGGGGATACACCAGCCTTGCTCGCCTCAGACTCCACGACCTACGCCAGCATCGCCATGACTCCTGGCCACCTCTTAGCAGTGAATCAAGATGGCCTTATATGCGCATGGACCAGTAAGGGGAAGCTGACAGGAAAGGCCATGAGCCTGCCCAAACAGGCCTTAGCAGTCAAGGCGGTTGGCAATGCTGATCGCCTGCTCGCCTTGGATAGCAAGGGCCAGGTATGGACTTGGAAGCCGGATGCCGTCGATATCAATCAGATACAACCCGTCAAGGTCACCAGCCGCATTGTTCAGATATCATCCATGGATCATGGCTTTATACTTCTTGACTTAACAGGTCAGATTAGCTATCTGGATAACGAACAAAGCCAGCCAAAACCGCTTGTTTCATCTGAACTTTCTGCCATTACAGCCATAAGCAGTAACGTTATGCAAGCAACTCTTATAGACTCAAAAGGCCGCATCTGGGCCTGGAAGCCCGGCGAAGCGCCCATATGTACGACCGATGGGAATCAGCAGTACATGCAAGCCGCCGAAGCCGCCGGCAGCAGGATCACCGCCATCAGCAGGACGGGCGACATATATAGGTGGAGCCTGGACGAGCAGGGCCGGCCCGGCAAGCCAGCAAGGCTCGACACCAGCACCGCGCCCACACTGGAATCAGCCAGCATGGACGGCCAAGCATTGACGTTCAACAAGAACGACGACGCCTGGCAGGCGGAGATTCCCGCCCACAAGCCAGGGCAAACCGCCATCACCATCGCCGGCAGGCAGGACGGCCAGCCCTTCACCAGGAGTCTCAACTACACGGTCGACCAGCCCCTGACCAGGGAGGAGGTGCAAAGCCCCACTTACACGGTCACCTTCAATGCAGAAGGCGGAAACCCCAAACCCGCAGACCAGAACGTCTCCACCCCGTACGGCAGGGCCAAGCGTCCCTCCCCCGACCCGGCTCGCCAGGGCTACCTGTTCGACGGATGGTTCATCGGGGAGGTCGCCTATGACTTCAGCAGACCCGTCACCCAGAACCTTACCCTCACCGCCAAATGGACCTTCAAAGACCCCAACAACACGTGGAAAATTAACCCTGATAAAGGCAGCCAGACAGGAGGCCAACAGACCACCATCACCCCGCCAGACATTCCCAGGCGAGGCATCAGGTTCAGCCAGGTCAGCGAAGGAAAAGAAGGGAAAGATACCTATTTGACCAATTTTTCCTTGGCTTTGGGCAGTGACGGGAACGCCTACGCCTGGGGGAAAAACGACCATGGCCAGCTCGGCGACGGGACGTACACCGACCGGACTACGCCGGTCATGGTGCAGAAGCCTGCCGGCGTGCCTGCGGATTTCACCTACGTGCAGGTCAGTGCCGGAGGTGCCCATTCGCTGGCCCTGGGCAGCGACGGGAACGTCTACGGCTGGGGATTCAACCGGTATGGCGAGCTCGGCGACACGACGAGAACCGAACGGAATACGCCGGGCAAGGTGCCCAAGCCTGTGAATTGTCCGGACCTACCAGCGGATTTCACCTACGTACAGATCAGCGCCGGAGAGGATGATTCGCTGGCCGTGGGCAGCGACGGGAACGTCTACGCCTGGGGATGGGACTGGGATGGCGAGCTCGGCGACGGGATGGAGGGCGGCCTTTGGCTTGAGTCGCACAGAACGCTGAAGCCTGAAGGCACACCCACGAACTTTGCCTTCGTGCAGGTCAGCGCCGGAGGCGCTCATACGCTAGCCATAGGCAACGACGGAAACGCTTACGCCTGGGGATTAAACAGCACTGGTCAGCTCGGAGACGGGACGGACACCTACACCCAGACTAAGCCGGTCATGGTGAGGACGCCTGATCGCAAGACGTATCCGGACGTGCCTGCGGATTTCACCTACGTGCAGGTCAGCGCCGGAGACGCTCATACGCTAGCCATAGGCAGCGACGGGAACGTCTATGCCTGGGGAATCAATGTTGATGGCGAGCTTGGCAATAACAGCGAAGGTGACTTTGCAGGTTCGTCTGTTCCCGTGCGCGTGCGCGACCCAAGCAGCCCCACTGACGCGAGCAAAGGACTGAAAGCCACACAGGTCTACGCCGGAAGCCATCATTCACTGGCCGTGGGCAGCGACGGATACGCCTATGCCTGGGGAGAAGACAAGTATGGCAGGCTCGGCAACAACAGCGGCGGCTCTTCGAGCGTTCCTATTCATGTGCGCGACCCCGCCAGCCCCACTGACGCGAGCAAAGGACTGAAAGCCACACAGGTCAGCGCCGGAATGTATCGATCGCTGGCCGTGGGCAGCGACGGGAAAGCCTACACCTGGGGATACAAAGCCTACACCTGGGAATACGACCACGCTTCCGGTGATATCATCGACGGCGCCACCAACAACTGGAGTGTTCCAGTGCCGGTGGAGATCAAACTGCAGCTGGTGATCACCGGCGTCAGATTCGACCAGACCCCCGTATCAGAACTGAAGCTCGGCGATGGCGGCAGCGTGATCGTGACTACGCCTGCACACATGCCGGGCACGGTCACCGTCAGCGTGGACTACACGGTGCTGGGAGGACCCCAGCAGCCGGACACCTCCCTCAAATACACGTACTTGGCTGCAGGCGTGCTCCCAAAGGCGGGCGGGGAAGGCATCCTGCTCGCCCTGGCCACCGGCATGACCAGCGTGGGCGGGGTCCTGGCATCCCGCCGCCACCGGAGGGAGACACGCCTGCTGTCACACGCTTCGCACGAGTAAGACAGGCCTGAGGCGGATCAATCCCCCCGCCCCGGCCCACAAAAGGGGGCAGGGAGGCCAGTGTCAGTCAAGGCTCAACCCCAAGTGAGCCGACGCTCCCTCCCGCGCCCCCACCACACTTACGCCTGCTGGAGTTCAAGGCAGGCATGAACGCACCTCCCGCCTGGGAGTAGAGGGAACACGGCCGGGCCAGCCACGGGCAGAAACCCGCAGCCAGCCTTGCCGTTGTTTACTCATATAGGCATATGTTGTATAGACCTGTTCAACATCTTTGGTCAAGTCGCCTTTGGATCCAGCTGACATCTAAAAGTACGTGATCAGGCTCACATTATTCCTGTACCTTGTCCTAGGCATGCTATGGTACTTATCCTCAGCTTCTGAATTACTCAGTTTCCCATGATTACCAGGTTTCCGCTCTCATCCAGACCTGCAGGATTCGTGTAAAGCAGCTCCGCTACAACATCGAGTCCATTCCGACTGGCCGGGTTTGCGAAAAGCAAGATTCAGCCGCCTTCTTGCGTTACCATGAAAATTCATTCGGCACCTCAGCACTCCTGCGGTCTCAATAGGTCGTATGTAAAGGACTGAAGTGCACAAAAGAAGGTCTAATATACGGGATTAGAGGAGGCCGATTGGCTGGTATGGAGGTGATGGACCATATCACGCCATCCAATACCTTTCGCTTCCCGCAGCACCAACCGGTGGTTACAAGCCGCCCTGTTAGGATGTTGAGGATCAGCCATGCATTTCACAGTAGACAACCTTGAAGAGGTATTTCCCCTGGCAGAATTCATAGCCGATTCCTTCGGTCCCATGGCCGAGATTGTTGTGCATGACATCACACGCCCGGAAAATTCCATCGTCTTCATCCGCAACGGCCAGCTCTCCGGACGCTCCCTGGGCGACGCAGTCACAGACCAGACCCGACAACTGGCCATACGGGCCGACCAGGACGGGGCCGACTTCGTCTCCGACTACAGAGGGCGCCGGCTGAACAAGCACGAGTTCCGCGTCTCCTCCTACCTGGTCCGCAACCGGGAGCAGACCGTCATTGGTCTGCTTTGCATCAGCATCAACATTACCGAGTTGCAGCAGGCTGCCCATGTGTTGCAGACGCTGTCCTCGATCGACTCCGACGATGTACAGATCTCCACTGAGACCTCCCGCCACCACGTGAGCGAGGAGCCCGCGGAGAACATTCGCAGAATCACCAGAGATGAAGTCCGCCAGTTCAACATTCCTATGGACAAGCTGACCAAGCAGGACAGGCTGGAGATCATTCGCAACATCAAGGACCGGGGCATCTTCCTCATCAAAGGCGCGGTGGGCATCGTAGCCCCTGAGCTCAAGATATCAATTCCCACCCTCTACCGGTACCTGCAGGCCCTGAAATAAGGGCTAAAAAGTAAGACCTCCGGCGGCAGGAGAGGGGGGTATATTTCTGTGCCGCCGGAGGAGCTTTACAGCACGGCCGCCGCCATTGGCGACAACCGGAACATGGCCATACATACAAACCACGCAAGTATTACATAGGTAAAACAGGGAGCCCTCAGTTTCCTCGAGCTGGGGTGCATTGCAGATTCAGCCAGGCTAGATACGTGCTCTCATTGGCCTAGGCCTTTCTTCATGCTATCACCTCTTCAAGGATGTATCAGGTACTCCCGTTTCTGACAGGTCCCCCGACCTGCTACTAAGAGCAAATTATCACAAGGTCCCGGACATACTCAACACTCCGTTCGCTATCCGCCACGAAAACCGGTCGACAGCCACTGTAGTTAAGCATGAACAGCAAACTTCAGTCATGCTGGTAACAATAATTTATTACTTGCATCTTTGCCGGGGAATGACTAATGAGGGATCATCGAGAATTCAGAAAGTTCGTAAAATGCCAATCGCTGACTGAGAACTATCGGTAGATAAAAGATAGGGGAGGGGGAAGGAGAAAATCCAGGTGGGCGATGCAGGAATCGAACCTGCGACCCCTTCGGTGTGAACGAAGTGCGCTAGCCGCTGCGCCAATCGCCCGGATTGGAAAAGACCACCGAAGTGATCCTCGTGGGCGATACTGGATTCGAACCAGTGACCCCTTCCGTGTCAGGGAAGTGCGCTACCTCTGCGCCAACCGCCCGGGTCATTCTCGTTTCGAGAGAGAGGTGGGTACGAGAGTCGAACTCGTCTATACGGCTTTGCAGGCCGCTGCCTAACCGCTTGGCTAACCCACCGTATTGGTTAAACTGCTCGAAACCTCGAGCGGGCAACGGGACTCGGACCCGCGGTCTCGACCTTGGCAAGGTCGCGCTTTACCAACTAAGCTATGCCCGCACATTCAACTTTCACCGTGGTGGTGACTGCCGAAGCACGTTGCACTACTGTAGCGTAGACCTCCGCACTTGGCAAAAAGCGCGTGTCGCCGCGTCATAGAGCCACCCTCCGCTGACGGCAAAGCCGCCAAGTACAAGGCTTCCTACCGGTAGGGTGAGAGGTATGAGTGAAGAAGCCAGGCAGCACTGCACCATGGTGGCCGCCTTCGATGGCTGGAACGATGCGTGCTCAGCCTCGACCAACGTCATCCGCCACCTGTTAAACGTCTATGAGTCCCATGAGATCGGCAGCATTCCGGGCGATGGGTTCTACGACTATCAGATGTCACGGCCCATGCTCTGCCACGTGCAGGGTCGGCGGCGAATTATCTGGCCCTCTACCAAGATCTACCGGGTGCAGATTGATGATACCCACACGCTTCTGCTGGAGATGGGCCCGGAGCCCAACTACCACTGGAGCGACTTCTGCAGGCGCAGCATCCACTGGGCCGAAGACGATGAGGCGGAGGCCATCATCACACTGGGCGCCATGTTCGCCGACTGCCCCCACACCAGGCCCCTGCCCATTGACGACCTGGCTGGCGACCAGCCCAAGACCGACACCGATGGCCACTCCGGCCCCATAGGCATCCCCACCGTTCTGGACGCCCTGGCCACCCAGGACGGCTACAGCACCGAATCCATTTGGGTCTCCGTGCCCCAGTACCTGGGTAGCGACGAGTGCGCCCAGGGAACCCTGCAGCTGCTGCAAAGGCTCTCAGCCATGCTTGGCGTCCACCTTGACGAGGGGGAGCTGCCCCGCAAGGCCGCTGAATGGAAGGCCCAGGCCGGCATGCTTCTGCGCTGCAACGATGACCTGGCCAACTATGTCCACCGTCTGGAGATGGATGTCGACCAGGCCCAGGTGGACGAGCCGGCCGCCGAAGAGCTGGTCCGGGAAGCCGAGGATTATCTGCGCTCCATGGGCAACAAAGGCCCCTCCTTGTCTGAGTGACGACCTAGGCTGTGGGTCGATAAACCATGTCCAGCCTGCACCCTGTAACGCGGGCTCCGATAGCAAGGACGGCATTCATGACACAGTCGAGCATCTCCATCATCGTCAAAGGCGAACGGAAGGAGGTGGCGGCGGATCAGACTGGCGTCCAGCTTTTTGCTGACGACAAGGACATCATCGCCGTCGACCTCAACGGGCAGCCACGCGACCTCTACACACCCCTGCACGAAGGCGACAAGGTCGATCCCATCACCTTGGAGAGCGACCAGGGACTGGCCATCATGCGGCACTCGGCAACCCACGTCATGGCTCAGGCCGTCCAGGAAATTCGCCCGGACGCCAAGCTGGGCATCGGCCCGGCCATCAAAGATGGCTTCTATTACGACTTCGACGTGGACAAGCCCTTCACCCCCGACGACCTCAAGCAGATCGAACAGCGGATGAAGAGGATTATCAAGTCCTCCCAGAGCTTCCGTCGTCGCGTGGTGACCGAGGAGGAGGCCCGCAAGGAGGAGGCCGACCAGCCCTACAAGCTGGAGCTGATCGGAGCCAAAGAGGCCGAGATCAATAGTGAGGAAGCCACTGAGGTGGCCACCGGTGGCGAGCTGACCATGTACGACAATCTGGACCGCGAGGGCAACACGGTCTGGAAGGACCTATGCCGTGGCCCCCACCTGCCCAACACCCGCTACATCCGCTGCTTCAAGCTCATGCGAACGGCAGCCGCTTACTGGCGCGGGGATGAGAAGAACCCCATGCTCCAGCGCATCTACGGCACTGCCTGGGCCAACAAGGACGACATGAAGGCCTACACCGCCCGCCTGGAGGAGGCCGCCCGCCGCGACCATCGCAAGCTGGGCGCCGAGATGGACCTCTTCTCCTTCCCTGATGAGATCGGGCCCGGACTGCCCGTCTTCCACCCCAAGGGCGCGGCCGTCATCAACGTCATGGAGGACTACTCCCGCCAGATGCACCGGCGCAACGGCTACTCCTTTGTGCAGACCCCGCACATCACCAAGGGCCACCTCTACGAAATCTCGGGCCATCTGCAGTGGTACAAGGACGGCATGTACCCGCCCATGCACCTGGATGAGGAGAAGGACGCCAACGGCAAGGTCACCCGCCAAGGCTTCGACTACTACCTGAAGCCCATGAACTGCCCCATGCACAACCTTATCTTCAAGTCCCGGCAGCGCTCCTACAAGGAGCTGCCCCTGCGGCTGTTCGAGTTCGGCACCGTCTACCGCTACGAGAAGTCCGGCGAGGTACACGGCCTGACCCGCGTGCGCGGCCTGACCCAGGACGACTCCCACATCTACTGCACCCGTGACCAGATGAAGGGGGAGCTGACCAACCTGCTCCAGTTTGTGCTCAAGGTGCTCAAGGACTTCGGCCTGAACGACTTCTACCTGGAGTTGTCGACCAAGGATCCCAACAAGTTCGTCGGTTCTGACGAGGTCTGGGAGGAGGCTACCAACACCTTGGCCGAGGTGGCCAAGGACTCCGGGCTGGAACTGGTTGACGACCCCGAAGGCGCCGCCTTCTACGGGCCCAAGATCTCCGTACAGGCGCGCGACGCCATCGGGCGCACCTGGCAGGTCTCCACGATTCAGCTTGACTTCAACCTGCCTGAGCGCTTCCAGCTGGAGTACATCGCAGCCGACGGCTCCCACCAGCGGCCGGTCATGATCCACCGGGCCCTCTTCGGTTCCATCGAGCGCTTCTTCGCCATCCTGCTGGAGCACTACGCCGGCGCCTTCCCGGCCTGGCTTGCACCGGTCCAGGTGCAGGCTGTGCCCGTGGCTGACGAGTTCGCCCCCCACTTGGAGCACCTGCTGGACGAGCTGCGCGATGACATGGTCCGCTGCGAGATCGACCGCTCCGACGATCGCTTTGGCAAGAAGATCCGCAACGCAGCCAAGTCCAAGGCACCCTTCATCCTGATTGCCGGCGAGGAAGATGTTTCCAAGGACGCGGTCTCCTTCCGCTTCCGCGACGGCAGCCAGCTCAACGGAGTGCCTGTGAAGCAGGCCCGCGCCTGGATCAACGAGGCCATCAAGGTCCGCGCGCAGATCAACTCGGCAGACGACTTCCGAGCGAATACCTCCTGCAGTCAGGACTGACCAATGTTCGAGCATCTACGGCGCCCCTGGAAGCGCATCATCGCCCCTATCGCCCGCGGCCTGGTTCATCTGGGCGTGAGCGCCAACGGTGTCACGATCATCGGAGCCGTAGGCACCACTCTGGTCGCCATCGTGACCGGGTTCACCGGCTGGCTCCTGCCCGGGGCCATCGTCCTGGCCATCCTGGTGGCCTTCGACTCCCTGGATGGTTCCGTGGCCTCGCTGACCGGCGGAGGCACCCAGTTCGGGGGCTTCCTGGACTCCACCCTTGACCGGATAGCCGACTGGGCCGTCCTGACCGGGGTCATCATCTACCTGCGCCGCCACGAACTGGCCTGGGTGGCGGATGGCAGCCACCAGGATCCCGACATCTGGGCCCAGGTCGGCATGGCTGCAGCGCTCTTCGCTATCATGACCTCCTTCGTCACCTCCTACGCCCGGGCCCGGGCCGAGGCAGAGGGCTTCGAGGCCAAGAACGGCATCGCCACCAGGTCGGATCGGCTGGTCATCATCCTGGTGGGCATGGCACTGACGGGAGCCGGGCTGCCCCTGGCTGTGCTCAGCTGCTTCCTGGTACTGCTGGCCCTGCTGGGCATCGTCACCGTCTGGCAGCGAATCAGCCACGTCGCCAGGGACATGAGCCGCAACCCACAGCCTGCCAACCCCAACCACGAGTGAGCCTATGCCGGATCGACTGCTCATCTTTCTGGCGCAGCATGCGCGTCTGGTGCCCGAGAGGTTGTTGCGCGGCCTCTTCCTGGCAGCAGCCGACTTCTGCTGGCTGTTTCGGATAGGCGGTGTCAGGCAGCTGGAGCGCAACCTGGCCCATGTCATGCCGGAGGTCGACCATCCCAGTCTGCGTCGCACCTCGCGCCAGGGCATGCGCTCCTACTTCGTCTACTTCGTCGAAGCCCTGACCGTGGGGGCCCGCACCAAGGAGCAGCTGTTGGCACGTATACACGGTGGCGGCAGCGCATACCCGGATCCAGCCAAGACAGATATCGGCCTGCGCTCCCTGCCCATCGGCATGGGCCACCAGGGCAACTGGGACTACGCGGGGTTCTGGGCCTGCTCCACGGTCGGGCAGGTCACCACGGTGGCAGAGCGGCTGCGGGACCAAGGCATGCTCAACACCTTTGCGGACATCCGTCGCCGCCTGGGCATGAACATCCTGCTGACCGGTGAGCCGAACATCACCGGCCGTCTGACAACCCTGCTGCGGGAGCCTGATCAAGTCGTGCCCCTGCTGGCCGACCGCGATCTGAGCCGCCGAGGCGTCTTCGTCAGAGCTTTTAACTCCTGGATCCGCGTGGCCGCTGGCCCTGCCGTCATAGCCTTGGATGCCCGCCTGCCCCTGTATACCGTGAACATGCACAGGGAAAAGCTGACGGGGGAACGTCGCCGACAAGCCAAGGCCCCCTACGGCTATGTCTGCCAGGTGGACGGGCCCATCGCCATCGAATCCTACCTGGACATGCCCCGGGAGCAGGCCATCAACGATCTGACCCAGGCCTGGGTGGACCAGTGGGCCCAGGGTATTCGCGAGCATCCCGAGGACTGGCACATGCTCCAGCCGATTTTCCTTGAGGATCTGGATCTTTCTCGGATGCACGACCTGCCCGACTTCATCCTGGCCCAGGCATCCAAGAACAAGGGAGGTAACAGGCATGAAGGCACCCGAGCAAAGGCCTGAGCAGGAGGCGGAACGTGCCGCTATCAAGGCCCCTCTGCGGGTTGGGATCATTTCGCCCTACTCCTTCGAGACCCCAGGAGGCGTCCAACTGCACATCCGCGACTTCGCCAGGCATCTTATGGACCGCGGCCACCAGGTGCAGGTTCTGGCGCCGGGCCGACGCACCAAGGACATGCCCCTCTGGGTACAGACCACCGGCTCCTCCTTCTCCATTCCCTACAACGGATCCGTGGCCAACCTGAGCTACTTCGGCGTGGCCGGTCACAAGACCAGACAGTGGGTCAGGCAGGGCCACTTCGACATTCTGCATCTGCATGAGCCCGAGGTGCCCTCCCTGAGCCACAAGCCCCTGCGGCCCGGATTCATTCCCTGCCCCTATGTGGCCACCTTCCATGCGGCCTTCGATTCGACTCCGCTGGCCCTGAGGCTGACCAGGCGCTACCTGCGCCGATACCTGGCCAATATCAGCCAAGCTATCTTCGTCAGCCCCTCAGCCATGCAGAACGCCCGGAATCTGCTGGAGCCGGGCATCCCCAGCCAGATAATTCCCAACGGCATCGAAACGAGAGCTCTGCGCAATGCCAGGCCTCGTCCAGAATGGCAGGGGAGCGACCGGCAGCCCACCATCGGCTTCCTGGGAAGGATGAAGGAAGAGCGCAAGGGGTTCAGAATCTTGGCCCAGGCCGCACCTGCCATTCTTCAGCGTGTGCCCGGAGTCCGCTTCATTTGTGCAGGTGACGGCCAGGCGGATGCCAGGAAAGTACTTGAGGCTGTTGATCCCGGACTGGCCCAGCACTTCACCTTCCTGGGTCGGATCAGTGACGAGGACAAAGCCTCCTTCTACCACAGCCTGAATATGTATGTAGCCCCGCAGACCGGGGGAGAAAGCTTCGGCATCGTGCTGGTCGAGGCCATGGCGGCAGGCTGCCCGGTGGTGGCCTCGGACCTGCCAGCATTCAAGGATGTCTCACAGAACGGCCGCAGCGCGCGTCTGTTCGCCACCGGAGACCCCCAGGACTGCGCCCGGGTGGTCCTTGAACTGCTGGACGACCGACCCACACGTCTGGGTCTGGCTTCGTGCGGAATGGGTCGGGCCAGCGACTACGACTGGGAGCGGGTCACCGACCAGATTCTGGACGTCTATGCCCGGGCCCTGGCAGCTCGGCCTGATCATCGCCGTGGCTTGCTGGGCAGACTGGTGGGCCGGAAGGTTGGTTCTCTTTACGATGAAGCCCCCACGGGGGGGCCTGAAAACCCGTAAAATTGTCAAAGAGCGGAACTAGAATTCCATTCGTTTACGCATTCGTACCGTCAGGAGACATATGTCAGGGCATTCGAAGTGGGCGACCACCAAGCACAAGAAAGCAGCCATCGACGCCAAGCGTGGCAAGCTCTTCGCCAAGCTGATCAAGAACATCGAGATCGCTGCCCGCACCGGCGGCGGTGACCCCGACGGTAACCCCACCCTCTACGACGCCATCGTCAAGGCCAAGAAGTCCTCCGTTCCCGCAGACAACATCACCAGGGCCGTCAAGCGTGGCTCGGGCGAGGAGGCCGGAGCGGCCAACTACGAGAGCATCGTCTACGAGGGCTACGCTCCCGCCGGCGTGGGCATAATCATCGAGTGCCTGACCGACAACCGCAACCGTGCGGCCGCCGAGGTCCGTTCCACCCTGACCAAGGGCGGCGGCTCCCTGGCCCAAAACGGGTCTGTCAGCTTCAACTTCGAGCGCAAGGGCCAGATCATCGTCCCCTCGGAGGGCCTGGACTACGATACGGTCTTCGAGAAGGCCGCCGAGGCAGGTGCTGAGGATGTGCAGGACAACGGCGAGAGCTACACTGTACTGACTGCCCCCGGCGATATGGTCAACGTCCGTAAGGCCCTGCAGGATGCCGGTATGGACTACGACTCCGCCGACTTGGTCCTCAACCCCAAGAGCGAGGTCACCCTGGACCTGGACTCCGCCCGCAAGGTCTCAAAGCTGATCGATAACCTGGACGATCTGGACGACGTGCAGGATATCTACAGCAACTGGACTGCGCCCGACGAGGTCATGGCCCAGTTGGACGACGAGTGACCTTATGATCGTTCTCGGCGTCGACCCGGGGCTCACCCGATGCGGCGTTGGCGTCATTGAAGCCGGTGCATCGCGCCGGCTTTCCTTTGTTCATGTGGACGTCGTGCGCTCAGACCCCGAACAGAGCCAGGACCTGCGTCTGCTGACCATCTACCAGGGGCTGACGGCCGCCTTGGACCGTTTCAGTCCCGACGTGGTATCAATCGAGCGAGTCTTTGCCCAGTCCAATCACAACACCGTGCTGGGAACCGCTCAGGCGGCAGGACTAGCCATGCTGGGTGCTGCGCAGCGGGGGATTCCCGTGGCCCTGCACACACCCACCGAGGCCAAGATGGCCGTAACCGGCAACGGCCAGGCTGACAAAATCCAGGTGCAACGGATGGTGGCCCGCATTCTGGGGCTCAATCAGCTGCCCAAGCCTGCCGATGCCGCCGATGCTCTGGCCCAGGCCATCTGCCATGCCCTAAGACCTGCCGGGGCCATCCAAGGCGGGGAACGCGAGGAACATCTGACCCAGGCCCAGCGTCAGTGGGCCCAGGCCTCTGCCAAGTACGGCAAGCATCGGGGAGTCCAACGAGACATGTAAGCTGATTCGAACAGACGTTCGATTCTATCGAGGGGTGATCAAGTGCTGGCAATGCTGACCGGGCGGGTGGCCGCCATCGAAACGGGCTCGGCGGTCATTGATGTTTCGGGAGTAGGTTTCGAGGTGCGCATGCCTCAGTCAGATCTAGCCTGCATGCGGGCCGAGTCCACGGTCACCGTCTACACCGCTCTGTCCCTGACTCAAGACGCACTGACCCTCTACGGATTCCTCAGCCGCACCTCCAAATCCCTCTTTGCCCAGTTGCAGAAAGTCAGCGGCATCGGACCTCGTGTGGCCCTGTCCATTCTTGCCACCCTGAACTCAGACCAACTGGCCCAGGCCGTGGCTGACGGCGATGCTGCGGCCCTATCCCGGGCGCCAGGCCTAGGCAAGAAGGGTGCTCAGAAGATCATCCTCGAACTCTCCGGAAAGCTTGATTTGGATGCCAGCACGGGCAGACAGGGGCCAGCTCAGACCGACGATGGCGCCCACCAGGTGGTTGAGGGACTGATCTCCCTAGGATGGCTACAGCGTGATGCCGAGCAGGCTGTTGAACAGACATGCCGCGATGGAGGCTACACCCTGCCCCTGCAGTCTGCCGAAATTCCCAAGGTGCTCAAGCAGGCCCTGACCCGGCTGGACAGGGGGCGCTGATCCATGGCTGACAAGCAGATGTCTACAGGGTATATAGATACCCAGAATGGTGATGCGCAAGAGGAATCCCTGCGGATGGTCTCGGCCAGGCCCATCGAAGGCGAGCCGGTCAGTGACGAGGAGCTGCGTCCGGAAACCCTGGACGGGTTCATCGGACAGCCCCGGCTCAAGGCCCAGTTGAGCCTCTTTTTGAAGGCTGCCAAAAAGAGGGATGTGGCCCCGGATCATATTCTGCTCGCAGGCCCCCCGGGCCTAGGCAAGACCACCCTGGCCATGATCGTTGCCCATGAGCTGGAGGTTCCCATTCGTGTCACCTCGGGGCCAGCTGTTCAGCATGCCGGCGACCTGGCCTCCATCCTGAGCTCTCTGGAGGCCGGTGAGGTGCTCTTCATAGACGAGATCCACCGTCTGCCTCGGGCCGCCGAAGAACTGCTCTACATCGCCATGGAAGACTTCCGGGTGGATGTCATGGTGGGCAAGGGCCCCGGAGCCTCCTCCATTCCGCTGACCCTGCCCAGATTCACGGTCATCGGAGCCACCACTCGTGAGGGCATGCTGCCCTCGCCGCTGCGAGCCCGTTTCGGCTTCACCGCCCACCTGGACTTCTACCCGGAGGAGGAGCTGGAGAAGTTGGTCGAGCGATCAGCCAAGGTGCTAGGCATTGTCCTACAGGATGACGCCGCCCATCAGCTGGCCCTCCGCTCCCGTGGCACGCCCAGGATCGCCAACCGCCTCCTGCGCCGTGTGCGTGACTGGGCCATAGTCCACGATCTTGACCAGGTCGGCCCTGATGATGTCAAGCAGGCCCTGGCCCTCTACCAGATTGATTCCGAGGGGCTGGACCGTCTGGATTTGGCCGTCCTCAAGGCCATCGTCAACAGTTTCGACGGTGGCCCCGTAGGCCTGAACAACCTTGCCGCTATGGTGGGCGAGGAGGCCGAGACGGTCGAAACGGTCTGTGAGCCCTACCTGGTGCGCGAGGGCTTCTTGGTACGTACACCAAAAGGGCGTGTGGCCACTTCTAAGGCCTGGGAGCACCTGGGCCGCAAACCGCCCGAGGATGTCATGAAGCTGTTCTAGACTGGGGTCTTCGCAGCAATGCATATCGCCGTTTGATACCAGCCGAAACAAGGAGTGGAAACAACCATGGGATCCATGATTTTCATGATCGTCATCATCGCACTGATGATCGCCATGATGTGGGGAAGCTCCCGCAAGAGCAAGCAGCAGCAGGCCGCCGTCCAGGACTTCCGTCAGTCCCTGCAGCCCGGTGACGAGGTAGCCACCACCACCGGTCTTCTGGGCAAGGTCGTCTCAGTTGACCTGGAGAAGGAGCAGGTAGTCATCGACTCCGAAGGTTCGCAGTCCCGCTGGCGCATCCAGGCCATCACCAGGCCACCAATCGTCCCCGCCTACGTTCACGACGACGAGGTTGATGAAAACGGCAACCCCCTGCCCGAGCAGGTTGAAGGCCACTCCGAGGATGTGTATGCCCCAGTCGAGGTCAGCGCCGCTGAAGACGATGACAAGGCCGATGATGAAGAACGCGCCGCTGACGATACTGCCACACAGAACTTTACAGCCTCAGAGGGCAAGGATGAGGCCGGATCCAAGTCGAATACCGAGCGGGAGCCGGAGAACGAATCAGGCAAGGCAGAGACTGCAGAGAAGTCCGACGACGCGGATTCGACTTCCGCCAAGTCGTGAGCATTATACGCCCGCCACACCTTCCGTCAGGCTGACTCTGAACGGAAACGCGGCGCGCGTATGATGGCCCCGTCAACCACTTCCAAGGAGCAAGGCAGAAAGAAGATCATGGCTCAATCGGACGATATCAAGGTTGGAGAACTTAAGCAGGTGGGCGATGACGACGCCGCTTATCTGATCTCATTGATCCGTACCATTCCGGACTTTCCCAAGAAGGGGATCCTTTTCAGGGACTTTATTCCGGCCATGTCGGATCCCAGGGGACTGGCCATCATCCTCGATGCCATGAAGCGCACCCTCCCCGTGAAGCCAGAGGACTTCGACCTGGTAGCCGGCCTTGAAGCACGCGGCTTTCTGATTGGTCCACAGCTGGCCAGCGATCTAGGCAAGGGCTTCTTGCCCATGCGCAAGGCCGGCAAGCTCCCCGAGCCCACCTACAGCCAGGAATATGCCCTTGAATATGGCAACGCCCGCATTGAAATCGAGCAGGGTTGCCTGCAACCAGGCCAGCGAGTCCTGATAGTCGATGACCTGATTGCTACCGGCGGTTCCGCCCAGGCAGCTGCACGTCTAGTGGAGCAGGCTGGCGGTCAGGTTGCCGGTTTCAGCTTCGTCATGGAGCTCAACGGGTTGGATGGCCGCAAGGCTCTGGGCGCCTACCCGGTCACCTGCCTGATGAACATGCCCGCCTGAGCACGATTGGGGGATCAGCACCATGGATTTGTACGAATATCAGGCCAGGCAGCTGCTCGCTGAGCATGGGATTTCCCAGCCAAGGGCTGTCTATGCCTCAACCGCTGAAGAGGCCGGGCAGGCAGCCGACGTTATCGGGTACCCCTGCATGATCAAGGGCCAGGCCACCATCGGTCACCGGGGACAAGCGGGAGCAGTCAAGCGAGCCGAAAATCACCAGCAGGCTGTGGCACTGGCCGAGGCCATCCTGCCCATGAACATCGACGGCCATCCAGTCAGCGGGATCCTGGTCACCGAAGCCCGCAATATCCTGCACGAGTATTACCTGTCCATCTCAGTGGACCGCACCTCCCGGGACTACGATGTCCTGGCCACTGCCAGCGGCGGCACCGAGGTGGAGACCATCGCCCGTGAGCACCCCGAATCGGTCCGGCGCCTGCACATCGGCCCACTGGAGGATTTCGACAGGCAGGCCGCCCGCACCATGGCCGAGCGCATCGGCTTCTACCACGCAGATATGGAGCAAGCCACACAGATACTTTTAGGCATGTGGCACACCTTCCAGGACAGCGACGCGACCCTGGTCGAGATCAACCCCTTGGCCAAAGTGGGCGACCCGGATGACGAGGCCACCAAGCATCTGGACGCCCTCGATGCCAAGATCTCCCTAGACGGGAACGCAGCCTTCCGACACGACGGTTGGAAACGCTTCACGGACCCTGCACAGGTGGATCCCTTGGAAGCCAAGGCCAAGGCCGCAGGCCTGCACTATGTCCATCTTGACGGCCAGGTGGGTGTCATCGGCAACGGTGCAGGACTGGTCATGAGCTCCTTGGATGCGGTCGCCGGGTCAGGACGCCGACAGGGTGTTCCTATTGGACCGGCTAACTTCTTGGACATCGGTGGCGGTGCCTCTCCAGAGGTCATGCGCACCAGCCTGGACGTGGTCCTCTTCGACCCCCAGGTTCGTTCGGTCATGGTCAACGTTTATGGAGGTATCACCTCTTGCCAGCAGGTAGCCCAGGGCATCCTGGCAGCCGTGGATGCTGCAGGCAAGCAAGACCAATACGGCGACCAGCCCATTGTGGTCCGCTTCGACGGCAATGAGGCTGCAGAGGGACTGGACCTGCTGGCCAAGGCCCAGCAACCTCGGCTCAAGGTGGCCCGCACCATGGAGGAGGCGGCAGACCAGGCCGTGGCCCTAGCCGCTCAGGCAGGAAAGGAGACGGGACGATGACCCTCTTTATCGAGGACGGCGCCCCCGTTATGGTCCAGGGCATGACCGGTCACCAGGGCATGGTTCACACGGCCCGCATGATGGCGGCCGGCACCAATATCTTGGCCGGAGTCAATGCCCGCAAGGCCGGAATGACGGTGGATTTCGACGGTCCGAATGGTCAGGCCCGTCATGTGCCCGTATACGCCGATTGTGCAACAGCGTGCAAGGCGACCGGAGCCCGTACCTCGGTGGTATTCGTCCCGCCCAGATTCGCCAAGGACGCCATGATCGAGGCCATCGAGGCCGGCATCACCCTAATCGTGGTAATCACCGAGGGCGTTCCTGTGGCCGATACCGCATACTGCGTGGCCCTGGCCAGGGAACGCGGTTGCCGCATCGTCGGTCCCAACTGCCCAGGACTGATGACCATGTCTGGGCGGCCCAACGGCGTCGGTGTAGACCTGGGCATCATCCCGCAGGGCATCGCCGGTCGAGGCCCGCTTGGCCTGGTTTCCAAATCCGGTACCTTGACCTATCAGCTCATGGGGGAGTTGTCCTCTATAGGCTTCACAGCCTGCCTGGGTATTGGCGGCGACCCCATCGTGGGAACCACCATGCTAGAGGCTCTGCAAGCCTTCAACAGAGATCCTGAGACCAAGGCCTGTGTCATGATCGGTGAAATCGGCGGCTCGGCCGAACAGGAGGCAGCCCATTGGGCCTCCACCCACATGACCAAGCCCATCGTGGCTTACATCGCCGGCTTTACCGCCCCGGAGGGCAAGCAGATGGGCCACGCCGGAGCCATCATCTCGGGCGGCAAGGGCACAGCCGCTGACAAGAAGAAAGTGCTAGAGTCCGTCGGCATCAAGGTGGGCACCACACCCTGCGAGACTGCCCAGCTTGCCCGCGATCTGCTACGGGAGCATGCCATCATATGACCGACAGGGTAAAAGTATGGCTCCGGGGGGCCCTAGAGGCCTTCCTAGCCATACTTATCTACACCGTCGCCCTCGGTGCATGCATGGCCCTGCTCCTGCTCATCATTTCCATCGAGGAGGGCGGGCCATCCCTGTCAATGGCCACCGTGGCCCTGACAGAAACGATCACTCTGCTCACCCAGGGCTGCGGGTTCACAGCCGGAGCCCTGACCCTAACCATCATCCCCCTGCTGCTGACTGGCCTGCTGATATGGATAATCCGTACTCTGGTCGGCCGCATGGGCATGTCTGTAGGTGGCTGCATTGCCGGCTTGGTAGTCTGGTTGCTGTGCAGCCTCATCCTCATGCAGGGTAGCCAGACCATTCAGGTCGACACCACCACGGTTATTCTTCTGCGCACCAGCCTAGTCTTTCTGCTGGGTTACGGCTGGGCCTGGGTTCGCTCCGAACCTTTCCGTCAGGCTTTTGCCAAACTCATCAAAGAAACCCTGCCAGTCCAGGTCCGCATGACCATCAGACTTGGACTTACGGCCGGCGCGATACTCTTGGCAGTCATGCTGGTTGCCGGTATGATCACCGTGGTTGTCTGGATCGCCCTCTATCACGGAGATGTGGGCCGCCTGTTTAAACTGACGCGTATGGGCACTGCCTCGGCTGTGATGACCAGTCTGGCATCCCTGGTCTGGCTGCCCAACCTGATCATCTGGGCTGTCTCCTGGCTCTTCGGAAACGGTTTCAACATCGGCAGGCTGGCCACTTTCACTCTTTGGTCGGGCCACGCCTCCAGCCTGCCCTCGCTGCCCTTCTTTGGACTTTTCCCAGAGCCCGTTTCACGGCAGGAAGTTCGTCTGATCCTGCTCAACCTGCCTCTGCTGGCAGGAGTTGTTGCCGGCATTCTGTTGCTCACCGGTCCGTGGGGGGTCAGAATTCATGCCGCCGTGCGTCAAGCAGGGCTAAAATCCCGAGATACTGCAGTCTGCTTCCTTATCGCAACCCTGGCAATGGCTCTGACCTGGCTGGTCACCCTGCTCGGTCTTGCCCTGCTTTTCCAACTCTCCAATGGGGCTCTGGGCCGCCAGCGACTGGCCGGGGTAGGCGTGCCCATTGCCTCCTCACTACGCATGATCGGAACATCCCTGGGGGTTGGCCTGCTGGGAGTATGGCTGCTGCCCCTCATCCTCGCCGCCCTGGTCATCATCAAGGACGCCCTGATCGACTATCTGCGCCAGGCAGACCACAAAAAAACTTCCGCCAAGGCGGGAAACAAGGAAAAACAAAACCAATCACGCGGTCAGGAGGGAAAGGAGCCCAAAGTCACCGACCGAGCAGACACACCACGACAGGTCTCGTCCACCCGCAGACCAGGCAAATAGATCCGAGGGTGGCGGGGCGCCTCGGCATTCAAGCATAGGAGTAGGAGTTTCCATGGTCACCACGAATCGAACGATCAACCGAGCACTGGTCTCGGTCTACCACAAGCAGGGACTTGAGGCCCTGGCATCGGCCTTCCGCCAGGCAGGCACCGAGGTCATCTCCACCGGCAGCACCGCAAAGAAGCTGCAGGATCTGGGTGTCCAGGTCACCCCGGTGGAAAAGGTCACCGGCTTTCCTGAAAGCTTTGACGGCCGGGTCAAAACCCTGGATCCGCACATCCACGCCGGTCTGCTGGCCGACATGACCAACCCCGACCATGTCCAGCAGCTCAAAGACTTGGGCATCGCCCCCTTCGACCTGGTAGTGGTCAACCTCTACCCCTTCGAGCAGACCGTCCTTGATGGTGCAAACGCTGACCAGTGCTTGGAGCGCATCGACATCGGAGGCCCTGCCATGATCCGGGCCGCAGCCAAGAACCATGCCAGCGTGGCTGTAATCACCGACCCGGACGACTATGCTCTGGCCGCCGAGCGCATTGCTTCAGGCACCGGTTTCAGCCTGGCTGAACGCGCACGCTTGGCTGCAAAAGCTTTCGCCCTGACCGCCTCCTATGATGCGGCCATCGCCGAGTGGACAGCACACACATGGGTTGACGACAAGCAGGACAAGGTAGAGGATCAGAGACCAACCCAGACGTTGACTCGCACCTGGCGTCTAGCCAGTCAGCTACGCTACGGGGAGAACCCTCACCAGCAGGCCGCCCTCTATCTGGATCCGTTGGACCGGGACGGCTTCGCTGCGGCAGAGCACCTGGGCGGGGCCAAGGAAATGAGCTACAACAATTATGTAGATGCGGATTCCGCCTGGCGCTCGGTCTGGGACTTCCCCGACCTGCCCGCAGTGGCCGTAGTCAAGCACTCCAACCCCTGCGGTCTTGCCGTGGGTGAGGACATCGCCCAGGCCCACCGCCGCGCCCACGCCTGTGACCCCATGAGCGCCTATGGCGGGGTCATTGCCGCCAACCGCACAGTCACCCTGGCCATGGCCCAGCAGATCAAGCCGGTCTTCACCGAGGTGATTGTTGCACCAGGCTATGAGCCCGAGGCCCTTGACCTGCTGCGGACTAAGAAGAACCTGCGCATCCTGTCTGTACAACGCCGCCCGCGTCAGCGCCCGGTCATCCGTCCCATCGACGGGGGAGCACTAGTCCAGACGCCCGACCTGATTGACGCTCCTGGCGACAATCCCTCCACCTGGCGTCTGGTCTCCGGCAAACCAGCCGACCAGGCGACCATGGATGATTTGACCTTCGCCTGGCGCGCCATCCGCTCCGTAAAGTCCAACGCCGTGCTCCTGGCCAACCAAGGAGCGACTGTGGGCATCGGCATGGGCCAAGTCAACAGGGTGGACTCCAGCCACCTAGCAGTCGAGCGGGCCAATACTCTGGATGAAGGCCGTAACCGGGCCAAGGGCTCGGTGGCCGCTTCCGATGCCTTCTTCCCCTTCGCAGATGGTCTGGAGTACCTGATCCAGGCCGGCATCAGGGCCGTGGTACAGCCGGGAGGGTCCATCCGTGATCCCGAGGTGATCAAGGCCGCCCAGAATGCCGATCTGACCATGTATCTGACCGGAACCCGCCACTTCTTCCACTGATAAAACCGGACCCCGCGGTCAAATGTCGCCCTACGACAAAATCCTTGACCGCGGGGTCCAATACGGTGCTATGCTGAATGAACTGAGCAGCGATGATGCTGACTAGGTACCCATAATTCAAAGGAGATATTGTGACCTATCAGACAGTCAATCCTTTTAACAATCAACTGGTCAAGACCTATCCAGATGCAACCGACGAAGACCTGGAGAATGCCCTGGCCCGTGGCCATGACCTCTACAAGACCTGGCGCAAGCAAGAAGGCCCCGGAGACCGTCCCGCACAACTGCGCCAGGTCGCCAAGCTCTTCCGTCAGAATGAGGATGCCCTGGCTGCCAACCTGACCCTGGACATGGGCAAACTGGTGGGCGAGGCTCGCGCCGAGGTAGAGCTGTGCGCAGACATCGCCGACTACTTCGCCGACCACGCCGAGGAGCTGCTGGCTCCCGTCCCCCTGGACAACCCCGCTGGCAAGGCCTACTACGTCAAGCAGGCCACCGGCATCGTGTTCATGGTCGAGCCTTGGAACTTCCCCTACTACCAGATCATGCGCGTGTTCGCCCCCAACTTCATTCTGGGCAACCCCATGATCCTCAAGCATGCCTCCAACGTGCCAGGCTCGGCTGTGGCCTTCGAGCAGACCGTAAGAGAAGCAGGAGCCCCCGAGGGCAGCCTGACCAACCTCTTCGTCAACTATGACCAGGTGGACCGTGCCATCGCCGATCCCCGCGTCTCTGGCGTGGCCCTGACCGGGTCAGAGCGCGGCGGCGCCTCCGTGGCCAAGTCGGCCGGAGCCAACCTGAAGAAATCCTCCATGGAGCTGGGCGGCAACGACGTCTTCATCGTCCTGGATGATGCTGACTGGGATCTGCTCAAGAAGGTGGCCCCAAGTGCCAGGCTGATGAACGCCGGCCAGGTCTGCACCTCCTCCAAGCGCTTCATCGTCACGGAGAACCGTTATGACGACTTCGTCTCGCTAATCGTCGACGCCTTCTCGCACGCGGTTCTGGGCGATCCCAGTAACCCCGAAACCACGCTGGCACCCATGTGCATGGTCTCCGCCCGCGACAACCTGGCCAAGCAGGTCGAAAGCGCTGTGGCAGGTGGAGCCAAGGTCGCCTACGGCAACAAACCCTACGATTCGCCGGGGGCCTTCTTCACCCCGACGGTTCTGACGGACATCGACCACAACAACCCTGTATACAACCAGGAGATGTTCGGCCCTGTGGCCTCCATTTACAAGGTGGCCAACGAGGATGAGGCCATTGAACTGGCCAACGACTCCAGCTACGGCCTGGGCGGTGTGGTCTTCTCCTCGGATGCTGACCATGCGGATGCTCTGGCACGTCGCATCGAGACCGGAATGACCTTCATCAACGGCGGATGGGTGACCATGCCTGAGCTGCCCTTCGGCGGCATCAAGAACTCTGGCTACGGCCGCGAGCTCTACAGCCTGGGCTTCGACACCTTCGCCAACGAGCATCTGATTTTCCAGCACAAGAACTGATTCGACTGCTCCGGCTTCTTGTTGAAACAGCGACCGTGTCGTCATCGTCCAAGAGCGATGGCGGCACGGTCGCTTTGCGTCAGCGGCGCTGGTAGGCTCGAACCGGCAGATCAAGTACAGCAACAAATGGAGGTCGTCGGGAATGCGCAAACTGGGGAGCATGGCAGACGCAGATAAGGCCGAGAACCCGGATCTCAAGCCCCCGCAGTCGTCCAAGTCATCTGGTCGAGGCCATCCCTTCGTCTCGGAGGCTCAGGAGGGTCGTCCTATCTGTGAGGGCATCATCTTTCTGGTGGTGCTGATTGCCGCGCTCGTAGCCTTCCTCGGATACACCTGGGCCGCAACTGGACTAGTGTCCGTCGCGGCCCTGGTTTGTGGCGCTCTGCGTCTGACTCTCAAGGATCGCAGCCCTTGGAAGGTTCGATCAGTACCCTTCGATGCCTTCATCAGCATCGCTCTGGGCATCGGCCTTCTGGTCACCTACTTCAGCATTCAGCTGTTGCTGTGACCCCTTTCAGGCTTTTCGGTCCTCGGTGGTTCAGTTTTCAGTGGGCTTGTTTTTGGATACCTCGTCACCGTCTTCTGTTTTGGATGCAGTGCGAAGGGGCTCTACCTGAAGATCGGGAATAGTTCCTGCATCGGCAGGGGCAACATCATCCTGGCCACTCTCAGCATGCTTGCTTGAATTGGTGTCATGGCCAGCATCGACATCGGAAAGAGCCGATACATCAACAGTCTGAGCCGTGGTGTCTGCAGGAGCGTTTTGAACCGGTGCAGGAGATGCCTGGGTCGATTGATCCTGAGTCTGGACACCGGTCGCAGCAAAGGCATCAGGTTGTGTTTGTGCTTGAGCATCTGCGCCCGCCTGTGCAACTTGCTGGGGATCAGTAGCGGTGCCCATAGCGCGCATGGCCATATTGTCGGTGACGATGTTGGTCATGATGATGACCAACGCCACCAGAGAGGCAGCCAGCAGGGGGCAGATCCAGAAGAGCCAGAGCTGCGAGATCGGGCTGACGGCCATGTGCTTGGACTGGGCGAAGATGGCGATGCCGGTAGACCGAGCCGGGTTCAGCCCCGAACAGGTGATGGGGTAGGTGACCAGCACGCCGACGCCGTAGGCCAGCCCGGTATAGAGGGCATGGTTGCGACGTGCGCGGCCGTCGGAGCGCAAGGTGGTGATGGCCGCAGCCACCACGATTATGCATCCGATCAGCTCAGCCACGATGGCCATGGGCGCCCCGAAGGCGATGTGTTGCTGGCCCAGGGTGGCTGCAGCAGGCGAACCACCGGAAAAACCGTTGACAGAGAACATGAGCCAGGTCCTGTCCGGCACGGACTTGCTGACCGGAATAAGGGCGACGGCGATCGCACCGGCGCCAATAGCACCGATCACCTGGGCAACGATGTAGATCAACCCATCCACCATGCTGATCTGTGAGGTGAACATGGCGGCCACGGTCACGGCGGGATTGAAGTGTCCGCCGGAGACGCCGCCCAGCATGGCCGTCACGGCCAGGTAGGTCAGGGCGGTTCCCAGGACCGGCAGCACCACACTGGGCTGGCCCATGACCAGTTGGCCGAAGCTGTAGGACAGGTAGATGACCGCGCAGATCAAGAAGGTGCCCACCAGCTCTGCGGCCGCACGAATCCAACGAACATCACGAGGCCTGATCCGCCTGCGGACGGGCTTTGCGGCAACCTGCCCGTCGGCCTGTTCGAGAACCGGCTCAGCACTTGCTTCCATAGTCATGTTCCCCACCTTGCAATCCCTTCGACGACAATGAACAACAACAGCTTCTAGCTTAGGGCAAGCCAACAACACTTCCCTAGTCTCCGATATAGTATGATATGACCTTTTGGCGGCTGTGGCCGTCCAGAACAATATCCGTTACATATCCATCAGGCCACGTTGGGAGAACGATGCCACATCCATATACACAGGCGATCAGAGCGCACGAACAACGGGAGGAGGGCATCCGCCTCCAGAAGGTGCTGGCCCAGGCCGGATTCGGCTCTCGTCGCAAATGCGAACAGATCATCACCCAGGGCAGGGTCGAGGTCGACGGCGAGCTGGTCACCACCTTGGGCAGCCGGGTGGATCCCTCCCGCCAGCAGATCCGCGTGGATGGATCCCGCATCCATCTGAACGACAAGCACATCACCTTGGCCCTGAACAAGCCTCGGAAGGTCCTCTCGACCATGGACGACCCCAAGGGCCGGTTCACCCTGCGCGACATCATCGGGGACCGCTACGAGCGGGTCTTCCACATGGGCAGACTCGACTACGACTCCGAGGGCCTGATTCTCATGACCGACGACGGGGAGCTGGCCCAGCACGTCATGCATCCGCGTTACGAGGTGGAGAAGACCTATATCGCCACACTCAGCGGCCACATCGGCGGCAACGTCTGCCGACGGCTGGTCACCCAAGGGGTGGAGCTGGACGACGGCCTCATCCGCCTGGACCACTGCGCCATCATCGACCACAACCGCGAGCACACCATCGTCAAGGTGGTCCTGCATTCGGGCAAGAACCGGATAGTGCGACGCATCTTCGGCGCCATCGGTTACCCGGTGACCCGGCTGGTGCGCACCCAGATCGGCCCCATCCGGCTGGGCGAGATCCGCCCGGGCTCCTACCGAGTGCTCTCCGCTACCGAGATCAAGGCCCTGGATAAGGAGGTCGGACTGTGATCACCGTCGCCATCGATGGCCCGGCAGGCGTAGGCAAGTCCTCCACCTCGCGGGCTCTGGCCAAGCATTTCGGCCTGGCCTACCTGGACACGGGCGCCATGTACCGGGCCGTCACCCTATGGTGCATGGACCGCGGACTGGATCTGGACGTGGACCAGCCTGACCAGGAGGCGATCACCGAGGCCGTGGCGGATTCCATCACTGGCGGCCACCTGGTCATGGGGCTCGACCCCGAACATCCCAGAGTCAGCCTGGACGACCGTGACGTGGATGAGGAGATACGCTCAACCGAGGTATCCGAACACGTCTCCATGGTCTCTTCGATTCCAGCTGTGCGACATGTCCTCATCGCCGCTCAGCGGGCCATTATGGCCGACCAGGAGCGGGGTGTGGTGGCCGAAGGGCGAGACATCACCACAGTGGTGGCCTCGGACGCCCAGGTCCGTGTGCTGCTGACAGCCCGTGAAGAGGTCCGCCAGGCCCGTCGCAGCGGCCAGGCTCAGGCCGGGTCAGCCGGCGCCGAGGATCTGGCTGCCCGGGATGCCCGAGATTCCAAGGTCACCTCCTTCATGAGCGCCGCCGACGGGGTTACTACTGTAGACAACTCCGATCTGACCTTCGAACAAACCCTGCAGGTCCTGATTGATTTGGTCTCCTCGGCCATGGAGGAGGACTCCTATGACGAGTACGCTCGCAATCTTGATGACTACGAACTGGATGAAGAAGACCGTGCCCTGCTGGAGGGCGGCTCTGAAAACCAGAATGACCAGGACCAAGGCCCTAAGGCCGTAGGCGTTCTGGCCGTGGTGGGAAGGCCCAACGTGGGCAAGTCCACCCTGGTCAACAGGATTCTCGGACGCCGTGCCGCTGTGGTCGAGGACACCCCTGGCGTTACCAGGGACCGGGTCAGCTACGAGGCCGAGTGGGCAGGCACCCAATTCAAGCTGGTAGATACTGGCGGCTGGGAGAGCGATGTGGAGGGCATCGAATCCGCCATCGCATCCCAAGCGCAGGTAGCCGTATCACTGGCTGATGCCGTCATTCTGGTCGTGGATGGCCAGGTGGGGCTGACCGCCAGCGACGAACGGATCGTCACCATGCTGCGGGCCGCGGGCAAGCCGGTCGTCCTGGCCGTCAACAAGCTGGATGACCGGATGGCCGACTACACCGCATCCGAATTCTGGAAGCTGGGTCTGGGCGAACCCTATGCCATCTCCGCCATGCACGGCCGGGGGATAGGCGACCTGCTGGATGCGGCGCTGGAACAGCTCAGCAAGGCCGAAAAGACCTCGGGATTCCTCACCCCGGAGGGTCTGCGCCGGGTGGCCCTGGTCGGACGACCCAACGTGGGCAAGTCCTCCTTGCTCAACCAGCTGGCTCACGAGGAGCGGGCCGTCGTTCACGATGTGGCGGGCACCACCCGCGATCCGGTCGACGAGGTGGTACAGGTGGACGGCGAGGACTGGCTTTTCATCGACACCGCCGGCATCAAGCGCCGCCTGCACAAGATTTCTGGTGCCGAGTACTACTCCAGCCTGCGCACGCAGGCGGCCATCGAACGCTCGGAACTGGCGCTGATCCTCTTCGACGCCTCGCAGCCCATAGCCGACCAGGACTTGAAGGTCATGAGCCAGGCCGTGGATGCTGGTCGGGCCATCGTCCTGGTCTTTAACAAGTGGGATCTGCTGGACGACTTCGGTCGGCAGCGTCTTGAGCGGCTCTGGCAGACCGAGTTCGACCGGGTCACCTGGGCCGAGCGGGTCAACCTGTCTGCGAAGACCGGCTGGCACACCAACCGGCTGGCCAGGGCCATGCGGACCGCTCTGGAATCGTGGGACAAGCGCATACCGACCGGCAAGCTCAACTCCTTCCTAGGCAAGGTTCAGGCTGCACACCCGCATCCGCTACGGGGCGGCAAGCAGCCAAGGATTCTCTTCGCCACCCAGGCCTCCACCAGGCCACCGCGTTTCGTGATCTTCGCCACCGGCTTTCTGGAGCACGGCTACCGCCGCTATCTGGAACGCTGCCTGCGCGAGGAGTTCGGCTTCGAAGGCACCCCCATCCAGATCTCCGTGCATATCCGCGAGAAAAAGAAGCGCAAATAAGGATGGTAGAAGGTCCCTAGCCCGACTCTTAAGTCAGCCTAGGGGCCTTTCCATACCCCTGCAGATTGGGCGCAGCACATCGATCATCTCACTCCAATAGCCTCGCAATGCAAACTTGGCTGACAGTATTTGTGTCTGTCTCCCAGTTCGGGTTTTATTGATTAACCTTTGGGTCACTTAAACAAAAACTCTTGACTATTACTACCGATATTAATTCGGAGTCTGCACATTAAGTAAGGAGTAAATATGATATTTAAGAAAATGGCACACTTAACTCAGGCAAATGCAGACCAGATCGCTAGAAAATGGCACTATAGTGGCCAATACAGCTTTTATGATATGGAAAATGATCTAGAGGATCTTGAAGAGATAATCACTCCGAAGTTGCGTGGAGATAAGTATTACCAGGTTGTGGATGATCAAGATGAACTGGTTGGTTATTTTTGCTTGGAAAGGCTTTCAGAGGAAAAAGTAGAAGTTGGTTTAGGATTGAGACCGGATTTGACTGGACACGGGTTGGGATTAAATTTCGTCAAAGGAATCGAAGAATTCATACAGAATAATTTTAATTATAGAATTATTGTTCTTTCAGTAGCCAGCTTCAATAAACGTGCAATTAAAGTTTATCAGGGCGCAGGATTTAAAATAACGGGTTCTAAAAGGCAAAAATCAAACGATGGCGTATATGAATTCCTTAATCTAAGCAAGACTATGAATCGGTAATAGGACGTACGAACTTCCCTGAGATCTAAACTGACTAAATAGCTAAACGAATTTTATAGCGTGCACGCAGAAGATCGCCTAGTGTGTAGCCGGTCATTATTGGGTTAATTAGATAATAAAGGTAATATAGAAGCTCTTACATCCCCAACAATCCCCGATAGAAATGCACTGCTTTCATCCTCATTTCGAGTGCATTCAACCTTGTTGCCATGAAATACAGGGTTTGTGCGGTGTCTGTTATTACAGTTTCCAGGGTGAGAGCAGATACCTGTCCAGACTGTTGCAACTTGGTTCGTGAAATGATGCTGATGATGAAGGACCGTATTGGCGGGTGCTTGATTTGATCTAAATCAGCTTTGAGTCCTTCAACGAACTCAGGAAGTTCTTACTTGTATCCTGACCTGTCATTTACAGCCTCTTTTAGCTCACGCATTGCATACAGGAACTAATGGTGGTAGATAGGTCCTCCCTGTCCGGCATACTTTCTGCCCGCGTATGACCCATAGGCAAACATGAGTACAAGGACGATTGCCAGAGCGGTTCCACAGGTCCAGTAGAGCCTGACTCCGCCATAAGCCAGGGCAGCCAGGATCATGACCACGCCCAGAATCATGGAGAGCACCCCGCCAAATTGCTGACAACGGCGCCAAGCCTCGCGGCTGGAGTAGGCACCTGGCACTCGAAAACCGCTGATGCCGTTGGGTCTGATTTTAGGAGCAAGATTGCCGATGACTATTAGAATCAGACCGGTCAATAGCATGGCGACTTTATCGATGCCGAAATCCGTCGGCCACCAGTCCCAATGAGGATCGGCAGCGGCTATGGAGAACGTATCTATAACAGCGAAAACAATCTGCATGCCTAGCCCACCCAGCAGAAAAACGGTTAAGGTATGTCCCGCTTCATCACCACGTTTAATCAAATATGCGCGCAGGACGAGCATGAGGATGGTCCAAATCAGCGCAATGACAAGACAGAAGCAGGGCATCCAAACCAGCTCCTGGGGAGAGCCCCAGCGATCCACCTGGTTCTGTGCATTCCAATGAAGCGGGACCTTTTCGTTTGGCAGACGATTGACAACTAAGCAGCTTACGCCCAGCATGATCATCCCCGGCAACCACTGAGCCACGACCAGGGTCGGGACGAACCGACCCGCTTTGCCGCCATCAGCCATGAGAATCTCCTTAGGACTCTGAAACCGCCGCCGAATCAGTTTCCGTGCTTGCAGTCTGCGGTACAGGCAGACTTCTCTTGTCACTGGCGCTTGTCCGCAGGCGGTAGAGCCATTGAATGGTGCTGTCCAGCACGCTCAGATTGAGTTCGTAGATGACCCTGGTGCCCTGTTTGTGGCCGACAATCAGGTCTGCTTCTTTCAATTTCCGCAGATGATAGGACAGCTTGGATGGCGTCATTCCCAGTTTTTCGGCCAGGCGTCCCGCCTCCATGCCGCCCTGCTCCAAAAGATCCAGCACACGACGACGCAGGGGATCAGCCAGAGCCGCTGTTGTTTCCTGAATAGCCATAAGACTCCTTTTTCGATGATTTTCTCTAGTATTTGCATGCTAACATTGTTTCAACCAATATTGTATATATTATTCAACTTTTATGTGCTTTTCGCTCGCTGAGCGCAAAATAATTGTCAATCGCTGAGATTAATAGCTTGCATGGCAATATTAAACTGTTGAACATACCTACTTTTCTGAAGCCAAGGCTGATCGGGGAGAACATTGGTTCAAATCCAGTTAGCCAGACCTGATCCGAGATCATGCTACTATGAATAACTTCGGCGAATAGGAGAATTTGCGGCATGGGCGGAAATGGAATAAAAGTCAACATTGGCAAGGCCGCCATCTTCGATCTCGACGGCACGCTTCTGGATTCTATGGGAGTCTGGGAGGAAATCGACCAACGTTTCTTCGCTCGCCGCAACATCCCCTTGCCGGACGATTACGCATCTGCAGTTGCCTCCATGCAGACCGGTGCCATCGCCAGATACACCATCGACCGCTTCCACCTTGACGAGCGCCCAGAAGATCTTGTGGAGGAGTGGAACGAGGACGCACTCCTGCTCTACGCCACAGCTGTGCAGCCCAAGCCACATGCACTCGATTACCTGCAGGTGCTAAAAGCAAGCGGTGCCGCTCTGGCTGTGGCAACCAGCCTCCCTCCGCGCCTGCGACAGGCTGCTCTGAAGCACGCTGGAATGACCGATTGTTTCGACCAGGTCTGCAGCGTGGATGACGCCAAAAGCATCGGCAAGGAGGAGCCGGAAATCTACCTGTTGGCTTCGCGGATGCTGGGCGTACCACCTGACCACTGCACAGTGTTCGAGGATCTTCTGGTCGCCGTCGATTCGGCCAAGCGCGCTGGGATGAAGGTCTGGGCCATGTACGACCAGTCCTCGGCAAAGGAATGGGACTCCATTCGCTCTGAGGCCGATGGCGCTATCACTGACTTCGCCCAGGCGCCTGCCATACTCTGACTCGCTCCGCACCGGCTGGAGCCGGCTGTTACCATGAAAAGCGTCAAGCATTTGGTGGAGGCATTATGGGCAATTCAGGCAAGGTAAATGCCGGTTGCTCAAAGTGGCTGTACTCACGTTTGCTCGCTCGTCTGGGATTGCAGAATTGGTGGCCAGCAGAGACTGACTTCGAAATGATGATAGGAGCGGTGCTGGTCCAACATACAGCCTGGGGAAACGCAGCCATGTCCATCGAGCAGCTGCGCAAGGCCAACCTGCTCAACCCCTGCAACATGGCCGACGTCGACCTGACAAGACTGACGAACCTGATCAGATCAAGCGGCTTTATGAAGGCCAAGGCACGCACCTGCAAAGCCCTGGCTCAGTGGCTGCTGGCTCACGGCATCCGCACGGCTGATGTTGAGGACTGCACGGATGAAGGCCTGCGTGACAGCCTGCTCACCATTGCCGGAGTCGGACGTGAGACGGCGGATGTCATACGGCTTTATGCCTTCGGCCAGCGTTGCTTCATCTGGGACGCCTATGCACGCCGGATGCTGGACGGTCTGGGGTGGGCCTCCTTGAGGTCATACCAGGAGGGCGAAGAGTACGAGGCGGATTTTATCCGGGTTGATCAATGGCCACTGAACGATCTGCGTGAATATCACGGGCTGATTGTCCAAGCAGGCAAAAACCATCGCAACCCCCAGGCCTACGCTGCCTTCCTCACGGGACTTGGCAGCCCACAAAGCTCCTCCAAATGAGTTGAATCGTTGAGGTTCGGCCCATGACGTGCATGCAAGGATGCATACGATTTATCACAAGACGTATGACGATACCTGAATACGCCACCTCTACATAGCAACCCTTATACGGCACCCCTATACAGCACCTATATATGGCTGCATCTTATGACCGTATTCCCGTGTGACAATCTTGTCCGCACCTCTGTGAATCGCGCACAATAAGGAGTTGACTTGACTTCGAGCGGATTGAACTCCGTAGACTATGTTTCATCCGCATACTTGGCAGACGGATCCGCCAGGTAGTGAAGAATGGGGAGCAGGAGCATGAAGACAGCAAAGTTTGTGAAGCCAGGCCGCATCGAGCTGGAGGAAGCGCCGATGCCGACCATCGAAAAGCCCGGAGATGCCGTGATTCGGATCGTCCGGGCCTGCGTGTGCGGATCCGACTTGTGGTGGTACCGGGGGATTTCCTCAATGCCCTCAGGCAGTCACGTAGGGCACGAAGCCATCGGCTTGGTCGAAAAGGTGGGCTCCGATGTCACCCACGTCAAACCTGGTGACTTCGTCATAGCGCCCTTCACCCATGGCTGCGGGCACTGCACAGCCTGCAGGGCCGGCTTCGACGGTGACTGCCTTGATCCGGACAGGCGGGGGAGCGGCGGCTACCAGAGCGAGTATCTGCGATTCACCAACGCGGATTGGGCGCTGGTGCAGATTCCAGGCCAGCCTGAGGACTACAGCGACGACATGCTCGACTCTCTGCTGACCCTCTCCGACGTGATGGCCACGGGTTATCATGCAGCCGCAACTGCCCAGGTCAAAGAAGGCGACACGGTCGTGGTCATGGGCGATGGGGCAGTGGGTCTGTGCGGAGTCATAGCAGCCAAGCTGCGTGGGGCCGAACGCATCATCGCCATGAGCCGGCATGAGGACCGCCAGAAGCTGGCGCGTGAATTCGGAGCCACTGACATCGTGGCTGAACGTGGCGACGCTGCTGTGGAGCAGGTCATGGCCCTCACCGACGGAGCAGGAGCCGATGCGGTTCTGGAATGCGTGGGCACCGAACTGTCCACCGATACTGCCGTCAGAGTGGCCCGGCCCGGCGCAGTGGTCGGCCGGGTGGGCGTGCCACAGCAGGCTACCATGGACACCTCTAAGCTGTTCTGGCGCAATGTTGGGCTGCGAGGAGGCACGGCCGCAGTCACCACATATGACAGGCATCTGCTGCTTGACCAAGTGCTCAAGGGCAGCATCCAGCCAGGCAAGGTCTTCACCAAGCGCTTTGCCTTGGATCACATCCAGGAGGCCTATGAGGCCATGGACCAGCGCACCGCCATCAAATCCCTGCTGCTTGTTAGCGAATGAGGCTGCAGCAGTAATCAGCTGATTCTCGGCGCTGCTGACATTACCGGTGGCGCCGCGTAAGCATGCCTGCCTGAACATGCCTCTTACTCCGAAAAAATCAGGGCCGAGTCAGGGATAATTCAGGGTAAATCAGGGTATTTCATCCCTTCTTTCGCTGATATGAATGGAATTGACTGATGACGACAAGGATGACCGTCATACAGGGGCAAGCGACGAACGAGGGCGCATGACATCTGCGAGGCGAATCAGCATTACTGAGCGTAGATGCCTCAGTCTGGAAGGTCGTCGATGATCATCCAAGGGAAAGATGCAACCATGAATAACCCCAACGTAAGCGAAAGCAGAGGCCCGACACCAACGATTGAAGCGACGGGGCTGTCCATGGTGGTCTCCCCGCGCCGCGGCGATTCACTGACCATTCTCAATGACATCGCATTCACTGCGTATCCGGGGGAGATGACCGGCATCATAGGGCCGTCAGGCAGCGGGAAATCGACGCTGCTGTACTGCCTGGCTGGGCTGGAGAAGGCCACTAGCGGCACTGTGCTTCTGCTGGGCAAGGACATAACCCGTCTGGGGATATCGGCCATGACCAAGTTCAGACGCCAGCATCTAGGCTTCGTATTCCAGTCCTACAACCTGATCACCAGCATGACAGTCGAACAGAATCTGGCTCTGCCATTCACCCTTCGCGGATCCCGCTTTCCCAGAAAGACGGCGGATTCCCTCTTGAAGTACTTTGGCTTGATCGATCAGAAAAAGCAAAGCGTCACCCTGCTGTCAGGCGGCGAGCAGCAACGTGTTGCCCTGGCCCGCGTCCTGTTATCCGACGCAGACGTGGTATTCGCGGACGAGCCGACTGGCGCCCTGGATCAGGAATCCGGAGAAAAGGTCATATCGGTGCTGAAGGAACTCGCCAACCACGAGAAGAAAACCATCATACTGGTGACGCATAGCAATGAAGTGGCAGGTCAGTGCGATCGGTTGTTTGCCGTGCGCGATGGCCGAATCAGCCAGTCATTCTCTGCGAAAGCGCCCATGGCATGAGAGGCGCTCTGTCCGAACTCAAAGCAGCGCCCATGGTCTGGAGCGCCGTCTTGCTGGCCATGGTCGTATCCCAGACTGTCATCTGCTCCCTCATCGCGATCGCCACGATCATTGATCAGGACTATCAGGGCCCGGAGCAGGTACTTGGATCCACATACACTGGTCCCGCCTTGGCATTCAGCGTGATCATCACCATAGCTGTGCTGCTATGGGTCATGAATTCAGCACTGAATCAACGCCGGCATCAACTGGCGCTCATGGTTTTGCAAGGCGCTCTGCCTTGGCAACTGCTGGCCTGGAATCTGCTGATAGTCATGGGATTATTCATCCTGTCCATTGCAGCCACCTGCCTTTTGCTGCCGGTGATTACGCCCTTGACCTTCGCCATGGTGACAAATCCATTTGATTTGCATTTGACCTATGCCGGCAGCCACCTGTTCGATTCGCTAGGCAAAGGCCTCGCTTTCAGCGCTGCGCCCATCTTCATAAGCACCTTGTTGACTATCCGTTCGCTCTCGAAAATACGACCAATGGAAGCCCTCAGGCAATCCCAGGACCCTCCAAAGCGGATAGGCGTCTTCCGCTTCCTCCTGGGAATCGTATGCTTGATTGGTGCTGGCTGCATGTTGCTGATTCCAGCTTTTGCACTTGCAACTAACCCTCGTGCCAGTCAGATGAGCAGCGATGCCGCTCCAGATCGGATGACGGTATTTCTCGCCTTCGCCATGGGCGGCATGTTCCTCCTGATATTTTCGCTGGCAGCTTTCGCGCCATATCTCCTGCCCGGCTTCACGGCGATATGGACGCGTATTGTAGCGTTGCCATCCAGAACCTGGAGGCTGGCAGGCCAACAGGCTGTCGGCAGCATACAGCGCCAGGGAGCGACGATAATCCCGATGACTGCGGGTCTATCATTGCTGATGACCGTCAGCGGAGGGTTGAGCACAATGATCACCACCTTGCTAGTCGCTTTTCCCCACACACCAGGCAGCGTTCCGGCGACCACAGACATGTTTGCGAGTCTCTTGGCGCTCACTGGACCGCCAATAATCATCGCGATAACAGGTGCAATTGCAGGCACCTTGATCACTTCCAAAGGCAGAGGACTTGATCTGGCGCTGACCTACGTATCAGGTGCTGGAATCGGCCAGCTCAGAGTATTGGGCGCGCTTGACGGCATCATCACTATGATTACCAGCGCACTGTTCTCCCTGGTCATCACATTGCTCTGCACCTCATCCCTGACTTTCATGCTCTCACGCTTCATGGGCAAAGCACAGATGAGCGTGCAATGGGGCGCATGGATCGTAGTGGTGCTCATCGTATCCCTGCTTGGTGCCGCAGCCACAGGAATCCAAGCTCTGACCACCAGATTCGAGAACTCTGTCAGCGTCATATCGCATGCCATCGGCGAGTAATAAAGTCCTGCTGTATGCACCCGAATACATATTTGAGCCACAGCAACCCTGCCGACTTCTGTCATTCCTTCAGGTCTCTTGTTAAATCAATTAAGTCGGTACATGCAACGCTCGCGTTGATGAATTTAATTGGTAGGTGCGACTTTGAGTACTTGATGGCTTTCCACCAATATAGGTAAACACTGGAGTATGCGACGATTTCCTACACAGGAGCATTTGCAAGGCCCATATAGGGTACAGTCAATGACAAACCGTGACAGGTGACGATGAACCAGTCAAATCTTGTCGAACAAAGACAAATGGAGGACCATCATGGCGCGACCGACCACCAAGGAAGAACTTATCAAGGCGGCTGATGATGGCTTCGACAAACTCATAGCGTTGCTTGAGTCGCTGACACCAGATGAACGCAATGGCCGCTTTTCCTTCGACCTGAGCAAGGAGAAGGGGGCCCATTGGGCACGCGACAGGAACATCAAGGATGTGCTCGTCCATCTCTACGAGTGGCATCAGCTGCTGTTGAACTGGGTGGAGGACAACCAGCAGGGCAGGACCCACGACTTTCTTCCTGACGGCTACAACTGGCGCAATTACGGCGAAATGAATGTGAAGCTGCGGGACAAGCATGATGACACCACCTACGATCAGGCCTTGAACCTGTTTATCGAATCCCATAAGAAGGTCATGACCCTGGCGCAATCGTTCACCGACGAGCAGCTATTCACCAAGGGCGCCCTCCCATGGACAGGCAACTCTACCTTGGGCTCTGCCTTCATCTCTTCGACCTCCAGCCATTACGACTGGGCCCTGAAGAAGATACGGAAGTACTTGAAAGGACGCAAATAAGCGCTAGGATACCTGAAAAGAATCAGTTTCATACAAGACAGTAATGGGTTGCCATGCGATGTGATTCACAGGATGGGCGATCCTAAAAGCAGCATCTCAGCATATTCGTAATAGCAATGGAGCAAAACCGCGACAACCGCTTGCATAGCAATATGCAAGACGTTATCTCGGATGTAAGCACGACGGCGAAGGACACATATCCCCATAAAGGCGAAGGGACATCATCGAAAGGACATCATCAGTGAAACGATCTCGCATTGATCCAGATACTGATGATATAAGGCTGATCAAGATGGTGGCTGACGGAAATGAATCGGCCTTTGAAGCACTTTACCATAAGTATGCCCATACCGTCCAAGCCTTTATTTCCCTGCGAATATCCGACGATGAGGATGCCAGCGAAGTTTTTGCTGACACTTGGCTGGGCTGCTGGCGTTCCTCAAAAACCTTCCGTGCAGACAGCAAGGTGCTTACCTGGATACTCAGCATTGCCCGGCGGCAAATCTATATGAAACGTCGCAAACCGAAACCACCTGACCAAATGGATCAGGTGGAACTTGACTCGATAACCGATGATCAGCTGGAGCCTGTAGAACTGGTCAGTAAAGATCTGACGATGGAAATAATACGGCAAAGGATTGATGCACTCCCAGCAGAAATGGCATACACGGTGACGCTGGCATGGCTTCACGAGTTACCCTACCCGGAAATAGCCTCCCTGCTCGACGTTCCGGTCGGGACTGTGAAATCTCGCATTGCCCGGGCAAGACAGATCCTGCGCCCGCAGTTGACCGACCTCGCTCCAGTCAAAACCCAAAAACTGCAGAGCCAGAGATAATTGAAGGGGTGATTATGGCAGACCGATATAAGAGCACAAGCCCAGACAGCACAGGCCCGCTCACCGAAGAATACCGGGGTGAAGTTCAAGAGGCGCTTAGGGAAAGAGAGCAGAATGTTCAGCCGGCAGTTCCAGCTTTTAATAGCGTACTGAAGGCCATCCAACAGAAGCCGTCGCTGGCAACGGATCGACCAATACCATTCATGCGTCGAGTGCGTTCCTGTGGCCCGCTTGTTCTGGCACAATTCCGCCTCATACCGCGATATATCTTACTGGTGGAAATTGCGATAGCAGCGTGCTCCGTTTTAATTAGCAACCTTATGCAAGGTGCACGTTACGGCAGTCTCGGTACGCATATCTTTTCAAATATACTCATGCTCAACATGGCACTGACCATGATCCTGGTCTTTTCCATTAAAGATGATCGTGAATTAATGCTCAGTATGCCCCTGGGACCTCAAGTTGTAGTAGGTTCTAGGCTATTGCTGGCCTTCATCTCCAATATTGTCGTCGGGGGAGTAACCTTATTGATTGTCACTGCAATCAACCCTGGAATAAGACCCCTGACAGTTATTGCCCAAACGATAGCCCCCATAACACTCCTGGCGAATATTGTGGCCCTCTTATGCATATGGCAATGCTCGTGGATTGCACTGCTCCTAGGGGTACTTGCACCACTATTGAGAACTTTGCAGAACTTGAGGCCATCATTTTTCCTACCGGCATGGGTCAATTCGGTACCCACTACAACCGCAGCCTGGGCAGGGACCATCCTACTGACAGTGGGACTCCTATCTGCTGTTATCCTTACCGCTCCTCTTGCCTGGCATACTCGACTCGCCGGTGGAGATAAAAATTAATGAACCTTTTCATCCTCTCTCGCTACTAACTAAGCAGACGGAACGAGTAGCGAACAATGTCTGGCAGCAGCCGAGGCCAAAACCAGATATGAGGAAGGTGGACGAGGTTGGCTTTCGTAGGTATACAGCTCAAGAGGCTTTATAGGCTAGTATTACTGCCGTTCATACTGACTGCAGGTGTTCTTCTTGCGGGCTTCGTACTGGAGAGCATTTGGTCATTGCGCCGCATACGGCCGGTTATGATGGTTCTTACTCAGGTGCCAGTAATTGCTGCTGGTCTATCTACAGCTTTTGTACTCAACGGTGATCCAATCGTTGAACTTGCTGAGTCAACCCCAACTGGATGGCGGAAGGTTCAAGTGACCAGGCTGCTTATCATTACCGGAGCATTTCTTGCAGCCGCAGGCCTTCTTTTTACCGGCTTGCATATGATGCGACTTTGGCCACGCGACATGGGGTGGGTGAGCATCGTTACCCCGGTTGGCAGTATATTCATTGTCAACTGTCTGGTTTTCCTTATAGCCGTACTCACCACGTCTATGCCAACATCGTCGCTGGCTTCCATAGCTATTTGGCTGTTTTTATGTTTTATATGGGATCCATACATAACCGATCCGGTCCGGCAACGACTCATTCCATTGTTTATTGCAGCAGCAGGCGCAATCTTCGGATGGAACATGTGCGGTGATGCGGAGCGCAATGTTGTAAGGGTGGCAGCCCTATGAGGATACTGAGCCTTGTACGCATCACGCTACTGATGTTTTATCGGCGCAAGGCCTTGTGGATAGCCAGCATACCGCTGGCGCTCTTCGCCCTCTTTTTGGCCTATGCTTCTCCTATGTCACCTGGATTCAGCAACACAGATGGTCTTGTCTTTACCGGACAGGTTCTTGCTATGTTCACCCCGTTGGCATACGCAGCATCTTTTAGCGACCTTATGACTGCCGGCAGGCGAACAGGTATGGACGAACTTGAATCCACCTCCCCCTTGCCGATGGCCGTCATCCGCTCGGCTCATGTCTTGGGAGCCTGGGTCATCTGCATATCATCTTCCCTGCTTTTCCTTGTATTGATCGCGGTACACCAAGCCTTTAAAGGCAACGGTAAGGCAATACTGGTGGCCCTGGCAGTAGCACTTGTCATACTCTCACCATCAATGCTGATCGCTATGGGGATATCCGCCCTGCTAGGAGCCCTGTTGCCCACAATCGTAGCCCGAATTCTTGCCGTCCTGGCATGGGCCTGGCTGGCTTTCTATACCCCCCTATTGCCACTTCCAACGCTCAATGGCGGCCCGCTGGCCGTCATTGGTGATCCCATTGCGCAGGGATGGTTCCATACCGATCCTATATACGCACCAGCGAACGGCCCCTTTACCGTCCAATCGGGAGTCATATCCTTGCTCTGGCAGGCGTGTATTATCCTCCTTCTCTTCACTGGCGCAAACATAGCCTCCAACCACATAAAAGCTCAGGTCTGACTTTCATCTGACTCTGAAAGGAATTACTCACATGTTTATCTCTATTGACCATCTGACCAAGGATTTTCGGGGGAGACCGGCGGCTTTGAACGATCTGACCGTTGATCTTCCACAGGGCATGATAGGGCTTATTGGTCCAAATGGTGCCGGCAAAACAACCCTCATGCGCATTCTCACTGGAATAATCAAACCGACTGAAGGTAAAGTTTTTATTGATGGGCAAGACCTGTCTTTGCCGGCCAATAGGCGAAATTTAAAACGACACCTGGGTTATCTGCCTCAGCACATCACCCCGTACGACAACCTGTCGCCACTTGGATTCCTTGATTATATCGGCATCTTGAAAATGATTGGCAATAAACGTGTGCGGCAGGAGCAGGCCCATACCCTCCTGGAACAAGTGGGGTTGGATGATGTGATGAACCAACCTATCGGAGGGTTGTCCGGGGGTATGAGGCGCAGGGTTGGCATCGCACAGGCCCTTATGGGCGATCCCCAGCTGCTGGTAGTCGACGAGCCCACAGCGGGGTTGGATCCCGAAGAGCGCATGCGGTTCCGCACGCTCCTTGCCCAGCTGGGGCAGGATCGAACCGTTATCCTCTCCACCCACATACTCGATGACGTTGCACAAACCTGCCCCTGGGTATGCGTATTACGTTTCGGACGCAACCAGTATGACGGGCCGACTGAGGGGCTGATCCATGAAGCTGCCGGTCACACCTGGGTCACGCCTCCCATCGCGGCCCCACCGGATAATGCCACAATCATCAACGCGGAACCCACCCCACAGGGGACAAGATACCGCATAGTTACCGATACACCGCCCGCGGGCTCTGTAGAAACTGCGCCCAACCTTGAGGACGGATATATGGCTTTGGCCAGCGAGCGCTAGAAACCATCTCCAAGTATGAAAGAACGTCGAATGATTATAAAGCTAATCAAGCAGAGCCTCAGAACCCTTTTCCTGATATACGCCACAATTATGCTGACATTGGGGGTTGTCGGATGCACTGATGGCATGAAGCACCCTGAAGAGTATTCCACTGATGGAAGCAATAAGGTTGCAGCCACCAGTAACCCGCAAACAATTTCGAAGGAAGATCTGGGACACACCTGGCCTTTGAAGGTAGATAAAGGTGCCGTGTCCTGCAGGCTCAGCAAGCAGGGAGACCCCATCCTCCGCTTTACCACCTCAGATGGCGCACAGTACGCACTGAACCAGGTACAAGACAATGAGCATCTCAAAAGCATTGAAACACTAAAATCAGACAAGAGTAAGTCAGTAGGAACTCTGATGAGTTTTGCCTTCTCGGTCTGCGACATACCAAAATAAACCAATTAAACCAATTTTACAGGGCTTTGCGGTTTGTCCTCTTCAGGTGGCCTACCTGATCTTACCGGGTCCAGAGCAGCCTGCCGGATTATGTATCTACATTCTGTTACAACCGTACCATTCAACTGGCTGGCAGCGCAGTTGGAATGCACCTCTTACCACCATGTTCTGCCGGCCATCGAGGCTGGAGCCAATAATTATCTGCTCAAAGACATTAGAGCCTTATGTTTTAACCCACCAGCCGTTCGGAACATCTAATCGTTGCTCTTAGAATCAAATCATGACGGGGGAGGAGGGCTTGAACTTTGCTCATTGACCGTGCGAGTTCAGATAAACTTCGGTCTGCTTTTTATCGACAGCCAAGGCAGCCGTAAGGGTAAGGGCCAGGCCTTCTGGAGTGTGAATACTAGCTTCAAGCGAGTTCCACGGCTTACGTATTGAAGCTGAAGTGGATCCCGGACGAAGGCGCTCACATGCGTCCACAATCTTGCTGATCTGCTTTTCCGTGACTGCTACGCTCAGGCTTCCTATGGACTCCATATCCGTATCAGAGTCGCCAGTATTGGAACCACTCTTACGAATCAGCACATCCTGAAAGGCCCAGCGCCGCAAGTGAATCATCATGCCCGGCATGGTGTATAAATTGATAAAGCCCAATCCCTGCGTCCAGAAAACCTCTGATTCATCTAGATCGTCGCTATACAGGCACATGAACATAGGCATGAGATAGATGCCCCTATAAGGTTCCGGCGGTTCCGCATCCTTCCCCGGCTCCGGCACGGGACTTATGCCTGCACCTGCACAAGCATTAGCTTTGGGCTGGTCACGGTTGTCCATGGCTACCTCGTTCCTTAGTTGAAGTGTTTTGAATTGGGTAGTCAAACAGAAAACGTGATACGTAGACGGAAGATACTGACTGCATCACTCCCATTTGACGGTTGCCGGATCTATCCCGTTTGCACGCGCTGCAGTTTCAATTGCAACCAGCATCCATTTCGCCAATCCAGGTTCCAGTTGTTCGTAATGGCGCCTAAAACGCGGGTCGGCCACATACATCCTCCCCAGAATGACGTGCATGGACGGCGTCACATGGAACCATGACAAAGCCTGCCGATGCTCGTCAATCAGTTCTAGAACCTTATCTGAGGACGGTGGCAGGCCTTTTTGTTTGGCTTGTGCAAGCTCACTTTCCACGTCTTTAAGCCGGGTCATGTCCTTTTTCTGTTCTTGTTCGGAGCGGGAAGCTTTTCGCTCCGCATACTCAAGCCACTGTCTGCTAGCACCCCAGAGTTCGTATGCTTCCGAAAAGTACTGGTCCTCCTGATCGGTCTTCGTAGGAGCTGAATCATTACCTGACCTTCCCTCGGCAAAGGCTATGAGTCGGTCCAGACGATCCGCAGCTTTCCTAAGATGCTGGATTTTCTCATCAATTCGCGAGCGCTGTCCCTGCAACTCGTCCAAAGCAAGCGGTGTCTTGCAATCGAGCAATGCCTTGATTTGTCTGGCATTGAATCCCATCTCCCTGTAGGTCACAATTCGCTCCAGCCGTGCGACGTCATCCTGCATATATTGCCGGTAATTTGACAGTCCACGAATGGGATAGATCAGTCCTTCCTCTTCCCAGTGGCGCAGCATTCTCCTACTGACCCCTGTAAGTTCAGACATCTGACCGATGCTCAAGCCGCTCTTGCTGCCTTCGCCACTGAATTCGCTCTCGCGTGTCATGCCTTGACCCTAAACCCTGCCATCATGTCAGGGTCAAATCAATTGTTTCCCGGAGTGGGGTGAGGGAGTGTATGCACACACCGGCCCCAAACGCCCCAATAACAGGTTCTTGAGGAGGCAGCTTTTGATCCTGCTTGTTTGCGAAGTATCCCCCCCCGATTATGAAAACGACTAAATCCAGCGTGACTCCTTTCCCATGGGTGCAAATTAGCCTCGTCAGCAGCGACGTGTCCCCTACAGGGGACAGTTTCTTTTCCCGCGTTGAAGGATTGCGCCCGTCGAACTTGCATAGGAATCAGTTGAATTCCGATTGGAAGGGGAGGCGCAATGGCATATACGGACGGAAACAACGACCCGCAACTGGCTGTATCCACACAGGGGTTGGTCAAGGCCTATGGCGGATTCAAAGCCGTGGATGGGCTGAATCTACGGGTGCCGGCTGGCGGGGTCTACGGACTGCTGGGACCAAACGGAGCCGGAAAATCGACCACTATGAAACTCCTCCTGGGATTGACAAAACCGACTGCTGGAAGCATGTGGCTGCTGGGACAGCAGGTCGGAAACAAGAGCACAATCCAGCCGGGCCGTGTGGGCTCCATGATTGAAGGGCCCAGCTTCTATCCAGGCCTGTCGGGTCTCGATAACTGCCGCATGGTAGCCGATTATCTGGGTTTGCCAGTTTCGGATGCCTCAGCGGTGTTGGCCAAGGTGGGATTGCGGGAATACGAGAAAAGGAAGGCGGGCGCCTATTCTCTAGGAATGAAGCAGCGGCTGGGCATCGCCATGGCGCTGATCTCGCATCCGGAGCTCCTGCTCCTGGATGAGCCCACCAATGGCTTGGATGCCGAGGCAGTGGTCGAGGTGCGACGAATGATTATGGACTTGGCCGCCTCGGAGGGGGTCACTGTCATCATCAGCAGCCATATCCTGTCGGAGATTGAAAAGATGGCTCCGGTGGTTGGCATCATTGCCGATGGTCATTTGCTCTACCAGGGAACTTTGAAAAACCTGCGGGAAGAGGGTCATATCGATCTACGGGTGTCCGATCCTGGGCTCGCGTCAGAGATGCTCGAAACTCAAGGCATTCAACACGAATATATCAGGAAGAGCGCAACCCTGCGCATTCCCGAGATACCAGACCCGCAAATCGGGTCGCTGGTAACTCGACTGGTATCGCATGGTCTGCAGGTATACCGTGTCGCCTCCGAACGCAAAAGCTTGGAAGAAGCCTTCCTCGAACTAGTGGAAAACCCGCAGAACCATATTCCACAAAACTATGTCTTACAGAACCATGTAGCGCAGAGTGATATGAAGCCGTCCGATCTTAAACGGAGGAACACACGATGAGCTCTGTCGAATCAATCTCCATGCGGTCCGAAGAATTTCGATTGGGGAAACCGCCACGCCCATCCCATCCAGGAGGGCTACCTGTTCTGCTTTCCATGGAGCTTCGTAAGTTGAAAGGCTCCTCATTTTGGTGGATGGCCTTGGGCATGATTGTTCTGGTTTCGTCATGGTCAGGCTTGGCATTCATGAAACGAGCTGAATCTTCGAACCCCGCCACACGTACCGTAGCCCTTGCACAAGGTGAGATCTTCCAGACCGTAGGCCTGCTGGCACCTATCCTCGCGGCCCTGCTGACCAGCCGGCTTGCCGTCATGGAGAGCAGCGAGCGCATGGATCTCAAATGGCTCTCCTTGGGCCAGAGCCCGATTGGGAGGTTTCTTGCCAAGCTCGTAGTTGCGGGGTGCGCGCTTACACTTTGCTTCATAATTCCCCTGACTTGGATACCGTTGACGGCCTCGGCACAAGGGTTCCATCTCGACGGGAGTCTGGCCGAATACATATTCGTTCCGGCACTGATTGCCTGCTTCTCGTCCATGGCTGTCACGGCTATACAACTCGCCCTCTCCCTGACTATCGAAAGGCAGGCCATAGGCCTGGGTCTGGGTGTGATAGCCGGTCTGATCGGGACTGGACTGGGCCCGATGAATATGCCGGCTCTGGGCTGGTTCTTCCCAGCCGGGATCAGTTCCGCGGCCAGCCCCTTCCTGTTTTCAGCCAGCTCTGATGGTTTTGCCAGAATGACCTTGGTCGCCAATCCCTGGCCAAAAGTCCTGACTAGCCTTCTGGTCTGCATTATCTGGTCGGGAATATCAGCATTCATCATCAAGGTCAAGGAGTCAGGCCGATGAACAGGCAATACCCTGCAAATGCTATAACCATCACCCCGATGCATCGCCACAAGCCATCAATCGCCGCCGCCTTCAAATGGGAGATTCGCAAGGCCGGCAATCTCTGGTACTGGCTGGCCACCATGCTCTTCGACGCCGTCGGAATCTTCAACGGTTGGGACCAGTATCAAAGCTACAAACCGGACTTCCAGGCTCAAGGGGTGACCTGGGCTGCGGTCTGGGGGCAGGCGATCCTTCTGCCAAGCATGGTCTTCATGCCAGTCCTGGTCGCGGCCTTTGCAGCCCAGGTTGAAGCCAACGAGCACAAGGGACGAAACTGGCAGCGGCTTAATGCCTCAGGCATGGTCGGGACTGCCCTAGCCGGGAAGGTGATGTATGGACTGCTGGCCTCCCTCCTTACCGTCGCCATCTTCGAATCCGAATTCATACTCGTGGGTGTTCTGGTAGGAGGATTCAGCCCAGTGGAACTCGGTCCCTATCTTATGCGTGGCTTACCGATGACGTTGGCAGTGTGGGCCATTATGACTCTGACACAGGCCATAGCTGCCAGAGCCGAATCCTTTGCCTCAACCATGAGCATCATGTTTCTGCTCACCCTTGCAGGCTGTGCGCTGTCGGTTGCCGCACCTGCCTTGGCACTGCCTTATCCGCTGGCCCTGATCACCACTGCATCCGCAGCCCGTGACATGGGCAATATCGCGTCTACGGCCTCTATGGCGGCCTCGTGCATGACGGCAATCCTCTGGGTGCTGATCAGCCTCCTTATATTCCGGCACGAGGCCCGCAGAGCAGTCTAATTTTGATGCAGAGTCAATGAAGAGAGGATGCAGCACTCGCAAGGTCGCACATTTCAGTGTCTGACAGCATAATGGACTACCAGCAGTTACCAGGAAGAGGCTCGTCGATGAGGGCAGACAAGAAGACTCAAGGTTGGATTCAGTTATGGAACCGGCCATACACGGCCTTCGCGGCAGTCTTTCTCTGCGCCATCTACGAGACGATGATGCTGACCAGGCTGATTCTCGCCCCGGGCAGTGCCAATCGAACCCTTTACCAGGTTTTGAAGTCTGACAGCTGGGGCTTGCCCCTGTTCGTGGTCATTATTTTTGTCGCACTTGTCACCCTATGCCTGCGCCGCCTATATCCTATGGCGACCCTACTGGTTTTCAGTGGCCTGCTTGCCCTGACTGCCGCAATCTATGGCTCGGGATGCACCTACCTGATCATTCCCTGGCTCGTCAACCTCTACGCCTGCGCTGTAGAAGCCAAAAGCATGGCATCATTGGCAGCTGGACTGTGTAGTTCCACCATTCTGGGTCTGCTCAGCATTGCACTCTCTACCAACTGGCATCATGATGTCCACTTCACTGACCTTCTATATCCGACTGGTCTGGCATTCGCCCTGTGTCTGACAGCCGCCTTTTTCTCACGCTCAGCGAGGCAGTCACGCATGTCGGAGCAGGCACTGGAGGAGGAGCGCTCGCATGCCCAGACCCTGGCCCGTGAGCGGGACGAGGCCATGTATCAGTCCAAGGTCGCCGCCGATTTGCACGACAGCCTGGGTCACGACTTGACCGCTATCATCGCCCTATCCGAGGGGATGAATCATGCCAGCGGTAAGCCGGAAATCGATGAGGCCATCTCGATGATCAACGACCTGGCACGACAGGGATTGGACGACACTAGAACAGCTGTAAAAACCCTGCAATCAAAGGCAGGACCTGAAAACGACCCAGCGCAGTCCATAGGGGAGGAACATGGCTGGAATGACATCAAACCCATCCTCGACCACGCCCGTCATGCCGGCATCAGCACTGCCCTGACAGAGACAGGCCGTCGACCACAAGATCCCAGGCAGGCCAATCTTGCTTTTACTGTGACCAGGGAGGCGATCACCAACGCTCTCCGCCACGGACAAGGAGTCGATCGTATTGTGGTTTCCTGGGATCACGACAGCCAGGGCGGCACAAACATTACCGTTCGTGATGATGGCCAACTTTTGAACAACGATACTGACAACAACGGTAGCAACGGTACAGGCCTTGCCAGGTTAGGAGCCGAAGTGCAAGCTCATGGGGGCAGCTTCCATTCTGGTCCTGGTCCTGACGGTTGGACCTTGCATGCTCGTATACCCTCACTAGCCGCAATGGCAGCTGACAACACGGGTAAGGAGGAAAGTGCATGATCCGTGTCATGATCGTCGACGACCAGCGCCCGACCCGCATGGGACTGGCACTCATGGTCGCCAAGGATCCAACCTTGCATGTCGTAGCACAGGCGGCCAACGGCCAAGATGCTCTGGATCAGCTGGCTACAGCCGCCGAAAATCAGCAGCCTCTGCCCGATGTGATTCTGATGGATGTGCGCATGCCTGTCATGGACGGGCTGGATGCCACCAGCCGTATCAAAAAGCTCCATCCTGAAATGAGCATTCTTATTCTGACCACCTACGACGAGGACGACTATGCCTTCACAGCCTTAGGGGCAGGCGCCTCCGGATTCCTGCTCAAGGATGTCAAGACAGCCGATCTGAATAGAGCCATCCATGCGGTGCATGCAGGCGATGCCATTCTTACGCCGCGCATCACGGCCGAAGTGATCAGGAGAGGAGTCCCAAAGACAAGAGCCAGTGATGAGTCTAAGGCTCGCGAAAAATTCGCCCAGCTGGGCAAACGCGAGCTTGAGGTCGCTTCGCTGGTAAGCCAAGGCCTGACGAATGCGGAGATTGCCGAGCGCCTCCAGCTGCAGCCCGACTCGGTCAAAAAGACAGTCAGCCGCATACTGGCAAAACTCAAAGTCAGGGACCGGATCAACATCGCCGTCCTTTGGTATCAGGCCAACATTGCAAACCACTGAATAGCACTGAATGCAAGCGGGCTTATCCGTAGATGGAAGAGGGCTGCATCCGGCTGTATCTTTACGGCTTAATCCATATATTGGCGATAAAAGTCCGCCATTTGGTTCATCAACGGCATATCCAGCTCGTAGCCCTTCGACTTGTCGAAATGCTTGGCCGAATATGCGTTATAGCTTTCGTTAGAAGGCTTTTGACCCAGTTGTCTCATGCGCTCCTTGTATTCCTGGTCGAATTGCTTTCGGTATCGCACCGAGTCCTGTGAATAGTAGACATAGGCGTGCCCGCGATCCTGGTATTCACGAAAACGGAATCGTGGGTTGGACTGAAATTCCTCATGGAAGAGGTCATAACTATATCTGACCGGGACCACCTGATCGTCCCGGCTCTGAGTGATGAAAATTCCCGCCTTGGATTTCTTCAAGCCATCCAAGGCGGTATAGCCCGCAAACTTCCCGAACTTTACATGCTCATACAAGCTCACGCAGGGCATGATGAGCGAGACGGCAGGGCCAGCGATTTTTCTGCCGGGCTGACGCATCATATCGATCGAGCGATTGAATCCAGAAACCATGACCGCGGCCTTGACCTCTGGGTGAAGGTTGAGAACAGCGCCGACGGCATAGCCTCCCCAGCTCTGTCCGAACAGGAAAAGAGGGAGACCCTTATATGATTGCTCACCCTCCACGAAACGAAGAGCTTGGCCAAGATCCTCGACCCCTTGAGGAAGGCCCCTGACGGACTTGCCGGCGCTTTCATCATTGCCGGTGGCGTCATAGGCGAAGACCAGGAAGCCCTGGGAGGTGAAGTAGTTGGCAACATCCATGTAGGTATTCTGTCCGCCGCCGCCGAAACCATGAGCAATGACCACCAGGCCCTCAGCCTTGTCCTCTCGCTGGTTCGGATTATTTCTTGAATACTGATATCCCGCCAGTTTCTTATTGTCCTTGGACCGGAAGACGCACCGCTTCATGCGCAAGCCGGGGAAGTCTGCGAGCGCATAACGCATCCATCCGGGAGTGTTATACCGTTTTCCGAAGGTGTCCTCATAGACCAAAATGGAAGCCCCCGGCAGAATGATAACCATGACAAGAACAAGTACTATTGCCAGGGCAAGAAGGACCCGCCTCCAATTGCTTTTGGGCTTTGTCCCGCCCGGTTTTTCGGACATTTCACTCCCTGATCGGCACCCCATTGTCTGTTTGTATAACTATAAACTTTACAGCTGTGAAGCCAGGCCGACTAATCGGTATCGCAATGCCGTAATCGGCTGTTTGTAAGTATTTGTCCTCCTATTCATATGGCAGAGGTAGTCAGAATCTTATTAGCCGATGATTGTTTGAGAATGGTTCCATTTGTATGGATTATCTACCACCGTGCAATGCAAACCAATGCAACGCAGACCAGCGTAATGAAATCAATAACGCTATTGAGTTTGACCTGAAGTGCCTTGGTCTGCAATAACTAGTCTTGCTCTAATCGGACACAAATACCATTTTGTATTGATCAATAAGAAATGAGCGGGCTGGGATAGTTCCAATCCACTCACTGCTTAGCTCTTAACTGCTTTGCACTTTTTCAACGCGCAAACGAGGAAACTACTCGCAACCGACAGATTAGAAGTCAGTAGCTCTTCTCATCTTTATCTTGTTACCGCAAACCTGGGAGTATCCCTTAGCCAAGAGCTGCCCCCACCGCTCAGCTGGCCTGCTGCTGGGTCAGATCATAAACAGTGACGCCATCAACCGTGGTTGAGGTGTAGTGCTTGGCCACCCACTGTGAGATTTGTGTGGCCGTATCGGAGCCTCCCATCTGATGGCCACCCATCTCACCGGCTATGTAGTAATGAATCTGCTTATCCTTCACGTACTGCTTGAACTGTTCCAAGCTGAGGTAGGGGTCGGAACCATTGAACCCGCCAATGGCCATAACCGGCTTTTAGGGGCCAGCTGATAGCCCGCCGCCTGCTGGGATCCTGTCGTGGCAGCAGCCCAACGATGGGAGTCGGATGACTTTTCCAGCATGGCGACGACCTTGGAACTGGACTGGCCTCCACCAAGCAGACATCCTCCTCTTATCCTTCCTCCTTCTGGTCCACTACGGAATCCAGATTTGCCCCTGCGCTATGAGTGTATGGAGGGCGCACCCGAAGAGCTGGATTCCCCTTGTGGTCCTGAAGAATCCTGGCCCATGGGACCTGGTCCTTGAGAATTCATGCTGGGAGTCTGTTGGCTATTCGAACTGCCTCCGGGCATCTGGCCCTGCTTGCTCGGCTGTCCCTGCTGATCCATCTGGCCTTGGCCCATTTGATATGAGCCCATGGAACCACCGTCATCACCAGGCATACCTCGCTGTTGCATATTGCCAGGTGCCATGCCTCCTGCCTGACCACCACCAGGCCGACCGCCATCAGAAGCACCTCCGGGCATACCACCGGGGCCGCCACCCATATTCCCTGAAGTCAGGCCGGGTCCGGCCAGGACGATTGATCCCATGTGTCCTTGGGATTGGTGTACAGCGTCCATGCAGCAGGGCCAGTCATAAGCCCTATGGCTGAGAGAATGAGGGTTGCAAGAGCGAGTCGTCGTATTCGCAAGAGTCCAGCCAGGGCAAAACCGAGGGCGCCCATGAGACCGATTATGAGGATAGCCCACTTGAGCCAGGGGAGCCACTGGGAGCGACCAGCCAGGTTGAAATCTCAGAATGCAGTGAAGGCGATAAGAATTGGCGTGACGATCCTGGGCCAGAGCTTGTCCCGGGCGATCCACAGACTGAATGCGCCGATGGCCACCATCGCAGCCAGGGCTGGAGCCAGTGCCACAGTGTAATACTGGTGGAAAATGCCGGCCATAAAGCTGAAAACGAGCCAGGTAACGATCAACCAACCTCCGAAAGCAATGACCCTGGCCCTGCGCACATCAGTACGGGCAGCTCTGCCGATAACTAACAAGCTGATGACAATGCCCGCGAAAGCCAAAGGAGCCAGCCAGGAAATCTGCGTACCGAACTCGCCGCTGAACAGACGGTTAAGGCCAGTCTGGCCCCACTTGCCGCCACGACGACCGCCACCGGACGGCATACCGCAACCTTCATGGCCGTGGCCGGGTATGACGGATCCTTCTTCACTGCCGGTCAAGCGTCCGAAACCGTTGTAGCCAAAAGTGAGCTCAAGGAAGGAATTGCGCTGGGAGCCACCCTATATAAGGTCTGTCGCTGGCTGGCACGATGACCGTCAGCAGCACCCACCAGCCGGCGGCGACGATCATTGAACCAATGGCAGCAAGTGTATCTAGGATGCGACGAACCATGCCTGTTGGCGAGGCCAGAAGAAAAGCCAGGGCAAAACCGGGCAGTACGAGCAGCACCTGCAGTTGCTTGGCAGGGAAGCCAAATCCGATCAGAGCACCGGCCAGAACCATCCACCAGGTACGCTTTCGATTGCCAGAAGGATGGTTGACATACTCCAGAGATCTGAGGAGCGCGTGAGTGGCGCCAGTCATCAATAACACCAGCAAGGCATCGGGGTTGTTGAAGCGGAACATGAGCGCGGCTACCGGAGTAAGCATGAAGATGAAACCGGTGACAATGCCCGCCCAGTTTCCCCAATACCGGCGCACTGTGGCATAGAGCAGGTAGGTGGTCGCAACCCCCATCAGCGCTTCCGGCAGGAGGATGGCGAAGGAACTCAGACCAAAGATGCGCACGGAAAGCGCCATCAGCCAGAGGGCTGCCGGCGGCTTGTCCACGGTGATGGCATTACCCGAGTCCAGAGACCCCCAGAGAAAGGCTTTCCAGCTGACCGAGCCAGCCTGGGCTGCAGTCGAATAAAACTCGTTGGCGTATCGAGAAGCCGTAAGGTTGATAAAGAATATTGCGCAGGCCACAAGCAGCATGACACCCAGTGCCACCCAGTCTCCACGAGTCCGTCGAGGCAGAATATATGCGCGGGAAGAGTGCTCATCAGCGACTGCATCTGCGCTTGTTGATCGTGGCGAAGTGAAAGTCCGTGAATGCGGGGAGAAGCCATAGCTGCTGCTAGAAGCCAATGAAGCGTTCATGATAGGTGAGTTTGCTCTTTCTGTATGAGATTTCGTTTGCTGTCAGCCGCTCAGCAAGCGGCAGCTTCTTTGCCTGGATTCTGCATACGTGAATGCGAATCCCCCTCTTTGGCAGGCAAGAGGGATCCGCGCAGCTCATGCTGACGTATCTGATCCCAGACGGCAGGGGAGTCTAGGTCGACGCGAAGCTGCTCGACCGCTCGGGCCTCCATACCCTCCCTGACCCGGTGCATGCCTTCCAGATCCTTCTTCACCGTGTCTGGAATGTCGACCGTCGAGCTGGCATCCTCCACCCAGCGAACAGGAAGTTCCAACATGGTCATCCCGGCCTGCTGGGCACGCGCAAGCAGCTCCGTATCGAAGAACCATTCGTTATCCTTCACCTGAGGCAGCAGGGCATGTGCAGCCTGGGTAGTAATGGCCTTAAAGCCGCACTGGGCATCATGAAAGCAGACCGCCAGATATGAGCGGAGCATGAGGTTGTAGGTGCGCGAAATGAATTCACGTTTGGGGGAGCGGGTGACCTGAGATTGCGGCAACAGACGCGAGCCAAAGGCGATATCAGCCCCTCCTTCGAGCAGAGGAAGAATAAGGCTGCCCGTAGAGCCGATGTCGGTGGATAGATCCACATCCATATATGCCACTACTGCTGCCTTGGAGCTGAGTCAGGCCTGTTTCAGAGCGTACCCGCGACCCTTTCTCGCGAGGTGCAAGGCACGCACCTGGTTGGGGCACCAGTCGCACAAAGACTTGGCGATCTGCCAACTGGCGTCTGTGCTGGCGTTGTCTGCAATCACGATATTCCAGCTGAAGGGTGTCAGATCTCTGGCGAGACGATCCAGAAAGCTGCATAAGGTGGATACGGAGTCCGCCAGCTGAACCTCCTCGTTGTATATCGGAATGACAATATCGGCGTCGACCGATTTTGGACTGCCGTAAAAGACAGGCGAATCAACTTCACCCAGTGGGATTCGCCCGTTGTCAGAAGAGCGCCTGTCAGGCACATAGAACTGACTATTGATGTTTCTTTCGAGAATATTCGTTGCGTTCATGCCTCATAGTAAACAGCGGCTTCTTGGGATATTCCTCGAACTTGTCTTTATAAACTGATTGGACTCCTTAAAAAGAATCATGAGAATTTCTCAGTGTTTGCTGACATCGCTGCACCAAATAGCAGCAGTCAATATCGTTTAATTAGAACGATTAGCATAGTTCTGCTTGGCTTGCTACAGGGATTAAACCGAAACTAACTTATGTAATGCATTTAGGAAAAGGCCACGGTCATACACATTTAAGCTGTATCTATAACATAAAGAATAATGAAGTAATGATTCTATGAGCAATGCAAAGCATAGTTAAGCATCCTTGGGTTTACCTACTTCGTATGCCTAAATCAAGTCCTGCTGAAACCGTAAAACAACGCTATAGATTGGCGATTGTCGCAAGCGCGCTTAATGACAACTAGAGTAAAATGCAATCAGACTTTCCTCTGCTGATACAAAAGACGACAGGTGTCCTCAACGGACACTCAAGTTCAGAGAAAACAGAAAACAAAAAGGCAAATTACAAGGAACAAAGGCATCTCGGACAACACGACGAGCAGGCTGGCATCTTAATAGTCACCTGTGTCATTAACATGACAAAACCGTAAGTACGGCAATACTTGCGCCATCAATTACCGTCAAGCTTTCTGCGCAGCCAGGGTACACCAAACACAATGGCGCAATATGTTATGGTTCCGCAAGTTAAACCAATTATCGTGTAAGGACTTGTTACTACGTCCTTCCAAGGTCTTCCTATCGCCCAGGAAATAGCCACTATCAGCAGTAGACAAAATCCTATATATAACGGTATAAACAGCAATTTTCTCATCATTATGAAGTCACGAGACCTTCCATGCATCGAGTCTTGGTTAAAGCGAACACATCCATCTTCTTTGGTTGACGCGTGAACCCATGAATATTTCTACATTAACAGGGAGCAGAGGTGTTCCCAAATTCGTTTTGAACGATAGGTCTTTTGCTTATAACTGTGAATGGCTTTCCGCCACCAGCCTGGTTTCGCAACGACCATAAGACCGAAAACAGCCTCGAGATCCACCGTCAATGTTGCGGCAAAAGACGCTTGGTAAACAAGACCAAGATAATGGGGGTCAAATTGACTTGACGTAAAGCTTGCTTTACATTATTCTGGTGCTCATTCAGGTAGACCGGTCCTGATTTGAGCTTATCAAAGGAGAAACCCATGAAGGACGAAAAGAGCGGTAAAGCAACTGTCAATGTGCGACCCAGATCGTTTGGCACTGTTCGTTTCGGTTCCCGCTCGATGCCAGCGCTCACAACCGCTTTGATTCCAGGCCTGGCGAGCAGCATAGTTCTGGGAATCCTTCTGGCCGGCTTCATGCCACAGTCCGTACCGTGGATGGTCAAAGCTTTAATAGTGGCTGTAATACTTTGTCCTATAGCTGTGAGCCTTTGGTGGATAATTTTAGTGGATCCCAATACCTTGCCTGGAACCAATCCGCATGCAGAAGAGAACATAGAGAGCCACTGGTACGGAAGGGCCGAGCAACTTTCATACCGTATTTTCATCGGGTTGGTGTCGGCCGGTTGCCTGCTGGCCAGTTTGATGGGAGCCGATCAGTGGGCCCTCGTGCTGGTATGCGTTCTGATAGCGATGCTCTTGATCCTTGCACTGTCGTATGCATTTGTAAGGTTCGCCCATCATGAATAACCGCCTGGCAAAAATGCGAAAGGAGCGTGGCTGGTCTCAGGAGCAGCTATCAAAAAAGCTGGGAGTGAGTCGCCAAACGGTAATTTCGATCGAAAAAGGCCATTTCGATCCCTCACTCCCATTGGCCTTCCGCCTGGCCGACGTCTTCGATTCAACCATCGAGGATATATTTCGGCCTTGAACCTCACTTTTTCTCGTAAAACTCGAATCAGCAAAGGAACTGTGGGCCGGATCTATCTTTCTCAGCCAGAGTAAGAGGATTGGCTTTAAAGAGTTGTCTCTAGCTTATAGCTAGTCAAAAAACGATAGCAAGGGCGGCTTGAGGTCCAGACACATATACAGGCTGAGAGAATGACACTGCACAAGCCATTAATGACAAACGAAGTCCTTTTGAGCCAAAAGACCAGGTACGGTATAGCGGTTACTTCCAACGTCTGGACAATTTAGGCGAGAGACCTGTCCCTATTTCCAACAATCAGCTTCATACACGGATCAAACAGTGAACGCTCCAGTCGGGAAACACAGTGGACCTTGCCTTGGAACGCAAAATCAGAGATAATCCTTTTTAGGAGTAACGATTTGTAGAATGGTTCAAAACGCTGGACTCGTTGAGAATTCCAGCACAGATTGCATCCCTCGTACATCAGAAGAAACTTCGTCTGGCAACACTGACTGTAAGGCTTAGGGGCCCACAGGAATGCCTATAACTTATAGGCACCGTAATCGGTCCAAAAAAAAAATACACTCACCATCCAGAAATACAAAACTACAAAAACAAGATTAATATTAGAACCTTAGAAGAATTAATTCGTTCAAAATGTTATAAGAAACGTTTATTCGTTGAGGCAATGAACTGGTTATAAACTAAATCAGACTTCACAATAAACCTCAATACTACAGATCTTCTTATTCGAACCTTTTACAACTCAGGGGAATAAGAGGTTGATAAATCAACCAGACAACTCAAAATTATGTTGTGCTGAGGGTATAATCTAAGTTTAGGCGGTAATAGCTTGTTATCCAGTAAAATTACCAACTACGGTAGATTTGAACAGGTATCACCAAAGTGAGGGGAACACATTGATATCGACGGAATCGGACAAATGGAAGAGCAGCAAAGAAACGCCCGCAACCATTCAAGAAGAAAGATTCAAGAGCTGGAATAGGACACATCTAATAGATAAGGGTACTTTACCAAGAGGAAACTATACATATACGCTCGAAAGTACGCTTAGGAATATGAAAACTAGGCTCCTTGACCAAGCTGGAAGTCAGGTTGCGACTGCTGTCAAAGAATCAGCTTTTGATTATCTTACTTACGACGAATTCAAACCTATTTACGATCAAATCTTAGCTGACTCAGATTTTAAGAAAAATTCCAGTGCTTTACATCATTATGATATGAAAGCAGGAATAGATCGATATAAACAATTTCTTTTTGAGTTCCGCCAAACGGAAGAGGATTACGAAAAGTTCGCTCGTTTACTGGATTTCTTCATTAAACACAATGACGAAAATGTAGAAGCAAAGAAAAACGGTTCACGCCTCGAGTATACGAACAGCACGCGGAGAGGTTTTGCGGAACATTGGAACTTGGACGATGGCTTTAATGTCCTTTCAACAGGCATGGATTTCACCTTGTGGTTCTTTAAAAATGGGGCTTATGCTACACCTAATTCCACGTATATAAATGTAAACGGAACCTTCCTTGATATCCGTCCGATTTTCAAAGAGAAAAGTAAAAGTATTACAGGGTTGCGTGCTGGCTGGCATCCGGTCAGGTCAGAACCATGGCAGAAAGAACTGCCCTCACTTTCTTGCTCTGTAGATGATCTTGATTTGTCAGCAAAGAGACCGAACCGACTGGTCAAGCAAATGCTTGATTTAATTGTCCAGCTAAACAAGATATATAGAACTTATAAGACTGGTAAAACTAAAATGCCTCACAACATGACCTCGGAACAATACAGCAGGCTCAGTGAACGAGCAAAACAACTACTAGAAGTCAGAAACATTATTTTCCATGGTGCACCGGGAACCGGAAAGACTACAGTCGCCAGGAAAATAGCCGCTGAATTGCTATGCCTAGACTATGACAACGATGAGCAACTAAACGAACAACTCAATGAAAGTCCGCAATATGAATTTGTCCAATTTCATCCTAGCTATGACTACACGGATTTCGTAGAAGGCCTTCGACCTGAGACAACAGCATCAGGCAATGTGGGTTTTCAACTGTATCCTGGGACGTTTACTAAGTTCGTCAACGAAGCAAGAACTAATCCAGAACAGAATTATGTGATTGTCATTGACGAAATCAACAGAGGAGATCTGTCGAAGATATTCGGAGAGCTGTTCTTCAGCATCGACCCCGATTACCGAGGGAAAAAAGGGAGCGTTGACACTCAATATACCAACCTCCATTCTTCAGCTTATAAAAAACGTGGCGGATTGGATGCAGGCCAGAAGTTTTATATTCCCGGGAATGTGTACATCATCGGAACTATGAACGACATAGACCGCAGCGTAGATTCCTTTGATTTCGCTATGAGACGCCGCTTCACTTTTGTCGAAATAACTGCAGAAGAATCGGCGAGAGCTCTTGACGGTACGCCCAATGGGGATAAAGCAAAGAGCATGATGACAGCTGTAAATCGCAAAATAAGCGACTTCTTAGGGACAGATTATGTGTTAGGAGTCGGATACTTCCTCAAGATAGCACAGTCAAGAGAAGATAAGGCACCTATGGAACTTTGGAAGAACCATCTCGAACCATTGCTGACTGATTATCTGAGGGGTATGGATGATGCCGATAGAAAATTAAAAGAGATCCATAACGAGTTTGAAACAAGCGATGCTTCTAAAGATAAAAAGGAAACCACAACAGGGAACGATTCCTCCAGTGCCAAACACGAATCCACTCAGGGGGATGACGCACCCACAGCTAGCAGTGATTCAGACTCCAGTGAGGCATGAGAAAAGTGGTCAAAAGCGCTTCAGATGCAGGCCAGCAGTTCTGGTACCTCACGGATAACAGCCCTATTGAAGATGACATATTTACTTCAACCGACCTCTGTAAATCGTTACGGAATCAGACAGTAGAAACATTACTGGATGAAGAAGGTATTATTTATGTAGGACAGGACGAGGATGGGGATGTTGATGTAAGTCTCAACCAGCGCGTTATTGGCACTTATCAGGGCAAGACAAGAACGCAAAACCTTATAGGAGTGCTTGGGGACGACCATGATGTAGTTAGCATATCCACACGTTTTTTCAAGCGGAATGAAGAACCTGTCCACATAGAGGATGACTATTTCTTTGCGTATCTATTGGAGAAGGTTCTACATGTAGATGTGGCAAAGGGATTCAACTTTCCACCTCTTAAGAACAACCGCTGGAAAAAGCTGCTGATACTTTTATTCCCATATTTCTTGAGTAAGGCTCTTCAAGTCGGTGCATACAAAATGTATGTGAGGCGAGAGTATAACGATTCACGGCTGAAGGGTACAGTCGATTTAGCGAGATACCTCAGTATTGATATCCCTTTCATCGGGCGTGTGGCGTATACCACCAGGGATCTTGATCTTGATAACCCCGTTAGTGAATTAATCAGGCACACAATTGAATATATTGTTTCAGGATTTAAAATTGGACAGCAGTTGCTTAATGGCAACAAAAACGTCAGGGACAATGTACGAACTATCCGGCTGAGGACTCGGCGATATCTCAAGTCAGAAAGAAACAAGATCATAGACTGGAATATCCGGCATCCCGTTGTCAATGAGTACTTTCGGAGTTACAGGCTACTACAAAAAATATGCGTGGCTATCCTGTGCCATGACTCCATATCAGCAAGTGCCTTAAGGAACGGTCACATCAACGGCATTCTATTCGACTGCTCATGGCTATGGGAGGAGTATCTTAACGTTCTTTTGCGCAACAAATGTAAGGACCTATCTTTCGTTCATCCCCGCAACAAGTCAAAAACCGGAAAACAATACTTGTTTGCCAATCCTGAAAAATATAGCAGAACTTCCCAAGTCAAAGGAGTTACTGGACTTATATATCCTGATTTCTTAATAAGCAGTGCCCCCATCGTGGTTGCTGACGCGAAATACAAACCGGTGGACAATATTTCTGGTGCAGACTATCTTCAACTACTGGCATACATGTATCGGTTTGATTCCCGTGATGGACAGTACTGGTATCCAGAACCACAAAAGGATGATAACTGCAAACCAAATGTAAATAGGCTTGAATTGCTCACTGGGATCGATAACGGTGAGCAAAGTAAGCAATTCAGACAGGAGAAGCAGAAAGTCGTACTCGACAAAGTTGGTTTTCCAATTCCCGGTGGAGCATCGACTTATGAGGAGTACTCTTCGTCTATGCAAAAGAGCGAAGAACAATTCGCACAATCAATCATGGCATTGCAAAATCAAGGCATTGCAAGCTAAATCGTGGCTATCTGAGAACGTTAATCCGCTCTACAGCAAACCAGGCTCTTTAACCTCAGAAACCTTGCTATCTGATCAGACCGGTGGTATTAAACATGTGATTCCTAGAAGTGTGCGTTTATAACTTCGTAAGCTGTGACATGCAGTTTTTTCTTAATATTCTTACATTTTTAGCGTTCAGCAGGAGTACATTGCTATGCGCTTATATAGCGTCTCTATCCCCCCTGGAGAACCAATGGCGGTATCAAAAGAATGCTTGAATTCAGCGACACATATAAGATATAACAAGATTGAATAAAACGGCCGGCTTACCATATTTATTCGCATGTGGAGCTGAAATGCGTGTCGTCCGGATAATTGAATGGGATAACAACAGCAACTACCGGCCTTATTGACAAGAGCGCATCGTGAATTGAAGCGCATACACGTTCAAGACTAAACCTTGCAATATCAGCCTAGCCTATCAGTTTGATATGCAGACTTTATCGGATACGAGAGTAATCATGACCGGTACCCTCTGTTCGTTAATGCCTGCTGTTGAGTTGTGATCTGGATAGATTGAGAACACGAACTCAGGGCTGTAAGGATATCAGTAAGATGCCATAGCCAGGAAATGGACAACCCTGATGATCCAAGAGAACGTCCTAGCCGCCACATCAGCGAACGTCCCGATAAGGGAGTGCATACTCCGAGGCAAGACCTCGTCTTTTTAATGGGTATAAGAAAAGAGCACTTTCCTCTGCCGAAGCGATGCTGGATTAGAATACAAAAAATCGCAAACAATTTACATGTTGACAGCGCGAACGCTGAAAAAATAAAACTGCGCTAATAATTCACGAAAATGAATCCTGACCATACGGTGTTATTACTAATAACGCATAGTTAAAGGGTGGGCGAAGTTTGATGACAATGATATGGATTCATTCCTTGACATGTACTCGCCCTATACCAGTGATGGTAGTGTGTAGACTGCTTTTGTCGTCCAGCCAATCTCACTAAAATCTAATCGCCAATATTAGGCGCAGGCCGATACCAGTGAAAAGGGGTATCTATGAAAGTGGTTGCGATAATAATGAATGTTGCGAGCATATTTGGTTTAGCTGTCACAGCTGCCATACAAATTCGAGCTGGCTATTACAGCGACGAGCACTCTAGCCTCTTTACTCAGTTCGATTCGACGCAATCAGATCTTGCATGGATTTGTGCCTTGCTATTTTTCATTCTTTTCGTATTATCACTTTCAACACTGATTTACTTTGTCGAACAAGCAAAACGGAAGTCACCGAATCAATAAGCACACCTTTAACGAATCCTGTTCCACACCAAGAATACGTTTCATAAATGTCGTGTCACCTGCCGCTGAAGGCAGAAACTACAGCATTTTATAGCTTTGTCCCTATCAAAATCTCTGGCAATAACGCTAGGTATAGAACAATAGAAGCCTTGCAAGAACTCGTCATCAGCAAATCCAACAGTATTATATGTCAGGCGAGTTTGTATAACACACTCACTAAAGGCTTTCAAACAACTTCTTACTTGCAATTCAGATGTCTTGCCGGACCTACGGGATTTTGACACGCGCCCCTCCAAGAGAAGGCCGCTGTACTTGTGCGTGCTAGTTACCTTTGACTGTTGCCAGTATCAACTAGAATTCAGGCGATGCTAGCAAGCTCCCACTACTAATTTATACGAGCTGAAGTAGATAGTTGGTGCACCATTGTGCCATATCGATTTTTCTATGATTTTCGAAAGATAATAGACAGAAATCCTTGCTGTTTGACAAATCTTAGCGTAACTATACTCAACTTCCTAGAGATGGAATGATACCGAGGAATGGAAAATTAGACATTTACGGACATAATTGTTAACTCGCTATATGTTGAATATCAGAAAATGCTGGCCAATTAGTAACTCCATTTTACTGACATACCCGGTCATTCTTGCAGTCTAAGTAAGTAACTTTTGGCTATGGCAATCATCGAAAATCGTAGCGGATCAGCGACCAGAGCCCTGTCAAACTACATCAACCCGACCAACTCCCGAGTTCGCAACAACTATGTATGAGAATCAAAATCTCGTTGATTCCTCAACTAATCCTCTGCAGGCAACTCGGTAAACCAATATCGGGCTGAAACACGGTGCGAATGAGGAGACTCCAGATTAGAGTTGGGAGAAGAGCGCTATTTGGAAGGCCTGCCCCATATGCCAAGGCAGTCCGAGTGAAAGAGGACATCGACTTGCGTCTGTGATGAGACAGTTGCCCAGACGGTCAGCTAGACCGTCAGAACTGGTGAGCTTTGTTCCAATCCGCCACCCGCGCAAAGTGATCAAAGTACGAGCTCCCCGGTTATTCGCGGTGACTGTCTCCAGAAGGGGAGTCTTCAGGCCAAAACTTCTGTCACTCGTATTCTCGCCATCCACTGCAACATGCCCACATGATGCCAACGGGCCAAAGCTACAAGGTGACGGGCTGAGAAACTGATCGACCAGTTACAGCCGACGATTCCCCTGATGATGAACCAGACCGCATCACCATCAGAAGGAAACCCATGCAGAACCCTAGTGTCATCACCGTCACCGACCTCGGCTTCGCCTATCCGAGTAGCCCATCCGCCATTTTCGAGCATCTGTCCGCGACCCTTGACCGGGGCTGGACCGCCCTGCTCGGCGACAACGGCTGCGGTAAAACCACCTTGGCTCTGCTCCTGTGCGGACGCCTATCGCCGACCCAGGGAAGCATCAGCCCGAAACCAAGCAGCCTGGTCTGCGAATACTGCCCCCAGGACATCGCCGAGCAACCGCATAACCTGGACGATTTTGCCAACGACTGGTCACAACGGACCGTTGCCATCAGGCGGACCCTGGGCATAGCAGACGATTGGGTCTACCGGTATCCGACCCTCTCCGGCGGTGAGGCGAAGCGCCTGCAAGTGGCCTGCTCCCTCAGCCGGGAACCTGACCTGCTGGTCCTGGACGAGCCGACCAACCATGTGGATGCAGCGACCAGAACCCATATCGGCAAGGCCATGGACTGCTTCGCAGGCATCGGTCTATTGATCTCTCACGACCGGGCCCTGATCGACGCCAGCTGCCCTAGGTCGTTGGTTTTCCGCAAACGTCACATGCAGGCCGGCAATGTGCTGACGCTGACCCAGTTCAAAGGCAGGCTGGCGCAGATCGAGGAGCAGGAAAAGGCTGAAGACCGTCACGCCCAGGAGGAATTGGATGGCAACCACAAGGAATTGGACAGGCTTATGCGGTACAAGGCTGCCCGCTTCCAGAAACTCCAGCATGTGGATGCCATGAGACGGCAGGGAGGCCGGATCGACCCACACGACCACGACGCCCGGAACATTCACAAACTGGCCAGGCCCGGGGCCTCGGGAACTGCAGCTGCCCGCGGCTATCGGCAAGCTGACGCGCGCATCGCCGCGACCAGCAGAAAGACCGCCGACCTACAGACTGCCGCTAAACGCTATGACGGGAGCATGAGCCTGCAGACCGAAGCCAGCCACAAACGTGAATTGGTCCGGGTTGATGGCGGCGACCTAAGTGACTGGATGGAAAGGCATGGTGTCGAAGACTTCCGCCTGTATCTGCGCGGGAATGCAGCTACAGACAGAGGGGCAGACAGCCAGCATGGTCCAGCCATAGAGACCATCAGCATCGGGCCGAAAGACCACATCGGCATCAGTGGGCCGAATGGACGGGGCAAATCCACCTTGCTCGAGCTGCTGGTCGCCGGTCTGCCCGCGGATCTACCGCGCCTGATCCTGCCCCAGATCATTGGCTCGGCACGAATACACAAGGCCTTGGAGGACGCGGTCGCACTGCCGGAGACTCAGCGAAAGAAACTGATGACGGCATACGCCCAGCTCAACGCTGATCCAGAAGATCTCCTGGCCGGTCACGAACTCTCTGCAGGCGAAGGCCGCAAACTATTGCTGTGCCTGGGATTCTTGAAACATCCCCAGCTACTGATTCTGGACGAACCGACCAATCATCTGGACCTTCGCTCCCAGGCAGCTCTAGCCGAGGTGCTGACACCCTACCAGGGAGCCCTAGTGGTCGTCTCCCACGATGAAGGCCTGCTGGACGCTGTAAGTTCGATTCGCTGGGAGGTCGAATGATCGCGGGACATCAGGCAGCCCGATATGGGTGTGAAGGGTAGGGGACGCGAGTTAGTGAAATTCCAGTTGCATTATGCCCTTCATATAAATATGCCACTCCCAATCCGCTACAGCGCGGTGCAGAAAAGAACGAATAACACCAGAAGGCCGATGATATACCAAATACACGCCCAACGTCAGGGAATACAAATAATGCCATGGTTTAAAACCTCGGGTTCGTTGTTATTTGGCCGTGCCGACGGGATTTGAACCAGCAACCTCTTGTTGAGAAAAGCTGCTGTACGTGTGTACATGCTAGCTGCCCGTAACTGTTGTTAATAACGACTGGAATACTGCCTACACCATCGTGTTCCAAGCACTAGCTGATACAAGCTGAACTGCTACGTCCGCCTTCGCCGGGGTCAGCAGCTTGGTAATAGGCACCAGGAGGCGGGTGTGGTTGGTGTGGTGTCGATAACCCGTCCGGGGCGTTTCCCTCCAACCTGTGTTTAGGTTGAATTATGCCGATAATCCTTGAAAAACAAGGATGTCAAAGACTTTAGACAGGGGAATTTTTGGCGGGTGAGGGGTTTGGTTGATAGCGTGAGGGGGGTCGGGCGTGCGCATGCCTCGATGATGCAGGCACATGGTCGTCAACCAACAATCGGACGGCGGACGATGGCCAGGGAAGGCGGGTGGCAGGGGTATGGAACTGGGCAGTCAGATTCGCCGGTATCGCTCGGAGCGGGGCATGTCCCAGGACGATCTCGCCGGCAGGATATTCGTGTCCCGCCAGACCATATCCAACTGGGAGAACGACCGCACCTACCCGGACGTGCAGAACCTGCTCCTCCTGTCCAACCTCTTCGACGTGACCATCGACCAGCTGATCAAAGGAGACCTCGACACCATGAAGCAGGCGCTCGATAAGGACGTACGGAGCATGAAGATCCTGAATATGATCCTCTATGGCCTGGCCGCGGGCATCTTCATTGTGGATGGGTTGGTGCTGTATGGGGTTGCAGTTGCGAAGCGGGAGTGGCCGTGGTTGCTTTCACTCTTGGGGCTCCTCGCCCTCCTGGTCCTGTTGGGATTGATCGGCGGCCTTGAGGAGAATATCAAACGACGAAACGATATCCGCACCTACAGGGAGATCAAGGCTTTTCTGGCGGGTGAGGAGGTGGACCGGTCTGATCGTGGCCATATGCCCAGCCTGAAGAAGAGGCTGTTGTTGCTGCTGCTCGTAATGGTGGTCTGCGCTGTTGCCGGGTATGCTCTTGCGGCCCTGCTCTGGTGACAGCCCTCCTCGGCCGGCAATAGGAAACGGGGCTTTACCTGTACCAACTGGCCTGATAAAGCCACGACTAGAAGTCAGCTTTGTCCCAGCAAGCAGCCGGGGGGGGGGGATCTTCTTCTTGCTTTGGCCTCGAGTGCATTTAAGGTTCAGCCATCAGTCATCGGAGAGGCGACAGAAGGGGGGGGGGGGCTCATACCAGCATGCAGCCTGTTATGCCATACAGCACACTTGACTCCGTGCAGTTCTATAAGCATTGTTTCGGCGTATAACACGAAACACAATGCGGCCGGCAAAAGCTGGGAGAGGACCTTGCATAAACGATGCGCCCGAAATGTGCCCGATTCCGGAAATAAGAATGGTTCCGAGGCGAAGGAGCCTTGGAACCATTGGTTTCTTGTCGGGCCGGCGGGATTTGAACCCGCGACCCCTTGACCCCCAGTCAAGTGCGCTACCAAACTGCGCTACGGCCCGACAGTGCATCAGCACCGAGTAGAGATATTAGCACAGCGAAGCTGGACCGACAATGGTCCGGCGAGTCCCTGCAGACGAGTCCAGACAGACCGGGTCACATGATCAACTTGCTATCATGTTTCTGGACGGTCGACGCAACCCGCGTCGACCGCAAGTCGTCCCAGCCCGGAAGGGGTTCCATGAGCACAGACGTTTTCGACCTTTCGGCCGCGAAGATGCGAGACAAGGGCATGAGCGAAGTCTCCATCAACCAGTTCAAGCAGCTTTACGAAACTTGGGAACGGGGAGACGCCAAGGCGTGCGTGCGCGAGAAGGATGTCACTCCGCTCAAGGACGTGCCCCGTACCAAAGATATCCACGACACCATGGACATGGACATGGCCCTGGATGCATTCTCCCGCACCGCCTTCATCAAGCTTAATGGAGGACTGGGCACCTCCATGGGCCTGGAGAAGGCCAAATCCCTGCTGCCCATCCGTCGCCACAAGGCCCGTCGCATGCGTTTCCTGGACATCATCATGGGCCAGGTGCTGACGGCCCGCAAGCGCCTAGGGGTTCCGCTGCCGCTGATCTTCATGAACTCCTTCCGCACCTCGCGCGACACCATGCGCGCGGTCAAGCAGGACCGCCGCTTTGTTCAGAATGACGTGCCCGTGGAGATCATTCAGCACATCGAGCCCAAGATCGACGCTGACACCGGCCGTCCTGTCGACTTCCCAGCCAACCCCGACCTTGAATGGTGCCCTCCCGGCCATGGCGACATCTTCTCGACCATCTGGGAGACGGGCCTACTGGATACACTCAAGGAGCATGGAATCGACTATCTGTTCATCTCTAACTCCGACAACCTGGGCGCCCGGCCTTCAAGGACCTTGGCCGGTTATTTCGCGCAGTCCGGAGCGCCCTTCATGATCGAGGTGGCCAAGCGCACCGATGCTGACCGGAAGGGCGGCCATATCGTTATCGATAAGGCCAGCGGACGCCTTATCCTGCGGGAGATGTCCCAGGTGGACCCGCACGACCGCAGCTCAGCCATGTCCATTCGCAAGCATCCCTACTTCAATACCAACAGCATCTGGGTCAGGGTCGATGCCCTGCGCGACAAGCTGACCGAATACAACGGCGTGCTGCCGCTGCCCATCATCGAGAATCGGAAGACCGTGGACCCCACCGATCCATCCACCCGCCCCGTGGTGCAACTGGAGACCGCCATGGGCTCTGCCGCCACGCTCTTCGAAGGGGCCATCTGCGTACAGGTGGACCGTATGCGCTTTCTGCCGGTCAAGACCACCGACGACCTATTCATCATGCGCTCCGACCGCTTCCATCTGACCGACTCCTATGAGATGGAGGATGGCAACTACGATTTCCCAAACGTTCAGCTGGATGAGCGCTACTACAAGTACATCGCCGACTTTGACGAGCGCTTCCCCTATGGGGTTCCCAGCCTGGCGGCCGCCAACTCGGTCACGATCGAAGGCGACTGGACCTTCGGCAGGGATGTGACCCTGTATGCTGATGCTCATCTGAGTGATCGGGGGCGCTCCTCATACGTGCCCAATGGTCAGTATGTGGGACCCCAGGGAATCGAACCGGACGAGTGGGTCTAAGGCCAGTCTCAGCAGGGTTCAGCCTGTCAAGAAAAGGTACCGTATTTGGGTGTTTGGCTCCCACGGTCCTGAAAATCAATCTATGATAGATAAACGTGCGTTAGGCGCACTAATACACAAATTTTAACGATACGCGAGGACTGATGGCAGAAGGCACGAACGGAAGACGGCGTTTCTCGGATAAATGGGGCAAGCACGAACTTGATGTCCTAGCCGTCTTATCGTCAGCTTTCCCACAATGGCTTACATCTCGGCAAATAGCCCAACGGGTCAAGGCCTATGCCGACTCCTATGGCGAGCTGGCTGACCAGGCCGCCAAGGCAGCCTTCGCCAAGCAGTTCCAGCGTGACCGCGCCAAGCTGGCGGCCATGGGCATAGCCATAGAATCCCGTCAGCCCGAGTATTCCTCCAAGTCAGAGGGGCAGGATTTCGCCTCCTACCGTCTGCAGCTGGGGGATGAGCCCCGCATCCGTATGCACTTCAATCAGGAGGACATGCCGGTGCTGGCCGCGGCCAACTACCTAGCGCGATCCATAGCCATGTCCCAGGAGGCCAGCGAGGAGCCGACCCGACCGGTCTCGCGCACCACGCCCCGGGTACCGCAGGTGCCCATTCCCGGCCTGGGCCTGGACTCCATAGCCCCTGGATTGGGCACCCAGCGCATTCCCGACGATCTGGTCAAGGTCATCGATTCCCGCCGCTTCGCCGCCACTGTGGACGTGGACGGGGAGAACCTCAACGTGGCCTATGCCGACTCCGATGACCTGGCCATGTTCGTCCTGGAGCACCCCGATGCCTCCATCGTCAGCCCTCAGGAAGCTGCAGATGCCTTCCGGCGCCGTCTGGATGCAGCCGCCCGCTTTAAGCTGGCCGACGAGTCTTTGAGCCCTGGAGCGGCAACGGTCATCTCTCCGGAGATTGCCCGGACCAGCGTCGAGCATTTCGCCACTGACCTAAGCGACGACGACACCGACCTCCGCCACGCCCGTCGTGTCAGTGCATCCTCCTTCCAGACCGGATCCGAGGTGGACCGCCGCCTGAGGCTCATGCTCTTCCTGTCCGCCCACTTGGGCGAGGAGTTCTCCCTGGCCGAGCTGGCCGATCGCTTCATCGGCCACCCCAACAGCAAGGAAGAGCTACGCAAATATGTCAATACCATTCACAAGGACATCAACACCCTGACTACGGTTTCGGACGACGGGGAGATGGCAGGCAGCCAGTTCTTCGATATCGACTGGTCCCTGCTGGACGACAGTGGGATCGTCTCGGCCACCAACTCGCTGGGGCTGGAACGACTGGCCGGCATTTCACCCCAGTACCTGAGCATGCTGACCGCCTCTCTCAACTACCTGGCCCATTCGCCCCTGCTGCCCGAACAGTCCCGCACCCAGGCCGAGTCGCTCTACCAGCGCCTGCGCACGCATGTAGGGCCGGGGGAGACACCCTGGCTCTCCCTGACCGGTTATGAGACTGAACCCAAGAGCTTCTCGGTAGTCCGACGTGCCATCAAGACCGAGTCTTTGTTGGACATGGAGTACACGGACGCCGCCGGCCGCACCCGCCGCAAGGTGGTGGCACCTGCCAAGATCTTCGTGGATGAGGGCGTCTACTATGTCGCCGCCTGGACCGATATCGGCGACGCAGCCGAGGGCACTGAGGCTGCGGACGCTCCCTCGGATTCCAGCCGCCACCTCAAGCAGGGCACCGGACGAAACCGGCAGTGGCAGGTTCTGCGAATCGCCAGAATCGAGCATGCGACCATTGTCAAGCCCAGCCACAAGGTGGAGTTCCCGGATGTGCCAGTCAGCGAGCTGCGCAAGTGGTCCTTCGACAATGGCACGGCTGCAGTCTTCATCACCGACCGGCCGGATCTGCCCTACATCAAGTCCCTGCCGGGCGCCTCGGTCGAGCCATGCGGATCCGGGCAGAAGGTCCACCTGACCGTCTCCTCGGACTCATGGTTCGTGGCCTTCTGCATAGCGCACGCCAAGCACATCACCGCAGTGGCGCCCAAGACCCTGCGCACCATGATCCTGGCCCGCGCCCAGCGCGAGATCACCATCAGCGACGCTCACGACAAGGAGCAGGACCGGCACTAGTCCCGGTCGGAGAGGAGTGCCATGCCTGGATGGATCTGGATATTTCTGGTGATCTTCATGCTGGCTATGCTGATTGGCGGAGCCGTCTACGCCATCCGCCATGCCATGACAGCCGGCCGATCCATAGGGCGGGTCTCAGACGATCTGAACCGACACATGCCCCAGCCCCCAGTTGCAGGACAATCCCAGGCAACAGATAGGGCTGAAGGTCCGGCTTTCGCCCTGCCCCTGTCGCACTCAACCGAACGCTACAGCCAGGCCCACGCCCAGGTTCTGCAGCGCAAGGAGCAGCGCAGGAGGAATCATGCCCGCGTCTGGCGGCGGTGGAAGCAGTTCAATAAGTAGTTCTTGGAGGAATATGTCAGGTCATCGTCACCACGGACAGGATTCATCAACATCCGAACCGGGGCCGGCGGAACGCTATGCCCGTTTCAGTCGTCACCGTAAGCGAATGATCGGAGCGCCCGCACGTTTTCAGTCCAAGTTGCCCTTCCCTTTGGACGACTTCCAGCTGGAAGCCATCACTGCTCTGGAGGATGGCGACAACGTTCTGGTGGCCGCTCCGACCGGCGCCGGGAAGACCATCGTAGCCGATTTTGCAGTATTTTTGGCCCAGGAGCAGAACGTCAAGACCTTCTATACCACCCCCATCAAGGCCCTGAGCAACCAGAAATACCATGACCTGGTCGACCGCTACGGCGAGGACCGGGTGGGACTGCTCACCGGCGACACCTCCATCAACTCCGAGGCGGACATCGTAGTCATGACCACCGAGGTCCTGCGCAACATGCTCTATGAGCAGTCCTCCACCCTGACGGCCCTCAAGTACGTGATTCTGGATGAGGTCCATTATCTGGCCGACCGCTTCCGGGGACCCGTCTGGGAGGAGGTCATCATCCATCTTCCTGCCTCCATCCGCATTGTGGGGCTGTCGGCCACCGTGTCCAACGTGGAGGAATTCTCCGACTGGATCTCATCGGTGCGTGGACGCACCCATCTGGTGGTCTCCGAACGCAGGCCCGTACCGCTGGAGCAGCACGTCCTGGTCCAGGCCGACAGGCACACCGAGCCCGAGATCCTGGACCTGTATCGGCACGACGGTTCAGGACGGCAGACCCCAAAGATCAACCCACGTCTGGTCTCCCGGCTGGCCCAGCTGGACAAGGCCGGACAGGAGCGCGCCCAGGCCCGCGACCAAGGACACCATCACCACCATGGTCGCGGCGGCAGGCCGGAGCGACGGATGGGGGAGCGGTATCGTCCAAGCCGGGCAGACGTGGTCGATGAGCTGGACTTCATGGACATGTTGCCCGGCATCTACTTCATCTTCTCCCGTACCGGCTGCGACCAGGCCGTCCAACAGTGCATCCGGGCAGGCCTGCAGTTGACTACTGATGAGGAGGCCCGCCGAATACGGCACATCGTGGACTCCATGGCAGCCGGCCAGCTCAGCAAGGAGGATCTCAAGGCACTGGGATTCTCCCAGTTCCGTTTCGCTCTGGAGCAGGGCTTCGCCGCCCATCACGCTGGCGTGGTCACCCTCTTCCGTCAGATAGTCGAACATCTGTTCGAACTGGGACTACTTAAGGTGGTCTTCGCCACCGAGACCCTGGCTCTGGGCATCAACATGCCTGCCCGCTGCGTCGTGGTCGAAAAGCTGGAGAAGTTTGACGGCACCGGCCATGTAGCCCTGACGCCCGGCGAATTCACCCAGCTGACCGGTCGAGCCGGCCGGCGCGGCATCGACGACATCGGCCATGTAGTAGTGGTCGACCACCGGGACTTCAGCCCCAAGACCATGGTGGCCCTGTCCAGCCGGAGAGTCTATCCGCTGCACTCCAGCTTCCGACCCACCTTCAACATGGCCGTCAACCTGCTCAACTCCTCCAGCTACACGCGTGCCCGGGATACCCTGGACCATTCCTTTGCTCAGTGGGAAGCCAACCGATCAGCCTCAGAGCTGGAGGAGCGCATCGAGACTCTGACCAGCGGCCTGGAGGACTACCGTAAGGCCGCCCAATGCAGCCGCGGCGATCTGATCGAGTTCATGCGCATCCGTGCAGCCCTCTCTTCGGCCCAGAAGAACGATCGCCGCCGTTTGAAGCGTCAAAGGTTCACCAACGAGAAAGCTCGCGACCAGGCATTCCGTGACCTTGACCGGCACATCGACCAGCTGCGCGAGCAGGAGCGCAACCATCCCTGCCGCCAGTGCCCGGATCTGCCCAAGCACCTTCGCTGGGGGAACCGGTGGATTCGCATGGACAAGGAGCTGCAGAGGACTCGAGAACAGTACGAGTCCAAAACAGGATCAGTCTCGCGCCAGTTCGACAGAATCTGCCAGATTCTGGCTGACCTGCACTACACCCGTCCCGTCGACCCTGATGACTGCCGATTGACGCGCAAAGGGCAGCTGCTTCGGCGCATCTACAGTGAGCAGGATCTGAGCCTTGCCGAGATCCTGGATCGGGGCCTCCTCAACGATCTGGAGCCCGCAGAACTGGCGGCCGCCGTTTCCGGACTGGTCTACGAATCCCGACGTGGGGTAGGGGAGCAGCCGGGGGAGAGGGCCGGATACAGAGCTCCCAGGCTGGTCGAGGCCATGGAGGATATGAAGCGTCAGTGGTCCCAGGTGCAGGAACGTTGCGATCAGGCCGGGCTGGAACTGCCCCCGGAACTTGATTTTGACTTAGGGCCGACCATCTACGACTGGGCCTGCGGTGACTCTCTGACCACCATCCTGCGTGACAGCGATTTGACGGCGGGGGACTTCGTGCGTAACGCCAAGCGCCTGTCCGATGTGCTCACCCAGATCGTCCAAGTGGAACCCTACCTGGGCAGGGGAGGGCATCACCTGGCCAGGGCAGCCAGCATCGCCGCCGACCAGGTCAATCGCGGCATTGTGGCATATACAGGCGTGGAGTGAACACGGCCGCAGACAGGGAATAAGTTTCAGGTCAACACTGTTCTGTAGCTTGGAGGCAGTGACGGACACGAGTAAGGAGGAATCATGGCAGAGCGTAGTCTTCGCGGCATGAGTATTGGGGCGAAGTCCCTGGAATCTGATCAGAATGTGGACTTCGCGGCACGCAGCGAGGTCGCCTACATCTGCCCCAAGGGCCATCGGACCATCCTGCCCTTGGCCGAGGGCGCTGAGGTGCCGCAGGAGTGGGAGTGCCGCTGTGGGCAGATCGCTCACCTTGAGGGACATGACGAGCAGGAGTCCGGCAAGACTGGCAAACCGACCAGGACCCACTGGGACATGCTGTTGGAGCGTCGATCCGAGGACGAGCTCAAGGCTGTGCTGGACAAGCGCCTGAAAATGCACCGCGAAGGATGGTTCCCCGACTATGAGTAAATCACCGCGCCGCCTGGTTCTGCTGGATCTGGACGGTACCCTGACTGCTTCTCATCCGGGCATTATCGCCTCTGTGGTGCAGACTTTCAAAGAGCTTGGTCATCCTGTGCCCGACGAGAGCGAGCTTCGACGATTCATCGGACCAGCTATCGAAGTATCCTTGCGCAACAACGGCATTAAAGAGGAGGACGTAGATAGGGGCGTTCAAATCTACCGGCGCTATTACAGTGAGACAGCATCATTCGAAGATCCAAGGCATGCGGGACAACGTGTCCCTGGACGCCTACTCGCCACGGTCTTTGATGGCATTCCCGAGCAGCTCAACCGTATGCGCGGGCATGGTCTGACATTGGCTGTGGCAACCTGCAAGCCTGAGTATCAGGCCCTGCCCGTATGTGACCATTTCGGATTGAGGCCACTGATAGATGGAGTCTATGGCGCCAGCAAGGACTCCACTAGGGTCACCAAGGGCCAAGTCATCACTTACGCGCTGCAGCGGCTTGGTTTAGATACCAAACACGGCGACCGGGCCCTTATGGTCGGCGACCGTTGGACTGATGCCGATGGGGCCCTGGAAACCGGTCTGGACTGCCTAGGATGCGGCTGGGGCTATGCCGAGCCCGGAGAACTTGAGTCTCACGGGTGCTACCGAGTCATCGACCATGTCGACCAATTGTGCCAAGCTGCCGAGGATTACTTCCAGGAATAACACCTTGTTCAGGATCTGTCTTGCGCAAACAATCGCAAAGCTCCAAGCCAGGACAGTAACAACCCTGAAATCACAGTCAACAAAGAAAATTGCTATGAACTGCCAGTATGCCGATAATGTACGTTATGTCAAATTACTTATTATTTTTCTCCCCCATTTAGGCCGCCACATGGCCTTCGCACAATGTTGTCCTCGTCGATCATGCAGCCCGTTGACGCTGCTCGTGCTGGTGCTCCAAACGCTGGCGCAGACGCATAGCCGTCAGCTCGTCGATGGGCCGCTCAGGCAAGCCTGGTGTCAGCTGTCCGGTAGTCAAATCCACATGGTCGCAGGTCTGCAGTTCCAGATCCATCCGATGCCAGATAGCACCCACAGAGATAGCAAAGACGGCACGCCCGGACTGCATCAAAGCGAAGACCTGATCCGGGCCTGAACACTCACTAACCTCGTCCCCGTCGCAAACCACAGTCACATGCTCAAGCTGACCGACTGTCCGATGCTCAAGATAAGCCACAGTGCTCGTTGCGTTGACCAGGTTGACGCCGGCATCCAGAAGTCGCTTGAGGACCGCCAGGATGACCACATCTTTAAAAGAATATAGCCTGCGGGAGCCTGATCCGTGTGAGGCCTTAATTGAGGGCTCTACAATCCGTTTGCGGGCCCAGTAATCCAGCTGTCTATAGGTGATGCCGGCCACCTTGGCCGCGACAGTTCCCCGGTAGCCTCGGGTCGTGCCCTCGGCCTGCTCAGCCGAGAAGAGTTCCCCCTGCACCAGCTTCGGCACCTCTTCGGCCATGCCATGCCCCCTATCAGCTCTTGGCGATGACTGCCCGATTGTCGAAGTAGACCAGCCTGAACTTGCCGATCATAATCTCGTCGCCGTTGTGCAGGTCGGCCTGGTCCACGCGTTCACGGTTGACGTAGGTGCCGTTGAGGCTACCCGTGTCCTCGACCCTGAAGCCTTGGTCAGTCCGTACAAATATGGCGTGCGCCCTGGAGACTGTCGAGTCGTCCAACAGAATATCCGCTTTGGGATCACGGCCCACGCTGACCTGGTCCTCATCCAGCAGATAACGCGATCCCGACACCGCTCCCCTAGTAGAGATCAGCAGGGCTGTACCCTCAGGCAATCGGGCCATAGTCTCCAGGTCGTCCTTGGTTAGTGGACGGTCACCGTTGGAAGTGACTGGAATGTTCAGGGCCGGCATGCCAATGATGGTCGTCTCGCCCGCAGTGGGAATAGGTTCTGTCATAACTGTCTATTCTACAGGCTTTGCATACTGGTAGTCCTGCACGCGTCGAACCTGGTCGATTCTGACACTATCGGACTGCTCCACTGATACAGATGCATGGAATTGCACCTTGATCCGCGAGCCCACTCCCCCGGCAATCTGAATGGCGTTCTGCAGGCTGTCCGGGTCCCCGATGGCCTTGACGACATAGGGGCTTTGCAGCTTGGAGTGGTCGCACTGCAGGCCGGTGCGCGTATCCAGCAGATAGGTGTTGGTGACCACCCGGACATCGTTGAAGGATATGACCTCAGCCCCTGCATTGCGTAGCTCCTCGATCAGGTTGAACATAGTCGAGGCATCCACACGGTCGCTGTCCTCGGTGACAGTCACCACTACTCCCCTGCCCTGGGCTGGCAACCGTCCGGACAGGATGCCGCTGCTCTGCTCGTTCTGCTGGGCGATGCGGGCGGCCTCCTTTTGCTTGTCGGCAGCGGACTTTATAGAGGTCAGCTGCTGGTTGAGTTGACTCTTGCGCTCCTCCAGCTTATCGACCTGGTTGCTGGTCTCGTCCAGCACCCGCACCAGCTCTTCCTCCGATAGGCTCTGGTAGGAGGACTGGTTATTGCGCACTTGAACGGCGTATCCGAAGCCCAGCAAGGCGCACATAAGGGCCACCAAGACGCTGGTGACCAGCCTGACCCTGGTGGCGTTGGAGTTGAGTGTGCGCAGAGGCCGCCGACGAACCACCGGGAAAGCACCGGTCTGCGTATCGTCGGATGGAGCCCTGACCCGCCCAGGCCGCCTGGGCGGAATACTCTCGGGCATCCGTTCATCCCGCTTCTTCCTGAGGGTGTGTCTCATATACTCACCCCTTGAAAATGAACCGTCGAATGGCGGAGACGTTAGAGAAGATGCGGATACCCAAGACCACGATGACAGCTGTGGACAGCTGGGAGCCCACGCCCAGCTGATTGCCCAGGAAGACCAGCAGAGTGGCGGTGATCACGTTGGAGATGAAGGAAACCACGAAGACCCGGTCCGAGAAGCTGCGCTCGAAGTAGGAACGGACCGCGCCCATGAGTGCATCCAGGGCCGCCACCACCATAATGGGCAGGTAGGGCTGCAGGACGATGGGAATGTCTGGCTTGAGGAAGATGCCCGCCACCACACCTAGGATCAGGCCTAGAATTGCCGACATGTCAATGACTCCTTCCGGCATAGGACAGATTGGGCAGACCTACTGCATTCAGGTTCAGGCGCCGCTGCTTATTCACATTGACGGTGATGTTCGCATTCTTCAGGTCATGCAGGCGGCTCTGCAGATCGCTGCGAGACATCAGATCAGACAGTGCACCCTGGTCGCCTATGGCCTCAATCTTGTAAGGTGCCTCGATGGAAGCGGTCCCCACCAGGATGGTTTGACCGGCCGTGCGCACTGATGTCTGTGTCCCTATTCTATTGCCGTTGATGGCTATGGCCTCGGCTCCCGCGGACCAGAGCTTGGTCAGGAACCACTGCAGATCCTGGTCGGTGACCAATTTGATCTGATCCGCATTGTCTCGGACATCCTTGGAGGCAATAGGGTTAGCCAGGGTGATAACGATGCCTTGGCCCTGCACCTTGCTGGTACCGTTGGTCAGATCGTCGGCGGTCTGGGTGCCGTTCTGCCCCTGGCCGCCAACTTGACCCGAAAGCGTGTCGATCTTTCCGTTGAGGTCTGAAATCTGGCTGTTGAGGTCATTAGCACGTTTACTGACCACCTCCACCTGGGAGATCAGCTTTTCACGTACCTTCTGACGCGGGTCCCGGTGCAGCACCTGCACTATGCCCGTGCCAGCCAAACCAACCAGCACACAGATGACAAAGACCAGGATCCTGTTGACCCAGACGCTCAGCGGTGATCTGCGTTCAGCAGGCAGCAGGCGGGCATCCTCAAACATAGGATCCATGGGGCGGTTGGTCAGATCGTCGATCAGCCTCAAGGACTCATCGGCCATGCGCCGACGAATGGACTCCTGTGAGGGCTCAGAGCTCTCTTCATCAACATAGTGGCGTTCCAGACCAGAAGTGGAACGCGAAAAAGCCGCCCGGCGGTGAATCAGGGCACGGTCGGGCGGCACGGGGAAAGATTCAGGCATCCTCTGCGGTTCAGTCATGTTGTCGGTCCTGACCAATCAGTCCGATGCCTTGACGTGCGTATATCAGCCCTGCCAGCCAATAGAGGCCCACCCCCCAAATGACGGCTGCCAGGGCCACCAGATGAAAGAAGCGGAAGAAAGGTGAAGTACCAACATCCGCAAAGATCAGGGCCGGTATGGCCAGCATGAGTACGGCTGTGCCAGTCTTGCCCGCGAAGTGAACAGGCAGAGGACCATAGTTGTGCTGAGCCAGCACCAGAACCAGCAGACCCATGAGCACGTCCCGGGCCCCGACCAGGGCCAGAAGCCACCAGGGCAGGATCGAGGCAATACTCAGGGCAAGGACGGAGCAGAGAATGAGTAGACGATCGGCAACCGGATCCAGGATCTGCCCCAGCTTGCTGACCTGGTTGAACCTGCGGGCAATGATTCCGTCCACCCCATCTGACAGGGCCGAAATCAGCATGACCACCAGAGAGATGATCAGGTGCCGATTGGCCACCAGGTAGGCAATAAGGGGTATGGATAGGATACGGAGCAGGCTGATGACATTCGGTACAGTGAGAATCACAGACCGCGGCTCAGGGCTGTACCTGCTGCGTGAAATTCGATCAATCAGTGCCATCCGACTACATTCTAGAAGCTTGAAGGGCTGTTACAAGGATGGCACGCGCACCAATCTCATAGAGGCGGTCCATTAGGTTGTTCACCTGGCCCCTGGGGACCATGGCCCTGACTGCCGCCCACTGCTTGTCATGCAGGGAGGAGACTGTCGGCGACTCGTACCCGGGCGTGATGCCTACAGCCATGGCTACACGCTCGACCGGGATGTCGTAATCCATCAGTACATAGCGACGGGCTGTGAGCACACCCTCCAGCCTACGGGACATGACCGCCAGCCGCTCATCATCCGGATCCAGGCGAGGCGACCTGATGAGAATCCCCTCCGATTTCAAAATGGGATCGCCGAAGACCCGAAGCCCGGCGTTGCGCAGGGTGGTGCCGGTGGAGACCACATCGGCAATCAGGTCGGCTACTCCCAGCTGGACTGACGACTCCACTGCCCCGTCCAAGTGGATCAGTTCAGCCTTGAGCCCTTTGCTGGTCAGGTAGTCCTCAAGAAGCCGGTCGAAAGTGGTGCCGATCCGTTTGCCGTCCACGTCCTGCAAGGCGCTGATGGAACTGTCTTCTGGAGCAGCGAACCTGAAAGTGGAAGCGCCGAATCCCAGCTGCGTGACCTCGACGGCCCCAGTACCAGAGTTGAGCAGAAGATCACGCCCCGTGATGCCCAGATCGATGGTTCCAAGGCCGACATAGACCGCTATGTCGTTGGGCCTTAAGTAAAAGAGCTGGATGTCGTTGTCAATGTCATCAACGACCAACTGCCGATCATTGGAGCGCAGACGATAGCCAGACTCTGATAGCAGCCTCCATGCGGGCTGGGACAACATGCCTTTATTGGGCACCGCGACCTTCAACACGGCAACCTCCTAATTGCGGAAGCGAATCTACAGTGGGACGGGATTGGGGTCACAGGTACCTGTAGACATCCTCCAAGGTAATGCCCCGATCAATCATCATGACCTGAATGTGATACAGCAGCTGGCTCATCTCCTCGGCTGTCCGCTCCTTGCCCTCATACTCGGCGGCAATCCAGGTCTCCCCAGCCTCTTCATTGATCTTCTTGCCGATGAAATGCGTGCCCTTGTCCAGCTCGTCCACTGTCAAGGACCCTTCTGGGCGCTCCTTGGCCTTGGTCGTGAGCTCCTCAAACAACCCATCGAAAGTCTTCATCTGGCTATCTCCATTCTTCCTGCAAAACCTGTCAGTCCTTGTAGCTTACCTGCGCGGCCTGTCTGATCCGGTCAATGGCCTTGGCCGGATCATCAGCGCCATAGACGGCGGAGCCCGCAACCAGAACATCGGCTCCAGCCTCTGCCACGATGGGAGCCGTAGTGGGGCTTACCCCGCCATCCACCTGGATGTGGGTCTTAAGACCGCGAGCTGTGATCTGGTCACGCAGGCGGCGGGTCTTAGGCATCTGATTGTTCAGGAACTTCTGGCCGCCGAAGCCTGGCTCCACGGTCATGACCAGAATCATGTCAAACTCATCGAGAATATCGAAGATCGGTTCCACAGGTTCGGCGGGGCGCACGGCCAGGCAGGCCTTGACCCCCATGTCGTGCAGCTGGCGGGCCAGACGAACCGGGGCATGGACGGCTCCGGTATGGAAGGTGACAGAGGCAACACCCAGCTTGGCGAATTCAGGGGCCCAGCGGTCGGGGTCCTCGATCATCAGATGTACGTCCACTGGCAGGTCGGTCACTTGGCAGATGCGCTCCACCACGGGCTCGCCAAGCGTCAGGTTGGGAACAAAATGATGATCCATCACATCCACGTGGACCATATCGGCATTGGCAATAGCCTTGAGATCCCGCTCCAGGTTGGCGAAATCGGCGGAAAGAATGCTGGGTGCTATCTGAATGCTCATGGAGATTATTCTATGTTGTACGGAAGACCGGCGGCACCGGTTTGTGGCTCAATTGCACAGGTCCCGACCTTCGGGCAACCGACCCCTGACTTACTTGCTCTTGCCCTCGGATTCCTGACGTACCTCAAGCTCGGTAATGGTCCTCAGCTTTTCGGACAGCAAGGAGGTCGGCTTGCCCTTGCGCGCTATGAGGACGAAGGCTGCAGCCGCCAGGAAGAAGACCGTCATGGACACCCAGACGTTGATCCTGACACCTAGGAATTCGTGGGCGAAGTCGATGCGAAGGGCCTCGATCCAGGTGCGCCCCAGGGTGTACCACATGACATAGAGGGCGAAGAGGGAGCCGGCCTTGAGGATGTTGACGGCCTTGTGGCCGATCCAGACCAGGAGGGCCGCACCAATCAGGTTCCAGATCATCTCATACAGGAAAGTGGGCTGGAAGAGGGTGCCGGTCGGACAGGTGGCCCCGTCATAGCACTGTTCGCTGCTGCCGATGGCGGAACCTGCGGCGTCGATCTTCAGCCCCCAAGGCAGCGTGGTGGGAGCCCCGTAGAGCTCCTGGTTGAACCAGTTGCCCAGCCGCCCGATGGCCTGGGCCACCAGAAGGGCAGGAGCCACGCAGTCGGCCAGCAGGGCGGTCGGGTAATTCTTGTGACGGCACCAGGCCCAGGCTGCCAGAGCTCCCAGGAAAACCGCACCCCAAATGCCCAGGCCTCCACGCCAGATGCGCAGGATGTCAGCTGGGTTGCCATCAGCTCCGAAGTAGCGTTCGGGGGTGGTGATGACGTGATAGAGCCTTGCGCCAACGATGCCGGCTGGAACCGCGCAGATGGCGATGTCCAGAATCTGGTCAGTCCGGCCACCCTCCTTCTTCCAGCGTCTGGTCGTGATCCAAGCAGCCACGATGATGGCCAGGAGCATGGTCAGGGCATAGAACCGGATGGTGACCGGCCCCAGATGGAAGCTGGATATTCCCGGCGATGGAATGTAGGCAAGCGTCATAAAGCCCCAATCTAGCCCCTGGGCCTTACAGCCCCACTCATTTCCTGGCCTGGGAGATGCCCCAGCGCAGGTCGGAGCAAATCTCAGCCAGGGCCTCAAGAGCTTTTCTGCGGTCTTTCCGTGGTCTGCCCTCGTCATCCAGAAGACAGTGGACCAGGGCCGATCCGACGATTACCCCGTCTGCATAGGCGCCAACCTGAGAGGCCTGCTGGGCAGTCGAAACCCCGATACCCACGCACACATAAGGAGCGCCCGCATGTCTGACTCTTGCCACCAGGTTCTGGGCCGAATTGGACATGCTGGTTCGTTCGCCGGTCACTCCCATTCGTGAGGTCGCATAGACGAATCCTCTGGCGGCTCGAGAGGTGATCTGCAGACGTGCATCAGTGGAGTCGGGCGAGACCAGATAGACCCGATCAAGCCCATAGCGGTCAGACTGCTCTATCCATTCCCCGGATTCGTCGACAATCAGATCCGGGGTAACCAGTCCGGACCCGCCAGCCTCGGCCATGCGCTGGGCAAAGTCCGCTACGCCATAATGCAGAATCAGATTCCAATAGCTCATGACCAGAGCCCTTGCACCGTCCGCCTGGACCTGGCGAACCGCATCGAAGACACCCTCGACCTTAACGCCATTATCGATGGCGCACTTGCTGGCTGCCTGGATTACTGGGCCATCCATGACCGGGTCGCTATAGGGCAGTCCGATCTCAACGATGTCGACCCCGCTTTTCACCATGACCCGCATAGCCTCCAAGGATGTTGGCACGTCGGGGAATCCGTAGGGGAAGTAGCCGATAAAGGCAGGCCTGCCCTGCTGCCGGAGGGCCTGCAAAGTGGATGCCACCGGGCTGGTCGCGCGGCTGAACCCTTTGGGCTGGGCGGGGGCTTTTTGCCATTGCCATATCTGGTTGACCATCATCGGGCCTCCTCTTCCGCTTGATCACTCTTGCCGTGCCCGGCCTGGGCTTCCAGCGCACTGGCCTCCTGCTCGGACAGATAGCCGAACCATCTGCCCGCAGTGGCTACATCCTTGTCGCCTCGGCCAGAGATGTTGATCAGGATGACAGGATTCCTGATTCCTTTGCGCAAAAGGTCGGTGGCTGCCTTGCTGGCTCCGGCCAAGGCGTGCGAAGACTCCAGAGCGGGGATGATGCCTTCGGTCCGGCAGAGGTCGCTGAAAGCCTGCATGGCCTCCTTGTCGGTTGCGTAGTCATACTTAACCCGGCCCATGTCGTGCAGCCAGGCATGCTCAGGTCCCACCGAAGCGTAATCCAGGCCGGCGGAAATCGAGTAGGTGTCCATAGTTTGGCCTTGGTCATCCTCCAAAAGATAGGACTTGGTCCCCTGGAAGACGCCGATCTGGCCTGTCCCTGGCGACAGGCGGATGGCGTGCTCGCCTGACTTGGGCCCGTTTCCACCAGCCTCGTAAGCGTATAGGGAGACTCGGGGATCATCCAGGAAAGTGTTCATGATGCCGATGGCGTTGGAGCCTCCGCCGACGCAGGCCACAACTCCATCAGGATGGTCGATGCCGTACGCAGACAGCTGGGCGGAGGCTTCTTCGCCGATGATCTTCTGAAAGTCCCTGACGATGGTCGGGAAGGGATGGGGGCCTGCTACCGTGCCCAGCAGGTAGTGAGTGGATTCCACGTTGGTCACCCAATCGCGCAGGGCCTCGTTGATGGCATCCTTGAGAATCCTGGTCCCGGTGGTCACCTCGACGACTTCGGCTCCCAACATTCGCATCCTGGCCACATTCAGGGCCTGTCTGCGGGCATCGACCTGCCCCATGTAGATTCGGCACTTGAAGCCAAGGAGGGCGCAGACTGTAGCCGTGGCCACGCCGTGCTGCCCAGCGCCGGTCTCGGCGATAACGCGGGTCTTGCCCATGCGCTTGACCAGGAGCCCTTGACCCAGGGCGTTGTTGATCTTGTGGGCGCCCGTATGGTTCAAATCCTCCCGTTTCAGAAAGACCCTGACCTGGCCGCCGACCCGATCGCTGATCAGCTTGGCGAACCGAGGCGCAGGTGTCAGGGCTGAGGGACGCCCCACATAGACCCGGTTGAGCCTGTTCAGCTCCTCACGGAAGGCCGGATCGGCCTTGGCCTCCTTGTAGACACGCTCCAGTTCATCAAGGGCGCCAACCAGGGCCTCAGGTACATAACGACCGCCATAGGGGCCGAAATAGGGACCGTCATGGGTAGAGAGGGGCCTGGCCTCTGCAGCCTTGAATCGATGACCAGCCTGAACCAGCAAGCGAACCGTCCCCTCCTGGTCCTGGGATGTGACCAGACCTTCTCCTATCAGGACTGCATCGGCCCCGGCCCGGGCGTACTGCTCCAGCTCGACCGTCCCGAACACTCCGGACTCAGCCACCTTGACCACATCCTTGGGCAGATTGGAAGCTAGACGGGCATACTGGTCAACGTCAACGCTCAAGTCCTTCAGGTTGCGGGCGTTGATGCCAATCACCTTGGCACCGGCCGCAATGGCACGCTCGATTTCCTGACGATCATGCGTCTCGACCAGGGCGGTCATGCCCAGACTCCCGGCCAGGTCGAGTAGGTGCTTGAGGCGGGTGTCATCCAAGGCCGCCACAATCAGCAGGATCATATCGGCCCCATTGGCTCTGGACTCCCAGACCTGGTAGTCGGAGACGATGAAGTTCTTGTTGAGCACGGGAATGCCCACTGCCTGCCTGACCTGTCGCAAATCTTCCAAGGACCCCAGGAAGCGTCTGCCCTCAGTCAGGACAGATATGGCTGAGGCGCCTCCGTTGGCATACTGTCGGGCCAGGGCAGCAGGATTTTTGATGTCGGCAAGATACCCCTTGGAGGGCGAGGCGCGCTTAATCTCTGCGATAATCGGAATGCCGACGCTCTCCCTGAGCAGTCGGGCGGCATCCAGAGGTTTGCGCTTCATGCTCCTGACCTGTTGCTTGAGGCTTTCCAAGGGAATCTTCTGTACCCGGCCCCTAGCATCCTCCACGGCGCCGGCCACCAGTTCATCCAAGACGGTCATAGAGCCCTTCCCTCCAGTTTTCTGAGTGTTCCCTGCAACAACCTTAGCGTCTTTCTGCACTGGATGGCCCTTCCTGACTCTGCATTTCCGCCTGAGTGCGATTGCCTTGCACTACCGGAAGCGGTCCGCCGGCTTCGAAGCACGACCTGGTCCCGGTATGGCAGGCCGCCCCTACCTGGTCCACCTCCACAAGAAGCGCGTCCCCGTCGCAGTCAATGCTGACTCCCTTAACATACTGGACATGCCCGGAGGTGTCCCCTTTCCGCCAGTATTCCTGCCTAGAGCGGGACCAGAATGTGACTCTTCCTGTTGTCAGGGTCCGTCTAAGGGCCTCCTCGTCCATGTAACCTACCATGAGCACTTGGCGACTGTCATACTGCTGGACCACTGCAGCCACGAGTCCCTTGGCGTCCTTCTTGAGCCTGGCCGCTATGCTCGGATCCAAACGTTCTTCCTGATCCTTCGAAGACTGTGACATTGATCCTCATTCTCCTTGATTCAGCTAATTAATTCGGCTAGTTTGTCCGACATAACCTTGGCGGTTGATTGTTCATGGTATGGGTATAGTTTCCCGATGGCTGCCAACAAGGCCTGCAAAAGCCATGCACCATGTGGTGCCAAAATTTTTCTATGGGATTGGTTCAGGCCTGCCATCGAACCGGATACCCGGCCGCATGGAGCGCCTGCTTGACGTCCTTGATGGACACCTGGCCAAAATGGAAGACGGAAGCCGCCAGGACCGCATCAGCCCCAGCCTTGACCGCAGGAGGAAAATCGGCAGCCTTGCCTGCCCCGCCGCTGGCGATGAGCGGAAGGGATACTGCCTTGCGCACGTCGGCGATCATTTCCAGATCGAACCCTTGACGGGTGCCGTCCGCATCCATGGAATTGAGGAGAACCTCGCCGGCTCCGAGTTCCTGAGCCTGCTTGACCCAGTCAACAGCATCGATGCCAGTAGACCGGTGGCCGCCCATGGTGGTCACTTCATATCCCGAGGTAATGCCCTGTGCATTAGATCGGCGGGCATCGACCGAGAGCACCAGAACCTGGCGACCAAACCGCTGGGCGATATCGCCGATGACCTGCGGGTTGGCGATAGCTGCTGTATTGATGCCGACCTTGTCAGCCCCGGACCGCAGGAGAGTGTCGACATCCTGCGGGGTGCGCACGCCTCCGCCGACAGTCAGCGGAATGAAAATCTGGTCGGCAGTGCTTTTGACCAGGTCCACCATGGTGGCTCGCCCGCTGCCCGAAGCAGTCACATCCAGAAAGGTCAGCTCGTCGGCTCCCTGTTGGTAGTAAGTGGAAGCCAGTTCGACCGGATCACCCGCATCGCGCAGATTCTTGAAGTGGACGCCTTTGACCACACGGCCCTGGTCGACATCAAGGCAGGGAATGACACGAACCGCTACCGTCATGCGACCTGCCTTCCTGCCTGAACCAAATTGTTTGAATCAAAACTTTAGCTTCTGCTGTGTCTGAAGACTACCGCATGTCCACACTATGGCATGACAAGATTGCAAAACGCTAAATCAGGCCTGAAGCTTGACGGCCTTGGCTGCCAGCTGTCCGCAGGCGCCGTCGATGTCCGATCCGCGGGTGTCCCTCATGGTTGCAGTAATGCCGGCCTTGTGAAGGATATCCAGGAAGCGCTGCTCATCCTCAGGCTTGGAGGCCGTCCAACGAGACCCCTCAATCGGATTCAGAGGTATGGGATTGACGTGCACCCAGTCGTCCCCATAGTGGTTGAGGCGCTTGGCAAGAAGACGGGCATGCTCGACCTGGTCGTTGATGCCTCGCATTAGGGCATACTCGATGCTGACCCGTCTGCCGCTGGCCAGGTAGTAGTCGTGAGCTGCATCCAGAACCTGGGTCGTGTTGAAGCGCCTGTTCATGGGCACCAGCTCGTCGCGCAACTTGTCGCTGGGGGCATGGAGGGAGACGGCTAGACGGACCGGAATTCCCTCTTTGGTCAGCTTGCGGATGCCGGGAACCACGCCCACCGTGGACACAGTGATGTTCCTGGCCGAGATGCCGAATCCCTTGGGCGGCAGGGCACTGATCTGCCTGACTGCGGACAGGACAGCCCGGTAGTTACCCATGGGCTCGCCCATCCCCATGAAGACGATATTACTCAGGCGTCCCGGGCCCCCGGCAACCTGTCCGGACCTCATCATGTGAGAGGCGGCCCTGACCTGTTCCAGAATCTCGCCAGTCGACATGTTCCGAGTCAACCCAAGCTGACCGGTGGCGCAGAAGGGGCAGCCCATGCCGCAGCCGACCTGGCTGGAGATACAGAGGGTGGCCCTGGAGGGATATCGCATGAGCACGGACTCGATTCTGGACCCGTCGAAAAGCTCCCAGAGGGTCTTGATGGTCGTTCCCTGATCGGCTTTCTGGACGGCGACTGGGGTGATCAATTCAGGGAAAAAGCGGCGAGCGGCCTCTTGACGACTGGCCGCAGGGAAATCCGTGAAGTCACCCGGATTGATGGACAGATGACTGAAGTAATGGTTGGCCAGCTGAGAGACACGGAATTTCGGCAGGCCCAGTTGAGCGCAGACCTCCTGACGCTCCTGCTGGTCCATGTCCGTAAAGTGGCGCGGCGGCTTGCCTCGACGTGCATGGTCGGCCGCCAGAACGTCCCTGAAGGCACCATCTTTGCCTCCGGGGGTGATGCCGGTTTCAGGCTCGGCACCGGTCATGTCGACATCTGTCATACCTCTACCTCATCCTGTATCAGCTACTCAACCGCCAAAACTATGAAAAACACGTACAGTCAATTCCGATCACAGACCAGTGATCAAAAGGACCAGTGTGATGAATGGTGCGGACATGAGGATGGAATCCACCCTGTCCAGCACTCCGCCGTGGCCCTTGAGCAGGTGGCCCATGTCCTTGATCCCCAGGTCGCGTTTGATCAAAGATGCACTCAAGTCACCCAAAGTGCCAGTGGTTCCGACCATGATGCCCATGAGCAGGGCGACCCACCAGATCCGCCCCCAATCCGCCATAGGATAGGTGGCCGCAAAGATGACCAGAGCGCCGACCAGACAGCAGAGCATGGAGCCTGCGAGACCCTCCAGGGACTTGCCGGGAGAGATGCGGGGCGCAATCTTATGCTTGCCGAAAAGCGAACCGAAGAGAAGTCCGCCGATGTCGCTTAGGGCAGGCAGGAAAATCACCATGAAGGCATGCGCGGCAGGATGCCCGCCGAAGGTAGTGGGCAAGGTTATCAGACAGGCCAGGAGGGTGATGTAGACAACAGTCAAAAGAGTGACGCCCACACTGGCAAGGCTGCTTAACTGGCTCTCCCCTTTTGCAGCACCGTAGGAGGCATCGGCCATGGTCTGTGCATCCTTGCCCGACAGCTTGGCATTCACCGCCTTGAGCAGACGGCCACCCAGGCGATGATTGCGAGTGGCCGCAAGAGCCCCGATCAAGGCAGTGACCAGAACACCAGCGGTCATGACCACCACGTGGTCCGGCGCGTAGAACGAGGCAAGCATGGTGGCCGCCGAGCAGATCCAGAGCTCTATCACCGGTATATGCAGACCTGCCGTGGCAAAGTCCACCCTGAGCTCCCAGAGCCCCAGGGTCATGAAAATCACAATCAGATAGATGAATGCGTCGATTCGCACAAGGATGCAGGCCAGGATGATGACGACCAGAAGCGCGCCAGTGGCCACCGCCTGCGGCATGTTGCGCCCGGTCCGCTTGTTCAGGGTTTCGACGGCATCCTGACCTGTCTTCTCGGCGGAGCTTTCCTTGGTACTCATGAACAGTGGATCCTCCCAGGCGAATCAGACCTCGAGGATTTCCTTCTCCTTCGCATCCAGGAGCTGGTCGATCATGTCGTTCTTCTGCTTGGTGACGGTCTCCAGCTCCTTCTGCAGCCGGTTGCCCTCATCCTCGCCCAGGTCGCCATCCTTGACCTTGCCCTCCAGCTCTTCCTTGACCTTACGTCGGATGTTGCGGACAGCCACCTTACCCTCCTCGGCCTTGTTCTTGGCCAGCTTGACATAGTCCCGGCGACGCTCCTCGGTCAGCTCGGGCATGGTGACCCTGATGACGTTGCCGTCACGGCTGGGGTTGACGCCCAGGTCCGAGTCGCGGATGGCCTTCTCGACTGCGCCTGCCTGAGAGGGGTCGAAGGGGGTAACGGCCAGGGTGCGGGGTTCCGGGACGCCAATGGATGCCAGCGACTTGATGGGCGTAGGTGTGCCGTAATACTCCACCATGATGTCGTTGAGGAAGGAGGGGTTGGCACGCCCGGTCCTAATTCCCGAGAAGTTCTCCTTGGTCGCCTCGATGCTCTTGTCCATCTGCCTTCCGGCCTGGTCCACCACTGTGGTCATGATCTGCTCCTTGCTGTATGGACCATCCGCCTGTGCGCGCGAGGTCCGTCATTCTTATACTCTACGGCCATGGGGCCACAGGGGCCAAGCGGCGCGGGGTGTGTGCCCGCAACCGGTCACAGGGTACGATCAGGACCGCCGTGGACCAAGGTGCCCAGGCGCTGGCCTTTAAGCGCCCCGGTCACGTTGCCTTCACCCTCCAGTCCGAAGACGCGGATGGGCATGTCATTGTCCCGGGCCATGGACAGCGCTGCCGCGTCCATGACGGCCAGGTTGTCCACTAGGGCCCGCTGGTAGCTGAGATTGGTGAACATTCGCGCAGAAGCCTGCTTGTGCGGATCAGCCGTATACACACCGTCCACACCGTTCTTGCCCATGAGCACCTCGACGCAATGTATCTCCAAGGCCCGCTGTATGGAGACCGTGTCGGTTGAGAAGTAAGGCATGCCGGATCCGGCGCCGAAGATGACCACGCGTCCCTTCTCCAGGTGGCGGATGGCCTTGAGCGGAATGTAGGGCTCGGCCACCTGGCCCATGGTGATGGCTGTCTGCACCCTGGTGGCCTGACCATCCTGCTCCAGGAAGTCCTGCAGAGCCAGGCAGTTCATGACCGTGCCCAGCATGCCCATGTAGTCGCCGCGCGAACGTTCGATTCCGGCCTGACTGAGCTCGGCTCCGCGGAAGAAGTTGCCACCGCCCACCACGATGGCCACCTGAACGCCGCCCTGCACCGCCTGGACGATCTCCTTGGCCACCCGCTTGACCACCTGCACGTCGATGCCGACCTCGCCTCCCCCGAAGGCCTCTCCGGAAAGCTTGAGCAGCACACGACGAGGCGATGCTTGGTTTTGCGCTGAATCGGATCCGGTCATAAAAGCCCTTTCTCCAGACATGATGACGGGCGGTATACGCCGATAACAGGGTATCCGTGCTGGGCGACAACCCCTCTTGAGCAGACCGAGGGGATAGGCCCTGGGAATTGACTTAGGACAAAAGAAGGGGAGCGGCTACGAAAGCCACTCCCCTGCCATCTATGCCGGACGTCTGCCAGTCCCTTAGACAAGATCAAGCGAGACGACACAAAACATTGCTGAACTACTTACTACTCCTCGCTACTCCTCGTCGCCCTTGCCGACCTCGAGACGGGCGAAGGCCAGAGCCTTGCCGCCTGCCTGCTTGAAGAGGTCACCAATGGTCTTGGAGGTGTCCTTGACGTACTGCTGCTCCAGTAGAACGGTCTCCTTGAAGAAGGCGTTCAGACGCCCCTCTACAATCTTGGGAATGATTTTCTCGGGCTTGCCTTCGGCCTGGGACTTCTCAGTGGCCACGCGACGCTCGGACTCCACCACATCGGCGGGCACATCTTCGCGGCTGAGCCACTTGGGGCTCATGGCGGAGATCTGGAGGGCCACCTCATGGGCGACCTGGGCTCCGGCCTCATCAGTGGCGATCATGGCCACGATGGATGGGGGCATCTCCACAGACTTGCGATGGGCGTAAATCTCTACACGGGGACCTTCAACCCGGGCCACCTGGCCGACCTTGACGTGCTCATGGAAGAGAGCACCAGCTTCCTCCACGGTCTCCTTGACGGTGCCTGACTTGGATGGAGCGGCATCGACCTGCTCGGCGTTGGAGGCATCAGCCTTGGCCACGTCGCCGATGACCTCCTGGCCAAACTCGATGAACTGAGGGGTCTTGGCCACGAAATCAGTCTCGGAGTTGAGCTCGACGGCGTAGCCGATCTGACCCTGCCCGCCCTCGATGACGGTGGAGGCGATCAGGCCCTCCTGAGCTTTGCGGCCCTCACGGGCGCCTGCGGCCTGGATGCCGGTGGCGCGGATAATCTCCTTGGCGCGGGCCATGTCGCCCTCGGCCTCGATCAGGGCCTTCTTGACGTCCATCATGCCGGCGCCGGTCTGGTCACGCAACTCCTTGATCAGTGCAGCGGTGATTTTTGCCATAAAACTCTCCTATCTGGTCTTTCCTGAATGCATCATCTAGACGCCAAAGTTCAGGCGGCCTGATCGGCAGCGGGGGTCTCCTGCTGCTGCGCGGGCTGCTCGGCCTGGGAAGCCTGGGCGGTCTCCTGGGCCTGCTCCTGCGGCTGTCCATCCTTGTTCTCCAGCAGATTCTTCTCCCACTCGGCCATGGGCTGGTCAGAGGCCTCCTCGGTCTTGGCGGCCTTGCCAGAGCGCTCCAGCAGACCGTCAGCCACGGCATCGGCCATCAGCCGAGTCAGCAGCTCGACGCCGCGAATAGCATCGTCGTTGGCCGGAATAGGGTAGGTGACAAGCTCAGGATCAGTATTGGTGTCCACCAGGGCCACGACCGGGATACCCAGCTTGTTAGCCTCGGAGACCGCCAGGGCCTCCTTGTTGATGTCGACCACGAACAGGGCCGAAGGGGTGCGGCTCATGTTGCGGATGCCGCCCAGCTGACGCTCCAGCTTGTCCTTCTCGCGCCGCAGGAGCAGGAGCTCCTTCTTGGTCAGTCCCGAGCCATGCACGTCGTCGAAGTCCATCTCCTCCAGCTCCTTCAAGCGGCCGACCCGCTTGGTCACGGTCTGGAAGTTGGTCAGCATGCCGCCCAGCCAGCGCTCGGAGACGTAGGGCATGTTCACCCGGGTGGCTTGAGCTTTGATGGCCTCCTGGGCCTGCTTCTTGGTCCCCACGAAGAGCACGGTGCCGTTGTGGGCCACAGTCTGCTTGATGAAGTCATAGGCTTGGTCGATCAGACCGAGCGACTTGAAGAGATTGATGATGTGGATGCCGTTGCGCTCCATCAGGATGTACTGCTTCATCTTGGGGTTCCAACGACGGGTCTGGTGTCCGAAGTGGACGCCGGCCTTCAGCATTTCGCTCATGGTGATCTGTGCCATGTCCATACCTTTCATTGTCGGTTATTGCCTGGCCATGTGCACCTGCGTGCAACTCCGAGGAGCCGACCGACACAGGACGTCGCGGACATGGCGCGAATTTACGGCGTGTGTTTGGGAATACTCTTGGCGCACCTGCCCACCCGTGACAGCGGACCTGCGCAATGACACGCCGAATTACTATGATACCCGAGGCCAATGACCTCGGGCACCGTGTTCGCCCTCTGCCTACCTGGCTGATCTCAGCTGCTGCATGGCCTTGCGGCGGACATCGCTCTCCAGCCGATCCACATAGACATGGCCGTCCAGGTGATCGCACTCGTGCTGGATCATCCGACCCATGATGCCATGGCCTTCGAGAGTCACTGTCTTGCCGTCCAGATCGATGCCGTGGGCTCGTGCGTAGTCGGCCCGTCTGGTCGGATACCAAAGGTTTGGAAGGGACAGGCACCCCTCCTCGCCATACTGCTCGCCGGAGGTCTTGTCGATGACCGGATTGATGATGTAGCCCACCTTGCCGCCGATATTATACGAGAAGACTCGCAGGCCCACGCCGATCTGATTGGCCGATAGGCCCGCCCTGCCCGGATCGTCGACAGTGTCCACCAGGTCACGCACCAGACTGCGCACAGCCGGGGTGATGCTGGTCACAGGATCGCATGGGGTACGCAAAACCGGATCGGGAACCACTCTGATTGTACGAATCGCCACTGCCTACTCCTCGTCATCCCGGCCGTCGTGGCCGTCCTTCTCGTCCTCCGGGGCCGCTTCCTCCTCCTGGCGGCCATCACGCTTGCGTCCGGTCATACTGGCCAGGGAATCGCTCATAGTGGTCCGTGCCCTGCTGACGATGTCGTTCTCCTTGGCAGCGGGTTTGGCTGGCGTCCTAGGCGCATAGAGGACCTTGTCCACAAGTTCGGCATACTGGCGGAGCACCTCGGGGCGCACAACCTTCAGGCTGGGGGTCAGGGTACCGTCCTCCTGGCTGAAATCCTTGTCCAGCACCAGGAACTTCCGCACCGACTCGGCCCGCGAGACGTTGCAGTTGGCCTTGTCCACATACTGCTGGATGAAGGCATGGATCGCATCGTTATGGCTGGCCTGCTCCATGCTCATGTCAGCGTCCAGACCTTGGGAGGTCAGCCACGATTTCAGCATGCCGACATCCAAAGTAACCAGGGCGCCCACGAAGGGTCTGCCGTCGCCCACGACCACGGCTTGAGAGACTATCGGACAGGTGCTGATCACATCCTCCAAAGGTGCCGGGCTCACGTTCTTGCCGCCGGCGGTGATGATGACGTCCTTCTTTCGGCCGGTGATGAAGACGAAGCCCTGATCGTCGATTTGGGCTAAATCGCCGGTATGCAGCCAGCCGTCCTTATCAAGCACGGTGGAATCCAGCTCGGGCTGGTGGTAGTAGCCCATAAAGACGCTGGGGCCCTTGACCAAAAGCTCATCGTCGTCGCTCAGCCTGACCGTGATGCCCGAGCCAGGTCGACCGACCGAACCAACTTCGTTGGCATCCTCGAAGTTGACAATGCAGGGGGCCGCCGTCTCGGTCATTCCGTATCCCTGAATGAAGGTGATCCCGTCGATTCCGTTGAAGAAGTGGGCCAGGTCGGCGTTCATGGGTGCGCCGCCGCAAGCCAGATAGCTCAGGTTGGAACCCAGGGCGGACTCAATTGTATTGCCGACGGTTTTGGTGTAGAAGGCGTGAGCCAGGCGGGTCAGCGGCGAGTGGCCGCGCCCCTCCTGCTCGTCCTTTGACCACTTGATAAAGTGCCTGGTGGCCTTGGCAAAGACCTTGCCGGCCAAACCTGTGCCGGCCTTCTGCGAGGCGGCATTGTAGACCTTCTCGAAGACTCGGGGCACGCCCAACAGATAGGTGGGCCGGAAGGTGCGCAGGTCAGTCAGCAGGTGCTTGGCGTTGGAGACGTATCCGACCACGCCCTGAGCGCCGATGGCCACGTACTGGATGTAGCGGGCGAAGCAGTGGGCCAGGGGCAGGAAAAGCATCAGGCGGGAGGGGGCTGCCAGCATGTGGTAGAGCACATCCCAGCCGACGAAAACGATGTGGACGAAGTTCCGGTTGGAAAGCATAGCGCCTTTGGGCTCACCGGTGGAGCCCGAAGTGTATACGATGGTGGCCAAATCGTCGGCTTTGACCTGGGCGATGGCTTGATCCAGGCGCTCGTCGTCAATCCCCTGGCCGAATTCACTGACTGCATTCAGGCCCCCTGCCTCGAAATTGAAGACATACTTGAGCTTGGGCGATGACCCCCGAACCTGCTCAAGGATCTGCGCATGCTCCGAGTCGCCGGCAAAGGCCAGAACGCAGTCCACGTCCTGAACGATCTTCTGGGCCTGGCTGGGCGAGTCGGTCTCATAGATGGGCACAGAGACCGCCCCGATGGCCGCGCAAGCGAAGTCCGTGACCCCCCAGTCATAGCTGGTCGAGGCGTAGATGACTACGGTGCTGCCTTTTTCCACACCCAGGGCCATCATGCCCTTGGCCACGGCACGAACCCGCGCGGACATCTGCCCGGCCTTGACATCGTGCCAATTTCTGGTCATGGGATCCTGCCACTGGGCAACCAGCTCCTCAGGATCGCGAGCGGTGCGTTTTGCCAGGAGCGAATAGATGGTGTCCTTGTCCGTCGTCGGGTGTTGAAGCTCGACCGTATATTCACGCAACATACCCACCATCATATGGGTCAACCCGCCAAAGCCGCCGCCTAGCCCATGTCGAAGCGTACACAGACCCAGCGCGAACCGCTCCTTGCAACAATCATGTTGGCAAGCACAGTGCGCTCGCCGACCAGGAATCCGATAGTGGTTTCGTATCGGTCACGGTCCACGCGGTAGATCTCAACCAGTTTAGGAATCAGCGGCAAGTATGTCATTCCGGCATGATCTGCAGTACGAACCATGCCCAGATGCCGATCATTCAGCAACCGGGCCAGTAGGGCCAGCCGTTCCATGCATACGCGGTTGAGCACACGCTCCAGGCTCTTCATCGGCAGACGGCCCCTTAGCACATCGAAAACCCTGGAAGCCAGTGCGCACAGGTTGACGAGAATTCGCTTGAGACCCCCTGGCAGACCCTCATTCTCAGCAACATCTTCCGGCCGTACGAAATTGACTGTTCGCACTGTCAGATTGATGTCGCCGAGTCCGAGCGGCACCTGCGTACAGGTGGACGGCCACCAGCTGTCGAACTCCTGTCCTTCTGGATCCTCGATTGCCTGATCACTATCCCAGGCCGGTGCCAGATCCATATACTCCGTCATACTTCTCTCCTTGCACTTCGGCGTGCCTGATCCCCCTCCGCGCACCGGGCAACTGACGCAACGACAGCGATTACGTTCAGAACAGGAATGCGCAGAGGGATTGTAAATGTAAGTGTTATGAATAAATAGGTTGTGGATGTCTTCTTCTGCTTAGCTGCGTGGAGCAGGAGTCACTGCCACACGGCACTTTTGGAAGTTCTTGACATCCACGTAGCCGGTGGAAGCCATGGCTCGCCGCAGAGCCCCGATAAAATTCAGACTGCCATCGGTGCGATCGCTGGGTCCAAAAAGTATGCGCTTCAGGCTCCCCACCTGGCCGACCTGGACCCTGCGACCCCTTGGCAGCTCAGGATGATGGGCCTCGGCCCCCCAATGCATGCCCTGGCCGGGAGCATCGGTAGCCTTAGCCAGAGGCGTGCCCAGCATGACCGCGTCAGCCCCCATGGCCAAGGCCTTGACAAAGGACCCCGATGTGCCCGTCTCACCGTCGGCGATGACCTGAACGTAGCGTCCGCCGGACTCATCCAAGTAGTCGCGACGCGCCTCAGCCACATCCGAGATGGCCGTAGCCATGGGGGCCTGAATGCCGATGGTGGCGGAGTCAGTTGAGGAGGCTCCCCCGCCGAACCCGACAAGGACCCCAGCGGCACCCGTGCGCATCAGATGCAGAGCCGCCTGGTAGGTGGCGGCCCCGCCAACGATCACCGGAACGTCCAGGTCGTAGATGAATTTCTTCAAATCCAAGGGCTCATGGCTGGTAGAGACATGCTCAGCCGAGACTGCCGTCCCACGGATCACGAAGAGATCCACGCCCGCATCAACCACCGTAGTGTAGAACTCCTGAGTGCGCTGAGGGGACAGAGCACCGGCCACTGTGACTCCGGCCTTGCGAATCTCCTGCAGACGGCGAGTAATCAGCTCAGCCTTTACCGGCTCCCGGTAGACCTCCTGAATAACCCCAGTCGCCTGCTCCGACGAGGCATGGGCTATCCTGTCCAGCTGCGGACGCGGATCTTCATATCGGGTCCACAATCCTTCCAGGTCAAGCACACCCAATCCACCTAACCGTCCCAGGGCAATTGCCGTCTCGGGGCTGGTCGCCGAATCCATAGGCGCCCCCAGCAAAGGCAGGTCGAACTCGTAGGCATCCACCTGCCAAGCCGTGGAGACATCCTGGGGATCCCTAGTCCTCCTTGAGGGGAGTATGGAAACATCATCGAGCGTGTAGGCGACTGTAGCCTTCTTGCCGAGACCAATTTCGATTTCCTGTGTCATGTCTGTCAGCCTAGCGCCTCATGATGACGCTCCGGCGTGCTACGAACGGGTTACGAGAAGGGGAACAGAGAGTAACAAACTTGGGATAGAACTGTTCGCGAGCGCAATTGCGGCATCGGGAGCAGGATCCGGCCCCCGACCCGCCGACCGATAGGAGGCCGCCATGGACAAGATCGCCGTGAAGGGACGCATCGTCGAGCTCGACGGTGACGAGATGACCCGGGTCATCTGGAAAATGATCAAGGAACGGCTGATTCTGCCCTATCTGGACGTGGACCTGGACTATTACGACCTGGGCATCCGCAACAGGGATGCCACCGACGACGAGGTCACCGTGCAGGCGGCTCAGGCCATTCAACGCGAGCACGTGGGAGTCAAGTGCGCCACCATTACTCCGGACGAGGCCCGCGTAAAGGAATTCGGTCTTAAGCGCATGTGGAAGTCGCCCAACGGCACCATCCGCAACATCCTTGGTGGAACCATCTTCCGCGAGCCCATCGTCATCGACAATATTCCCCGGCTGGTTCCCGGATGGACCAAACCCATTGTGGTGGCCCGCCATGCCTTCGGCGACCAGTACCAGGCGACTGATTTCACCGTTCCCGGACCGGGAAAGCTAAGCGTCGTGTTCACTCCTGATGACGGGAGCGACCCTGTGACCAGACAGGTGACAATCTACCCAGGTCCGGGCGTGGCCCAGGTGCAGTTCAACCTTGATGATTCCATCCGTGACTTCGCGCGTTCCTGCTTCAACTATGCCCTGCAGAGGCACTATCCAGTCTACCTGAGCACCAAGAACACCATCCTCAAGGCCTATGACGGTCGGTTCAAGGATATTTTCGCCCAGGTCTACGAGCAGGAATACCAGAGTCGGTTCGAGGAAGAGGGACTGACCTATCAGCATCGGCTGATCGACGACATGGTGGCCTCCTCGCTCAAGTGGCCGGGAGGATACGTCTGGGCCTGCAAGAATTACGACGGTGATGTCCAGTCTGATGCAATAGCTCAAGGGTTCGGGTCTCTTGGCCTTATGACCTCCATGCTGATGACGGCCGACGGGCAAACTGTAGAAGCCGAGGCTGCCCATGGGACCGTGACCAGGCATTACCGGCGCTGGCTCAAGGGCGAAACCACCTCCACCAACCCGATCGCCTCCATTTTTGCCTGGACCGGCGGACTCAAGCAACGGGCTCGGCTGGATGATACGCCCAAGGTAGCTTGGTTTGCGCGAACTCTGGAATCTGTGGTTATCGAGACCGTGCGCTCCGGCCGCATGACCAAGGATCTGGCCAGCCTGGTCGGTCCTGATCAGCCCTGGCTGGACACCGAGGGCTTCATGGATGCCCTGGACCATGCCCTTGCCGAACGTATGGTTTCAGCTGCGACAGAGGCCAAGGACAGCAAGGCGGACTAACAGATCACACAGAGCATCATCTCCTAGCTATTGCAGACGTTTAATCTGTTCGGATCGATCTTGACCGTCTGCCCCTCGGCGAGAACCTTGTCACAAAAGCAAGGAGGCTCCATACGCTCCTGCCCGGGAGCCATACAATGGTTGCTCGGGACCCGGCCAGAGTCGGGCTCTGTCGGGACGAAGGAGCGAATGTGAAGAAGACCGGCTTTGCACGGCATTTGTCCGGCTTGATGACCCTGCTGGCATGCCTGGTCATGGTCGCATCAGCAAGTGCCTGCGGTCCAGCCATAAGCGGGGGGAGACAATCCCCGACCGCCCCGCAGAGCCAGGCGACCTCCACGTCAACTGCCGAAGTACCCGGTCGGGTGGCCATTTTCACTCCCTCTGACGGCATCACCCTCTCCCAGCACACACCCATCAACAAATGGGCCGCCCTGGTTCCAGAGCTCAAGTCGGCACTGACCAAGGAGCATCTTTCCAGCAAGCGCATCGACGCATACACCAGCGGGAATCTGGAGGATCAAAGCAAGGAACTGCAGGATTACGTGGTCAACCGTCTTTCGGAGCGCAAGACCGAAAAGACCTCAGAGCCGACCACATTGGTGGTGGCACCCATGACCTCGCCAGACTCCATTACCCGCCAGTATGGCGACTATATCAGCAAGTCACTCGATGTCGATGCCAAAGACAAGGCGAGTTCACGTCTGGTCTCGTCTCTGCGTCTGGCTGCTGGAGCGGGTATGCACGTGGTGCTGATGGCCAACCAAGTACCGGGCATTCAGCCGGATCTATTCGTACAGTTGTCTGACGCACGGGCCATTGGTCAGATGCAGGCGGAGAAGCTGGCCAGCAAGCTGGAGCTGGACAAGGCCAGCAAGGACAACCCCTGCAGCATCGAGATCCTGCTGCCGAACCGTCCGGCCGATGCATCCTCTGATGCATCCTCTGCTGACACGGGTGCTGAAGCCAACCAGGCTGAACAGGACCAGCAAGAGGATCAGAATTCCTTCCCCGCCCAGGCCTTCGCCGGAATCTGGCAGGTGCTAGGTCCATATTTCAAGGATGGAAGGGCCGACAGTCCCTCGGGACGCCTGCAGGCCGACAGTACCGAACGGGACTGGCAGGCTGTCGCCTTCGATCCAGGCAAGGATGCCTCGGCTACAGGCAAAGAGCTGGCAACCCGTCTATCCATGAACGACGACGCCAAATCCCATACCGAGGTAGACGGCATTCTGGCCATGAACGACTTCATCGTTTCCGGAGTGGTCTCTGAGCTCAGGGATTTAGGATATCGAGGTTCGTCGGCGGACGTCAACCCGGAAATTTCCATATCCGGCATCGTGGGATCCATGGCCGGCCGTCAGGATCTGCACCGTCAGCGCGTGCCCAAACCCGCCCAGAGCCCTGCAAGCCAGAATTCGTCGGGGTCGCAAGCGGATTCTTCGCAGAACACGGGCAAGACCCAAGAATCCACGTCCTCCGACGACCACACCGCCTGGCCCATCATCAGTGGGTATGGCGCCTATGCGGACAACATCCCCCAAATCGTGGATGGACAGCAGTGGATGACCGGGCTGGAAGACAGACTGGGGCTTGCGGGTGATATTGCCAAGGCCTGCGTCAACCTCAACAGCCAGGGGAAGGTGCCAGCCATGGATACGATTCAGACCGTCAATCAGGATGGCAAACAGTTACACCGTCTGTCAAGACCTTTGGTTGCGGTTTCGGCATCCAACCTCAAGGCGACGCTGATCGACACCGGCTACATCAAACCTGCCGATGCTGGTCTTTGAGCATAGATCTCCTGCTCGATCCGATCCTCATACCGCTTGAGAACCTCCTGACGGCGGGGCTTGTATGATGCGGTGAGCAGACCGTTTTCACGAGTGAAGTCCTGGTCCAGAATCAGATAGCGGCGGATGCCCTCGGCCCGGGATACCTGAGCATTGGCCGCGTCCACTGCACGGTCGACCTCGGTGCGGATAATGGGGTTCTCCCCAGCCGGAGCGGCCTCTTTCAGGGGCTCAGCGCCCTGGTCCCGCAACCAGCGGTCAACCTCCTCGGAATTGAGGGTGATCAAGGCCGAGACGAATGGCCTGCGATCTCCGATGACCATACAGTGGCTGATAATGGGCGAACGTTCAACAGCCGTCTCCAGCAGCGCCGGCGAGATGTTCTTGCCACCAGCAGTAATGATGATTTCCTTGCGCCGGCCAGTCAGCCGAACGAACCCGTCCTCGTCCAGACTTCCCAGATCGCCGGTCAGCAACCAGCCGTCGCGAATCTGCCTGGTGGTGATTTCTGGATGGTTGTGGTAGCCCATGCAGACATCGGGGCCCTTGACACAGAGCTGGCCCTCCTGGTCGATGCCCACGGTGATGCCGGGCATGGGCAAGCCGATGGTGCCCAGCCGGTAGCCCTTGGTAGGGTTGACCGTCACCGGACCCATGGTCTCGGTCATGCCATAGCCCTCGAGGAGGGGCAGACCTATGCCGTTGAAGAAGTCCGCGATGTCCCTGTCCAGGGGTGCTCCGCCCGAAATGGCATACTTGACCCGGCCGCCCAAGGCCTCGAGGATGGGATCGTAGACGGTGCCCGTGTACATGAGGTGCTTGGTCTTCAACGACATGGGAACGCGGGTGCCGTTCTGTTGGTGACGGGACCACTGCCTGGCCACCCCTGCAGCATCCAGGAAAATCCTGCCCCTAGCGCCTGTGCCGGCCCGCTGGGATGCGGCGTTGTAGATCTTCTCGAAGATTCGCGGCACAGCCAGGATGAAGGTGGGCTTGAAAGTCTGCGTGTCCTGCAGCAGATTGCGGATGGACCCGGTGAGCCCCAGGGTGAGATCCGTGGCGATGGCGAAGAACTGCAGGCAACGGGCAAAGGCGTGGGCCAGAGGCAGACAGAGTAGAAGCCGCCTGCCCTCGCCCAAGCAGATGTCAGGAACCGCCTGAGCACCCGAACGAACGGTGAAGACGATGTTGCTGTGACTGATCTCTATGCCCTTGGGCTTGCCCGTGGAGCCTGAAGTGTAGACGATAGTTGCCAAGTCGGAGCCTCGCACCGAGTCGGCCCGGGATTGGAAGTCTGCCTGGTCCACCGCCCGTCCGTAGGCGGTCATGGTGGTCAGCGCCCCCCTTGTTATCACATACAGATCATTCAGATAGGCACACTGGGAACGAACCGCGTCCACCCGGGCCCTCATGTCGTCATCCTCCAGAAAGGCCAAGCCCACGTGGGAGTCGTTGAAGATACGGCGGATCTGATCGGGCGAGTCTGTCTCGTAGACCGGCACCGTAACTGCTCCGATGGACAGGATAGCCATGTCCAGGGCAGTCCACTCCCATCGGGTGTGCGAGACGATGGCCACCGAATCCCCCCGACCTATCCCTCGTGCCATAAGCCCCTTGGCCAGCCCGACCACACGATCCCGGAACTCACGGGCCGTGATGGTGTTCCACTCACGTCCGCTTCGGTATTCAATCAAAGGATCGTCCCCCAGGCGCACCACCCTGTCTTCAAGCAGGGAGAAGACGCTGGCATCGGCATCTATGGGCTCCTCAAGCGGACGCGTGAATTCTTGCTGAATGTTCTGCATGACCACTCCCTGCTGAAACGGCGTTATGCTTAACGATTCTAACCGCTCCCCCGGGCCAGCGATATACCCGGTCTGCAGACGCGCGCGTCATCTGAACGACTGTGGCACTGCTATAAGGGTTTGAGACGAATCCTATGATTTCCGACTTTAGCGCCGGGATTCAAATAGCGGCCTTGACCGTCTTTGAGACCCCAGTGCAGACAATCCTGAGCACAGTGGTCCGAGACCCCCTCTACTTTCCCCCAGACCGTGCCGGCCCGAAGCCGGGTTCCCGTCGGCAAAGAGCTCTGTGCAGGCTCGTAGGTGGAGACCAGATTACCGTGACGAATGGAGACCACGTCCTTGCCTGCTACGGAACCTGCAAAGGCGATGACACCGTCTGCCGGAGTCCTGATACGCCTGCCCTGCTGCGCTGCCAGGTCAATCCCACGATGACCGCTCAGCCAAGGATGATCCGGCGGATCAAAGGGACGAATAATAACCTGCGATGCGGCATTATCTGCAGTCAGGGGTTCAAGGGGCCACAGCCAGCCCCGGCGGCAGGCTGCAGTCGATGATGTAACTCGACCGTTCTGCGCCGGAATTGCAGCCGAAGGTAGGGTCGGCGCAGGCTGAGCCATGACAGTTGCCGTGGGTCCTGCGGCCGACAGGACCAGTGCCAGCATCAGCACCAGCAGAGTCCTGGGGAACCAAGGAGGCCGACAGCCGGAAGGCATAATGGGCATCCGGCCGGTAATCCGTTTGATGCCCTTGTTCTTATGGTCACGCGCACAGGCCATAGGTGCACCTTCCCTCCGTCATCGTGGACGCCCGATTGAGCGTCCACCATCAGGATGGATTGGATGCCAAGGCCGCGTGAACCGGAAAAAGGCATGTGGTCGAATATCCAGTCGTCCACATCCAGATGGACCGTAAAGGCACCATACCCGAAAACCCTGAAAGGGTTCCCAGCCCAGATGCCTTTATCGGCCTTTTAAGCCAAATGAATGACCGTCCAAGAGATGGGAGGCAGCTGAAGATTCAAGGCATCCTCATCCATCTTGAAGTCTTTCCGGGCATGCATGACGACCCGTTCCTGGTCTTCAAGAGTGTTGCGTGCCGAGGGGTCGTCCTCATGTAGAGTGCTGACTGTGGCTTGTCTGCGTCGATCCTGTTCAGGCAGGGCGATTCTGAAATCAACAGAACTGTCAGGACTGCGGTTGACCACAAAAACGTTTAGTGAACCATCGGCACCTCTGACGGCCACTGAATCGGTCATGGGCACCTGACCATATCGCGAAGTCTCATAGGTGTCGCCGCTTTGCAGACTCTTGAGCACGTTGCCGCCTCGTGCATAACGAGCCGTCAGGGCGAAGGGGTAGAAAATGGTCTGCCGCCAAGCAGGACCGCCGGGCTCAGTCATGATGGGGGCAATGACGTTGACCAGCTGGGCCAGGCTGGCTGCATGAACGACATCGGCATGCCTGAGCAGGGTAATCAGCAAGTCGCCCACCACCACGGCATCTGCTGCCGAATAGACATCCTCCAAAAGCGGCGAGCCTAGAGGCCAATTGCCGATGCCTTCAGGCGATCTGCTGGCCTGAGCCTCCTGGTACCATACATTCCACTCGTCAAAGGAGATGAAAACCTGATGATCGCTGCCCAGCCGGGCACGCGAGGCGGCGATGATGGCCGCCACATCGGTGATGAAACTGTCCATGTCCACGCCGGAAGCCAGAAAGCTGGCCATGTCTCCATCCTTGGGTGCGTAATAGGCATGGCATGAGAGGAAGTTCACATTTTCGAAGCAGCGCTCCAGGACCGTACGCTCCCAGAGGCCGAAAGTGGGCATGGTGTGCGAGGAAGACCCGCATACAACCAGATCCAAGTCCGGGTCGATCATCCTCATGGCCACAGCCGTCCGGTTGGCCAGATCAGCGTATTCCTGTGCACTCTTGTGGCCAATCTGCCAGTCGCCATCCATCTCGTTGCCCAGACACCACATCTTGATGCCAAAGGGACGATCATGGCCGTTGGCCCGCCGCCGTTCGGACAGCTCGGTGCCCGATGGCACATTGCAGTATTCGAGCAGGTCCAGGGCTTCCTGCATGCCCCTGGTACCCAGGTTGACGGCCTCCATAAGCTCGTTGCCGCCCAGCTTGCCCAGCCAGTCGCTCATCTCATGCAGGCCGAATTCGTTGCTTTCGCCGGAGTGCCAGGCCAGATCGAGACGGCGAGGACGGCTTTCGCGCGGTCCCACACCATCCTCCCAGCGATAGCCCGAAACGAAGTTGCCACCTGGGTATCTGATGGTTGTCACGCCTAATTCCTTCACAAGATCCATGACGTCGCGGCGGAAGCCCTGCTCGTCTGCTGTCGGATGCCCCGGTTCATAGATACCCGAGTAAATGCCCCGGCCCAGGTGCTCCACGAAAGATCCGAAGAGGCGATCGTCAATGGGTGTAGACTCCTGCTCCTCATCCACCTTGAACTGTGCACCGCTTCTGTGATTTTGCTGCCCTTGCGTCACTGTCTGGCTCCTTCGTTCTGACTTTATCGTCAATGATTCTCGTCCATCTCCAAAACTATGGATCATCTGAATAGTACAACGTTGCTAATTCGGCCAGGCACCTGTCTGTCGCCTCATGCAATACCGAAAAGGTGCCTTCCGGGTGCCAAACGAAAGGCTACATAATCATTCAGCTGTCATGAAAGAAGCGAATCTCCAAAATAAACTGACATCATCAATTCCTGGATTAGGAGACTCCAACAGCAATTCAATAGACTGATCGTCCCGATACTCGTGTTGACAACAACCAAGACCATTGGGGATAACAGGATTGCATGTGTCTGAAAAATCGCACAATATAAAGAAACCGCCGGAAGACCGGCGGTTGAGAGCTCCCGCAGCTGGGCTTGAACCAGCGACATTTCGATTAACAGTCGAACGCTCTGCCAACTGAGCTATGCGGGAATGTCCCGTTCAACTCTCGCTGAACACAATTACCATACTATAGTCAGGACCTTCGTATCCGACAACTTGGCGTGTCGATTACATGAGGATCTTGTCCATTGGCATGGCTGAATCAATAGAGAAGTCAGGAGCAGAGGGAGGCAGGCCGGCCTGAACCAGATTGACGCCCAGCATGGCCACCATGGCACCGTTGTCCGTGCACAAGTTGATCTTCGGAATACGGACCTTGACGCCCTCCTCGTCGCCGAACTCCTGAAGCCTGCCGCGCAGCTGCGAGTTGGCCGAGAACCCGCCGCCGACAATCAGGGTATCCGTGTCGAACCGGTGGCAGGCAGCCATGGCCTTGCGAGAGAGGACAGTGGCCACGGAGTCTGCCAGCGAGGCGCAGACATCATCCACGGGAATATCGAGCCCGGCCTGCTGTCTGCGCTCGACCCATCGAGCCACTGCGGTCTTGACCCCCGAGAAGCTGAAGTCATAAGGATGCTCGGCTCCAGCCCGGCCCTTTGTCAGCCCCTGGGGCACGGCGATGGCGTTGGGGTCGCCCAGACGGGCATGACGGTCGATGTGGGGACCGCCCGGATAGGGGAAGCCGAGCAAACGTGCAATCTTGTCGAAGCACTCCCCCGCCGCATCGTCCAGTGTGGTGCCCACCACCTGGACCGATCGCGCCAGATCATCCACGTGCAGCAGCGAGGTGTGGCCGCCGGAGACAATCAGAGCCAGGGCATTCTGGGGGAATGGACCGAATTGGAGCTGGGTGACCGCTATATGGCCGATGACGTGGTTGATACCGTACAAGGGCTTTTTCGCCGCCCAAGCCAGCGCCTTGGCACCGGAAACGCCTACGGCCAGGCATCCAGCCAGCCCAGGACCGGCCGAGACCGCTATGGCATCGACCTGGGACAGGTTCATATCCGCATCGTTCAGGGCCTTGGAGACGACCGGCACAAAGGACTCAGCGTGTGCCCGTGAGGCGATCTCGGGTATGACGCCGCCATAGCGGGCATGCTCGTTCATGGAGGATGCCACCACGTTGGACAACAGCCGGTTGCCCTGAACCAAGGCGGCCGCGGTCTCGTCGCAGGTGGATTCGATGCCAAGCACCAGAGGCTCACTCATGGTCAATGATCCTTTCCTGTCCTTTCGAAAGCTTGTTGCTGCCAAAGCCCACCGGGCCCGGTCCCACCGAGATTAAGGGCCTGGTCATAGCCCAGGCATCCACATCTTCAGGCTGATAATAGCCTTTGCACAGACCCATCCGTGAGAAGCCAAAGTCCTCGTAGAGGTCAATGGCAGCGGAGTTGTCTACACGCACTTTCAGGTTCATGCGCTGCAAACCCTCGCGATCGGCTCCAGCGATCAACCTGGCCAGCAAGAATCCTGCAATGCCTCGATTCCGGGCTTCCGGCAGCACCCCGATGGTCATCAGCTCGGCATCCCGTTCACCAGACCAGTAACCTCCGTAGCCCAGGATGGCTCCCTGATCATCCCATACCAGGTAGGTGCGTGAGGGCGCAGACAGCTCGAACCGCAGCGCCTGCCGACTCCAGGCTTGATCGCCGAAAACGCTCGCCTCCAGATCGACCAGCTTGTCCAAATCCCCCGAGGCCACCCCGCGAATCATGACTGGACGGCTACGTGTTTGAGCGGATTGGGCACGGAGACATCCGGCCTGCGAAGGTAAAGCGGCTCCACAGGATCGATCAGCCCCTGTTGGGCACGTCGGCATGCACAAGCAGCCATCAGGCTTGTCCCGTCAATCCGATCCTCTAGGAAAAATCCCTCGTCCAGCACAACCCGTATATCAGATTGCTTGTTCAGACGCTCCCATTGGTCAGCGTAGCGACCGGTTCCGTGGCCGCTGACGACCACGGTGACAGGATCTTGGTCGGGAGACCTCCGCTCTTCTGCAATGGCCGTGATCTTCTCACAGATAGCTGCTGGATAGTCGATGCTCATCTCGGTCAGCGGCCTGGCCGGGCCCTCCACGTCTCCAAAGTCGTCAAAAAGACGATAGTAGAGCTGGCGACGCCGAGCGTCATTGACTGCCAGGACCAGGAGCCGGGTATGGTCTTGGTCCTGCTGCTTGAACCGGCTGTAGGCATAGCGGGCTTGCGGCTCCAGGATGTCCTGGCCAAGCAGACGGGCACCCGTGGCAAAAGCCAGAGCCTTGGCGGTGACGATGCCTGCCCGCAGACCAGTGAAAGGCGCAGGACCCAGTCCCACTACGATGGTCCTCAGCTCGTCGGCAGATAATCCAGCCTGGTCCATGACCTTGGCGATATTGACTTGAAGACGTTCCACATGCGAGCGCGAGTCGGTCTCGATGCAGGGCTCCCTCCCGGGCAGCCCCACAGTCGAGCCATATGAGGTATCGATCACTAAAAGGGGCGTATCGCTCCCGCTCATGCCGTCATCGCCTTTCTCAGCTCCTCCAGTCTCGTGGCCCATGAAGGACCCACTCCACACAGACGTACCATACGCTGACCCTGGGAGCTGGGTGGCGCGTCAGGATCTTCCCGGGCGTCCACGGGTCGGTTGATGGTCACTTCCAAACGTTGATCGGCCAGCGCCGAGGCCATCTGCTCCCCCCATTCCATCAGGATGACGGTGCTTTGACCCGGATCTTCCAATTCCTCGTCCAGACCAAGGGACTCCAGCTCGTCCAGAAGCCGATCCACGGCATCTTCGCCAGGCAGATAATCCTGTCCGCCTAACCTATAGGCATCCACATGAATCAGAGTCACAGGTGAGTCGTCGGACAGATGGCCGTGCAACTCTCTTGCGATGGTGAACGTGGGCGAGACTACAGGGCCGTCCACTCCAAGTCCGCTGCCCAGCCCCTGGGCCAGCGTGGTCTTGCCCGCCCCCAAAGGACCGGACAGAAGAATCACATCCCCGCCATGCACACACGAGGCCAGGTTTCTGCCCAGGCGTTGCATGTCCTCGCCCGTAGGCACGGCCAGCTCAAATCCATCCTGCTGACCGGCGCTACCCTGCAGGCTCATGCCAATGTCCTTCCCTTGGCGGCAATCAGCTCCACTGCCCGTTCCAGTGCATAGCGAGCATCGCCGCTGCTGGTCTTGCTGACCTCATCTGCCTGGGCCAAGGCCTCAATGCAGGCCGCAAGACCGGAGGAGGTCCATCCATGCAGCTGCCGTTTTGCCTCCCGCAACTGCCAGTAGGCGGCCTTGGCCTCGGCTGTTGTGATGGATCCCGATTCGATGGCCGCCTCCTTGCCGAGCGTCCGCAACTTCAGAGCCAGTACTCCAATTAGAGAAACCGGTTCATTGCCCTGTTCCAAAGCTGAGCGCAGGGCGACAACGGCTTGGGCCGGTCGCCCAGCAAGGGCCCTGTCCGCCACGGCGAATCCGGATACAGCCGGATTATCAGTCAAATACCTGTTAACGATCTCCAAGGTCATGGGCTCCTGGTCAAAATCGAAACAGAGCTGGGAGCACATGGCGGCCAGTTCAGGAGTACGTTCGCCCAGGACATCCACCAGACGCTGGGCCGCCCTTGGCTGGATGCGGCGCTGATGGGCCTTGAATTGTCCATAGACGAAGTCGATCTTGTCATCGAACTTCTTCAGATCCGGCATCCGCTCTATGACTGCTCCGACTCGTTCCATCTGGTCCAGAAGCCTGCGGCCCCGGTTGCCCCCGTCATGACGTGCGATGACAATGCTGGATTCGGATTCTGCCGGATCCCGGCAAAAATCCACCAGGGCCTGAGTCAAGGCCTCATCGGCCGCCTGCAGATCATCCAGAAGAACCACGGCCGTCTGACTGAGCAGAGAGGGTCCGACTGCCTCCTGAAAGGCGTAAGCGTCGCAGTCTGACGCGTCCATTTCTATGTATTCGCTGTCCGGATGGGCTGCACATGCCTGTGCACACAGTTCCTTGACGCGTTGCCCGTTGAGGAAGGGATCGCCACCAACCACCAGATGGACGGAAGGGTTCTCCTGCTGAGCTTTGGTCATGCCTCAAATCTCCCTTCATCACTGGACATTGACGTCGGTTGTTTTTGAAGACTAACTGGGCCAAAAGTCCATAGGTCTGTTGCAGCCAGCCCCTGATTGACGCCCAGGCCGACGGCCGAAAGGGCACCCCCGGAGCCACGTTTGTCACAGTTGACCATGAACAGTCCCGCCTCCGGACGCGGATGAGTCGAATCAGCCGGTGATCAGTCACGGCCATGAGACCCAGACCAAGCAGGCAGGCACTGCCAACTGGCCCCGATGGCCAAGCCGCCGGAGCAATAGCCTCGCCCATCCACTTGGCGGTAAAAGCCATAACTCCGGTACCCAGGGAGGTCAGTCGTGCCAGCAAGAGCCCCACTGGAGGCCACAGCCAGGAGGTGAGCAGAGCCAGCAGGCCGGTCACTGTGGCAGCATCGACCACAGGAGTGACTAACAGGTTGGCCAGCGGGGCCAGCAGAGGCAGTCCTGGACTCATCAGCATCTGCACGGGCAGCGTCCCGGCCTGGGCACACAGGGTCGGGGCCAATGGACGTGCAAGAAGTGCAGGAAGATGGTCTTCAAGAAAGGCCGTCAAACGCCGGTTGCCCAGACCGATGCCCAGCACGGCTGCGCAGGAGAGCGCGAAGCCGAAACTTGCTGCCATGGAAGGCCGCAGAATTAGTATCAGCAGCACACACCAGGACAGGGTGTTCAATGACTGGGCAGGCCGACAGGCAGCCAGAGCCAATGCCGAAAGAAGTCCCATGGCCTGAGCTCGCAAGACTGAATCCCCGGGAACCATCAGCATACCCAAACCCATATAGGCTGCAGACAAAACCAAGGACATCAGCAAGGGCGGCGAGCGCAGGGCCCGCATGATCGAAACCAGCAGCGAGGCCAGGATCATGAAGTGTCCGCCGGAGACGGCCATCAGATGCAGGATGCCAGATGCCCGGAAATCCTGGGTTAGACGAGCAGCATATGCAGGCTCCACTGCCGGTCTGCCCAGAGAACCACCCGACCCGGGTAGGGCTTGGTTACCAAGGATGCCCATGGTCAACCCCGGCACCAGGATTCGCCCCTGGTCATCAAGCTTGCTGGTCTGTTCAAGAAAGGCCTTTTGCATACGAGCTATCAATCGTCTACAGGGTCCTGGCGGCCTGACCTGTTGCAAGCCATCCTCCACGTCCAGCCAAGGCATAGGACGGCCGTACGTGGGGGGTTCCAAAAGGCCTCGCGCACGATACTGTCCGCCCTGCTGCAACAGGCATGACCGGCTGCGGGCGAAGAGCACGATCCGTTCATCGGAAGGCATGCGCACCCCGGTCAAAGTCACCCATTTCAGTTTTAATTCCGCCTGACAGTCCCAGCCTCGCCGAGAGGATGCGCTCATAGGGCCCACAGCTCGGCCATGCACCTCGGCAAGTGCCTTCCCCTGCCGAATCTGACGGGCTGCAGGCCCATTACGGACTGATTCATGACCAACTGCAGCGGCAGTTGCTACAGCCAAAGCCACCGCAGTCAGAACGGCGAGCATTGGTAGCCTCCGAGGACCAAACCAAGCGGACACCAATGTTTGCAAGGCGGAAACAAGCATGGAAGAAGAACGGAATGAGGAAGACTTGCAATCAGAATAGCGCCTGAACCCAGGGTATGAGCGTTTGCTTGAGAACCGGCGCAACCACTGAATCCGGATATCCCGATGAGTCGTATTCTTATAAACGGTGTCTTTGGTGTTCGTGGTATTCACGCAGGGTGCATTCCGATGGTTTTCGTTCCAACGACTTTTGTCCCTATGATTCTTCTGCCCAGGACTCGCACAAACTCGGGACAGCTGGTTCCGTCTGCGTAAGCGAGGGGACCGCCGACATATCTGACTTCTGCAATTGGGATCCACGGTGGCGGACAAGCAGACGAGTTTGATGGCAAGCAGGACCATTGCAAGGAGTAATGGAAGCGCTAGGGCAAGCGGCATTATCCAGACCGCCATGCCCATGCTTCCACCGGGTGTACTCCCGCCGGCCATAGCGCCTCTGGAATCCTCCGCCGTCTTGGCCCAATCACCGCTCTTGCCTGATACTGGCATGACTCCGCCCATGCTCCTGTCCAGAAGCCATGGGACCAGTAGTGCAACCGCCCAGGCCAGACAGGCAGCGGGGAGCATTCGAAGATTGCAGCTGCCGTTCTCCTGATCAATTGCATCGTGAACCCCAGCGTGAACTCTTGAATGAACGGCCATCATTGCGCCATCAAATATGGGCGTAAGCGGGCCAAGGTCTTGGCACCGATGCCGGGAACATCCAGGATCTGGTCTACCGAAGTGTACCGACCGCCGATGGCGCGCCGGTGCTCCAATATTTTTGCAGCCTTGACCGGGCCAATTCCCTTGACATTTTCCAGATCCTGCTGGCTGGCGCTGTTAAGATTCACGCGTCCCGCCTGGTCTGCTGACTCCGAAGAGGAACTGGGGGCCGGCACAGCATGAGCATTGTCGGTCTTTTCAGTATGTTGGGCGGAGTCTGAGGCCGGATCGGCCTGCTCGCTTACTACTGCGCTCGAAGTGTCCCGGCTACGTTCGTTACCCGAGGCTTGCTTGCCTCGGTGTGCAGCGCTGTTCACATTACCGTTCGCAGGAGCCGATGAACTGGTCCCGGATCCGTCAACGGCTGCTCCTGCAGCCAGCGCCCGTCCCTGCTGGGCCAGCAGGGTCAGACTTAGGGCAAGAGCCGACACCAGAATAAGGATGGCTGTCAAGGCCTGGAGGGGCGTAAACGACCAGACGGGCCGATCCCGTCGGACCTGGGACTTGGCCTTGCCTTCGGCTGACCCCTCCGAACGAACCGATTGATTCAGGGCCAAAGCCTGTAGGGGCGGCGCTGGCGGCTGGGTGATGTTGATGCTCATGGACCCAGCCTGGCATGAAAAGTCCCCCGATATGAGGTCGGGGGGCTATGTGGTCGAAGGTCGTCATCCGTCCACAGCCTGGCTGCGGACAGTACAGGATCAGGCCGGCACGACCGAAACGATCTTAGGGGCCTTGACGATGACCTTCCGCGGCTCCTTGCCACCCAGCCGCTCCTGGACGGCGGGCAGTTCCAGGGCCATGGCCTCGAGTTCATCAGGCGCGATGTCGGGACTGACCTGCAGCTTGCCGCGGACCTTGCCTTTGACCTGGACAACGGCGGTGACTGTGTCCTCGCCAAGATAGCGATCATCCCAGGTCGGCCACTGGGCGTGCGCCAGGGACTCCTTGTGTCCCAGACGGCTCCAGAGCTCCTCGCAGATGTGGGGGGCGATGGGCGAGAGCATAAGTACCAGGGGCTCAATGGCTGCCCTGGGCGTCGGATTCAGCCCGGTCAGATGGTTGTTGAGCACGATCATCCTGGCGATGGCCGTGTTGGGCCGCATGGCCTCCATCTCCACCGTCACGTCGTGGATGGTGGCGTTGAGCAGCTTCAGGGTCTTCTGGTCGAGCTCACCCTCGTCCAGAACCACCTCGCCGGTCCGTTCGTCCATCACGTTGCGCCAGAGCCGCTGCAGGAAGCGCATGCCGCCCACCACGTTGCGCGTATTCCAGGGCCGGGACTCGTCCAGGGGTCCCATGCTCATCTCGTAGAGGCGGAAGGTGTCGGCCCCATAGGTGCGGTACATGTCGTCAGGGGTGATGATGTTCTTCAGGCTCTTGCCCATCTTGCCGAACTCGCGGTTGACCGGCTGTCCCTGCCAGGTGTAGCTGACCTCGCCGCCTTCATCATGCTCCTCCACCTCGGCAGCGGGCACGTATTGACCGCGCTGGTCCGTGAAGGCGTAGGCCTGGATCATTCCTTGGTTGAAGAGCTTGTGGAAGGGCTCCTTGGACGAAACGTAACCCAGATCATAGAGCACCTTGTGCCAGAAGCGGGCATAGAGCAGATGCAGTACCGCGTGCTCAACACCGCCCACGTAGAGGTCGACACCGCCTGACTCCCCGGCCGTGGCGTTGTGCCTGGGCCCCAGCCAGTAGTCGTATTCCTCCGGATCGACCATGTGCTGGTCATTCTTGGGATCGATGTAGCGCATGTAATACCAGCAGGAGCCGGCCCAGTTGGGCATGGTGTTGGTGTCCCTGTGGTAGACCTTGGGTCCGTCACCCAGGTCCAGGGTCACGTTCACCCAATCCTGGTTGCGGCTCAGCGGGGCCTCCGGGCTGGACTGGGCATCCTCGGGATCAAAGGTCTTAGGCGAGTAGTCGGGCACGTCCGGCAGGGCCACCGGAAGCTGATCGTCGGGCAGCAGGTGGGGCAGGCCCTGATCATCATAGACCACCGGGAAGGGCTCGCCCCAGTAGCGCTGACGGGAGAAGAGCCAGTCGCGCAGCCGGTAGGAGACTGTCCCATGGCCCACGCCTGCCGACTCCAGCCAGGCAGTGACTTTCTCGATGGCCTGGTCAACCCGCAAACCATCCAAGCTGAGCGAGTCGCCAGCGGCCTGGGTTGCCTGAACCGAAGAGTCGACCACAATGCCGTCGTGAGAGACGAAAGGTGCCTTGCCCCGATAGTCGTCCAAGGTCTGTCCGGACTCAGCCAGTGGGCTGACCGTGTAGACGACGGGAAGGCCGTACTTGACGGCGAAGTCGTAATCGCGCTGGTCACCGCCTGGCACAGCCATGATGGCTCCGGTACCGTAGTCCATCAGCACGTAGTCAGCAGTGAAGATGGGCAACTTGGCCCCGGTGATGGGGTTGATCGCGTACAGCCCGGTAAACAGGCCGGTCTTGGCTCCGCCCTCGTCCACGCGATCCTTGGCGGTCTTGGCCTCGGCGGCCCGTCGGTAGGCTTGCACACCATCAGCAGGATTGACATAGCCGCCCTTCCACTGCTCGGGCACATCTTCCGGCCACTCCTGGGGCAAGTGCTGCAGCAGGTCGTGCTCTGGGGAAACCACAGCGAAGGTAGCACCGAAAAGCGTGTCAGGACGGGTGGTGTAGACCTCCATGGTCTGATCGCCGTCAGGGCTGGGCACGGTGAAGTCCACCGAAGCCCCGTGTGACTCCCCGATCCAGTTGCGCTGCATGAGCTTGACCTTATCGGGCCAGTCCAGGATATCCAGATCCTCCAGAAGCCGGTGGCCGTAGGCGGTGATGCGCATGGACCACTGCTTGAGCTCACGCTGGTAGACCGGGTAGTTACCTCGTTCCGAGCGCCCCTCGGCGGTCACCTCCTCATTGGCCAGGACCGTGCCCAGTCCGGGGCACCAGTTGACCGGCGAGCGAGAGATGTAGGCCAAACGGAAGTCGTTGAGCACCTCGGAGCGCTCGGCCTCGTCCAGGTCATCCCAGGAGGCATCGGCATGGCCGGGGATGGGCCTGCTTCCGGACTTGAAGGCCTCAACCAACTCGCTGATGGGCCTGGCCGAGCCCGTCCCTCCATCTGCACGGCGGTAGTCGGGGTCATACCAGGACTCGTAGATGCGCGAGAAGATCCACTGTGTCCAGCGCACGTAGTCGGTATCGATGGTGGCGAAGGAGCGGCGGTCGTCGAAGCTGAGCCCCAGCCGGTGCAGCTGCCACCGCATGTTGGCGATGTTCTGCTCAGTAGTGACCCGGGGGTGCTGGCCGGTCTGGACCGCATACTGCTCGGCGGGCAGGCCGAAGGCGTCATAGCCCATGGCATGCAGGACGTTCTCGCCCTTCATCCGGTGATAGCGGCTGACCACATCTGTGGCGATGTAGCCCAAGGGGTGGCCCACATGCAGGCCCTTGCCCGAAGGATAGGGGAACATGTCGATGACGAAGTAGGGACTGCGGCCCCCAGCATGATCTCCCTGGGCATCCGTCAAGTCGCCCTTGGTGTTGGCGGCCCAGAAGGTGCCCTCCTTGTCCCAGCGCTGCTGCCAGCGCTCCTCGATGGTCTGAGCCATGGCGGCATCGTAGCGGAATTGAGGCTGTTCGGATTCCTGGGTCTGCTGATGATCCCTGTCTTCATTCGCGTTCATATCGTGAATTATCGCCATTCACATGGACACAGCCAGGCTTATGTCCAGCATCCGTCATCCTAACCGGAGCTGTGCTCAGTGGTCGCCAGGCTGCAGGGTGCGAGCTGCGGCATTGATGGAGAAGCCGATGGACTTGGAGGCCCGACCCAGTGCGGCCTTGAAGGATCCGTCCCGCATCATCCTCTTCAAAGCCTGGTCAATGACATCCACCAGCTCCGGATCCCCGTGGGGCACGCCGATACCGTACCGTTCATGGGAGAAGGGATTGCCGACCAGGCGCAGCTGGCCGCCGCCGCGAACATGAGTCAGGCCGGCCAGGGCAAAGTCGTCCCCGCTGGCGGCATCAGTGTCCCCGCTGAGCAGGGCCGTGATGCACTCGGGGAACTCCTCCCGCTCCTGTACCTGGGCTTGGGGGGCCAGCGAGCGCACCAGAGCCCCGGAGGTGGACCCAGATGCCACGCAGACCCGCTTTTGGGCCAGATCCTCCACCCCGGCGATATCGTTCTGAGTGCGGCGAACCAGCAGGTCCTGCCCCGCAGCCAGGTAAGGCCCGGCGAAATCCACCAGCTTTTGCCGTTCCTGGGTGATGGAATAGCCAGCCACGACCATGTCTACCTGACCTTGTTCGAGCATGCGCTCGCGGTCCGCAGGCTTCACCTGGCGGAAAACAATCTGCGACTCGGCGTATCCAAGTTCGTGGACCACGTACCGGGCCACATCCACATCCAGACCCCGGTACTGGCCGGACTGGGCGAATCCAAGCCCGGGCTGGTCGAAGGAGATGCCCACGCTGATCTTGGGCCCGATGGAACCAGCCCGGTAGCGATCCTCCTGGCGGTCGCACCCGCTCAGGGGCACCGCCAGAACCAGCGCAACCAGAGCCGCCGCAATCCTGCGTGCAAACATAACCGGCCCCTACTTGAACATTCTCGAGCGCGTCAGGAACCAGGTTACCAGGGCGGTCAGCAGGCCTGACAGAATCACCACGACCGCAAATCCCCAGGGCTTGTCGGTAAAGGGCATGCCGAACATACCCTGGTTGAAGTTCATGCCATACATGGAGAAAATCAGCGTGGGCACCGACAGGCTGATGGAGATGATAGTGAAGATCCTCATGACGTTGTTGACATTGTTGGAGACAATGGAGGCGAAGGCGTCAGTCATGTTTGAAAGCACGCTTGAGTAAATGTTGGCCATCTCGATGGCCTGCTTGTTTTCGGTAATCACGTCGCCCAGAAGATCCTCGTCGTCCGGGTAGCGCTTGATCCGCTCCAGGCCGGTCAGCTTCTCCAGGACGATCTCGTTGGACTTGAGGCTGGTGGCGAAGTAGACCAAGGTCTTGTTGAGCTCCAACAGCATGAGAATCTCTCTGTTCTGCATGGAGTGGCGCAACTTGAGCTCCAGCCGGTCCGACTCGCGGTCGATGATGCGCAGGTAGCGCAGATAGAGGGTGGCGTTACGGTAAAGGATCTGCAGGATGAAGCGGGACTTCATGAAAGTGTTGAAACCCCGAATGGTGCCCTCCATAAAGGGATGGAGCAGAACCGTGTCCTGCATGCAGACGGTGACGATCAGATCCTCGGTAACGATGATGGACAGAGGAATGGTCTCGTAGTAGTCCCGCCCGTCGCGCTCCTCGGCCCGGGGAATGTCAACGATGACCATGGTGTATTCGTCCTCCACGTCCACACGCGAGCGCTCCTCATCGTCCAAGGGGGCGCGCAGGTCAGCCAGGTCGATGCCCGTGGTCTGCGAGACGTTGGCCAGCTCGACATCGGTGGGCGCCGATAAGCATATCCATGAGCCCTTGGAAGCCTTGCCGATCTGCTCGATCTGCCCGTTCATGGTGCTGAATACTCTCATCATCGCCATCACCGCCTCTCGTGCTCGAACCCGGCCGACGTGTCTGGCCGAACCGATAGTAGCAGATAACCAGTTGCCGCCGTGTTCAATTTCGCAGGGTAGTCCCTGGTCACCCCCTCCATGGGCGCAGGACGGCGGGTTGGATTTTGGAGGCGTCGAAGCGGAAATGACCGGTGATGGGACGATGACCGGGCGATTCCAGGTAGTCGTTCTCCCTGGCGCGCTGGCCCATGTTATGCAGAAGCAAGGGAATACCCCGGCTGTCCCTTTTATCCGAGGCCATGCCGATGCGCCAGGAGGTATCGAAGATGACGATGTCGCCCTGCTGCCACTGGTCGGTGGCCGCGATGTCGTTGGTCAGACGCTGGGCGTGCCGGGACAGGAATACGCCGAGGACGTTGGTGCGTCTGAAGTCGATGTTCGGATCAGGCCTGCTGATGACTCCGGCATAGGCCCCAGGAGACGAGGCGATGTCAGCGTCGACCATGGCTTTCAGATCGTAGCCGGCCTGTCGGAAGGCCCTCCAGATCTCATCGGTACAGGCACCCCGGTCATCGGGTGGATAGCCGCCCTGATAGTAGCCGCTGTCATAACGTGGATGGATGCGTGCCTCCTGATGGGCTCCACGCACCATAGCCGTGTAATCGTCCACACCGTCGTGGTTGTAGTCCACAGGCGAGATCAGAGGCGGGTGGACAGCAGTCTGCTCAGGAGAATACCCGAGAGGGCTATGGGAAGCGGTCTTGCGGCCGTTTGCAGAGGAACTTTGATTATCATGGCGAGCAGATCCGACACCCATCAGCCTGCCAGCCAAGGCCAAGGAGCCCGCCACAATCAAAGCAAGCGCCAGCAGAACGGCCACCCACCGCAGAACAGTCGTCCGCCCACGACTGTTGCCGCTACGGCTTTGCTCTGTCGGCACGGCGGTCACCTCATCCGGTTGCGAAGGGGTCTGCCATCCATGAACCGACGAAGATTATCCAGGCAAATTTCCCGAACCTTGTCCATGTTGGAGGGGAGATGAGCTCCCCCGGCTACATGCGGAGTGAGCAGGCAGCGTGGTTGCCTCCAGAGTGGGTGGTCTTCAGGCAGAGGTTCCGGTTCGGTCACATCCAGCCCTGCACCGAAAATGCCATCCTTATCCAGGGCTTGGGCCAGAGCCATGCAATCCACGGCATCTCCCCTGCCCGCGTTGATCAGCACGGCGGTGGACTTCATCAATGCAAGACGATGGCCGTCGATGATATGTCTGGTCTGCGGCGTTGAAGGCAGGGCCAGAGCCACTACATCCATCTCAGGCAGCAGGGCATCCAGATCGTCAAAACCAGCCAGACGGTCGAACCCCTCCACCGGCTGGTCGGGATGCCGCCTGATACCGATGGTCCGAGCGCCTACAGCCTTGGCCAGACGAGCGAAGGAGGCTCCGATATCCCCCGTGCCCAACACCAGAACCTGGCAACCGCGCGGTGAAAGGACAGCCCCGCGAGGTTCCCAACGGCCCATGCGTTGATTGTCCCGGTAACCAGGAAGGTCCTTCATCAGGGCCCACATCATGGCGAACATGTGCTCGGAGACCGACTGCCCGTAAACGCCTGAGGCACTGGTCAACATGGCATCCGGAGGCAGAACCCCCGGTTTCAGGTAGGCATCCACACCCGCGCTGCTGGTCTGCAGCCAGACCAGGTTACGGCAGGCAATCACCTGCTCGGCCGGCGGATTACCCAAAATGATCGTGGCCTCCGATCGGAGGGATTGAGGGACATCGATGAGCCAATGCATGCTCTGCCGCATGTCCGTGTCGACAATGAACTCCTGATGAACGCCTGGAGCCGCCTGAAGGAATTCCTGTCGCTCACCCTTATCCAAGGGCAGGCAGTTGATGATCAGCTGGTCCCCGGGATGGTCCTTGTTCCGCTTTTCATCCCGCATTTCGGCATCGACTTTGCCTGTCATGGTCCGCCGCCTTTCAGTTGCTGCCGACCCCCTTGGTCGCCCCTTGCCCTCATGCTAGCGCACTAGCAAGCTCAAAACGACCCAAGACCATTCGAGGATAAAATCCATCAAATAGCTCACAATCCCTGCAATTCCGGGGCAACACACTGAGTTGCTCCATTCGCCAATCCCGGTGTACTATAAGCAAGGCTTCACCAAGCAAGGTAAGTACGGGGCTATGGCGCAGCTGGTAGCGCGTCTCCATGGCATGGAGAAGGTCGGGGGTTCGAATCCCCCTAGCTCCACAGATAGAATCCCGAGGTCACCTCGGGATTCTTTTTTATATCCAATGCCCTTGCATATGCTGGAGCCTGGACCAAGACAGCACTGCCAAACTCCAGTACGGCGTAGACGGACGATCCCGTTCAATGGCCGTCTGCACTATATAGAACACACATCTCGATATCTCGATCAAGTCTTTAACCCCAGATTGCCTGCAATGTTTTTATCTCCCACTCCACTGGGTGGAGCTCGTTCAGTTCCCCATTCTTCCGTGCGAATCTTGCCTGCTGCATCCGTCGTACTGACAATCTTCCAGGGGCCTTACAATGATTCTGATTAAAAATGTCGCAGTCTATCTGCAGACAGATTAATAGGCTCATCGCAGCGACTCCGGAGGCTTGTACAACAATGACCAGAACTGAAAAGGGCGCACTGGGCGCGCTTACTGGGTTGTCCTTAGGGGACGCGTTGGGCATGCCCACGCAGAGCATGAGTCCTGCAGCAATACATGAGGCCTACGGCAGGATCCACACCCTTTGCGATGCCATTCCGGATCAGCCCATAGCTCCCGGTATGCCTGCAGGGTCTGTAACCGATGATACCGAGCAGGCGTTGATCGTGGCGGAACTGACTATCGAGGGTAAGGGACACATCGATCCGAAAGAGTTTGCCAAGCGTCTTCTGGCCTGGGAGGATGACATGAAGTCGCGTGGATCGCTCGATTTGCTCGGACCATCCACCAAGCTGGCCCTGGAACAGGTTCGCCAGGGCGCGGACATCATGACCACAGGAAGGACCGGCACCACCAACGGAGCCGCCATGCGAGTCACTCCGGTAGGCATAGCCAACAGGCCCGAGGACACCAGACGACTGGCCAATCGCATCTACGAGTCCTGCCAGGTCACCCACGACACGGTCGCAGGCTTCCAAAGTGCTGCGCTGATCGCTACGACAGTCAGCCTGGGGCTTGAGGGGATGACCGTTCGCCAGGCACTGAACGAGTCCTTGCGTATGGTGCCCGCCATGGAAACGTCCGGGGCCTGGACTCCGAAGGCATCGGTCCCCGCACGCGCTCGCCAGGCAATACGACTATCTGAGGAATTCAGCGATGAGGACGATTTCGAATGTCACCTCATTGAAGACTGCGGGACCTCGGTCGAGGCCAATGAGTCTGTGGCAGCCGCCTTTTCCCTGGCTTGGAGATTCGCCGACAATCCTCAATCGGCTCTGTTCGCCGCAGTCAACCTTGGTGGCGATACGGACACCATCGCCGCAATGACCGGCGCAATGACCGGCGCGTGCACAGGTCCCGAGGTCTTCGACCCTGCACTCTGCTCCCATGTAGCTTCGGTATCCCACCTCGACCTGCAGAAAACTGCCCGTGGCCTGATTGCCCTAAGGTAGCAAAGCGCAAAACGAATACCGTCGAATCCTTCAGGAACACAACAATGTAAAATCCACTCAACCCCAAGACCATGGGGTCCACCCAGACCACACCACAGGACTGAACAGACAAGTCATCACTACATCCAGTACATCTTGAGTCGAAGGAGACAATCCATGTCAACTGCACCAAAGGAGGGCACCATCCTCTCCAGAGTCGAGCAAAGGGGCATCGAACCTGTGCCCGAGGACCAGAGGAACGGATCGCCCGGACAACTCTTCTGGGTCTGGTTCGCCGCCAATATCTCAATTCTGGGAATCCCTCTGGGAGCTACCCTGATTGCCCAGGGTCTCAACCTCTGGCAGGCCGTGCTCGCCACGATCATCGGAGCCTTCGGATCCTTCGCCCTCGTCGGCATCATCTCCATAGCCGGCAGAAGAGGCGGCGCGCCCACGCTGACCCTGTCCCGGGCCATTTTCGGCGTCAGAGGCAATGCAGGCCCCACGCTGGTGGCCCTGCTGTCCAGACTGGGCTGGGAGACGGTGAACACGATGACCGGCGCTTTTGCGCTGCTCTCCCTGATCGCCATCATCTTCGGAACCTCAGCCGATGCCAAGCGCTCCCCCCTCCTGACCTTCGTCTGCATTGCCGTCTTCGTGGCCTTGACCGTGGTGGTCTCAGCCGCCGGTCACGCCTTCATTCTCACCGTGCAGAAGTGGGCCACCTGGATATTCGGCGCCCTTACACTCCTAGTGGCCATCTATCTGGCCACGACCGTCGACTGGTCCTCCTTCCTCGGCAATGCCCCCGGCTCAGCCAGTGCTTTCTTGATTGGCGTCGGCACCATAGCTGCGGGGACGGGCATCGGCTGGGTCAACTCCGGTGCAGACATGGCCCGTTACCAGAAGACCTCGGTAAAATCAGGCCCTCTGATCCTGACCGCGGCGGCAGGCGCCGGAATCCCCCTGGTCGTGGTCATCGGCCTGGGATCGGTCCTGACAGCAGGCAACTCCACCATTGCCTCCGCCGCCGATCCTGTCGCCGCGGTTCGAAGCGCTCTGCCTGCATGGGTTTCAATCCCCTATCTGATTGCCGCATTTGCAGGCCTGCTTATGTCAAACAACCTTTCCGTATATTCGGCCGGCCTGACCACCATCACCCTGGGCATCAGAATCCCCCGCGTCTATGCGGTCGTGGTCGATGTGGTGGTGACCACCTGCGGAGCCTTGTACTTTACCTTGGGTTCCGACGGATTCTACGGCCCCTTCGTCACCTTCATCTCCCTGCTGGCAGTGCCACTGAGCACCTGGGCAGGCATCTTCCTGTCAGATATGATCTTCCGCAAGCGTTACGATTCGGACGGCCTGCTGAATCTTCAAGCAGATTCCCCATACTGGTATTGGCACGGAGTCAACCTCCCAGCCATCATCAGCTGGCTGGTGGGGATAGTCGTCGGCTTTCTGTTTGTGACGGCCCAGGTCTCCAAGAACGAAGTCTGGTTCTCAGGACCGCTGTCCGGCAGCTTCCTGGGCAGGAACGGCCTAGCATGGCTCGTATCCCTCCTCCTGGGAGGAATCCTCTACGCCATTTTGCACCTCCTCTCCAAGGATTCCGTGGCGGTGGGGAGCAGGAGCCATGACTGAACCCAGCATCCTCCATCTGGGTCAGGTGGTGGTTGACCTTAGCATGGACATCGACCACCTCCCGGAGCGTGGAGGGGACATTTTCGCCAGACGAAGTGCCATAAAGGTTGGCGGCGGATACAACGTGATTCGCGCAGCCAGGCAGATGGGAGCGCCCATAGCCTACATGGGAGCGATTGGCACAGGTCCGATGGCGGACATGGTCCGTGTGGCCCTTGCCGCCCTTCAAGTTCCCGCCCAAGGGCCTGTTCTGGAAGACTGCGATACCGGATACTCGGTAGCCATGATCGAACCCTCCGGCGAACGCACCTTTGTTTCAGCAAGGGGCGCAGAGACCCGCGTACCAGAGGGCACCTACGAAAGCATGAATCTGGTTCCTGGCGATGTCATCTATCTGAGCGGATATTCCTTCTGTCACAAGGACAATACCCGAAGCCTGGTCGGTTTTGCTGAGAAACACCAGGACGAGGGATTTCCTGTACTCTTCGATGTGGGACCCATGGTGGCCGATATTGAGCTGGATGTGCTTGATGCGGTCAACGGACTGCATCCGATCTGGTCGCTGAATGAACGCGAGGGACCAATCCTGGCGGAACGTGTGGGATGCCAACTCGAAACTGGCGACGTAACCGAGTTGGAATCCCTCTGCCGCTCGCTTTCGCTAAGACTGGACAGTCCGGTGGTTCTTAGGGCCGGCGCTCGCGGTGCCTGGTACTGCCAGCCCAAGAATGCGATGCAAATCAAGTACATTCCCACCCCACAGGTTCGTACCATAGACACCAACGGTGCCGGCGATGCCCATTCGGGCGTTCTTTGCGCCGGCATATTCCAAGGCCTGCCCATCGAGGAGTCACTGATATTGGCAAACTGTGCAGGAGCGCTTTCCACTACTCAGCCCGGTCCAGCCACATGCCCAGATGAGGAAGCCATACGAAAGGCCGCCAGCTCGCTTCAAGGGTGACCAATGCAACGTCGGGAAAAATAAAAGCGACCGCCGACTCCATGCCGACGGTCGCTTGGCATCTCAAAGAAAGATCAGAGCAAGAGGACTCAGAGTTGCTTGCCCAGCTGATCGGCTGCGCGCAGGGCGTGAGCCACATCGGTGGGAGTCACCCCGAAGGGCATGTTGCCCATGGTCTCGTCGGGACCGCAGGCATGCTCGCCGACCTTGAGCAGATCCTCCTCGCTGGCCTGGCCGATGCCGATCTGCTCCAGGGAGGTGGGCAGACCCACGCTGCGGAAGAAGTCATAGACCCCGCGGGTCTCCTCCAGAGGCCGATCCTCAAGGACCAACTGGGCCAGGGTGCCGAAGGCCACCTTTTCGCCGTGCAGCATGGAGTGGGTGCCCTCCAGGGCGGTCATCCCGTCATGAATGGCGTGGGCTGCAGCCAGGCCAGAGCTCTCGAAGCCCAGACCGCTCAGCAGCGTATTGGCCTCGATGATCTTCTCCAGCGCAGCTGTGCGCACACCGGCCTTGGCAGCGGCCACGGCCTTGACCCCATCTTCCAGCAGGGTATCGCGGCAGAGACGGGCCAAGGCAAAGGCGGCCATGGTGGCGTGGCCTCCGGTCATGGTCACGGCGTTCGACTGCACGCAGGCGGCGGCCTCGTAGTAAGTAGCGAAGGCATCGCCCAGCCCTGATACCAGGAAGCGCACCGGAGCCTTGGCGATGACGTCGGTATCCATCAGGACCACGTTGGGGTTGGCAGGCAGGGGCAGATAACGGTCAAAGACACCCTCAGGCGTATAGAGCACGGACAGCCTTGAGCAAGGCGCATCCGAGGAGGCTGCCGTGGGCACAATCATGACCGGCAGATGGGCGAAGTGAGCCACAGCCTTGGCGGTATCCAAGGTCTTGCCGCCGCCGATGCCGATCACCGCGTCACTGCCGCCCAAATGGGCACGATGACGGTCGATCTCCTCCATGGAGCACTCGCCGCCGAATTTCATCAGTTCGTAGGGGATCCCATCGTGCTCAAAGGAGGCGACAATGTCGTCGTGGTAGAGCCCGTCGATGACCGGATCGACGATCAGATGGGCGCCCTTGGTGCCCAGAGCCGCATATTCTCCGGCCAGCTTTCCCATGGCGCCCTCCTGCTGAACATAGGAGCCTGGAGAGCACAGAACCTTGCGCATATACACACCTTTCTCATTGCTGATCCCACCTTCAGGACCGGGACCTTCGAGACGGGCCTCTTGGACCGTCCAAAAGTGACCCTAGTCACATTACATGATGGAATGGGTGTGCCGCGCCGGGTCGTTCGTCAGTTGTGAGGCGAGGGACTGGTCGTTGTCATCGGTGACGACTGTGGTGTTGAAGTCGTGCTTGAGGGACTGGGTGTGGAGCTGGTCGCGTCGGCAGACGGCGAAGGCGAGCTCGTAGGGTTGCCTCCATGCTGCTGACTTTGCCCGGATCCCTGTTCGTTGCCCTGGTTCTGATTCGTTCCTGAAGGTTGATTTTGAGGGGCACTCGGGGTCGACTGATATTCGGGCTCCTCTGTCCGCTGCACCGGTTTGGAGGGGGTCTCTTCATCCTGGTTGGGGGTTACCACCTGGCTGGTCGGTGGGCTGACCACGTTGCGAACCACCTTGTCGGTGCCTTCGCCCTTGGTCAGAGCATTGATGGCCAGGGCGGACAGCAGTACGGCCACCAGGGCGCTGACCACAGAGACAATGATGACGTTGCGCCGGCGCTGATCCAGCTTCTTCTTACTGGTTGCTGCAATGGAGGCCGTATGGGTTCGTGGTCCATTGCTTGACGAAATGGTTCTGCCGGTCTTGGCTGCCGACTCTTCGTCACCGACCGTAGGCATGACCTGGGTGGACCCATCTACCGGGGCCATTACCTGGGTCGATCCGTCGGCAATATTGCTTGAATCGTTTGGATGACCCTTTCCCTGGGCCGGCAACGCCGTGGTCTGTCCATCGGCGGCTAAATCGGCACTCGATTCAGTTCTGGAATCGTCATCATCCTTGTCGGCACTACCGCCCACGGACTCCTGAAGCTTCTGGCCAGAGGCTTCCAAAACATTCTTGTAGATCTGCGAGGCCACAGCAGAGACGATGGAACCGATGGCTACGCCGATGATGGATCCCGCCACGCCGATCTTGGCGGCCAGCCAGAAGGAGGTCATGGCTGCAAGAGCGCCGGCGATGATCTGCGCCCAGGAAATGTCATGAAAGAACTGCTTCACTCCGACCCCTTTTGATCCAACGGCTGGTTGCTGCGCTCTTATGGTAGCTGGTGGTCATGGCGATAGTGTGATGGTGGGCCGATCGCCCAAAAACCTCAGTCGGTCTGGACCAGCCCCCTGGGATTGTCCCAGTCACCCCGCATGGCGATGGCTGGTCCACGATTGTAATCAATCATGGACCATCGCAGGCCACCGTCTGGCAGGTCTCGTGGCATCAATCGCGCCCAGTGGGCGTTCCGCATGGTGACCAGGCCCAGGTATTCGGGATACGCAGTGGCCATGCCCAGCAGAGCCTGAAGGGTCTCGGCAATAAAGGACCCATGGGAGAAGACCATGAGATCCGTGTCCGGACCAGCCCGGTGAATCCATCGATTCAGGGTTTCCAGGCCTCGTTTGCCCACCTGGGCCTTGGTCTCGGCACCGTGGAGCAGCTCTCCCCCGGCGCCCCGGGACCAGGATTCGTAATCCTCAGGCCAGCGTTGACGAACCTCCTCAGCACTGGCTCCCTCCCACTCGCCAAAGCTGCGTTCACGCAGCCCGCGATCAAGATGGACCGGCTGATCCAATGGATCGGCGAAGGCATGAGCAGTGGCAGCAGCCCGGCCCAGATCAGAGGAAACCACCAGCAGGTGACGGTCTTGGGGTGCGCCGTCCACATATTCAGCCCGCAACTCCTCGCCGGTCCTCTCCACCTGCCAGCGGCCTACGCTGTTGAGAGGAATGTCAATCTGGCCCTGCATCCTGTGCCCTGCATTGTATGAGGTCTGCCCATGGCGGACCACAGTCATGGAGCGCACATGCCGGCTATCTTTGGCGGTGGTATCTGTGTCAGTCATGGCTTTCCTGAGGATCAGCGAAACGGCTGCGCAGATCATCCTCATTCAGATCATCCGCCTTGGAGGCCAGCTGGCCGTCCGGGTCATCATCGGCAAGGGTGAAGGGATGCTCCAGCTGCAGGTCCACCTGGGGGCAGTCCTTCCAGAGCCGTTCCAGGTCGTAGTAGGCTCGGGCCTGTTTGTGCATGATGTGGATGACGAAGTCACCGTAGTCCAGCAGAACCCACTGAGCCTCCTGGACGCCTTCCCGAGAGCGCGGGTCCAGATTCTTTTGCAGATGAAGCTGCTTCTCCACCTCCTCGGCGATGGCCAGAACCTGACGTTCGTTGCTACCGGTGGCCACCATGAAGATGTCGGTGATGGCAATGGGTTGGGAGACGTCGAAGGCCACGATATCCATGGCCTTGACATCGTTGGCAGCCCGAGCGGCCACCCGGACCGCGTCGATGGATTCCTGCAATGCTGGCACTTGTCACGCCTTTCCTCGTTGTGAAGCAGATGCTGTCATGGTTACCGTTCCCAGGCGGGCTTCCAGTCCGGAACCTGATGCTGGTCATTAGTGGAATAAACCATGGCCCCGTCTTCCACCGGATGGCGGATGACCGAACCGGCTCCGGTCGTGACTCCGTCGCCCACCTGGACCGGAGCTACGAAGAGATTCCCTGCGCCCACGTGCACTTCCGACCCAATCTCGGTCCGGTTCTTATGCACGCCATCGTAGTTGGCCGTGATGGATCCGCCACCCACGTTGCTGTCGTGGCCTATGTGCGCATCCCCTACATAGGAAAGATGGGGAACCTTGGTCCCGTGGTCAATGGTGGCCTTCTTCATCTCGACGAAGGCCCCGGCCTTGGTGTCCTCGGCAAGGATGTTGCCAGCCCTTAGATAGGTCCAGGGGCCGATGTTGGCCCGGGCTCCAATCCGGGTCTCCTGCACGCGGGAGCGCTCAACCTTGGCCTGCGGCTCCACGATCGCATCGATCAGGGTGGTATATGGGCCGATGACGGCATCCGAGGCGATCTCGGTATGACCCTGCAGGAAGCAGCCGGGAAGAATGACGGCATCCCGCTGGATGACCACGTCGTCCTCAATCCAGGTGGTGGATGGGTCCAGGATGGTCACCCCCTGGCGCATGAACTCCTGGCAGACCCGCAGGTTATGGGCCTTAGCCAGATCGGCCAACTGAATCCTGTCGTTGACCCCTTCAACCTTGAGCGGATCAGGAGCGGCGAAGGCCCCGACCCTGCCCAGGCGACGAGCAGTCTCCAAGGCATCGGTCAGATAGAACTCCCCCTGGGCGTTGCTGTCGTCCAGGCCGCGGACTGCCTGTCGGAGCAGGTCAGCCTCGAAGACGTAAACAGAGGTGTTGACTTCCTTGACGGCCAGCTCGGTGCCGGTGGCATCCCGCTGTTCGACGATGCGCAGAACCCGTCCATCCTGGTCACGAATGATGCGACCGTATCCGGTGGGATCGTCCAGATTTACTGTCAGCACGGTGGCGCCGTCGCCGGAGCTGACATGATAGTCGAGCAGACGATGCAACGTGTCTGCGTCCAACAGGGGCATGTCGGAGGCGACGATCAGCACCTGACCGTCGTGTCGAAGTTCTCCATCCAGCTGATCCACGGCGCACTGGACCGCGCGTCCCGTACCCGGTCGGCTGTCCTGACGCACGATGCGCACCTGCGAATCGTAAGAGCGTGCAGCCTGCGCCACCAGGTCGGCCTGATGATGAACTACCACAGCCGTCAGCTCGGGATTCAGAGCAGTCACCGAAGTCATGACCCGCTGCAAGAAAGTCTTGCCGGCCAGGGTGTGCAGAACCTTGGGATGGGCCGAGCGCATACGAGTGCCCTCGCCTGCAGCCAGAATGATGCCAGCGGTCAGCGTCTGCCCGCCGCTCAAAACTCCACCACCCCGCTCTCGGCGATGTCGATCAGATCCTGAATGGAGTCCACCACCTGGTCAGGGCGGTAGGGGAAGGTTTCCACCTCAGATCGTGTAGTGATGCCTGTCAGCACCAGGAAGGTGTTCAGGCCAGCCTCAACTCCGGCCACCACATCAGTATCCATACGGTCGCCAATCATGGCCGTGGTCTCGGAGTGGCCACCCACCCTGTTTAGAGCCGTGCGGAACATAATGGGATTGGGCTTGCCCACAAAGTAGGGCTCCCGGTTGGTGGCCTTGGTCACCAGAGCTGCGACGGCTCCCGCCGCAGGCAGGACACCGTTCTCGCTGGGGCCTGTGGCGTCCGGGTTGGTGCAGATGAAACGGGCCCCGCCCAGAATCAAGCGGATAGCTGTGGTGATGGACTCAAAGGAGTAGGTTCGGGTCTCGCCCAGAATCACATAGTCCGGGTTGATATCGGAAAGAATGAACCCGGCCTCGTGCAAGGCTGTGGTCAGCCCGGCCTCACCAATCACATAGGCCGATCCCCGCGGCATAGTCCGAGACACGAAGTCGGCTGTAGCCAAGGCTGAGGTCCAGATCCGGTCTTCAGGCACATCGATACCCGAACGACCAAGGCGGGCCGAAAGGTCGCGAGGGGTGTAGATGGGATTGTTGGTCAGCACCAGATACTGGCGGTTATTGCGCTTGAGGGTGTCGATGAATTCGGCAGCGCCGGGCAGGGCCGTGTTCTCGTGCACCAGCACGCCGTCCATGTCGGTGAGCCAGGTTTCGATCTTCTTGACTGCCAAGACAGTTCCTTTCGGTTGGTCACCGACCCCAAGGAGGCCGTCTCCGACCGGAATCGGCGAGCGTAAGCTCCCCCACCTGGATTCGAACCAAGACTAAGGGTTCCAAAGACCCGTGTGCTGCCTTTACACCATGGGGGAAAGACGGAGCCCTTCAGGCCCCGCCAGGTTCATTATGCCACAGCCGGACGATTACGCCACGCCATGCCAGGCAGGCAAGGCTTTAAGCGAAGAGGAAGCCCTGACCATGATGAGCTGGATACGTGTCGAAGAGGCGGGCCACCGAGCCGTCCTCGAAGACCGCCTTGATGGCCGAGGCCAGCAGGGGGGCGATGGACAGAACGGTCAGGCCATCCCAGCGCTTCTCCTGGGGAATGGGAACCGTATCGGTCAGAATGACCTCCTTGGCCTTGCAGGACTTGAGCCGCTCCACGGCGGGTCCGGACATGACGCCATGGGTGGCCACGATAGTGATGGAGTTGGCCCCAGCCTCATCCAGCACGTTGCAGGCCTCGGCAATGGTGCCACCAGTGTCGATCAGGTCGTCCACCAGCACGCAGTCCAGGCCGCGCACGTCGCCCACCACCCGGTGAGCCACAGCCTTGTTGGGCTGGGTGATGTCACGGGTCTTGTGGATGAAGGCCAGGGGCACACCTCCCAGACGCTGGGCCCACTGCTCGGCCACCCGGATGCGGCCCGCATCGGGAGAGACCACGGCCACCTTGGACAGATCCATCCGGTCGCGCACATAGTCCACCAACACGGGCATGGCAATCAGGTGATCCACAGGCCCGTCGAAGAAGCCCTGGGACTGGGCGGCGTGCAGGTCCACCGACATGATTCGGTCCGCGCCGGCTGCCTTGAGCAGGTCGAACATGAGCCGGCAGGAGATGGGCTCACGGCCCAGATGCTTCTTGTCCTGACGGGAGTAGCCCAGGAGTGGGCAGACAGCGGTGATGGACCGCGCCGATGCCCTCTTGAGGGCATCGATCATGATCAGCTGCTCCATGATGGACTTGTTGACCGGGTCGGAGTGGGTCTGCAAAACGAAGACATCGGCTCCACGCACCGACTCCGTATAACGCACATACATCTCACCGTTGGCAAAGTCGTATGCTGTCGTCTCCAGGACGTCAATGCCGAGTTGATCGGCCACGTCCGCCGCGAGTCTGGGATGGGTCCGGCCTGTGACAAGTATGAGATTTTTTCCTGGTCTGCCTTTGAGTATCGCGCTCACCATATCTCCAAACGTTGTTTTCGCTGAAGCGGACAGCCTCCATAATAATGGCGCGCGCTGACACAGCAGGGCAGTTCGTGTTGGCGAGTCCGACGGTATACGAAGCTCAGGAAGCCGAACGGTAGAGCCCGTGCTTGTTGATATACTGCACCACCCCATCCGGGACCAGGTACCAGACCGGCATACCCCGGGCCGAGCGACGGCGCACGTCCGTGGACGAGATGGACAGGGCCGGAATCTCCAAGGTATCCACCCGCTGAGCAGGCACCTGAAGGTTGTCCAGGCTGGAGGAGTAGCCGGGTCGGGAGACGGCCACGAACTTGGCCAGATCCCACATCCGGTTAGCATCCTTCCAACGCATGATCTCGGCCACGGCATCCGCCCCGGTGATGAAGAAGAGATCGCTGTCGGGGCGCATCCGCTTGATGTCGCGCAGGGTGTCCACAGTATAGGTGATGCCAGGACGCTCAATGTCCACCCTGGAGACCGTGAACTTGGGGTTTGAGGCCGTGGCGATCACGGTCATCAGATAGCGGTCCTCGGCATTGGTCACCGTCTTGTTCAGTTTGAAGGCCGGGCGGCCGGTAGGCACAAAGATGACCTCATCCAGGTCGTAGACCCAGGCCACCTCCGAGGCAGCCACCAAGTGGCCATTATGGATGGGGTCGAAGGTGCCGCCCATGATTCCCACCCGAGGTCGACGGTTATGGTGGGATGGCCCACAGGCCCGATCAATATCTGATGGCTCCTGCCCAGACTCCCCCTCCTTGGACAGTTCAGACATCATCCGGTTCACGCCTGCTCGCCCTCCCGTCTGGCTTCCGAGGCGTTCTCCTCGTTTTCGGACTCGGCCTCCTGGCGCATCTGCTCGGCGCTGGGGTTGACCCTGTCGGGATCAATCCGCTCCATATCGGCATTCCACTCTTCCTGAACCACACGGCGGATCTCGGAATAGGTGGGCAGGGGAAAGCCTGGCTGGTAGGCTCGACGGACCTGGGCCACGCATCCAGTGATGGCTACCAATGAATCAGACAGATCGGCGATGCGCCCCTCCTGCTCCTGTTTGCGGAAGACAGGAACCCGCTCCTCCATGACGGTGATGTCATGCCTGACCTTGTTGAGCTGGTCCTGGTCCAGGTCATATACATCATCGGCATGTTCGTCGGGCCAGCCAATCAGGACCGCATCGGCGTACTCCAGGCAGGAGCGCTGATCTGCATCCGGGATGCCGTCCTCGATTTGGACCAGAAAGACGTACCGCAGCAGGCTCAGCCGCTCTGAAGCCACCCTCAGCCAGATGCGCGGATTGTCGTGCTCGCGTTGGAAGAGCTCTTCAATCTTCTCGTTCACGGCCGCACCTGCCCCCTGCCGTAGCCAATCCACTTGGTGGTGGTCAGCTCCTGCAGACCCATGGGTCCTCGAGCATGCAGCTTCTGGGTGGAGATGCCCAGCTCGGCGCCCATGCCGAACATGCCTCCATCGGTGAATCGCGTTGAGGCGTTGACCATGATCACAGCTGAATCCACGCGACGGGAGAACTCCTCAACAGCCTCATAATCCCGGGCCAGGATGGCCTCGGTATGGCCGGTGGAGTGACGGTTGATGTGCTCGATTGCCTGGTCAAGGGAGTCCACCACGCGCACCCCCATTTTCAAATCCAGATACTCACGGTCCCAGTCGGCTTCCTCAGCGCGAACCAGCAGTTCTTCTGGCAGACCATGCCCGGCCAGGATGTCCATGGAGACCGCGTCCAGGTGCAACTCGACCTGGGCCTGGGTCAGCGCTTGCGCAACACGTGGCAGGAACTCAGCGGCCACATCCCTGTGGACGATCAGTTTTTCAGCGGCGTTGCAGACGCCCACCCTCTGGGTCTTGGCGTTGACGATGATGGGAATGGCCTGATCCATATCCACCGAGCGATCCACATAAATATGGACATTGCCAGCCCCGGTCTCGATGGTGGGCACGGTGGCCTGCTCTATTACGCTGCGGATCAGCCCTCGGCCACCTCTGGGCACTAGCAGATCAATATGACCGCGTGCCTTCATCAGAGCCTGGGCCCCTTCGCGACCGTATCTGTCTACGGAAGCCACCAGATCCGGATCCAATCCCTGCTCACGAAGTACCCCGCCTATCAGCTCCACAAGGGCGTGATTGGTGCGTTCAGCCGCGTGACCCCCTCGCAGAAGGGCCGCATTGCCAGATTTGAGGCAGAGGGCCACCACATCGATGGTGACATTGGGTCGGGCCTCATAAATCATGGCCACCACGCCCAAGGGAACCCGCACCTGATTGAGCCGCATGCCGTTGGGCATGTCATGGCCGCGAACCACCTCGCCCAGGGGATCGGTCAGCCCGGCCACCATGCGCACGCCGCTGGCGGCATCCGCGATACGAACCTTGTCCAAGCGCAGACGATCGATCAGACCGGCGCTCATTCCTTCTTCAAAAGCCTGCGTGCAGTCCTGCTCGTTGACTGCTGCAATCTGATCGGCCTGGTCGATCAGTGCATCGGCCAGGGCCAGCAAGAGAGCGTTCCTGGCCTGGCCGGTCATGCCTGCCAGACCTGCTTGTGCAACAGCCGCTGCATCGGCCATGGCACAGACCCGATCGAACACACCCTGACGATTGGAGTTCTCGTTTTCACTCATGTTCGTCAGATCCTTTCGCCCTCGCGGGTCAGCCAGACCCATATTCTGTACCGATTGTAACCCTCAGTGAGGGCAATGATGACAGGAGGAGGGAGGGCATTGCTGCACCTCCCTCCTCCAAGGGCCAATCAGTGGGTCTGGTCCAGCTCAGGATAGAGCGGGAAGGCCTCAACCAGCCGGTCCACCCGGGCCTTGAGAGCATCCAGATCCGCCTGGGGACCCTGGGCCAGCGCTGTGCCGATCACGTCGGCCACCTCCTCGTACTGAGCCGGGCCGAATCCGCGAGTAGCCAGGGCGGAAGTCCCGATGCGCAGACCGGAGGCCACAGAGGCCGGGCGAGGATCGAAAGGTACTGTATTGCGGTTGACAGTGATGCCGATCTTGGCCAGCAGGTCCTCCCCCTGGCGGCCGTCCATCTCGCTGTTGCGCAAATCCACCATGACCAGGTGGACATCCGTACCTCCAGTGAGCACGGTGATACCGTTGTCGGCCACATCCTTGGCCATCAGGCGTTCAGCCAGGATCTTCGCACCCTCCAGGGTGCGCTCCATGCGTTCCTTGAATTCAGGCGTTCCTGCCAGCTTGAAGGCCACAGCCTTGGCAGCGATCACATGCATAAGCGGGCCGCCCTGGTTGCCGGGGAAGACCGAGGAGTTGAGCTTCTTGGCATATTCCTGACGGGCCAGGATGAAGCCGGACCGAGGTCCGCCCAGGGTCTTGTGGGCCGTGGAGGAGACCACATCGGCATAGGGCACCGGGCTGGGGTGCAGGCCGGCTGCCACCATACCCGCAAAGTGGGCCATATCCACCCAGAACTTGGCACCTACCTCGTCGGCAATTTCCTTCATGGCTGCGAAGTCCTCAATACGCGGATAAGCGCTCCATCCGCCGATAATCAGGGCTGGATGGGTTTCCAAGGCCCGCTGGCGGATGATCTCGGGCTCGATGCGGAAGGTCTTCGGATCGACCCCGTAGGATTCGGCATGGTAAAAACGTCCGGAGAAGTTGATCTTCATACCGTGGGTCAGATGGCCGCCATGATCCAGGGCCAGGCCCAGCACGGTGTCGCCGGGCTTGATCAGGGCCTGATAGACGGCGGCGTTGGCCTGTGCGCCCGAATGAGGCTGGACATTGGCGTACTCGGCGCCGAACAGAGCCTTGGCGCGGTCCCGGGCAAGGTTCTCGACCTGATCCACCCACTCGCATCCGCCGTAGTAACGTCTGCCTGGATAGCCCTCGGCATACTTGTTGGTCAGCACGGATCCCTGGGCTTGCAAGACGGCCTTGGGCACGAAGTTCTCTGAGGCGATCATCTCCAGACCACCGCGTTGGCGCTCCAACTCTCCATCCAGCAGTGCAGCGATCTCCGGATCCACCTGCGAGATCGAAGAGTTCAGGACATCGTAGGATTGCTGTACCGGGTTCTCTTCGACCATGGGTCACTCCTTTGTCTATAAGGTCCAGCCACGGATACAGGGCTGGTGGGCAATACTGTACGCCATGCCAACCCCTGGCAGGCCGTGGCGTCCATAGACGGTTTCCTCCGCGAGCCGAGCAAGGCCATGGTTCGGACTCCTGTACGGGGTAGAATGCCTTGGTAATGATCTGTTCGGCGACATGGCGGAGGGGCAGGCAACCATGAGCACATACCACAGCACCCGAGGCGGCAAGGAGCAACTGCAGTCCAAGCAGGCCATCAGACGAGGCCTGGCTCCTGACGGCGGACTCTATGTCAGCGATGAACTGGACGCTGAGACCATCGACACTGCATCGGTCGCCGGTCTGGACTACAAGGGCACAGCCAAACTGGTCCTTTCGAGACTGCTGAGTGATTACTCTTCCGCTCAGCTGGACTCCTGCCTGGACGCAGCCTATGGAGAACAGTGGTCCGATACGGCAATCACCCCTCTGGTGGACCTGGGCGGTAACGACTTCGTACTGGAGCTCTTCCGCGGGCCCACTTCGGCCTTCAAGGACGTGGCCCTGCAGCTTTTGCCAAGACTGATGGCGCTGGCCGGAGACGATGATGAGCGAATCATGGTGCTTACGGCCACTTCCGGAGACACAGGCAAGGCGGCGCTGGCCGGATTCGCAGACGCGCCGGGCACGGGCATCACCGTCTTCTACCCACAGGGCAAGGTCAGTCAGATCCAGCGCCTGCAGATGGTCACCCAGCAGGGCGGCAACCTACAGGTCTGCGCAGTTCGGGGCAATTTCGACGATGCCCAGTCCGCAGTCAAATCCATCTTTGCCGACGCCGACCTGGCTGGTGAACTGGAAGAGAAAGCCTCGACCGTTCTCTCATCGGCCAACTCCATCAATGTGGGCCGCCTGGCACCGCAGGTCGTCTATTACTTCCGGGCCTATGGCTCCCTGATGGAACGAGGGGTGATCAGACCCGGGGATCCGGTCGAGTTCTGTGTGCCCACCGGGAACTTCGGCGATGTGCTGGCCGGATACTATGCCAAGATGATGAGCCTTCCGGTGGCCCGTCTGACCGTGGCCTCGGACCGCAACCGGGTCCTCAACGACTTCCTGACCACAGGTGTCTATGACCGCAACCGTCCCTTCTACACCACCACCTCCCCCAGCATGGACATCCTGATTTCCTCCAACCTGGAACGGATGCTCTATTACATGGCCGACGGCGACACCATACTGATTGCCTCGCTTATGGCCGATTTGGAGTCCACGGGACGCTACCAGGTGCCTGAGGCCTTGATGACCAGAATCCGCGGGCTTTTCTCCTGTGGCTGGGCCGACGAGGACCAGGTGGCCTCAGCCATCAGCGACTGCTGGGAGGACCGGGGATACCTGATCGATCCGCACACGGCCTGCGGCTACCAGGTCATGACCGGCCAGACCGACAGGAATCCTGCCGTACCCCGGGTGCTGCTGTCCACAGCAAGCCCCTACAAGTTCCCTAGGGTGGTCTGCCAGTCCCTGGGCCTGGAGACACCGGAAAGTGACTTCGACTGCATGGACATCCTGGCCGAGGCCACCGACACCAGGCCCCCCAAGGCTCTGCGCGCCCTGGAAAACGCACCTGTGCGCTTCCAGGACTGCATCGATCCCGGGGACATGTCCGACTACGTCCGCCGTGCGGTCATGCGGTCCTGAAGCCTGACCCAGGACTGCGAGGACAAAGGTCACCGTAATCACTGCCAGATTGAAAGTCTGACATCAATCAATCTCCCTGCGTGCGTAGACCCTGCTGGAAACGCCTGCTGAGACCAGGTTCGCCAACAGGACTATGGCCAGACCAAGGGTTACAGGTTTCCACAGGTCCCCCGTAAGAAAACGCCCCAGCTTGGTCATGAGGGTTCCCAGTCCATTGGTAGCCACGCCAAGACAATACCGACTAGGGCAATAAGAGCGAAAAGCACCAACAGGGCCCTTAAGGCTTTTACCGGCTCAAGCCAGTAGAAAATTGGGGCAGCCAAGGCAAAAAGCAGCATTTCCAACACGAAGATAGCCAAGGTAAACAGGGTCGCAGCCTGCCAAGGATCCGAACCCTTCCAAGGCTGACCTCCAGCTATCCGCAAATAGATCGCGAAACTGCAGCATTGAGCCAGGACCAGTAGCATAACAGCCGAATAGCGTCCCAGCACCTGATGATCACGCGAAATAGGCACAATGCCATTCAGACGCGTTGCTGAAGAGGAAAATTCAATGAATAATTGAATTTGCATGGCGGCAGCACCTGCAACGCAGAAACCTGTGACTAATCCACTTACCAAGTCTATATTTCCGTCCTGGTTGTGGCCGGTTACGACCAGAACGCCCTTCAGGACGACTCCTGCCAGTGGTGCAGCAATGAGGAGCAGCACACCCGGCCAATAACCGCCGGTGCCTCCGCTGCAACGTTGCATGTCCAACCTGATCTGCTTTGCTATCGCCCTCATGACTCCACCTCCTTATTTTTGTCGGCCGCAGCAGGTGAGCCCGCGGTCAGTCTGATGATGTTGTCAAAGTCGGCCCGCTCCACCAGGTAGCGGCCCTCTGAAAGCTCCACGGCTGCAGGGGAAGCCGATGCCAGAAAATCCTTCACGTGTTCAGTGGGCACCAGGGCCTCGAAACCGATGGCGGAACGCTGCAGGCCCATCAGATGCGGCATTTGCGCTCTAGCCAGATCGTCCGGTCCCCCTCTCACAACCTGAAAAGCCTCCAGCAGTTCATCCTTGGGGCCAGTGTAGAAAATCGATCCCCGATTGATATAGGTAACGAAGTCAGCCACCCGTTCAAGATCTGCGGTGATGTGAGTGGAGAAAAGCACCGAGTGACGACCGTCACCGATGTAGTCCAGCAGAATATCCATGAGCTCGTCTCTGGACAGGACATCCAGGCCGCTGGTGGGTTCATCCAGAATCAAGAGCCTTGCATCGTGACTGAGGGCAACGGCCAGCATCAGCTTCATCTGCATGCCACGGGAAAGCTTGCCGATTCTGCGGTTTTCTTGTAGACCGAACCGATGCAGATAATCCTGATAACGATCACTGTTCCAGGAGGGATACATGGGTGCCATCACTGGCTCGACGGCCTTGACCTTCCATGTCTCTAGGAAATAAATGGAATCGAAGACCACACCCAGGTCTGCTTTGACCTCCTCCTCCTGGCTCAAGGGATCACGGCCCAGAATACTGATTTCTCCGTTGTCTCGGCGGATCATATTCAGCAAGAGCCGGATCAGGGTGGATTTGCCTGCGCCGTTGGGGCCTATCAATCCCATGATGTAGCCCATGGGCAGGTCCATGGTGACCTGGTGCAGGCGGAAACCCGTGCCGTCAGCCTTGACGTAGCTTTTCCCCAGGTCGCTGACGCGCAGGGCATAGTCGACCTCTTCACCAGAAGTTGTCATCGGCGGTGATGCACGCATACTGCTATTCCTTTCCTTGTTCGGACGCGGGTGCAGAAACCCTGTTGCCAAGCAGGCCGTCGAGCAGGCCGCGAATCCGGTCCGGCTCCATGCCGGCCCGACGAGCCGTGTCGACCGCCTCGCCCAGCAGGGACTGCACACGGTCCTCCAGATGCTGCCGCATGACCTTGTCTCCGCTGTCGGTCACGAAGGTCCCCTTGCCTTGGATGTTTTCCACCAAACCCTCTTGAGCGAGTTCGGTATAGGCGCGGGTCACGGTCAGCACGGACACCCTGAGCTCCTGCGAGAGATGTCGCAGGGAAGGCAGCCCCTCCCCCGCTTGCAGGTCTCCGGTCAGGATGGCCGAACGTATCTGGTCCTCGATCTGCCGATAAATCGGCTGTCCGGACAGGGATGAGATGATCAGCTTCATCCAAGCCCCTTTCATTGATAGTCGGCACGACCCTGGCTGAGCTGTGCCGGTGTTCATGTATACACTATAACAGTTTGGCCATGAAGACAAGCCTGTCGCTGATCTTCTGTCTACGTGATTCAAGATTCGATAGAAACGGTCTGTAGTGCTGATCTGCTGGCCAATCACGGGTAAAGGCAAACGGCCATCAGAATCGGGTCGCCGCAACATTACTCAAGCCAAGGACGGACACGGTGTACTCAACGAAAAATCCAACATGATCGTACCGCACGGCCACCAACAGCCGAATGAGTACAGTCAAAGCATCAAAATGAAAAGCAACGGAATGACGGATGTCGAGCATGCAGTGGCAAGGCCGCAAAAGGCAGCGATGTCGCCAAGACTTGTCAAAGTCACTAAATTGACGAACGTTGGCACGACAAAGCGTAGACGGCAACCAGACCTATCGGGCCTGGAGCCTGCTGGAGGTCAGAAGCTCCCGAGCGTGCTTCAGGGAGGTCGTAGACTCGCTGCCAGCCAGCATCCGGGCGATCTCCCGCTCTCTGTCTTCGCCCTCTACCTGGCGGACCAGGGTCTCTACAGCATCGCCACCTTCACGTCCTTTGGCCACGACGAACTGTCGATCGGCCCAGGAAGCCACCTGCGGCAGGTGGGTGACCACAATCACCTGGGCGGTGACAGCCAATCGGGCCAGACGATGACCCAGCTCCACGGCAGCCCGACCGCCGACACCAGCGTCCACTTCGTCGAAGATGAAGGTCATCGTTGGGTCGCCAACCTGGGAATCAAGGCTAGCTTGCCCATGACCAGAACCGTCAGGCCCCGATGAAATCCGGCTTTCGGCGGCCACCAGCTCCAGGGCCAGCATGAGCCTGCTGAGTTCGCCGCCCGAGGCGCTCTTACCCATGGGCAGAAGGTCCGAACCGGGATATGGCCTGAAGAGAAAGTCGATCTGGTCCAGACCATGCCCGTCCATGTCCTGGTCCTGGCGTGGCCTGACGCGGATCTCCAGCCCGGCGCCCGACATGGCCAGGGAGTGCAATTCGCCATCGACAAGTTCGCTCAGTCTTCGTGCAGCCTTGCCCCGCGACGCTGACAGTTTCCGTGCCGCTTTCAAGGCGCTCCCGCGAAGCTGCTCAACCTGTCCTTGAAGCTCCTCCAGCTTCTCGGGTGAGGCATCCATGTCTTCAAGCTCAAACGCAGCCTTCTTGCGCCAGGCCAGAACGTCGTCGATATCTGGTCCCCAGCGTCGGGTCAGCTCATCCAAATCGTGAATCCGGGCGTTGATCTTGTCCAGATCGCCCTCCTGGCCTTCGTCATCCAATTGGCTACTCAGGGTGAAGACCAGATCAGACAGATCGGCATTCATCGACCGCAGCCGCTGGGCCGACTCCTGAAAGACCCCCTCCACACCGATGCCTTCCAAAGCGGCAATGGCCCGTTCGACCAGTGCCGTGGCCGATGGTGCGTCAGCATCAGGGTCGATTTGGCCGGAGTCCAAAGCAGACAGCGCAGACATGACTCCCTGACTGATCTGGGCAGCATGCTCAATCCGGTCCCGCTGGGCCTTGAGTTCACGATCCTCCCCGGAATGAGGGCCAACGCGGTCAATCCGGGCAATGGATTCACGAAGATAATCAGCTTGGGCCATCGCGCCGGACTGCTGGTTACGCAGCTCCTCCAGATGGTCCTGAGCCTGTCGGTACTGCCTGAAGGCCTTGGAAAAAGCCTCCAGCTGCGGGCCGTCACCGGCATAGGCATCCAGAAATTCGCGCTGCCGGGCCGGACTGGCCATACGCATCTGATCCGCCTGGCCATGAACAGTGACCAGCATCCCAGCCACCTCCTCCAGCAGGCCACGAGGGGCCGTCCTACCGTTCAGAGCGGCACGGGAACGCCCCTTGACTGGCATGGTTCGGGCCAGGAAGATCTGTCCCTCATCCTCCACGGGCAGGCCAGCCTCGGTTACGGCAGCGGTCACTGGATTCTCGGCTCCTGCCGCTCCAGCATCAAAAATCCCCTGTACCCAGGACTCGCGTGCTCCGGGAGACACCAACTGCGGACGGGCAGCGGACCCTGAGATCAGTCTGATGGCGTTGAGCAGCATGGACTTGCCAGCCCCGGTCTCCCCGGTGATGGCCGTCATGCCAGCAGCAGGGCGTAGCAGGGCATGATGGATGGGACCCAGGTCTCGTACTTCCAGCTCTTCCAACATCAGTGCTCCTTATTGGACTCCGGCAGCTCCCCCTGATCCTGCCCGTTCGCAGCCGCCGAAGGGCGATGCTGCTCCCTCCAGCCGACCACAGGCAGGTCGAACTTGGAGACCAGCCGTCTGGTGAAGGGCACCCCGGACAGCCTGGCCAGCCTCAGGATGTCATGGGACTGTCGCACCACAATACGGGACCGCTTGGGCACTGGCCGCTGACGGCGCCCGTCGTTGCAAATCCAACCGGCCGACTGGGAATCACTCAGGACATCCAGGGTGAATTGCGACTTTGGACCGATGATCAGGGATCGGGCAAAAAGGGCATGGGCAGCAATGGGCACCATCTGCAACGACTGCGCATCCGGCCAGACGATGGGCCCGCCTACCGAAAAGGCATAGGCCGTCGATCCGGTTGGGGTGGCCACAATCATGCCGTCGCAGCCGAAGGAGCTCATCTCCACATCGTCCACTCGGACCGATACCTCGATCATCTTGCCCCGATCATATCGTTCCAGGGTCATGTCGTTGAGGGCCCAGTCGCTCAGTGGTCGATCGGCCCCAGGTATCCACAGGTCCACATGGGCCACCATGCGTTCGTCGATGGAATAGTCATGATCAGCCACCCGACGAATGGCCTCCCCTATCTGGAAGCTCTCGAACTCTGCCAGGAATCCCACATGGCCCAGGTTGACCCCCAAAATGGGCACCTGGGTGCCCTTGACCAGCTCTGCAGCCCGCAGAATGGTCCCATCACCACCCAGAACAATGACAATCTCGGTGTCGTCGGCCACCTTCTGACTGGGGCTGCCGAATTCCGGGGCGGCAATGTTGTCGACGATTGAAACGCGAAACCCGTCCCGGCGCAACTGCTGCTCGACCTCGTTCACCAGGTGGCCGCTTGCCCGGACCCTGCTGTGCGTGACTACGACAGCGCTACGAGCACCCATGGGGCCTCCCTTCCGGCAACAATGATCATCCTATCGGGCCCGGTCAACAGCGGGGCTCATCGTGGCGGGGTCAAGCCAATCGACGACCAGCAGCTGTGGCCACGCCCTGCCCGGTCTCATACCGGGGCGATCCCGTCCCGTCCACGGCATCGGCATCCACCACAACACGGGAAACATCCGTCCTGTCTGGCAGCTCGAACATGGTCGCCTCAAGGGTGTGCTCAATGATTCCTCGCAAGCCTCGGGCGCCGACCTTGCGCTCCAGGGCGACGGCCGCAACCCGATCTAAGGCGGCATCCGTGAAGATCAGATCAGCCCCGTCATCCAGGAACATGCGCCGGTACTGATCGACCAAGGCATTGTCCGGTTCGGTCAGCACTCTCCGCAACTCATCGACGCCCAGGGGCTCCAGGGTGGAGATGACCGGCAACCGCCCCACAAACTCGGGAAGCAAGCCAAACTGTTCCAGATCCTCGGCCCTGACCTGGCTCATGACCCGGTCGTCGGGCACTCTGTCAGTCCCCTGAGCAGCCGAGAATCCGCTCTCCCGCAGGCCCAGCCGCCGACGAACAATCTCCTCAAGACCGACGAAGGCGCCGCCGCAGATGAAGAGGATATTGGACGTATCCATGATGACCGTGCGGACATCACCATGCCGCCGCGAACCCTGTACCGGCACGCGGGCCTGGGTGCCCTCGATGATCTTGAGAAGGGCCTGCTGGACCCCCTCGCCGGACACGTCCCGGGTGATGGAGGTGTTCTCCCCCGATTTTCTGGCGATCTTGTCGATCTCATCAATGTAGATAATCCCCCGCTGGGCCAGGTCCATGTTGCCGTCGGCAGCCTGGAGCAGCCCCTGCAGGACGGATTCCACGTCCTCGCCTACATACCCCGCCTCGGTCAGGCTGGTGGCATCCACAATGACGAAGGGAACGTTCATGATGGTGGCCAGTGTCCGCGCCAGGTAGGTCTTGCCCACGCCGGTGGGGCCCATAAGCAGGATGTTGGACTTGTCCACTTGGACGCGTGGGACCGCACCTTTGCGCTCAAACGCAGTGTCTGCAGCACGCCCACGGTCGCCCAGGTCCATGTTAACGCGTTTGTAGTGGTTGTAGACCGCCACCGACAGCGTGCGCTTGGCGGCCTCCTGACCGATGACATACCGGTTTAGATAGGCGAATATCTTTGAGGGTGCAGGCAGGGTCACCCGCTGGTCGGCAGCGTCCTTGGCCATGTCCTCCTGAATGATCTGGGCGCATAGACGTATGCATTCGTCGCAGATGGCGCAGGAAGGACCCTTGACCAGGCGGCGCACCTGATGCTCATCCTTGCCGCAGAACTCGCAGCGATTCAGTCCGTCATTGTAGCTGACCACACGGCCCATGGCTCTCCCTTCCCGGAGAATCCGCAAGGATCGGCAAAATCAAATTTGACTGGCATCGTCCATGATGCCAAAAACGTCCGGAGGCCGTGGGTCCCAGGGGCCCGCCGCCATCCGGACAATCAATCATACGCGCAGTCACCGGAGCTAATTGCGGTGCTCCAGGACCTCGTCCACCATCCCGTAGTCCTTGGCCTGCTGGGCGGTCAGAATGGTGTCCACCTCGATGTCCTTGCGGATCTTTTCCACATCCTGACCGGTGTGCTTGGCCAGGGTCTCCTCCAGCCAGGTGCGCATGCGCAGCATCTCCTTGGCCTGGATCTCGATCTCGGTGGCCTTGCCGAAGTCCTGCTCCATGGCCGGCTGATGAATCAGCACACGGGCGTTGGGCAGGATCAAGCGCTTGCCCTTGGTGCCTGCCGCCAGGAGAACTGCAGCGGCCGAAGCAGCCTGGCCCAGGCAGACAGTCTGTACATCGGGCTTGATGTACTGCATTGTGTCATAGATGGCGGTCATGGCCGTCATGGATCCCCCCGGCGAGTTGATGTAGATGATCACGTCGCGATTGGGATCCTGGCTCTCCAGAACCAGGAGCTGGGCCATAATGTCGTCCGATGAAGTGTCATCCACCTGGACGCCCATGAAGATGATCCTGTCGTCGAAGAGCCTGGTGTAGGGGTCCTGGCGCTTGTAGCCGTATGGGGTGCGCTCCTCGAACTGCGGCAGCACATAGCGGTCGGTGGGCACAGCGGCCAGGCCGCGAGGGCCTGCCAGTCGACGGGCCCGAGCTACGAATTGCGCTTCTTCAGATGCCATATGGAGTGCTCACTTCCCTTGATCCGCGGTCATAGTGCCGTGGGTGGTCACGATCCGGTCGACGAAGCCATACTCCAGGGCCTGCTGGGCCGTGAACCAGTGATCGTATTCGTTGTCCCGGTAGATCTCTTCCAGGGTGTGGCCAGTCTGCTCGGCTGTCAACTGGGAGAGTGTACGCTTCATGTCCATGATCAGCTCGGCGTTGATCCTGACATCAGTGGCCGTGCCTCCGACACCGCCCGAGGGCTGATGCATGAGCACCCGCGCATGGGAGGTGACGAAGCGCTTGCCCTTGGCCCCGCTAGAAAGCAGGAACTGGCCCATGGAAGCAGCCATGCCGACCGCGACCGTAGCCACGTCGGGCTCGATCAGCTGCATGGTGTCGTAGATGGCCATGCCGGCCGTAATGGAGCCGCCAGGCGAGTTGATATAGAGCCAGATATCCTTCTTGGGATCCTCGGCCGCCAGCATCAGCATCTGTGCGCAGATGACGTTGGCGTTGGCGTCCTTGACCTCGTCCCCCAGCCAGATGATCCTGTCCTTGAGCAGTCGGTTGAAGATGGGATCGGTCGGCGTAGGGGCCTCCCCCTCCTCCATCACAGGACTGGTTGCCAATGAGTTGTTCACCCTGTCTCCTTCGATAAACGTATCTGTATTGAGAGTAGCCCCCGCAATCGACGCGTCCACAGTCTTTCTGCTCTTTGCGCAACCGCTACGACAGGGCCGCACCCAGGCTGTTTCGCCACTGGGTGCGGCCCTGTTCGCTGCTTTGAAAAAGCTACTCCTGATCCTGGGAGAGCTGGTCGGCCACTTCAGCCGCAGCAGAGGCAGCCTGGACGCTCTCGTCCTGCTCCTCCTGGGCCTCGGACTCATCCTCGCCCAGGAAGCGGCTCAGGTCCACCTCCTGGCCATCGGGATCCTTGAAGGTGACGGCCCGCATTCCGGCCAGCATACCCTTGGAGCGGCCGACCTCCTGCACGGCCGAACCCAGCTGGCCGTTACGGACGATGCCGTTGATGAAGGCGCTGGGATCCATACCATACTGCTGGGCGATGGAGGCCAGGAAGTTGGTCACGTCAGCCTGGCTGACCGTGATGCCCAGCTTCTCAGCCAAGGCATCCAGGGTCATCTGGTCGCGCAGCTCCTTCTCCACAGTCTGTTCGGCCTCGGCCTTCTCGTCCTTGCTGGCCTTGTCGGGATCCTTGCCGGTGTTCTTAAGCTGATCGGTCACCATGGACTGCTTGATGCCCTTGGGCACCGGGATGTCCAGGTCGTCCTGGAGCTTAGCGATGAAGGCATCGCGGGCGTCAGTGGCCTGCCGACCCTCGGCATCCACCTGGCACTGCTTGCGTACGTCCTCGCGCAGCTCCTTCAGTGTCTCGAACTCCGAGGCCTCCTTGGCGAACTCGTCGTCCAGGTCGGGCAGTTCCTCGGCCTTGACCGAGTTGACCTTGACCTTGATTTGGGCCTTCTCGCCCTGGTGCTCGCCGGCCTCCAGGGTACCCTCGAAGGTGGTCTCTTCCCCGGCGGACAGCCCGTCAAGGGCCTCATCCAGGCCATCCAGCATGGTGTTGGAGCCCAGCTCGTAGCTGACCCCCTGCTGGGAGTCCACGGACTCACCGTCGATGACGGCATCCAGATCGATGTTGGCGTAGTCACCTTTGGTGGCGGGGCGATCCACGCTGACCAGGGTGCCGAAACGCTGACGCAGGTTGTCCAGACGCTTGTCCACGTCCTCGTCGGTGACGGCAGGCTTGGGGACCTCAATCTCCATGCCCTCAATGTCGGGAAGCTCGAACTTGGGACGAATCTCCACCTCGGCGGTGAACTTAAGCTTGGTGTCGTCCTTGGCCGAGGAAGGAATGTCCTTGACATCGATCTGCGGCTGGGCCATGGCGTGCAGCTGCTTCTCCTCCAGAGCCTTGGAATAGAGTTCGGGCACGCCCGCGTTGACGGCCTCGCCCGCCACGCTGGCAAAGCCTACGCGCTGATCGATGATGGGTCCAGGCACATGGCCTTTGCGGAAGCCGGGGATGGTCACCTGCTTGCCGATCTCCTTACGGGCCTGATCCAGGTAGGGGTTCAGCTCATCGGGATCGACGGTGATGGTGAGCCTGACCTTGGTGGGCTCGAGGTTTCTGACGCTGATTTTCACGCTGCGCTCCAATTCATCCAAACCGTTTGATCTGCCAGTAAGGCAACCGTTACATAATAGCGCGAGTCAGAGACTCTGACAGGAGTGAAACCTGCCAGGGGCGGGCACCCTCCTGATGCAAAAAGTCGGCCACATCGCGCTTTTCCGGTTCGTCTGTCCAGCAGAGGTTGCGCAGGTAGCGGGGCTTGATCAGAATCTCGTCGGGTGTGTTGGTCCGGCGTCCCACTTCAGTCACCGCCTTGCGCGCTGCCTCCAGCCTTGCAAACCGGTCCGGATGACGATGCCGCCAGATCTGCATGGACTTGGGAGCATTGGTCTCCTCACACCGCGGCTTGGGAGGCACCGGCAGCTCTTCGGTAGGCAGACTCAGCGCCTCCAGAATAGCCTGTTTCCAGACTGCGGACCTGACCCGGCGCTGGATGGGCGCATAGCGCTCGAACATGCGGTCCTGCTCGCCGCCGGTGTGGATCCTGACCCGCTCGTTCAAGGATCGGATGGCTCGGAACTGCGCGTTGTTGTGCGGCTTGAGTCTGCCGGCCTCGATGATGGCCTTGTCGGGCAGGAGGAGCGTCGGAGCGATGTCGTTGCGTCTGGCCAGCTGATCCCTGACGGTCCACAACGAGCGGGCCACAGCCAGGCCTCGACGGTCATTGTGCAAGGCGTTGATATGCGAGATATGTCGCCAGGGCTGCTCAGGCTCCGGCTTGGGGATTTTGCCCTGCTCCAGCAACCAGGCGAATTCCTGCCTGGCCCATTCATTCTTGCCGTGACTGCGCAGGTCCTCCAGCTCGCGCGTTCGCACCTGATCCAGCAGCTCCACGTCCAAGGCTGCGTAATTGCGCCAATCACGCGGCAGTGGGCGGTAGGACCAGTCTGCGGCAGAATGCTCCTTGGCCAGCGTCAGCCCCAGGTAGTGCGCGGTCACTGCAGACAGGCCGTAATGCCCCAGATTAAGCATCCTGGCTGCAAGCTCGGTATCGAAGAGAGAGGAGGGCCTCATGCCCAACGCATAGAAGCCAGGCAGATCCTGAGGAGAGTCATGAATGATCCACTGGGCCCCATCAACAGCCTTATTGAATTCCGACCAGTCACAGCCCGCCTTCATCAGCGCCGGTGGGTCCAGCAGGAATATCCCCGCTCCCCGGCGCTTGAACTGGACCAGGTAGTCGTCGTGGCCATAGCGGAAGCCAGAGGCCCGTTCAGCATCCGCGGCCAGCGCACCGCTCCCCTTTGACAGCATTCGACAGGCCCGGCGGTATTCGGCCATATCGTCGATGACCGACGGCACACCCTGGGCGGGCTCTGAAAGCAGCTGCGTCTTAGGTTCCGTGGTCACCTGCGCTCAACCTCTTTTTTAGTTTGTCTTCCATCACGCTACCGGACCGACCGGCCCGGAAAACACACGCCTGAAAGCATAGTCCATGGCCTCAACCCACCGATAAACCCTTGCTAAGCAGACTTCGTCGACAATTGATCGATTTACGGGGTTGATCATTTACCAAGCCGGTCATTCACCGTGCCCGGCATTTAGTGAATCTGACAGTGAGTGAGTCTGTCATTCGCTGATTGGCTGGCTGGTCTCCGCTCAAGCAAACAAAACTCCCCACGACATCTGCCGTGGGGAGTCACAAGAAAATTAATTGGCTTTCTCCTGGGTCCGTCATGGAACCACAAAGGGTTCTGAGGCTCAGTAGACCACGAAGCCATGGGCCTCCAGCTGCTTCTTGACCCTATCCTTCAGGGCCGCCGAGGGGCCTTTGGCATCCTCCAGTGGGTAGGGAATGCGCAGCTCATGCCATTTGGGCCGTCCAAGCTGATGGAAGGGAAGCACATCAATGTGCTCAATGGCATCCTTGAACTGTTCGCACACACGAGCGACATTCTCGACGTTCTCCTCCGAGTCGGTCAGCCCAGGCACCAGCACAAAGCGAACCCAGATCTTACTACCACGGGCGGCAAGACGCTTGCCAAATTCGATCGTGGGGGCCAGGGTGCCGCCGGTCACCTTCTTGTAGGTGGTCTCGTCGCCAGATTTGACATCCAACAGGCACAGGTCGATATCGTCAATCATGGCATCTGTGTAGTTGCGATTGAGGAAGCCTGAGGTGTCCAGGCATGTGTGGACGCCCATCTCCTTGGCGGCCCGAAAGACGCGTGAGACAAAGGCTGCCTGCATCATGGACTCGCCGCCGCTGAAGGTGATTCCTCCGCCCGTACTTTTGAAGAGGTCCTGGTAGCGGGCCACCTTATCGATCATGGCCTGTAGGTATACGGGCTGGCCATCGCGCATCTTCCAGGTGTCAGGATTCTGGCAGTACTGGCAACGCAGGGGGCATCCGCTCATGAAGACGGTCATCCTTGTGCCCGGCCCGTCCACTGAGGTATTGATGTCCCAGGAGTGAACAAATCCGATGTCGCCCGTGCGCAGGGCATTCATGCGGTCGTGCCGGTCCAGTCCAATGGGCGATTCGAACCCCGAAAGGCCGCCCATCAGGGTCTGGCTCTGGTAAACCTTGGATTCCTTGAGCATGTGCGGCTGTGTGGTATGGAAGGTGGTGGTCTCCGTCATTGGATCCTCCTGAAAAAGACGAAAAGGGGGCGGGGCCTTGGTGCGCCCCGCCCCATGATTCACCGTCTCATCAACGGTTGACTATCGCACAAGGGCGATCAGTCGGTCACCGCACCCTGGTGGAAGGTGCGGGAGATCACGTCGAGCTGCTGCTCGCGGGTCAGCTTGACGAAGTTGACGGCGTAGCCCGAGACGCGCACAGTCAGGTGCGGGTACTTCTCGGGGTGTTCGACGGCATCCTCCAGCTGCTCCTTGCGCAGGACGTTGATGTTGGCGTGGTAGAGCCCGTGGCCGTTGCCAGCGTCCAGGATGCCCACCAGGTTGTTGATGCGCTCATCCTCGTCGCGGCCCAGGCCGTCAGGGGTGATCGTGTTGGTCAGCGAGATGCCGTCCAGGGCGTCGTCGTAGTCGATCTTGCCCACGGAGAACATGGAGGGCAGCATGCCGTGCGAATCCATGCCATTCTCGGGGTTGGCTCCGGGAGCGTACGGGGTGCCCTTCTTGTGGCCGGAGGGGAAGGACCCGGTGTTCTTGCCATACTCCACGTTGGAGGTGATGGTCAGGATGGACTGGGTCGGCACAGCGCCACGGTAGACAGGCAGACGCTTGATCTGGCCCATAACGGTGGAGACAGTCCACTTGGCCAGGTCGTCGGCGCGATCGTCGTCGTTGCCGTAGATCGGGAACTCGCCGACGGTCTTGTAGTTGACGATCAGATCGTCGTCAGCGCCCTCGACATACTCAGGGGTGCCCTTGGCATCCTTGTTGTAGATCGGGTAGACCTTGGCGTACTTGATAGCCGACAGGGAGTCAGCGGCGATGGACAGGCCGGACATGCCGCAACCCAGGGTGCGGTAGACCTCCTTGTCGTGCAGGGCCATCTCAATGGACTCGTAGTCGTACTTATCGTGCATGTAGTGGATGATGTTCAGAGCCTCGACGTAGGTCTCGCTCAGCCACTCCAGGGCCTTCTCGTAGTTGTCCTTGACCTCCTGGAAGTCCAGAGAACCGTCTTCCTTGGGGGTGACAGGCTTGATCACGTCCTTGTCGATGACCTGCATGCCGGTCATCTCGTCACGGCCGCCGTTCATGGCGTACAACAGAGCCTTGGCGGAGTTGACGCGGGCGCCGAAGAACTGCATCTGCTTGCCGACCCTCATGGGGGACACGCAGCAGGCGATGGCAGCGTCATCACCCCAGTGGGCGCGAATGTCCTTGTCGGACTCGTACTGGATGGCGGAGGTGTCGATGGAGATACGGGCACAGAAGCGCTTGTAGCCCTCAGGCAGCTTCGGATCCCAGAAGATGGTGATGTTGGGCTCGGGACCGGGTCCAAGGTGCTCCAAGGTCAGAGTAGCCAGCAGACGGAAGGAGGTCTTGGTGACCATGGGCCTGCCATCGTCGCCGAAGCCAGCGTCGGACCAAGTGGCCCAGTAGGGGTCGCCCGAGAAGATGTTGTCGTAGTCCTTGGTCCGCAGGAAGCGCACGATGCGCAGCTTCATCACGATGTTGTCGATGATCTCCTGGGCATCGGTCTCGTCGATCAGGCCAGCGGCCAGATCACGCTCGAAGTAGACGTCGAAGAAAGCAGACAGGCGGCCGATGGACATAGCGGCACCATCCTGGCTCTTGACCGAAGCCAGGTAAGCCATGTAGGTCCACTGCACAGCTTCCTTGGCGTTCATGGCAGGACGGCTCAGGTCCAGGCCGTACTCCTTGCCCAGGTTCAGCAACTGCTTCAGAGCCTTGATCTGCTCAGCGTGCTCCTCACGGAAGCGGATCCAGTGCTCGATCTCTTCCTCGGTGAAGTCGTTACGGTAAGGAATCGAATCCTTGTCGGCCTTCTTGCGGGCAATCAGCTCATCAATGCCATACAGGGCCACACGACGGTAGTCGCCAATAATGCGGCCACGGCCGTAAGCATCGGGCAGACCAGTCAGAATCTTGTTGTGGCGGGCCAGCTTGATCCTCTTGGTGTAAACATCGAAGACTCCATCGTTGTGGGTCTTGCGATACCGAGTGAAGATCTTCTTGACTTCAGGATCGGGCTCCTTGCCGGCCTCCTTGAGGGCCTGCTCAACCATACGCCAGCCGCCATAGGGCATCATCGCACGCTTGCAGGGGACATCGGTCTGAATGCCGACAATCACGTCGTCTTGTGTTTCGCCGGCAGGCTTGCCATCGATGTATCCGGCTGGGAAGGCGTCAATGCCCGCCGGAGTGTGGGTGTCCACGTCGTAGACGCGCTGCTTGCGCTCTACGGCAAGGAAATTGTCATCCAGGTAGTTCCACAGGAACTTGGTCTTCTCTGTAGCCGGCGCGAGGAAGGATTCGTCACCGGTGTACGGAGTGTAGTTCTTTTGAATGAAGTCGCGAACGTCGATGTCTTTCTTCCAGTCCTCGCCCTTGAAGCCCTTCCAAGCCTTGGCTTGCAGCTCTGCGGGAGAGACGGTATTGGTCTCAACTGCTGTCATAGTCAACTCCTTGTTGATATGGTCAATGGCGCTTCCTCACACCACTGTCACTTTCAAGTATAGGGGGCGCATTACCACGGGAAACCGAATCACGACGTGAGCTATATCACACTGCGAGCAGACTCGCAATAGGCGCCACGCCCATATCCTGCAAGCTCGCCTGGCACACCGCCTGAGCCCCGATCCATTCTGATTGCTCAGCCAACTGGTTGCCAACGCTGGTGTGCGATCCAGCGGAAGCTTCATCTGTCAGCTGAGGACTGTTCCTGCCCTGGATCACCCTCCCAGGCCTGCCGCCAACGGCGGTCCTCTTCATCCCATTCCTTGTTCCGGCGCTTGGCAATCTTCCAGGCATCGAGGGCCTCCTGCCTGCTGTGGTAGGGGCCCATCCGCCTGTCCTGCGGAGACAGCTTGCCCTGCTCGGGTCTGCCGGTGACGGTGTTGAAGTACCAGGCCGCTTGCTCCTGTTCGGAACCCATGGCGATCACTCCCTGAAAGCGTTGGTGACGGGCAGCCGCCGGTCCCGGCCGAAGGCCAGGGAGGTGACCTTGGGCCCCAGCGGGTACTGGCGCCGCTTCCACTCGGCCCGATCCACCAGCCGCATGACCGTGTCGACCGTGTCGGGATCGAAGCCGTCGGCCAGAAGGTCGGCCCGACCATGCGCATGCTCGATGTATGCCTCAAGGACCTTGTCGAGCAGGCTGTAGTCTGGCAGGGAATCAGAGTCTTTTTGCCCTTGGCGCAGCTCGGCCGAGGGAGGCTTGACGATGGAGTTGACCGGGATGGGCTCACGCTCACCCCTTGCCTGGGCCTCAGCGTTGCGCCAGCGGGCCAGCTGCCAGACCCGGGTTTTGAGCAGATCCTTGATGGGTGCGTAACCGCCGACCGCATCGCCATAAATAGTTGAATAGCCACAGGCCAGCTCGGACTTGTTTCCGGTGGCCAGGGCCAGAAGCCCCTCGGCATTCGCGTAGGCCATGACAATGACGCCGCGTATCCGAGCCTGCAGATTCTCTTCCGCTACCCCTTCCAGATGCAACTGCCCTTGGAAGGCATCAAATTCCGGGCCTATGGCTTGGACCACGTAACGCACGCCCAAACGCTGGGCCAGGTCGGCAGCATCATCCCGGGAACCTTCCGAAGAATAACGGCTGGGCATGGAGATGCCGCGTACATGCTCCCCCCCGCAGGCATCGGCGGCCATGGTGGCCACCAGGGCCGAGTCGATTCCGCCTGACAGCCCCAGGCAGACGCCCGTAAAGTGGTTCTTGGCCATATAGTCTTTCAGCCCCAACACGCAGGCCCGATAGACCTCCTCATCCCCGGGCATCTCTTCGGCCATGCATGACTCACTGGGCAGTGGGCGCTCCCCTGGTGCAGGAAGGGTCCAAGTAGACAGATCCTGGACGAATCTAGGCGAGCGCTCCAGCAAGGTGCCATCCTGGTTCACCACGAAACTGCCGCCGTCAAAGACCAGATCGTCCTGCCCGCCCACCTGGTTCAGGTAGAGCAGAGGCGCACCGACCTGCTTGGCCCGGCGAGCCGCTAACTCGTAGCGGACATGCCCCTTGCCCTCCTCGAAGGGAGAGCCATTGATGGTCACCAGGAGGTCAATGCCCCTGCCAGCCAGGTCGCTGATGGGATCGCCCTCCTGCCAGATGTCCTCGCAGATGGCCAGCCCTATCCGGTGCCCCTGCACCTCCAGGACCACAGTCCTATCCCCCGGGGTAAAAATCCTGTATTCGTCAAAGACCCCGTAGTTGGGCAGGAAGTGCTTGTCGTAGCCGGCCTCGACCCGCCCCTGGTGCAGGACCACCAGCCGATTGCGAGGCCTGTCCTGATCCGTATCGGTGCCAACGGTCCCCACGATCACATACAGATGGCCCAGACCCTGCTCGTCCAGCTCCTTGGCCAGACGGTCGGCCCTAGACCAGGCGGCCCTACGAAAGCTGGCACGAAATGCCAGGTCCTCGATTGGGTAACCGGTCAGGCTCATCTCGGGAAAGACCACCAGGGTCGCTCCCTGCTCAGCTGCCTTTCGGGAGTAGTCCATAATAATGTCGGCGTTGCCGTCAAGATCGCCCACACAGGTGTCGATCTGAGCCAGAGCCACCAGCAGATCGCCATCCCGCCGCGGCTGTTCCTCTTGTTTGACCATACCAATGATTCTAAACCGTGCCTGGGCCTGCTGACCGGCAGACAATCCCAAAAAACCGAGGCAAAGAAGCAGGGTGCGGATGCCTCAGACCTTATCGGCCCCAGCCTTGCGAGCAGCCCGACGCACCAGCACCGAGGCGACCAGTCCCAGGAGAAGCAACAGAACTGCAAAGCCCATGGCCCACTGAGCGCCTTGAGTGAATCCCTCAGTCAAGGCATTGGTCACTTGAGGACCCAAGGCTCCCAGTCGGCCCCGGGTGCCTTGAGCTCGCATGCCGACGATGGCATTACCTGCAGAGGACTGAACCGATCTGACCAGGCCATCGGCGATCTGCACTGAAATCCCCTTGAGGGCCGTCAGATGTCTTGGCAGCACCAGACTCAGAGCCAGGGAAAGGGCGGAACCGGAAACTGCAGCGCCCAGGGCAGTCCCCCACTGACGAATGGTGGACTGGGTGGCTGAAGCCTGGCCGGACTGGGATACCGGAACACCGGACAGCACCAGACTGGTCAGCTGTGCCGAGGCAAAGCCCAGACCAGCACCGTAGATAATCAGAGTCAGGGTCATGGGCCAAACTGGCACCGACCCACGCATGAGCAGAATGGACAGGGCCACGCCGACGATTTCCATCAACAGGCCCGTCTGCACCGTGCCTCCAGCTCCCAGTCGGGCTGAGACCACTCGAGCCAGACCCCCCGAAACAACTGACCCCAGGGCCATGACGCCCAGGATGGATCCTGCCCCCAGGGGACTCAGGCCTCTGGCGTTGATCAGGTAGAGAGGCAGGATGAACATGACCGCGAACTGACCGGCGTTGACGATGGCGGCCGTCAGGTTGCCCCAGCCGAAGGTGCCAATGGCGAACATGGACACGTCCAGGATGACCATCTTGCCCTTTCGTGCCCTGGCCAGCTCGGTCAGCGCAAAGGCGGCCAACAGGACCAATCCGAGGATCAGACTGACCGGAACCGGCGACAGGGGCACTGCTGCAGACCAGTGCAGTGAGCCCAGTTCAAATGCGGCACGCGGATGCCACCAGCCGTAGGTCTGCCCCTCGATCAGCGCAAAGACCACCAGGGCCGACCCTAGAGCAGAAAGAAGTATGCCCTTCCAGTCGGCAAGCATTCCCCACCGGTCACCAGTCTGCCGGGGAGCGGACTTGGTCTCGGGCACAAAGACTGCGCTGGCCACGAGAACGATCAGTCCCAGAGGCAGATTGACCAGGAAGATCCACCGCCATCCGATGGTGCTGGTGAAGACCCCGCCCAGGAAGGGACCGACCGCCGCAGCGGATGACATGACGGCCCCCCAGATGCCAAACGCAGTGGCTCGGTGACGACCCCGGAAGGTGGCGGAAACGGTGGACAAGGTGGAAGGCATGACCAGGGAGCCGCCGATTCCCTGAACAAGCCGGGCTAGAAGCAGCATTGTGCCGGAGGAGGCCGATGCAGCGAAGATGGAACCCAACACAAAGATGACCGTACCCACCTGCAGGATCCGCTTGCGTCCGATCATGTCCCCCAAACGACCGGAAGGCAGGAGCAGGGCCGCCAGGACGATGCTGTAGAGAGCGGTCACCCATTGAGCTTGAGCCAAGTTGATGTGGATGGCAGCGATGATGGAAGGAATGGAGACGTTGACAATGGACGAATCCAGCACAATCATGGCCAGACCCAGGGCCAACACCCAGAGGGCACGCCAGGGCGGTGTCGTCTCCTGAGAACCCTGGCTACCTTTCTTCACGTCTATGCTTGCCGATCCAGTCATCAGATCTCCCCCCTCGCCCTGGTCTGCGAATTTTTTGCGACTATACGTCGCGAAAATCCATCTGGCAAGTTCACTCAGCGCGGACAAGCCGCACGCTAAAGAGACCCTTACGGCTTGGCTCTGCTGTAAATAGGCCATATCATATGCCCCATGACCGGCTGAGCTTGATTCATCGTCGCTGCAACCCGGAGGCCGAACCAAGGAGGACCATGCCCAGGATCCACGAATCCACGCTCCAGGAACACCGCGCCAAAACACTAGACCAGATCATTGCCGCCGCCGAGGCCATCCTGCGCACCGGCGGACGCGACCGGCTGACCATGGCTGAGGTGGCCCGACGCACCAATCTGGCCCGGAACTCCCTATACCGCTATGCCCGGGATGCCGACCAGCTCTGCGACATGGTCATGGAACGGCACCTGCCCGACTGGGGTCAGGCCCTGGACCAGGCCTTGGGCAGGACAGACGACCCGCGCCGGACAGTCGAGATTTGGACCCGCACCAATCTGGAACAAGCCGGACTGCACGGACATGGTTGGCTGATGAACCTCTATGCCGAGCAACACGACGAGCAGTTACGCCAGACCCTGATCTACGGCAATCCCTCCAACCCCCAGGAGCCCGTCCCAAGGAGCGATCGACCCACGGACCGGCAGGCCCAAGCCCTTCTGGACTTCCACCGGCAGGTCAACCAGCCGCTGATCCAGGCATGGGCAGCCCTGCGGCCAACAGATCCTGCCATGGGCGTGGAAGTGACACGTGGCATCGTCCAATCCGGCATGCGACTGATCGATGCTCTGGACCAGGATCGTGCGCCCGAACAGCGGCAGGAACGGCTGACCATCATCATTAAAAAAGTGACCGCCTGCGCCAAGGCCGTCATCGCCACACTGACGGAAGGACCTACATGCGCCTGATCGGCAACATCTGCTGGCTGCTGCTGGGAGGACTGGCCATTGCACTGGCCTGGACCCTGATGGGCATCGTGCTCTGCCTGACAGTGGTGGGTATCCCCCTGGGGGTCCAGGCCTTCAAGATGGCCAGACTCACCCTGACCCCATTTGGCCGACAGGTCATCTACGGAGGCGGGCTGGGATCCTGGCTGGCCAACCTGCTCTGGATCATCCTGGGTGGCTGGTGGCTGGCTCTGGCCTATCTGGCGGCCGGACTGGTCACCATGCTGACCGTGGTGGGCATACCATTCGGCCTGCAGGCCTTCAAGATGGCCCGCCTGGCCCTGATGCCTTTTGGATCCTCGGTGCGCGTCGCCGTCTTATGAAAGGATTGGGGATATGAGCAAAGTCATCATGCATACCTCAGAAGGCGACATTCGCCTGGACCTCTTTGAGGATAAGGCCCCTGAAACCGTAGCCAACTTCCTGGACCTGGCCGCCGGCCACAAGGACTGGACCGACCCTGAGACGGGCCAGAAGCGTCAGGATCCTTTCTATGACGGGCTGACCTTCCACCGGATCATCAAGGACTTCATGATCCAGGGCGGCTGCCCGCTGGGCACCGGCACAGGCGGCCCCGGCTACGAATTCGACGATGAGATCGACCCCTCTCTGACCTTTGAGGAACCCTACAAGCTGGCCATGGCCAATGCAGGGTTGCGCCGGGACCCCGCCACCGGAAAGACCCATGGCACCAACGGATCACAGTTCTTCATCACCACCGTTCCCACCCCCTGGCTGAACGGGCACCACACCATCTTCGGCCAGGTTGCCGATGAGGATTCCCGGCAGGTGGTCGACAAGCTAGATGCCGTGGCCACCGACTCGGGCGACCGTCCCCTTGAGCCGGTCTTCATCAACAGCGTCGAAGTCCTCTGAGCCGTGCCGGGGATGGTTTCGAAAAAGACACCCAGCAGATTCCAGCCCGGCACACGCAGCTACACCATGTCCCGAATCAGGGGCACAGAAACATCAATAGAACGCCAGGTCCGGTCCTACCTCTTCTCGCGCGGTCTGCGGTTCCGCAAGAATGACAAGAGGTATCCGGGCCATCCTGATGTGGTTCTGCCCAAGTGGCGGGCCATGGTATTCGTCAATGGCTGTTTCTGGCACATGCATCAGGGCTGTGCCAAATTCTCCCTTCCCAAATCCAATGTGGAGTTTTGGACCACAAAGCTGACAAGGAACCGTCTGCGGGATCAGGAGCAGGGCGATAAGCTGAAAGCCATGGGCTGGCGGGTTTTCACCGTCTGGGAGTGCGAGCTGGATGCACGTCATGCCCAAGAAACCCTGCAGAAATTGTATGAGGCCATCACAGCAGATGGCCATTCGAACGAAGGAGTCAAGGATGAGCAGATTGAACGGCAAACGACAAGAGGCTGAGCAGAAGGGAATGCAGGTCAACTTCGCCATTCTCGGCGTTGGAAGTATAGCCAACGCCCTAGCCAAGACGGTGGTCATGATGGCCCAAGATCCGCAGTACAGCCACCTGGTGGCCCCCTATGCTGTGGCCTCCAGGGACGGGGATCGTGCAGCCGACTTCGCCCAAAAATATGGATTCCAGCATTCCTATGGCTCCTACCAGGAACTCCTGGATGATCCCCAGGTGGATCTGGTCTACATCGCCACGCCTCACAGCCTCCACGCCGAGCAGGCCATCGCCTGCATGAAGGCCGGGAAGAACGTGCTGGTTGAGAAGTCCTTCACCGCTAACGCCGACCAAGCCAGGCAGGTCATGGAGACATCCGAGAGCACCGGCTTGCTCTGCACCGAGGCCATCTGGACCAGGTACATGCCCTCGCGCTCCATCATCGACGATGTCATCTCCTCGGGAGAAATAGGCACCGTCAAAACCGTGACCGCCAACCTGGGATATGTAACCGTGGGCAAGGCCAGAATGACCGACCCCGCCCTGGCCGGTGGCGCCCTGCTCGACGTGGGTGTCTACCCTCTCAACTTCATCGACATGGTCTTGGGACCCAAGCCCATCGAACGGGTCTGCACGGATTGGGTCCGCAGCCCAGAGGGCGTGGACAGCCAGAACTCCACAACCATTTTCTACCAGGATGGATCCATGGGAGCAGCAACCAGCTCCATGGTCTCAGTCAGCGACCGGACCGGCCGCATCTGGGGAGACCAGGGTTACCTGCAGTGTGCCAATATCAACAATGTGGAGTCCATCGACCTGTACGACGAGGACCATAAATTGAGGAAGAGCTACCCCATCCCCGACCAGCTGACCGGTTATGAGTACGAGGTGGCCAGCGCCGCACAGGCCATCCTGGACGGCAAGACCGAGTGCGCCCAGATGCCCCACAAAGACTCCCTGCGCATCATGGAGCTCATGGACTCCCTGCGCCGCCAGTGGGGATTGGTCTTCCCCTTCGAATCATGAACTAGCACACAGGCCGCTTCAATGATGGAATCATCCCTCCAGAAGGAGTCTTTGCCAGTGAGGAGGAGGATGCAGGCAGACTTGGCCTATTTGATGCGGCGGACCTTGCCATGCTCGACCAGGTAGGCCCGCCGGGCAAGATTGATCATGGGCAGGTCGAAGGCCGAATCGGTGTAGAAGGCGTCAATTGCCGCCTCCTGGCCCAGGGTCCGCTGAAAGTGCAGGGGCTTGTCAGGTCCGAAGTTGAGGTAGCCCACGGTCAGGGACTCCAAATCCAGAGTGGAGCCGATGCAGTGGTTGATGCCCAGTCGTCGGCAGGCCTCCCCGGCCACCAGATCGAATGAGGCGGTCACCACCACGTCGTCGGCCTGGGGGGTGTACCAATCCATGATTTTGTGCATGTTGGCATCCCAGAACTGGCTGACCAGCCGGTCCATGTCAAAGCCGGGACGCGAGGTCAACCGTCGCAGGTAGCGCGAGCCCACCCGACGCATGGCCGAATCTAGCTGCTCCAGGGTGACCCGGCCCAAGCGGTAGCGGACGGCATAGAAGAGGGCAACCGGCAGGTAGTGCAGCACCCGCGGATCCTTGCGGGCAGTGAACAGGTAGAAGTCAAGCAAACTCTCGCCATCGTAGATGGTGCCGTCGAAGTCCAGTACCCGCATGCCAGCCCTTTCCAGATTAGGTCGCGAAAAGAGAACATTTTAGCATACCGTGGAGCAACGACGGTGATAGTCCCCGACCTTGGACGAGCAAAAAGGCAATTCCTTTTAGTTCAGGAGCCTGAGGTAGACAGAAAATTCCTGGATGATCGACTGATATGGACATTGAGTAGGAGCAGGGCATGAGAAATCATGATGAGCCTGGTCCCTGTTCCGATTGTGGACCATCCCCAAGGTGTCGACAGCATTGATATGATGAAAAATGCGTCGTCCGTGCTGGGCCGAGGCTAGGGAGTTGCTGAAAATAGGCCTGGAAGGGGAACGGCGCCGAAGGGGTCCATGCGGTTATCGGGTTAACCATGCCTGCAGAATTCTTCGATCTTCCTTACCAGCTAGGGGGCAGCAGCGATGTTAAAGAAGAGCCACTACCACAACCTGAGCAGCTGCATAGCCGGAATCTACCGGCATGCACGCAACGATGCCAGCCGCTATACAGGCGACTCCACTTTACGGGGTACCCAAGGTGATCTGATTGTATACCTCTATGATCATCCAGGCCTCAGCCAGCGCCAGATAGCACGGGACCTGTGCGTGGATCCCAGTCTGCTGGCTCGGGATCTCAAGGCTTTGAAAGCCCAGGGCCTGGTCAGCCGTGAACAGAACCCCGCTGATCACCGAGTCAATATCATCGCCCTGACCAGGTCAGGCGCAGATATGGCTCGCAAGAGGATCAGGTTGGTCAACAATTGGTGGATTGACCTGTTCAAGCAGAATCCCGACATCGACCCTGAGACCTTTCAAACCGAGTTACGTTGCGTCTACAACCGGCTGCTGGCTAACCAGCTCTGATCTCTCTTCCTGAGCAAGGATTAATAATGAGAAAAGGACCTGGCCGATCCCTTGACCGCCCGTCGACGGTACCAGGCTCATGCCAGGCCTTTTACCTTTTATATCCTTTACGCCCTTGGATCGGCCCTATCAGCCCACCGAACGGCCGGACGTCTCCCAGCCCATCAGGCCCACAACCAGCATGGAGGCCAAGGCCACCAGGCTGATGGTGACAAATATTGAAGTGCTCCCCCACCGGCTGAGCATGGCTCCAATGAGCACAGGCATGAGCACATTGCAGAGCTTGGCAACGGCATTGGCAATGCCTACGCAACGGAAGCGGACAGTGGTCGGGAAGAGCTCGGGCGCATAGACCGCCACCACCGAAGACATGAGGACATAGAGGCTGGCCATAAGCAGGATGCCCACCAGAATGGCTGTGACCTGGCTGGTCTGCGCGGCATAGAGCAGACCGAAGACCGCCGTCAGCAGGAAGGCTGTGACGATGATCCGCTTGCGGCCAATCCGGTCCAGAAGCAGGGATCCAATCAGGCAGCCCAGAGGGGCACCCAGCATCATCAGAGTGCTGATCCACAGGGATCCGCTCAGATCAATACCCCGCTTGAGCAGGATGGTGGGCACCCAGGAGGTGAAAGCGTAGGAGCAGACGTTAGTGGCTGAAACTGCCACAGTTGCCACAATCAGGCCACGGACAACGCTACCCGATGCCTTGGCAGGTACCTTAATTCCCTCATTTTTTCCGGCGAGGGCGGAGCCGCTGACAGCGCCAGAGTCTGACTCTTTCCGACCGTTATCGGCCTCCAGAAGTTCAACCACCTGGGTGGCCTCGGCCATCCGCCCATGCAGGGCAAGCCAGCGAGGAGACTCAGGGATGTCACGCCGCAAGTACCAGATCAGCGCAGCTGCCAAGCCGATTCCCACGAAGAGCGGCCTCCATGACCAGCGGGGAATGATCCAGGCGCACAGGAGCATGGCCAGGGGCACTCCGGTGTTAGCCACGAGGGAGACGATGGCACTCCAACGGCCGCGGTGCTTGATGGGAGCGAATTCGTTGACCATGGAGAAGCCGGTGACAATCTCGGCGCCCAGCCCCAGGCCGGCCCCTAAACGACAGACCGAAAGGACGGCCATGTTCGGTGCCAGAGCGCCCAGCAGGGTAAAGCCTCCGAAGAGCAGCAGGTTGATCTGATAGGCGGTCTTGCGTCCCCGCAGATCTCCGATGAACCCAGCCAGCAGCGAGCCCACCAAGAGCCCTAAGAAACCAGCCGACAGGAAGAGGGAATTCTGGGCGACCGTGGACCATCCGGTGCTCAAGGCCGAACTGGCTACTGCGCTGCCCACATAGACATCGATGCTGTCCATGAGCATTCCCGCGGCCACCAGGGCCACGATCTTGTAAAAAGTAGCCGATTCACGAGCATTATCTACTCGCTGGGTAATCTCGCGGACCGCCAGGTCGTCCTCGGCCACACCGAGACCCTTTGATTGTTCGGATATGTCTGCTTTGTCAATGACCGCTGTCGACATCGTCACCCTCGCGCCCGTGCATGAGGCAGGCAAACCCCATGCGTCCATGCCAGGCCTGCCGACGACGACAGACTCCTTGTGGGAGCGTGGCGACCGTCAATATGGAAGGCCTGGACCCTGCGGCGTTTCGGTCATTGTGTGGCTGCTCAACGTCTATTGGGTGTTCAGTATAGGAGTCTCGGCGGTCATTGCCTAGACCCGGCGTTTCCCTCCGGCGCGGCGGCCCTGTCCAGGATGGCCCTGATGGCCTCCAGCCGGGGACCCAGCTGGCGCTCATAGCCCCGATTATTCGGGTGGTAATAGCGTCGTCCGACCAATTCGTCCGGCATGTACTGCTGGGGTGCCACTGCGTCCGGCGCATCGTGGGCATACTGATAGCCTTCGTGGTTGCCCCAGGCCTTCATCAGCTTGGTGGGAGCGTTGCGCAGATGAAGGGGAACCTGGCCGATATGCCCGGCGTCCACGTCTTCCAGGGCCTGGTTGATGGCCAGGTAGGACGCGTTGGACTTGGGTGCGGTAGCCACGGCGATAACTGCCTCGGCCAGGATCAGGCGGGCCTCAGGCATGCCCACCATGGCCACGGCCTGAGCAGCTGCGACCGTGATCTCCAACACCTCCGGAGAAGCCATGCCTACCTCCTCGGCAGAGGCGATCATGATTCGTCGGGCGATGAAGCGCGGATCTTCGCCAGCCCGGATCATCCGAGCCAGGTAGTGCAGGGCCGCATCCACGTCAGAACCCCGCATTGACTTGATGAAGGCCGATGCCACGTCGTAGTGATCGTCACCCTTCTTGTCATAGCGGACAGAGGCCACGTCCATGACCGAGGAGACCACCTTGGCATTGATCAGCGGCCGACGCGCCCCCTTGGCACGAGGCCCGTCCTCGGTGACAGCTCCCGCTGCAGCCTCCAAAATGGTCAGAGCACGACGGGCATCACCTCCGGAAAAACGCACGATCTGGTCCAAAGCCTCTGGATCCAGTCTTACCTGATCCTTGAGCCCCCGCTGGTCCTTGACAGCCCTGCGGACCAGCTTGGCCAGGTCCTGATCGTCCAAGGCCTCCAGCTTGACCACCACCGAGCGCGAAAGCAGGGGCGAGATGACCGAAAAGCTGGGATTCTCCGTGGTGGCTGCGATAAAAGTCACATCCCGATTCTCTACGCTGGGCAGCAGTGCATCCTGCTGCGACTTGGAAAAACGGTGGACCTCATCGATGAAGAGGACCGTTTCCTGCCCCTGACTGACCAGCCGCTCACGAGCCTGGGCGATAACCTGCCGGACCTCCTTAACCCCCGAGGTAACAGCCGAAAGCTCCTCGAAATGCCGCCCGGATTGTCGGGCGACGATGTAGGCCAGGGTGGTCTTGCCCACACCGGGAGGACCGAAAAGAATAACCGAGCTGGGAGCCGTCAGACGGTTGTTCGGATCCGACCGGGCCAGGCGCTCCAAGGGGGTTCCAGGGGCTGTGACCTTGTCCTGGCCGACCACCTCGTCCAGGCTTCTGGGCCGCATCCTGACAGCCAAAGGCAGGGTGTGCTCCTCGGGGGGATCAGCCGCCTGGAAGAGATCATCAACCATCTGCAATACCTCATTCCTCGGGGCCCCTATGGCTCCCCGCCCTCACCAGCATAGGCCTGAGCCTGCCACAAATAGCAAGACGAACGCGCTAGACTGGAAACCTATATGGCCGTATCGCCCAGCGCGTAGTTGGGTTCCAGAAATACGGTGTGTGTACAGTTTACTGGTCATCAGCCTGGATATCTTCAGGAAAGTCCATGGGCGGCAGCAAGGCCTGTCGCCTGAAAAATCGGGACCGGTACAGGTCGGAGCAATAAGGAGAATCGCCAGTGATCGCCAAGCATGTTCGCCAGGGATGGACATCGGGTCCAGGCATGTGGGTCGTCGGCCTGCTCGCCCTGGTCCTGGGGCTCTCAGCCCTGATCGTCGCCCCCCTGGCCACGCCGGCGCAGGCGACCCAGGACTCCCCCGCCGCGCAGGCGGTCCACGGACGAACCTTCCGCGTCGCCACCGACACCACTTTTGCCCCCTTCGAATTCAGGGACTCCTCTGGCAATCTGGTCGGCATCGATATGGATCTGATTCGCAAGATCGCCGATATTGAGGGGTTCTCGGTGCAGATCCAGTCCTTGGGCTTCAACGCCGCCCTGCAGGCCTTGAACTCCCAGCAGGCCGATGTGGTCATAGCCGGCATGACCATCACCGACCAGCGCAAACAGGTCTACGATTTCACCGACCCATATTTCGACTCCGGCGTACAGATGGCCATCGCCAAGGACAACGACCAGATCCACAGCTACAAGGATCTGCAAGGCACGGTGGTGGCCGTGAAGATGGGTAGCGAGGGTGAGGCTTTCGCCAAGCAGCGTGCAGCCCAATACGGCTTCACAGTCAAGGCGGTGGACCAGTCCTCCACCATGTACGAGATGGTCAAGTCCGGCAATGCCCAAGCGGTCATCGATGACTACCCGGTCCTGGCCTACGGCATCGCCCAGGGCAACGGACTGAAGACCGTGACCAAGAAGGAGCCTGGCGCCTCCTACGGGGCAGCCGTCCGCAAGGGCGAGAACAAGGAGTTCGTAGCCGCCTTCAACGAGGGTCTGGCCAAGATGAAGGCCGACGGCAGCTATAAGAAGCTGGTTGATTCCTACGTAGGCAGCGGCCACTCCAGCAAGAGTGCCTCCGCCTCCAGGCCAGGATTCTTCGAACTGGTCCGCCAGGCATTCCCATCCCTGATGCTGGGCCTGCGCAACACCCTGGCCATCACAGCCATATCCTTCGTCATCGCCCTGGCCATCGGCATCATCCTGGGACTGTGGCGGATAAGCCCCAACCGGATCCTGTCCTGGATTGCCCGCATCTACGTGGCGGTCTTCAGGGGCACACCCGTCCTGGTCTGGGCCTTCTTCTTCTACCTGGGTGTCCCCCAGCTGATCGGCCACCGCATCAGCATCTGGCTGGCCGGCGCGCTGACATTGTCCCTCAACTCCGGAGCCTATCTGGTGGAGATCGTGCGCGGGGCCATTGACTCGGTGGACGTCGGGCAGATGGAGGGGGCCCGTAGCCTGGGCCTGACACGACGCATGGCCTTGCGCCGGGTCATCCTGCCCCAGGCCGTAAGGTTCGCCTCGCCCTCCATCATCAACCAGCTGGTCATCATGCTCAAGGATTCCTCCCTGCTGCTGGCCATCGGCTTCGGCGAACTGCTCTACCAGGCACAGCAGATCTACGCGGCCAACTTCCGCGTGACCGAAACCCTGTTCATGGTGGGCGTCATCTACTTCGTCGCCATCAGCGCCCTGACCTGGATGGCCAATATGCTCGATAGGAGGCTGCATCGATGAACTTCGAGGACCCGGACATGGACACCGGACGACTGACCCGTCGCATCCGCCAGAACCAAAGTCGCCGCAACCAGGGAGAGTCCCAGATGGCCGTATCCATCCGCGACCTGCACAAGCGCTACGGCGACACCGAGGTCCTCAAGGGGATCGACATGGAGGTCAAGCCGGGCGAGGTCATCTCCATCATCGGCCCCTCCGGCGCGGGCAAGTCCACCCTGCTGCGCTGCATCAACGCCCTGGAGATGCCGACCTCGGGCACCATCAGCGTCTATGGAATCGACATTTCCGATCCAAAGACCAACATCGACAAGCTGCGCGAGCACGTGGGCATGGTCTTCCAGCACTTCAACCTCTTCCCCAACATGAGTGTGGCCGACAACATCATGCTGGCCCCTCATATGCTGCACAAGACGCCCAAGGAGGATGCCCGTCAGCAGGCTCTGGACCTGCTGGAGACCGTAGGGCTTCAGGAGAAGGCGGACGCGCGGCCCACGGATCTGTCAGGCGGGCAGCAGCAGCGTGTGGCCATCGCCCGCGCCCTGGCCATGCACCCGGACATCATGCTCTTCGACGAGGCCACCTCGGCCCTGGATCCGGAGATGGTGGGCGACGTGCTTGAAGTCATCCGCTCCCTGGCTGAGGGCGGCATGACTATGATTCTGGTCACCCACGAGATGGCCTTCGCCCGGGAGGTCTCCTCCAGGGTGATCTTCACCGATGCCGGGATCATCGAGGAGGAGGGCACGCCCGAACAGATCTTCGGCCACCCGCAGAGCCCTCGGCTGCAGTCCTTCCTCTCCAAGGTCCTATAGGGACCCGGGTTTATAGGTCCATCAGTTCCTCGATGGGACCCACCCGGTACTCCTTGAAGACCACCTGGCCGCTCTCCTGGGTGGCATCCAGATCCACGATGCCTGCGATGCCCCAGTCGCGCTCCCCCTCGACGTCGTCGAAGATCTGTTGGACCCGCCAGGTGTGCCCCTGGTACTCGTCACGGTCATCCAGGCTGAAGAAGTCCGAGGACCTGGCCTGGGCATCGGTCAGAATCTGCTCATGGTCCTCGTAAAGGTCGTCCAGCGCGTCGCTCCAGGCCCGCAGGCCATAGCCCCAGTCCGCATCCAGGTCGGCCAGGACCTCCGGCCGGTCGGCGGCAACCAGCTCCACCCGCTGGAACATGGCGTTGCGCACCAGCAGGGTCAGTCCCCGCCGGTCCGCCACCACCTGGTTCTCCACCTTGGGCGGAGCGGCATCCAGGCCGCTTGCGACTTCGCCATTTTCAGCCCTGCCCGCGGCCTCCCACTCATCCACCAGGCTGGAATCCACCGAGCGCACAATAAGTCCCAGCCAGGCCAGGATGTCCTCCAGCCGCTCATCCATGAACTCTTCGGGAACCGTCCTGCTGAGCGCCCGATAGGCGTCGGACAGATAGCGCAGCAGTGTCCCCTCCGACCGGGATATTCCGTAGCGGGCGATGTAACCGTTGAAGTCCGAGGCCGTCTCGATCATGTCCCGCAGAACGGACTTGGGGTGGATCTCATAGTCGTTGGCCCAGGGAACATCCCGACGGTAGCGGTCGAAGGCCTCCCCCAGCAGCTCCTCCAGGGGCTTGGGCCAGGTCACCTCCTGCAGACGCTCCATCCGTTCCTCGTACTCCAGGCCATCCTCCTTCATCTGCTGGATGGCCGCGTCACGGGCCTGCCGCTGCTGGGCCTTGAGAATCTGCCGGGGATCCTCCAGGGTGGCCTCGACCATGGAGAGCAGATTCATGTCGTAGTCAGGGTCCTCGGGATCCAGCAGCTCCAGGGCGGCCAGCAGGAAGGGCGAAAGAGGCTGATCCAGGGCGAAGTCCTCGGGCAGGTCCACGGTCGTGAAGTAGTCCAGGCCGCCGTCGGGGTTTCGTTCGGTCTCGATGACCCCGGTGTCGGTCAGGGTCTGGAAGATCTCGTCGGCCCGGTCCTGCAGATGCTCCTTCTGCTGCGGTGTCTGACGGGAGTCCTCGATCAGGTCCTCCACCCGTCTCCTGGCATCCCCACCCTGGTCGACCTCGTTGAGCACCATGGCATGGGAGATCTTCAGGTGCGGCGTCAGGGTCTCGGGACGGGCCTCGATCAGCTTGTCGAAGGTCCCCTTGCCCCAGGTAACAAACCCCTCCTGGGGCTTCTTGCGTTTGATCCGCTTGAGCTTCTTGGGGTCGTTGCCAGCCTTGGCCACGGCCCGGGCGTTCTCAATCTCGTATTCGGGGGCCTCGGCCACGACCAGTCCACTGGTATCGAAGCCCATGCGCCCGGCCCTGCCTGCGATTTGGTGGAATTCACGGGCCCGCAGACGGCGCATCCTGTAGCCGTCGAACTTGGTCAGTCCGGTCAGCAGGACCGTGTGGATGGGCACGTTGATGCCAACCCCCAGAGTGTCCGTGCCACAGATGACCGGCAGAAGTCCATCCTGGGCCAGCTGCTCCACCAGACGCCGGTACCTGGGCAGCATGCCCGCATGGTGGACCCCGACCCCGGTGCGCAGCAGCCGCTGCAGAATCCTGCCGAAGGCCGTGGTGAAGCGGGTGCCGGCCATGGTCTCCTTGATCCGGTCGCGCTGGCCCCGGTCGGAGACCCCCGTGCTGGACAGGGCCTGGGCCGTCTCCAGGGCGGCATCCTGTGAGAAGTGGACGATGTAGACCGGCGAATCCCCATCGGCCAGCAAGGACTCCACAGTGTTAGGCAAGGGGGTGTCCACGTAGCGGTAGTCCAGAGGCACCGGTCGGGGGGCATCGGCGACGATGTCCACCCCCACCCCGGTTTTGCGCTCCAGGTCCACGGCGATCTGATCCACGTCGCCCAGGGTGGCCGACATGAGCAGGAACTGCACATCGGGCAGGGTCAGCAGGGGCACCTGCCAGGCCCAGCCTCGGTCCGGATCCCCGTAATAGTGGAACTCATCCATGGCCACACAGCCGATATCGGCATGGCGACCCTCCCTGAGCGCCTGGTTGGCCAGGATCTCGGCAGTGCAGCAGATGACCGGGGCATCCGTGTTGATATGGGTGTCGCCGGTGATCATGCCAACACGGTCGCGGCCCAGAACCGAAACCAGGTCGAAGAACTTCTCGGAGACCAGGGCCTTGATGGGAGCCGTGTAATAGGAGCGCCGCCCAGTGCACAGGGCGATGAAATGCATGGCCAGGGCCACCATGGACTTGCCCGAGCCGGTCGGGGTCGACAAAATCACATGGTCGCCAGAAACCAGGGAGAGGACGGCCTCCTCCTGATGCGGCCAGGGGGTGATGCCCCGGGAAGCCACCCAGGAGAAGAAACGGTCGTAGATCTGATCCTCGGTCAGATTGCGGGGGCCTCCCGCCTCAGGGACCAGGTCGCCCAGAGATGGAGGCTGGTCGGTTGAGGCGGTTGAGGAATCAGCATGTTCTTGGACCATGTCCACCAGTCTATCCGGCCAGGCACACAAGTCCGGCCGGACACAGGCTTCGTCAACTAAGTCCAGAAATGGGAAAGCCGCCAGACAGGGAACAGCAAGGAGCTCTTCGTCAGCTCCTGTTCTTGCTGTCTTTGTCGCTGCCGCCTTTCTTCTCCTTCCTGGTCCTCCCCTCGGCTTTCTGCTCACCACCGGAGCGGCTGCCACGGCCGGGTTTAAGGAAGTCCGGAATCTCAAGGCTCGCCTTGTGCGGATCGACCAGCGTGTCGGGCTGAGTCCGGTCATAGCCCTGGATGTAGCGGGTCTTCCTCCAGTGCTGGATGGAGGCATTGGATCCACGGTGGTGGGCGTGGTACTGCAACGGCGCACCGCCGTACCGGTCCTCGTCCACCTCCTTGGCTACGGCTATCTGGTTGACGTTGGAGGGATCCATGATGGCCACGGGCGCGGCCGGCTCCACGAAGTCGGCGGGGGCGGCAGTGCGCTCCTGCATCTTTTTCGGTAGCCAGCGGGCAAAGTGGGACAGCAGGAAGCAGACGAAGAAGTAGACCACCGAGGCCACCACCAGGGTCTGCAGGATGTTGAAGTACATGGAGCCCAGACGACGGGACTCCTGCAGCAGATCCGTGTACATGATGATGGATCCCAGAGCCGTATCCTTGAGAACCACGACCAGCTGGGTCACAGCCGCCGGCAGCATGGCGTAGACGGCCTGGGGAACCTCGATCTGCATCAGCGACTGGGTCCTGGTCAGCCCCAGGGCCAGGGAGGCTTCTCGCTGGCCGTTGGGCAGGTTGCCCACGCCCGAACGGATCAGCTCGGCCACCACTGAGCCGTTGTAGAGGATCAGGCCTAGTACGACAGCCCAATAGGAGGCCTGGCTGACTCCTGCAAAGGCGAACCAGCGCCAGAAGAAGATCATCATCATCAGCACCGGAACGGCCCGGCAGAACTCCACGATGATTCCTGAGACTGCCCTTACCAGCCAGTTGGGCAGCAGACGGCCAAGGCCGAAGACAAACCCGAAGATGACCGAGCCAATCACAGCAACCACCGAAGCCTTGATGGTCAGCCAGAGCCCAGGCAGATAGAAGTCCGACCAAGCTTCGTAGTCCAGGGCCGGACGCCAAAGCTCCCAGCTGAGCTGGTTCTCCCCATCAGGAGGATTGTGCAGCCTCATCAGCACCAGAATGACCACTATGGCGAAGATGATAGCGGCTATCCAATTGGCGATTCGTATGGTGCGCCGACCCTTGGGACCGGGCTGATCGAAGAGCAGCGAGCTCTCATTATCTGGTGCCATGGCCGCTCACCTCCTCACTGCCAGCTTGTTGGACAGGTACGTGGTCAAAGCTCCGATGGGCAAAACCAGAATCACATATCCTAGGGCGAAAATCAGGAAGATGGCCACAATGGCATTGGCATGGAACTCTATCATCTCGCTCATCAGGGAGGAGCTCTCGGATGCCACGGAGGCTGCTGCAGCCACGGTGGAGTTCTTCAGCAGGGCGATGAAGGTGTTACCCAAGGGCGCCACCGAACCACGGAAGGCCTGGGGCAGTATGATCTGCGAGGCCGACTGGAAGAAGCTCAGCCCCAGGGCACGGGCCGCCTCGGCCTGGCCCAGAGGAACCGTGTTGATGCCCGAGCGCAAGGACTCGCAGACAAATGCTGCCGTATACAGGGACAGGCCCGTCACCGCCAGCCAGAAGAAGTTGACGGAGAATTCCGGCGAGAAGCTGATCTTGAGCTGTGCGAAGGCACCCAGGACCATGAAGACCATGATGATGGTCAAAGGCATGTTCTGGAAGAACTCCACATACCCTCGGCCGACGGCCCGCAGGGAGGAGATGGGCGAGATGCGCATGATCACCAGGATGATGCCCAGGATCAGCGAGAAGAGGGCCGACCAGAGGGTCAGCTGGATGTTGACCCAAAAGGCTGCCGGGATGTCGTAGTCGGTGAACAGTTCGATGATGGTTGACATCTCACTCCCCCTCCTTGGGCTTAGGTGGGTTGTAGCGCGGATCGGGTTTGTAATGGGTGCCCCGGGTGTTGTTCTCGAGCGCCCGCTGCCAGGAGCCGTTGGCCTCCATGTCGGCCAGAGCCGCGTTGATCTTGTGGGCCAGCTTGGTATTGCCTTTTTTGATGCCCACACCGTAGTACTCCTGGGTGAAGGGCTTGCCCACCAGCCGCAGCCTTCCACGGGAGGCAGAAGCCAGACCAGCCAGGATGATGTCGTCAGTGGTGACTGCATCGACGATGCCGGAGAAGAGGGCGGTGGCGCATTCGGCGTAGCCCGGCTGCTCCATCAGCTGGACCTCTTTGGCGAACCGTTTCTTGACGGTGACGGCCGAGGTGGATCCGGTCACTGAGCACAGTCGTTTGCCGTTGAGGTCTTCGGGGCCACGGATATGGTGGTCCTCCTTGCGCACCAGCAGGTCCTGTCCGGCCACGATGTAGGGTCCAGCGAAAGAGACGGCCCGCTTGCGCTCATCCGTTATGGAATAGGAGGCCAGGATCATGTCCACGTCGCCGTTCTGGAGCATGGCCTCACGCTGCTTTGAGGGGGCCTCCTTCCAGACGATGTCGTCGGGGCTATAACCTAGCTTGTCGGCGATGTAGGTGGCCACGTCCACGTCAAAGCCCACATAGGTTCCGGCCTTCTTGAAGCCCAGACCAGGCTGGTCGAACTTGATGCCCACCCGAATCTTGCCTGCCTCCTTGTCGGAGCCGCAGGCCGCCAAGGAGATCAGGCAACCCAAAGCGCACAGGATCGCGGTCAAATTCCTGGCAAGCCGTTTCAACGGCTGGCCCATGCCATGCATGCTTGCATTCATGCGGATACGCTTCCCTCCTGCTTCAGTGGGTCAGAATTTTGGACAGGAAGTCGGCGGCCCTCTGGGTCTTGGGGTGATCGAAGAAGTCGTCGGGGTCGTCCTTCTCCAGAATCCGTCCATCGGCCATGAAAACGATATGGTCGGCGGCCTGGCGGGCAAAGCCCATCTCGTGGGTCACGCAGATCATGGTCATGCCCTCCTGGGCCAGCTGAATCATCACATCCAGCACCTCGTTGACCATCTCCGGGTCAAGAGCCGATGTGGGCTCGTCGAAGAGCATGATCTTGGGCTGCATGGCCAGGGCGCGGGCTATGGCCACACGCTGCTGCTGGCCTCCTGAGAGCTGGGAGGGCATCTTGGAGGCCTGGGATTCCACGCCCACCCGGGCCAAGAGGTCCATGGCCAGGTCCTCAGCATCCTTCTTGGGCATATGGCGCACCTTGATGGGCGCCAGGGTCATGTTCTCCAGGATGGTCTTGTTGGCGAACAGATTGAAAGACTGGAAGACCATGCCCACCTCGGCCCTGAGCCGAGCCAGGTCACGTCCCTCCTGAGGCAAAGGCTCTCCCTCGATCCTGATGACACCGGAGTCGATGGACTCCAGACGATTGATAGTCCGGCACATGGTGGACTTGCCGGAGCCTGAGGGGCCGACCACCACCAGCACTTCGCCGGTATCAACCTGCAGGTTGATGTCCTTGAGGACGTGCAGGTTGCCAAAATGCTTCTCGACGTGCGCCAGCTCGACCAGCGGCCCGGAGTTATCCTGGACGGGGCGATCCGAGGCCGGTTTCTCCGGCAGAATCCGCTCCGACGGCTGTTTGGTTGTTTCGCTCATATTGGGCAGTTTACTCATCCTTTGTTGCAGAGCGGTCATAGAAACGGTTCTCCTGAAAAGCAGACCCACTGGCCGAACGCGACCGATTGACCTGCTGCGCATAAACTGGCCTAAACAATAAGGGCCGAAATCCCGCAGAATTCCAGCCCTTTTAGACTCTCGTCGACCAGTGACGAAGTGCGCTCAGTCGGTATCCTCCTGATCCGGTTCCCAATCCACGCCGGTCTCGGCGCGTTGCTGGTCGGAGATGGGCGCTGGAGCCCCGGTCATGGGATCCTGGCCGCCACCGGACTTGGGGAAGGCGATGACATCGCGGATGGAGTCCGCTCCGGTCAGGATCTGGGCAGTCCTGTCCCAACCGAAGGCGATGCCTGCGTGGGGCGGAGCGCCGTACTTGAAGGCCTCCAGCAGGAAGCCGAACTTCTCCTGGGCCTCCTCGGGGCCGATGCCCAGCACTTTGAAGACCCGATCCTGAATGTCGTCGCGGTGAATACGCACCGAGCCGCCGCCCATCTCCTCGCCGTTGCAGACGATGTCATAGGAGTCGCTCATGGCGTGTTCGGGATCCTTGTCGAAGCGGTCGATCCAGTCGGCCGAAGGCATGGTGAAAGGATGGTGCATGGAGGTCCACTTAGAATGTCCCACGGCCACATCGTCGTCGTCCGGGTCGTCGGTGGGCTTGAAGAGCGGGAAGTCCACCACCCAGGTCAGGGCGAATTCGTCGGGTTTGAGCAGCCCCTGGCGACGGGCGATCTCCACACGGGCCGCGCCAAGCAGGGTTTGCGAAGCCTCACGGGGACCGGCTGCAAAGAAGACGGCATCCCCGTCCGTGGCGCCTACGGCCTTCTTGAGGCCTTGGCGCTCGGCATCAGACAGGTTCTTGGCCACCGGGCCCTTGAGAGTGCCGGCGCCGGTGAACTGGACATAGGCCAGACCCTTTGCACCACGCTGGCGGGCCCATTCCTGCCAAGCGTCGAACTGCCTGCGGGGCAGGTTAGCCGCACCCTGGTAGACCACGGCGCCTACGTAGGGAGCCTGGAAGACCCGGAAGGGGGTGTTCTTGAAGTAGTCGGTCAGTTCGACGATAGGGTTGCCGAAGCGCAGGTCAGGCTTATCGGAACCATACTTGTCCATGGCCTCCTGCCAGCTGATCCTGGGGATGGGCAGGGTGACCTCGAATCCTGCAGCCTTCCAGACCTCGGCAATGACCTGCTCGGCCATGGCCATGACGTCCTCCTGGGAGGCGAAGCTCATCTCGATATCCAGCTGGGTGAACTCAGGCTGCCTGTCGGCGCGGAAGTCCTCGTCGCGGTAGCAACGGGCGATTTGGTAGTAACGCTCAAAGCCGCCCACCATCAGCAACTGCTTGAGCAGCTGGGGAGACTGCGGCAGGGCGTACCAGGATCCGGGCACCAGGCGGGCCGGCACCAGGAAGTCACGGGCGCCCTCGGGGGTGGACTTGATCAGGGTCGGCGTCTCGATCTCGCAGAAATCCATCTTGTCCAGGGCAGCACGGGCGGCACGGTTCATGGCGGCCCTCAGACGGATGTTGTGCTGCATGGAGGGGCGACGCAGGTCCAGATAACGGTAGCGCAGTCGCACATCCTCGCCGGGCAGCTTGTTCTCGGCCTCGTTCTCCAGGGCTGTGGACACCTGGAAGGGCAGGGCTGCCGACTTAGCCAGAACCTCAATCTTGTCTGCAACGATCTCGATGTGTCCGGTGGACAGGTGTTCGTTGTCATTGCCCTCAGGACGTTCGCGAACCTTGCCGGTGACCTGGATGACGTACTCGCTACGCAGGGGCCGGGCCTCCTCCTCGTCATAGATGACGATCTGCACCAGACCGGAGCGGTCACGCAGGTCGATGAAGGCCACGCCTCCGTGATCACGGCGGCGATCCACCCATCCGGCCACCGTCACCTGGCGACCGACCATATCTTCAGTGACATCCGTGGCGTAGCTCGTTCTGTAAGCCGACTGGCCCATGCTTTCCTGTACCTCCATAATGCTCGGCCTGCCCCTGCGTCAGGCCTGGTATTCCACACTCTGCCGGGCATACAGGCTATCCGGCGTCCACGACACCAGGTCAGCCGGAGTCTGATCGCCGGTGATGATGTTCTTGACCTGGTCGCCCTCCTGCTGGCCCTCCTTGGCAGGGAACCAGACATAGGGGATGCCCAGGTGGTCGGCATAGCGGATCTGTTTGCCAATCTTGGCTGCAGTAGGCGCCACATCAGCGGCAATACCCCTGGCCCGCAGATCCTGGGCGATGTGGTTGCTGATGGTCCGATCCTCTTCGTCCCAGACGGCGACCATGACCGCAGCCGGAGAAACCCTGGAGGCCTGAACCCCGTGGGCCAGCAGGTAGGAGAGCAGGCGAGAAAGCCCAATGGACAACCCTACGCCTGGATAGGTCCGGTTGCCCTGGCTAGCAAGATTGTCATAGCGGCCGCCGGAACAGATGGATCCCAGGGACTGCGCCCCCTCCAGGAAGGTCTCGTAGACAGAGCCGGTATAGTAGTCCAGCCCGCGGGCGATCTTCAGGTCGGCGATGACCGAGCCCGGCCGAATGCGGGCAGCCTCGTCGATGATCATGGCCAGCGTCTCCAGCCCCTCAATGGCTAAGGCGTACGAAGAAGACTCCTTGTCGATGCCAACCTTGTCAACCAAGGCATCGAACCGCTGGCGCAGCTGCTTGCCATCGTCGGCGGTCAGCTCGGCCAGATCCAGGCAGGCCTTGGCCTGGTCCTGATTGGCGCCGCACTCACTGACCAACAGGCTGGCCACCTCGTCAGGGCCGATCTTGTCCAGCTTGTCGATCTCGCGCAAAACGCCCTCGACATCCTCCAGACCCAGACCCCGGTAGAATCCCTCGGATAGCTTGCGGTTGTTGGCGTGCACAGTGGGCTTGGGCAGGCCGAAGGCCCTCAGCTCCTCCAGAGCACTCAGCATGACCAGGGGCACCTCGACCTCGTAGTGGTCGGGCAGCTCTCCGTTGCCAATTACGTCAATGTCAGCCTGAACGAACTCCCTGAACCGTCCCTCCTGGGGGCGCTCTCCTCGCCAGACCTTCTGAATCTGCCAGCGTTTGAAGGGGAAGGTCAAGTCGTTGCTGTGCTCCACCACATAGCGGCTCAGCGGCACGGTCAGGTCAAAATGCAGGCCCAGCCGGCGCTCCACTGGCACATCCTTTTCCTGGCCCAGATCCTGCAGTCGGGAGAGCAGGTAGATCTCCTTGCTGGTCTCCCCCTTCTTGAGCAGGCTGGAGCCCTCTTCTACGGCTCTGGTCTCAATACCGATGTAGCCGTTCAATTCGAAGACCTTGCGAAGCGTGTCGAGGATGCGCTGCTCCACCACTCTTTGCGAAGGAAGCCATTCTGGGAAACCGGATAGAGATGTGCCTTTTGCCATAAGAACCTATACTATAGGAGGTCAAGGAAAATGGTATTGCCATATTTTGCGATCTCTCCAACACACAAGCCTAAGGAGCTGGCCATGGCCGACAACACCGCCATCACACCCGAGAACACCTCGACACCGCAGGAGGAGCACACCGCGGACGCGGAGGGCCAGGTCGCCGCTGCGACAACGCCCGAAGCCGGGCAGGAACAGGCTGCCCCCGGACAGACCGCATCTACTGAGGATGCACCAACCCAGAGCGCACCGGTACCGTCTGAGCCACAGCCTGCAACTGCGGAAGCACCCGCGCCAGCAGCTACACCTGCTGCGCCCAAGCCCAAGGCGGTTCCCTCCCCCGCAGCTCTGGCCCACAAGGCCCCTCACGTCAAGGCCGCCCCGGCCGCTCCCACCTACAGCCAGGAGGAGATCGACAAGGCAGAAGCCTTCGGCCGGGTGGACGAGCAGGGCAACGTCTTCGTCCGCGAGGGTGACCAGGAGCGCCAGGTGGGCCAGTTCCCCAATGCAGATCCCAAGGAGGCCCTGGACCTTTACGCCCGCCGATACTTGGACCTCAAGGAGAAGCTGAATTTATTCGCCTCCAGACTGCGCAGTCCCAAGATCAAGGCCCATGAGATCGACGAATCCATAACCTCACTCAAGGAGGAGACCAGTCAGCCTGAAGCAGTCGGCGACCTTGCCGCCCTGCGCACGCAACTGGAGCAGCTGGCCGAAAAGGGGCAGACCCGCAAGGCTGGACTGGCGCAAGCACGCAAGGATGCCATGGCCAAGGCCATCAAGGAGCGGACCGCCATCGTGGAGAAGGCCGAAGATCTGGCAGCCTCCCTGGGCGACTCCACCAACTGGCGATCCACAGCAGACAAGTTCCGTTCCCTCTTCGAGCAGTGGCAGCACCACCAGCGCACTACCATCCGCATTGACAAGGCCGACGCGGACGCGCTCTGGAAGCGTTTCTCCTCCGCCCGCACCACCTTCAACCAGGCCCGCCGCAAGTGGGCCCAGCAGCGTGACGCCCAGCGGTCCGAGACCAAGCGGATCAAGGAAGAAATCATCGCCGAGGCCGACCAGATCAAGGACTCCACTGACTGGGGACCCACCTCCCATCAGTTCAACGAGCTCATGGACCGCTGGAAGCAGGCCGGGCGTGCAGGACGTCAGGATGACGACGCCCTCTGGGCTCGGTTCCGTCAGGCCGCGGATGTCTTCTTCAACGCCCGTCAGGCCGACCGGGACAAGACCTCGGTCAACGAGCGCGAGAACCTGACCAAGAAGGAGGCCCTGGTGGCCAAGGCCGAGGCCTTGCTGCCCGTCAAGGATTCCAAGGCCGCCAAGCAAGCCCGGCAAGAGCTGGCCAAGATTCAGGAGGAATGGGACGCCATTGGTTTCGTCCCCCGTGACGACGTGCGCCGAATCGAGGGCAGGATGGATGCCGTGGACCGGCAAATCAAGGCCGTGGAAGATGCGGCCTGGAACCAGTCCGACCCCGAGGCCGATGCCCGCGTCTCCAGCTTCGAGCAGCAGCTGGCCGCCCAGCTTCAGGACCTGGATCAGCGAATCGCCGCCGAGCAGGATCCGGCCAAGAAGCAGGAACTGGAGGCCGAGAAGGCCACCAAGGAGCAGTGGATGAACGCCGTGCGCTGATTGTAGCAGTTTCCGTTAGAACCCCCGGCTTGGTCATTGACCACCGGGGGTCTTTCTGTAATAACCGTTAATAACCGTCTTTTTAATAACCGTCTTTTAGACTTTGAGCCGTTGAATTTTCAAGGCTGAAAGCAAGTAATAGGTTTGACGAGATACCGGCAAAATGCCGTCGCGAGAGTAAGAGGAAAAGTAGGCATAACGGTAATTGCAGGGAAAGTCAGATGGCCCGCATATGAGGTCTGGTCGAGCCCTTGGCTCCGGTCAGCCGGTAGGCATCGAAGACACCGTCGATCTTCCTGACAGCCGATAGGAGCGTATTCAGATGTTGGGGGTCGCCCATCTCGAAGACGAATTGACTGACCGCAACCCGGTCACGACCGGTGGATTGGCTGCCCGACAGGATGTTGACCCCGTGGTCGGACAGGACCTGAGTAATGTCCGAGAGCAGGTGGGGCCGGTCCAGGGCCTCCACTTGAATCTGGACCATGAAAGTGCCCTGTTTGCCCGTCCAGGAGACCTCTATGATGCGTTCGGGCTGCTTCTTGCGCAGTTCCAGAAGATTCTGGCAGTCGGACCGATGAACCGAGACGCCCTGGTTGCGGGTGATGAACCCGGTGATGGGGTCCCCTGGCACTGGAGTACAGCAACGGGCCAGCTTGACCCAGACATCGTCCACGCCCTTGACCGAAATCCCCTGGGAGGTCTCCGGCCGGCTGGACTTGGTGACCCGCTGCAGGGGAATGGCCTCCTGCTCCACCTCGTCCTCAAGGGCCGACCGGCCGGCATCATGTACCAGCCGGGAGATCACGTTCTGAGTGGAGACCTGTCCGTCGCCAATAGCGGCGTAAACCGCCTTCTCATTGGGATAGTTGAGCTCGTCGGCAGCCCCCACCATGGCTTCAGGGGTCAGCAGGCTGGCCACGGGCAGGTTCCGCTTGCGCATGGCGCGGATGAGCTCGTCCTTGCCCTCCTCGATGGTCTCCGAACGGCGCTCCTTGCTGAACCACTGACGGATTTTGCTGCGGGCACGGGGGCTCTTGGCAAAGCTGAGCCAGTCGCGCGAGGGCCCATCGGTGTCGGACTTGCTGGTCAGAATCTCTACCGTGTCCCCGTTGCGCAGCTTGGTGTCCAGGGGGACCAGGCGGCCATTGACCCTGGCGCCCATGGTTCTGTGGCCAACCTCGGTGTGGACGGCATAGGCGAAGTCCACGGGCGTTGAATCGGCCGGCAGGGAGATGATCTTGCCTTTGGGCGTGAATACGTAAACCTCGGCCGCGCCCAGATCATCCTTAAGGGAGCCCAGGAACTCGTTGGAGTCCGGAGTCTCGCTGGTCCAGTCGGCCAACTGCTGGATCCAGGTCAGGTTGTCCTCCTGGCTCAGCTCCCCCTCCTGGCGCTCACGCTTGACGTCGGACTTGTCGGGCTGGGAGAGCTCGCGGCCTGCAGAACCGTTCTCCTTGTACTTCCAGTGGGCGGCGATGCCGAATTCGGCGCGGCGGTGCATCTGCCAGGTGCGAATCTGGATCTCGACCGGCTTTCCGCCCGGGCCCACCACCGTGGTATGCAGGGACTGGTAGCGGTTGGTCTTGGGCATGGCGATGTAGTCCTTGAACCGCCCAGGCACCGGGCTCCAACGGGCATGGACGGCACCCAGGGCAGCATAGCAGTCGCGAATGGTATCCACGATGATGCGCACCCCAACCAGGTCGTAGATGTTGGCGAAATCGTGCCCGCGCACGATCATCTTCTGGTAGATGCTGAAGTAGTCCTTGGGCCGCCCTGTCACCTGAGCCTTGATGCCCTGAGCATCCAGATCCTCGTGAATCTCGTCCAGGATCTGCTGCAGGTAGACCTCCCGCTGGCCGGCTCTGCGGGAGACCAGAACCACGATTTCATTGTAGATCTTGGGATAGAGGGTCTTGAAGCTGAGCTCCTCCAGCTCGGTCTTGATGGCGTTCATGCCCAGCCGGTTGGCAAGGGGCGCATATACGTCCAGGGTCTCACGGGCCTTGCGCTGGGCTGATGAAGCCTTGACATAGCGCCAGGTGCGGGCGTTGTGCACACGGTCAGCCAGCTTGACCACCAGGACGCGGACATCCCGGCTCATGGCCACAATCATCTTGCGGATGGTCTCAGCCTGGGCCGAATCGCCGTAATCCATCTTGGATATCTTGGTGACCCCGTCCACCAAGCCAGCCACCGTGTCGCCGAACTCGTCCCTGCACTGCTCCAGGGTGTAGTCGGTGTCCTCCACGGTGTCGTGCAGTAGACCGGCCGAAACTACCGTGGGCCCCATGCCAAGGTCGGCCAGAATTTGTGCCACAGCCAATGGATGGATGATGTAGGGCTCGCCAGACTTGCGCCTCTGGTCGGCATGCTGGACCACGGCCCGGTCATAGGCGCGCTGAAGCATGGACAAATCCTCATCAGGATGATGGGCGGCGCAGATCTCCCAGATTGGCATCAGGGGGTTGAGCGGATCGTCGCTGACCTCACAGCCCAAGGCTCTGGAGGACAAGCCGGAAGGGGCCTGGTCGCCGACATCATTGCTACAGACGCTGCCCTCCTGAGTGACCATTCAAGCCTCCAATATCCCGATATAATGCACCAATCCTACACTTCGATATAGCCCATTCAGGTCGCTCGTGTCCGAACCGCGCCTCAGCGGCCGGTCGAGCCGAATCCGCTATCCGAACGCGCCGAGCCAGGCAGGCGTTCAGCAGGCACGAAACGGGCCTGCACGTAACGCTGGATGACCAGCTGGGCGATGCGCTCCCCAGGCTCGAAGTGGACCGACTCATGAGGATCCAGGTTGATCAACGGCACCTTGATCTCACCCCGGTACCCAGCATCAATCGTCCCCGGCGCGTTGAGCACGGTCACCCCCATTTTCACTGCCAGCCCCGAGCGCGGGTGAACCAGGCCGACGTACCCGTTGGGCAGGGCCAAGGCCACTCCCGTGGGAACTAGCGCCCGCTGGAAGGGAGCCAGATCCACAGCCATCCTGGTTCGTAGATCGGCCCCGGCATCGCCGGGCATGGCGTATTCCGGCACGTCGGCCCCGCCCAAGGACTTGAACAGGACCTCGACCGTTTCGGGCTCGTTGTAGGACTCGTCATAGGCCATCAGGCGGCGCACTCCTTGCAGACGGGCTTGCCGTCGGGGGTGGTGTAGGCCAGTTGGCTCCGGTGCTTGACCAGGAAGCAGTTGGAGCAGATGAATTCATCGCCCTGCATGGGGATGACGGTCACCGAAGAATCCTCATTGCTTAAGTCGGCGCCAGGAAGCTCGTAGTCCTCGGCGATGGCGTTCTCGTCGTCGTCCAGATCGGCCCCGGCATCCTGGCCGCTTTTGCCGAGCTCCTGCAGGGATTCCTCGTCTTCATCCTTGTCTCGCGGGGTATCGTAATCTTGTGCCATCGTGTACCCTTTCCTTGTTCGACCAGTCACCTCGTATACCGGTCATTCCACACGATATGTACTGCGCATAGGATACACGATTTCAAAAGCACGTAAAATACCAACCGTAGGGCACAATGGAAATACCTGAGGCCGTGTAAAGGAACCGTAAGAGGATAGGGGCGTGCATGTCTGAGAATGGGACCAGGATGGCCAGCTTTGACCATGTCGACGACAGGGGCGATCTGGTCTTCGTCTGTGACCACCGGCACTTCGCCGTACGGGTCGACGATGCGCTTGATCGCGCCATTCTTGAGGCCAAGCAGGTCAAGGAGGAAGAGGATGTGGATCCCCGGACCGGCAAGTCCAAGCCCCTACCTGTCTCGGCCATCCAGGCGGCTGTGCGTGCCGGCGCCCGCCCCGAGCAGGTGGCACAACAATACGCTGTCAACGAAGCGCTGGTACGGCGTTTCGCGGCCCCGGTGGAGACCGAAAAGAAATATGCCATAGAGCAGTTCCTGACCATGCCGGCGCCCAAAGGGTCGGGCGGGCGAAATTATCAGGAACTGATCGGCAAGGTGCTGGCCCGTGCCGGGGTCAGCCTGGCACAGGTTTCCTGGCAGGCCACCAGACGAGGGTACGAACCCTGGAACATCAACGGCGTGTTTACGCTGGACAAGCGGATTTTCAACGCCCGCTGGGCCTGGAACATGCATGACAACACTGTGACCTGCCTGAACAGGGCAGCCAGGATGCTGCTGGATGATTCCGCAGACGACCATGGCCAGGATCGGCCCGATTTGGACCAGGGCACAGCCGAAGAGATCGATGACCAGACTGACAGGCGCCCTCCAAGCCAGGACGATGCCTTTGCCCAAATAGAGGACGAGGAAGAGGACCATGGATCGGGCGACCAGGAGAACGGGGAGCGTCAGGCGGCGCTCACGGCCTGGCTCTATGGCAAACCCAAGGAAGGCCAGGAGCGGACAGCCGAACGAGACCCCAACCACCTCAGTGCCGAGCTGACTGAGGACCCCGACACGGCTGAGCATCCCCCAATCAGGGACACCGAGTCCACCATGGTCCTTCCTGTTCAGAGCCATGGGCAGAGCCAGGCTGACCAGGAGCAGCTCCAGCAGCCGGATCAAGGCGATGATGCCAGTCAGGACGGTCAGGAGGACGAACCCAAGGAAGGTCGCCGGAGCAAACGCGCCAAAAAGCACTCCGGACGGTCGGCCGTACCCAGCTGGGACGAAATCCTCTTCGGCAAGTAGCTGTAGGGTTCTACCCCAGCAGTCAGACCAGATCGATCAGGCAGGGAATCTGCGTCTCCAGACGGGTCCAGGAGCCGTGGACGCCAGGCAGTCTGGTCGCTGCATCAGTCTGATCAGCCGAATTCACCAGGGTGACCCGGTCACCGGCCAGAACCAGAAGGTCACCGATCATGGGGCGAATCCGAACGTCCACCGGGCCGAAGATTCCCCTTTCGATGGCCTGATCCCGGGTCAGCACCCAGGCCCGCTCCCCCAGACGCTCCCGCCAACGGGCGGCCACGACCTTGGGATCCGCCCTCTGGTCCAGATAGAGCATGACGGCCCTGGGCTCGCCGCCAACCAGTCGCACTTCCCGGTTCAATTCCCGGTCTTGAGCGATGTCAATGCGCTGATCCGGATCAGCTTCGACCATGCCGTGATCGGCTACGATAACCGTCAGCGTCCCGGCTGGCAGGCGGCGATGAAGCTCGGCCAGCTGTGCATCGGTCGCTTCGAGAGCGGCCACCCATTCTTCGCCCTCCCAACCGCTGTGGTGTCCCACCTTGTCCACATCGCGGATGTAGAGGTAGGTCAGCCCTGGCTGGCGGGCAGCCTGGCAGGCGGCCAGGAGACGCTGACGGGAGTGGTTGTGGGCCAGGTACTCTCCGCCGCGCAGAGCCGCACGGGTCAGGGCGGAGTCACGAAAACGCGGCAGGCCCGAAGATGTCACGCGGACCCCCTGCGCCTGGAGGGTCTCGAAGACAGTTGGACGGCGCTGCAGGCGCTCGGGGTCCTGGGCGCCTCTGAACTGGATCATCTGACCAAGCTGGCCGGTGTCGGGGTTCAGCTGTGTGTAGCCGGTCATACCGGTCAGTCCAGGGCTGGTCCCGGTGCCGAAGACCCCCATGGCCGCCACCGTAGTCGAGGGCAGGCTGGTATAGAGCGGACGCTGGTTGATGGGTTCGGACAGCAGCGAGCGCAGGTAGGGCACATGGCCCTGACGGCTGACCAGGTTCCAGAATCCCAGACCATCCACAAGGACGACGACAACCGACCGGGCATCAGGCAGCCCCAGGGCCTCCTGGAGGGCCTTGGCAGACGGATGGACGTCAGTGGCCACAGGCACTCCCAGACATGCGCTCAGGGCGGGCAGGACAGCGGACAGATGCCGAGGTCCGCCAACATGATTGTCCCCCGCCTGGTCCCCGTATTGGATAGGCAGACTCGGCTCCAGCAGTTCCTTCATGTCAGGTGTATCCAGACCCATACCTTCCATTCAAGCACGGTCAGACCCCAGGCCGACACCGGACCCAGCAGGCACGCTTTGGCGGACCGTCCGGTTATCATAAGGCGGAACGTGAAGGAGCAGGAGCTGGAGCATGGCAACTCATCGCAGGAGCAAGGCGGCGGGGTACGACCCCCGGCAGGTCAAGGAGCACATCGTCGAAACCCCCCTGAACGAGGAGATGAGCAAGTCCTTCCTGGAATACGCCTACTCGGTCATCTACGCCAGGGCCCTGCCCGATGCCCGTGACGGACTCAAGCCGGTCCAGCGACGGATCATCTACCAGATGGGCCAGATGAACCTCAACCCGGACCGCCCATACATGAAGTCCGCCAGGGCCGTGGGCGAGGTCATGGGCAAGCTGCATCCCCATGGCGACTCCTCCATATATGAGGCCATGGTCCGTCTTGCCCAGCCCTTCGCCATGCGCCTGCCTCTGGTCGACGGCCACGGCAACTTCGGATCCTTGGACGACGGACCGGCGGCCTCCCGTTACACCGAGGCCCGGCTGGCCCCGGCGGCTCTGGGCATGAACGCCGACATCGACCAGGACACGGTGGACTTCTCCCCCAACTACGACAACAAACTCAAGGAGCCCCAGGTCCTGCCCTCGGCCATCCCCAACCTGCTGGTCAACGGAGCCTCGGGCATCGCCGTGGGTATGGCCACCAATATGATCACCCACAACCTGGGCGAGGTGGTGGCCGCCGCCAAGTATCTGATGGCCCACCCGGACGCAGGGCTGGATGAACTCATGCGCTATGTACCCGGTCCGGATCTGCCCGGGGGCGGGATCATCATAGGGCGGGACGGCATCCGCAAGGCCTACGAGCACGGTCGGGGGGCCTTTGTGACCAGGTCCGTCACCCACCTGGAGAACGTGACCGCCCGAAAGAAGGCCATCGTGGTCACCGAACTGCCCTTCATGGTAGGCCCCGAGCGGGTTCTGGAGCGCATCTCCGAAGGGGTGCGCAACCACAAGCTGGAGGGCATCTCCAGCGCCATCGATCTGACCGACCGGCACAACGGGACCCGCCTGGTCATCGAGATCAAGACGGGATTCGACCCAGGCAAGGTCCTAGGCAAGCTCTTCAAGTACACGCCCCTGGAGGACTCTTTCACCATAAACAACGTGGCCTTGGTCCATGGACGGCCCAGAACCATGGGGCTCAAGGAGCTGCTGGAGGTCTGGGTGGAGCACCGGCGGACGGTCATCCACCGTCGCAGCGAGTTCCGCCGCAAGAAGGCCCTGGAGCGTCTGCACCTGGTCGAAGGGCTCCTGCTGGCCTTGGTTGACATCGACGAGGTCATCCAGGTCATCCGCAGTTCGGACGACGCGGATGCGGCTAAGACCAAGCTGATGGCGGTCTTCGACCTGGATCAGACCCAGGCCCAGTATATTCTCGACCTGCGGCTGCGGCGGCTGACCAAGATGAGCAGGATCGAGCTGGAGGGCGAGCGCGACGACCTCAAGAAGCAGCTGGAGGAACTGGAGCGGATTCTGGACTCCTCGGCCGAGCTGGATCGGGTGGTCATCCAGGAGATGGATCAGGCGGTGGCCCAGTGGGGCACACCCAGGCGCACGGTCATCCTGGACCAGGAGCCATCCGGAGATCTGGCCCCTGTGCAGTCGGCAGCCAGTGATCAGCAGACCGCTCAACAGACCACCAGTAAGGCCAGTGCTGGCCGAAAGGTTGCACTAGCGGTCAACGGAGGAACCAGCCGCAGCGAAGATGGTGGCGATCTGCACATGGAGGACAAGCCCTGCACGGTCATGATGAGCGCCACCGGACTGCTGGCACGCAGCACTCCAGGCGCCCTGGATGCATGGCGGTCCCGGCCACGCAACCAGGACCGTGGGCATGACGACCAGATCATCGCCATATTCGCCACCACCACCCTGGCCACATACGGCCTGGTCACCACGGCTGGACGGCTGATCACCGCTCCTGTGGCCGACCTACCGCTGATCCCGGCCACCGCCAACCCCAACCTGAGCGGAGGCATCGTGGCCGACGAGCTCCTGAGCGGAACGGCCAGCACCGAACCCCAGGCCGACGAGCACGCCGTCACCGTCATCAACATGACCGACTCCCGGCCTCTGGCACTGGGCACACGCCTGGGCAAGGTCAAACGCTGGAACCGCGAGTCGCCGACCACCATGGACTCCTGGTCGGTCATCGATCTCAAGGATGACGACCAGGTGGTCTTCGCAGCCCCCTGCCAGGACGGGGACCGCATGGTCCTCATCTCCTCGGATGCCAGCCTGCTGACCTTCACCGGGGACAAGGTCCGACCCCAGGGCCGCAATGCAACAGGCATGGCGGGCATACGTCTGGCCCAGGACTGCCAGGTTGCCACCTTCGCGGTCGTACCGGCCGGGGATATCGGCTGGACCTACCAGGAGACCGGCGAGGATGGCATGAGCACCCAGGCCGGGGCCGTGGTCCTGACCGTGGCCGGCGACTCCGAGGCCCTGCCAGGCACCGAGAATGGATCGGCCAAGCTGACGCCGCTGGAAATGTATCCGGTCAAGGGCCGTGGCACGGGCGGCGTGCGCTCCCAGCGCTTCCTCAAAGGTCAGGACACCCTGCTGCTGGCCCGGGTGGGCTCCTGGCCCCTGCACGCCAGCACTGCTGCCGGATCGCCGGTTGAACTGCCCGACGTGGACATGCGACGGGATGCCTCCGGCCAGGAACTGGCAGCACCTATCGCCTTCGTGGCATGAGGACGCTCAGCAAAGGCTCAGTAGAGGGCCATGCCACCCGGCCCGGCCGTGAATCCGGCAGCGGACATGGCCATGCCCACCGGTTCGCGCATAGTCAGGGGTCGGCCATTGGCATCACTGAAGAGAATGCGTCCCTGCCCACCCCGCCTCAGCCATGAGGCCAGCTGGGCGAAGGCGGCCTCCAACAATCCACGGTCCGGCTTGCCGAAGACCAGCAGATGATGACCCTTGGGTGCCGCATAGACCAGGACACGGCCTCGATTCTGCACCATGAGGTTCCCCATACGCCGAATGGGCCGACCGCCGCCATCCCCTGTTGTGGTTGGCCAGGCAAGAGCCGTGCCATAGAGGTTGGCTGGATCGGTCACGTCCATGACCACGGGTTCGGGGGGCCGCTGCTCCGATTCGCCTTCACCATCATTATTGCGCTCACCTTCTTGGAAGTCCCTGAGCTGGTCGATCACCTCCCGCGGGGCGAACTGGGCGCCGCCGAAACCGTCAACGATGACTCCGCGCGTCAGCTGGCCGGCCTCCTCCATGCGTCTGCAGACCTGATAGAGGGCCGAGAATCCGCCAGGGAGGGACCGCACTTCAGACAGTACCGGAGCCAGGAGCCCATAACGGTCCAGGATGGCTTGCTCCTCGTGGACCAGGCGGACGGTCCGCTGCCGGTCAGCGTCCTGGCTACTACCTCTAAGCTCATCGCTTGAATCATCCTTGTGAGTCCCTGACGCACCTCCCGCTGCTCCGCGCTCATCCGCAACCAGAGTCCAGAACCCCTCCGTAGCCGCTGACAGCGCTGATGAGCCGGCTGTCCGCGTCAAGGCCGAACGACCCAAGGGCCTGCCGCGTCCACGCAATCCATGAGGCAAACGGCGGGTCCTACCTGAGGTCTGTGGGCCTGACCCTCGGACAAGGCGCCGTACTGGAGCCAAGGAGGCGTTGGTGACCATTCCACGCCTGACCAGCCACCAGAGCGACCGGGCCAGAGCCTCCTGGTCGGGGGTCTCAGAATCAGTGGAATCAATGTCACTTCTGCCCCGATCGGCGCAGGCTCGCAGAAGCCGATCGAAGCGGTAGGCTCCGCCATCAGCCAGAACATTCAGCAAGGTCTCTTCCAGATCGCCCGCGTTGCCCGAGTTGCTCGACTTGTCGGCCTCATCCGTGACTGGTAGAGAACCGGCAGCTTGTGCTGGAAGCTCCTTATCTAGGTCCTCGGCCAGATAAAAGGTCATGGCGCCCAGAGGCCCCTCGCCCTGTTCGGAACCCACCCAGACCACCTTGCCCGAGGCCAGCAGATCGTCCATCAATGCGGGACCGTAATCACGCACCCTGGCCGGGAAGATGGCCGATTCCCAGAGCGCAGGCGGAAGAGCCAGCCCTTCCAGCTGCCCGACTACCTCCAGTAGCCCCTCAGTGCCCATCAGAGGTTCCTGACCGAGGGGTGCCAGACCCTGCTGATGAAGAAGAAAGTCGCTGTAGACATGGCCGGGAACGGGGCTGGCGGCCTTGCTCGCCTTGGCCAGGGACCTCGAGCGCAGCCGACGGAAGACCTCGGGATCCAGCCATCCTCGACGGGGTTCGCCTCCCTCCCATCCGGGCTCACCATAGGCACTCAGGTCAGGACGGGGGAAGACCCCGGTCATGAGTAGCTCGCGTGCGACCATGGAACGCAGTCTGTCCTCCAAGAGAGCACTGCCCAGGCCCAGGTGGCCAGCCAGGTCCTTGGTGGTGAACGGCCCATGGACTGCAGCGTATTGCCTGATCAGCTGGTCGAAGGCCTCGCTGTCTGATTCCTTTGTTGACTGGGCGGATGGCTGGATGCCTGGGCCCAGGACCGCCGTAAGTCGCCCCGCCTGACCAGCCCATACCCAGCAGTCGCGAGCGCCTAGCCTGATCTGTACCACCCTGTGCTGGGCTTTCAGCTCTTCCAAAATGACACGAACCTGTGCCTCCGTCGCCGGTTCGTCCTCCTGCCCGTGCATACGCCGACGAATCCCCGCCAAATCCATGGGGCCCAAGATGCGCAGCAGGTCGGCCAGTCCTTCGGCCCCCTTGGCCCGGGTCCTGGGCGAAAGCCGCTGCAAATCAGCGGTCACCTGGTCTACTGTCTCCTGGTCCAGAAGGTCAGCCATGTCCACCTGGCCGACCATCTGCTCCAGCAAGTCGGAGTCGATGGCCAGCATGGCGGCATCGCGCTCGGCCTTGGGCATGTCGTACTGGTACATGAAGGTACCCAGGTAACCGAAGAGCAGCCCTGAGGCCATGGGCGAGGGGGTCTTGGTAGAGGCCGGGACCAGACGGACGCTCCCCTGCTCCAGGTCGGCCATCAGCTCGCGCAGGGCAGGCATGTTGTAGACGTCCTGCAGGCACTCGCGCATGGTCTCCAGGACCAGGGGGAAGTCATCCTCCTTCAGGGCTGCATCCAGCAGACGGGAGGCCCGTAGACGCTGCTGCCAGAGCGGAACCCTGCGGCCAGGCTCCATCCTGGGCATGTAGAGCGAGCGGGCTGCGCACTGGCGGAAGCGGGCTTGGAAGAGCGCAGAGCCAACCAGATGCCGTCGAACCTCGCGTTCCACCTGATCGGGGGTGAATCCGAATATTCGCTGATCTTCCAGGAAGGCATCCGTGTCTGGAATCTGCACGACAATGCCGTCCTCGCCTGCCCAGACGGATCCGTCGTAGCCGCGCTCGCGGGAGAGCCGTGCGGTGATGGCCAGGGCCCAGGGCTCGTTGACCCTGCGGCCGTATGGCGAATGGAGGACCAGTCTCAGGTCGCCCTCCTCGTTGGGGCAACGCTCGACCACCAGATGCCGGTCGTCGGGCACCTGGCCCGTAGAGGCCTGCTGCTCGGCCAGAAAGGCGGCCAAATTGTTGATAGCAGGACGGTCCAGGCCGTCCTCCAACAGACGAGAGCAGACAGCTTGAGTGAAGCCCGGCCGACCGGAGGCGGTCTGGACCGCCGGTATCAGACCCTGGGACAGTTCCCTGGCAAGCTTGCCGAGGCGACGGCCGAAGGCAGGGTCACGTCCAGTGCCTTCACCATGCCAGAAGGGCAGTCTGGCCGAGCGTCCCGGAGCGGGTACCACCACCACACGATCGCGGGTGATCTGCTGGATCCTCCAAGAGGTGGTGCCCAGGGTGATCACGTCTCCCTTTCGGGACTCATAGACCATCTCCTCGTCCAGCTCTCCTACTCGACGGGGTTTGCCACCAGCGGCCTCTGAAGGCATGACCACACTGTAGGAGCCACGGTCGGGAATGGTGCCTCCGGAGGTGACCGCCAGGCGTTGCGCGCCGGGGCGGGCTGTCAATGTGCCTGCCTGGTGATCCCAGACCAGGATGGGGCGGAAGGCGGTGAAGTCCTGGGAGGTGTAGGCGCCGCTGAGCATGCCCAGCACCGCCCGATAGACTTGCTGGTCCAAGTGGGCGAAGGGTGCAGCCCGTCTGACTGTGGCAAGCCAGTCCTGCTCCTTGAGTGGCCCCATGGCAGCTGCGGCCACCGTCTGCTGAGCCAGAACATCCAAAGGACTGCTGGGCATGATGGTGGGTTCGATATCGGCTTGGACCATGCTTTCCATGCTGGCCGTACACTCCAGGATCTGCTCACGAGTCAGGGGGAAAAGCCTGGCTTGCGACACCCGTCCCACTTGATGGTCGGCCCGACCCACCCTCTGCAGTCCCGAGGCGGTCGACAGCGGGGCATTGACCTGGATGACCAGATCGACCGAGCCCATATCGATGCCCAGCTCCAGGCTGGAGGTGGCTACCACGCACCGCAGCCTGCCGGCCTTGAGGTCGTCCTCAACCTGGCGGCGGCGCTCCTTGGACACCGAACCATGGTGGGCCATGGCAATGGGTTGGTCGACACTCAGGCCGGAAGTCCTATCGGAAGTGGACCCGGTGGCCGAATCGTAGTGGGCGGGCTCCCTGGCCTGCCCAGCCCTGCCGGTGGACTCGACTGTTTCATGGGATAAACCTGGCTGGTCGTGATTCGTGGCCTGCAGATCTGACTGGTGCAGGTCGTTCAGCCGAGCGGTCAGGCGCTCGGCAAGACCTCGGGAGTTGACGAAGACCAGGGTGGTGTGGTGGGACAGGACCTGGTCCAGAATGGCCCGCTCGACGGCAGGCCAGATGGATCCGCTTCTTTGGTCGCCATCCTGCCCATCCTGGCCCGATTGGCCGGGCGGCGCAGCCAGATCGCCCATGTCCTTCAGGGGTTCGATAAGCCGCAGGTCCATGGCTGTGGACGACTTGGGCTGAATCAGGCTGACGGGACGGCTGCCTCCCAGAAAACGGGCCACTTGCTCGGGCGGCCGGACCGTAGCCGACAGACCTATCCGCTGCACTGGCCGTCCGACCAGGTCGTCCAGCCGCTCCAAGCTCAGCGCCAGATGAGCCCCGCGCTTGTTGCCTGCCAAAACGTGGATTTCGTCCACAATAACGGTCTGGACGTTCTTCAGTGTGCTGGCCGTCTTTGAGGTCAGCATCAGATAGAGCGATTCGGGGGTGGTGACCAGAATATCCGGAGGATGAGCAGCCAGAGCCCTACGGCCGCGGGCATCGGTGTCCCCAGTGCGGATGCCCGTCCGGACCTTGGGCACTTTTCGTCCCTGTCTGGCGAAGCGCTCGGCAATGCCGTCCAGCGGATTCTGCAGGTTGCGGGCCACGTCCGTCCCCAGGGCCTTCATGGGCGAGACGTAGAGCACAGCGACACCTGGTTCCCGAGAGCGCCGAGGGCTGGTCACGAGCTCGTCAATGGCCCAAAGAAAGGCAGCCAGAGTTTTGCCTGAACCGGTGGGCGAGATGATCAGCGCATTGCCGCCCGAGCGGATGGCCGGCCAGGCTTGTACCTGGGTCGGCGTGGGACCTTCGGGAAAGGCCTGACGGAACCAGTCCGCCGTCTGCGGGGAGAAATTACCCAAGGGATCGTTCATATGTGTCACGTTCCTCTCCCCGTCCTTTTGGACATTCCTGAAGGTCAATCAGGTATCGATCTTGCTCCGGTCGAAGTCGTCGGCATTGTCCACGATGAACTGCTTGCGGGGCGGTACGTCGTCGCCCATGAGCAGGGGGAAGATGCCGGCCGCCTGAGCGGCATCCTCCATGCGGATACGGCGCAGCATGCGGGTCCTGGGGTCCATGGTGGTGTCAGCAAGCTGGTCGGCGTCCATCTCACCCAGACCCTTGTAGCGCTGCACATCGGGATTGTAGTCGATGTGCTTGGCCTGTAGGTCGGCCAGCTTGCCTTCCAGCTCATCGTCCGAATAGGTGTAGATGAACTTCCCCTTGTTCTTGCCTGCAAGAGCGATTCGATGCAGGGGCGGCACGGCTGCGTAGACCCGCCCGTTCTCGATCAGGGGCCGCATGTAACGGTAGAAGAGGGTCAGCAACAGGATGCGGATGTGTGCGCCGTCAACATCGGCGTCGGTCATCATGATGACCTTGTTGTAGCGGGCCTGGTCGATGTCGAAGCTGGCTCCCGAGCCAGCACCGACCACCTGGATAATGGAGGCGCACTCCTTGTTGGTCAGCATCTGGGACAGGGAGGCCTTCTGCACGTTGAGGATTTTGCCGCGGATGGGCAGCAGGGCCTGGAACATGGAATTTCGGGCGGCCTTGGCCGTACCCAGGGCGGAGTCGCCCTCGACGATGAACAGCTCAGCGATGTCGTCGTTGCCAGGCATGGAATCCGAGAGCTTGGAGGGCATGGAAGCTGACTCCAGGGCGTTCTTGCGCCTGGTGACCTCCTTGGTCTTGCGTGCCTGGACGCGGGCGTGCATCTCGCCGACAATCTTCTCCAGTACTTGGCCGGACTGCTCCTTGAAGCCGCGCTTGGAGCCACTGATCATTTGGCCGAACTGATCGTCGGTCATTCGGGTGACGATGGGTTTGACCTGGGCTGTACCCAACACATCCTTGGTCTGGCCCTGGAACTGCGGCTCGGCGATGCGTACAGTGACCACGGCCACCAGCCCAGCCAAGACATCGTCGCGCTCCACCTTAGTGTGAGAGTCCTTGAGGTTGACCTTGAGGCGGCGGGCATTGGCCTCCACGGCCTTGCGCACCTGACGGGTCACGGCGTTCATGAACCCGTCCACGTGCATGCCTCCGCCGGGTGTCTCCACCACATTGACGAAGCTACGGACGACTGAATCGTAGTCATTGACCCAGCGCAGGGCGATATCCACCCCGCAGACACGTTCCACCTGCTCGGCATGCAGCTCGCCGTCCGAACCCACTCGCTGGGTCTCCTCCTGGTAGGTGTCCTGTCCACTGATCCGCCAGATGTCGCTGACCGGCTCACCCTTGGACAGGAAGTCAACAAAGTCTGTCACTCCACCGGTGTGAAGGAACTCTTCCACTCGCTGATGGCCGGACTCGTCCTCCGGCTGCAGCATCAGCCGGTCAGCCCGCTCAGTGGCCGAAAGATTGGCGTCATCCCTCTCATGATCCGATCCGTCGGAATCAGAGCCATCTGAATGTCCGACCGAGGTTAGTGCAGCATCTGCCTGCGTGTCCTCGGCACGTTCGTCTCTGGCACCTTTTTCAGAGATGTCGCCGTTGTCAGACGATTCACGAAGGTTCTCATGAATGTCCTGATCGTCCTGGACCGGAGCGGGGTCGCCGTCAACCTCCAGGCGCAGGTCCTGTTCGGCGCTTCCTGTGGCCGGAATGCGGTCGTCAATCACGGTGATCTTGAGGCCGGGCACCAGGAAGCTGGTCTGACGCACCCGGTCAATCAGCTGGGCGTAGCTGAACCGGGCCGTAGTGTTGAAGATTTCTGGGTCAGCCCAGTAACGCACCCTGGTGCCGGTACGGGACTTGGGCACGCTGCCCACTATCTCCAGGGGCGTAGGCCGGTTCTTCCTGGTGCGTTTAAAGGGCGAGTCAGGCGATGGATGCTCCGAATCTGGGTCCTGGTAGGTGCCGGGATGACCCTGGTGGAACCGCATCCGATGGGTCTTGCCATCCCTGTCCACCTCCACGTCCAGTCGGGAGCTCAGGGCGTTGACCACCGAAGAGCCCACTCCGTGCAGGCCGCCCACAGCCGTGTATGAAGAGTTACCGAACTTGGCGCCGGCGTGGAGCTTGGTCAGGACCACCTCCACGCCGGTCAGCCCTGTCCGAGGTTCAATATCGACAGGGATGCCTCGGCCGTTGTCGTCAACCTCGATAGAGCCGTCCCGGTGCAGGATGACCTTGATGTGGTCGCACTGGCCAGCCAGGGCCTCATCCACGGCATTGTCGATGATCTCCCAAAGGCAATGCATGAGCCCCTGGCTGTCCGTGGTCCCGATGTACATGCCTGGACGCTTGCGTACTGCATCCAAGCCATCCAGGACCGTCAGACTGCCGGCACCATAGGACTTTCCCTCATCAGGCTTTTTCGCCACCATTTACCTCGCCGTTCACCTCATGGCGCCCAGGAGGATACAGCTCCTCACATGGGCCGTCGCTTACGCACCGATGACCATTTCTAGCAAGGAGGCCTCGACAGTGTTCAGAGTCTCCCCACCGGGCGTAGAGGTCACTGATCCAGGAAGTCCCGCAGGGTCTGTGAGCGCGAAGGATGCCGTAGCTTGGACATGGTCTTGGACTCGATCTGGCGAATGCGCTCACGGGTGACCCCGTAGACACGGCCGATGTCGTCCAGGGTCTTGGGCTGCCCATCCTCCAGGCCATAGCGCATTTTAATGACGCCGGCCTCGCGGGGGCTCAGGGTCTCGAGAACCTGCTGGAACTGTTCCTGCAGCAGAGAGAAGGCCACAGCATCCGATGGGGCAATGGCATCGGTGTCCTCGATCAGATCACCGAACTCCGAGTCGCCGTCCTCACCCAGAGGGGTGTGCAGGGAGATGGGCTCACGCCCATACTTCTGGACTTCCTGAACCTTCTCGACAGGCATGTCCAGCTCCCGCGCCAGCTCGTCGGGGGTGGGCTCGCGGCCCAGGTCCTGCAACATCTGACGCTGAACGCGGGAAAGCTTGTTGATGACTTCGACCATGTGGACGGGCACGCGGATGGTTCGGGCCTGGTCGGCCATAGCACGGGTGATGGCCTGGCGGATCCACCAGGTGGCGTATGTGGAGAACTTGTAGCCCTTGGTATAGTCGAACTTCTCCACAGCGCGGATCAGACCCAGGTTGCCTTCCTGGATCAGGTCCAGGAAGAGCATGCCCCTGCCGGTGTAACGCTTGGCCAGGGAGACTACCAGTCGCAGATTGGCCTCCAGCAGATGATCCTTGGCCTTCTTCCCGTCATTGGCAGCCCACTTGAGCTCGCGGCGGCGCTTGAAGTCCATGCCCTCGCCCTCGGTGTCCAGCAGATGCTGGGCATAGAGGCCGGCCTCGATACGCTCCGAAAGGTCCACCTCCTGCTCGGCGTTCAGCAGGCTGACTCGGCCAATCTGCTTGAGGTAGTCCTTAACAGGATCGGCGGTGGCGCCAGCGGTGACCACACGACGCTTGGGGTTGCCTGAGGGGGTGACATTCTCGTCGTCATCAGAATCGTCGACAACGAAGGCACCCTTGACCTTGGCAGCGAGGGCATGAGCGGCCTTGCGGTCCTCCTCGGCCTCATCCTCTACCTGGGAGGCCTCATCCTCCTCCTGATCGTCCTCGTCGGGCTCGTCCTCCAGCTGATCCTCGCCCTTGTCCAGCTGGTCGTCGTCCTCCTGGTCCTCTAGCAGGTCCTCGTCGGGCTCTTGCTCCTCCTGCTGCAGGACGGGCTCCTCTTCGACCTTCTTCGTGGTCTTGGAGGCCGGGCGGTGGTTCGTCTTGGTAGCCGAAGTGCCGGCAGTGGCGGTCTTGCGGGCTGTGGTCTTGCGGGACGCCTTGCTGCTGGTCTTGGACCTGGTGGCGGTCTTGGTCTTGCCGGCGGTTGAACTGGTCCGGCCCTTTCCGGTATCCACTGTGGCTGTCTTGGCTGACTTGGTGTCCTTCGTGGCCAAATTCTCCTCCTGGATCATCCCACCCGCCGACACTGCTTTTAAGGCACAGCTATGGCAAGGTCAAATCGTAGACTCACTAAGTGAACCACCCCAGGGGGACGATTATTCCCGATTCAGCCCGATTGCCTCCAAGCTGGGTCGATACTGCGGCCGATCAGTGCTAGAACGATGGCGGCCAAGCTGCATGAGCGGTCGTCGTCCAGGGCTCCCTCAGCAAGACCGGACGCCAGTGATCCCCCACTCCACCAGTCGACATAGGCCGCGACCGCCAGGGGCTGGGACCGGAACCCCGGCGGAACCTTATCCGCCATGGCCTCAAGCATGGCCAGTCCAGCCTGACAACGTGGTTGGTCCGGCCGTGTCGCAGGATCCTTGAAGACCGCATCCAGAATGCTGCAGAGCGCCGTGACGTTGGATGGATCGTTGGGACGAACACACAGGTCCAGCAACCGATCCCTGTGTAGACCAGGCTCAGGTGCCAGGATGGACAGAATAAGCCCGTCGCGTATGGCCAGGGTCTCCTTGATGGCCACAGCCAGACGGTCAGCTGTATCGGAGTCCAAAGGCGGGTACGGCTGCTGCCCTTTCAAGCCGGCAGTCCAGTCCGTCAAGGGTTGCCGGAGCCATCGCCTGTCAGCATCTTCCACACCCCATCTTCGTCGGCCCTCTCGGTAGTTCTCAACAAGTTTTGTCATGCCGTCTTCGTGCATGTCACTCATACAGTCATCGCCTCCCATCCGCTCCCGGTCCGGGGAGCCTTGGCACCATCCTGAACCAGTTGGAACCGTTGGGAAGGCCACAGCCGATCATGTGGTCAAGTGGGGTCATCCATCCACCATGTTCCTTGCAGCCATGGGCAGTGCAGCCCACCCGCTGGGCAGATATGCAGATAGGCTCTAAGGCATGAAGAGCGTGACAGCAGCACGGGTCGAACAGCGTATGGAGGAACTGCTCCATCGCCATTGCGACCACCTGACTGCTCCGAGGCCCGGACCGGACCATCCCCTAGATCAGGACCCCTCCCAGGAGGCTTTGCAGGCGGTTATTCTCCAGGCAATCGAGGCTGGCCGAGGCGGCAAACGGCTGCGTGCCCTGCTGCTCTGCGACGTCTGGAGGGCTCTGGAATCCGAGCAGAATCCAGACCGTGAACAGGCGGTAGTGGACCTTGCCTGTGCCCTGGAGGTCTACCAGACTAGCGCCCTGGTCCACGACGACATCATTGATGGCTCCCCCCGTCGCCGGGGCCGCCCTGCCGCGCATCTGGCTCTGAGCCGGTCGGTTGCCGAAAACAATCCAAACGACCGGGCCCCCGCCCGACCTGATGCTCGCGGCACTGGCTTGGGCATCCTCCTTGGCGACCTGCTGGCATCGCTGAGCACGGCCCTGGCCCTCCAGGCGGCTGCCGACCTGCCTCAGGGGCCGGCCATCGGCAGGGTCTTCCAAGCTATACAGACAGCTGTGGTCACCGGACAAGTCCTGGACATGGGGATGGAAGAGGCTTCCTTGGACGATCCGGAACGTCTGCGCAGCCAGGCCATGCACACCATGGCATGGAAGACCGCCTCCTACACCACCATGGCCCCCCTGGCTCTGGGGTTGCTAGCTGCCGGAACGGACCTGGAAGAGCATAAAGTGTCAGTGCACGTCCTAGGCCTGGATCTGGGACTGGCCTTCCAACTGTCGGACGATCTGCTGGATGTGGCAGGCGACGACCGCCACACCGGCAAACCCGTGGGAGGCGATATTCGCGAGGGCAAGCGGACCGTCCTCCTGGCCGACACTCTGGCCATGGCCAATCCTGACCAGGCCAAGGAGGTTCGCCGTCTCTACGATTCCCCCTCCCAACGCCGCAAGGATGCCCAGGTGAATATGGTCCGTGACCTGATGCAGTCCTGCGGTGCTGTAGAGGCCAGTCGTCGACGCATAGCCGACCTGTCCGTCCGAGCCCAGGCCCGAGCCCAGGCCCTGGCCGATGACCTGCACCTGTCTGCCAGGGGCCGAACCATCTTCCTGAAGGCCTGCCGACGCTTCCTGCCGCTTGCCACCACCGCCGGGTATCATGAACGTGTATCTTCCATTGATGCCGAGGCCGGTCAGGCCTCCGAGGTGCAGAGGGCCGGACAAGACGAGCATGAGTGAAGCGGACGAGAGGACAAGCGACCGGATCATAGACGGGCGCTACCGCATTCTGCGCGAGATTGCGCAAGGTGGCATGGCCACGGTCTACGAGGCTCTGGATCTGCGGCTGTCCAGGCATGTGGCGGTCAAGATCATGCACACCGTGCTGGCCCAGGGGCCGCACAGGGCCCAGTTCGAGGAGCGTTTCCGCCGGGAGGCCAGGTCTGCGGCCGCCATCGCCAACCCCCACATTGTTCAGGTTTACGATACAGGCGTCGACCAAGGGCTGGACTACCTGGTCATGGAGTATGTCCACGGAATAAGCCTGCGGAGGGACATGGCCCGTCAGGGAGTCTATCCCCTGAAGGAGACCCTGCGCATCGTGGGCGAAATCCTGGACGGCCTGGCCTCTGCCCACCGAGCCGGCGTCATCCATCGCGACATCAAGCCGGAAAACATCCTCATCAACGACCGCGGCCATGTGGAGATCACCGACTTCGGCCTGGCCCGCGCCGCCGCTCAAGCCACTCTGTCCTCGACAGGCATGCTCATGGGCACGGCCGCCTACCTGGCCCCCGAAACCATTGAGAACAATGAGGCCTCCCCCCAGAGCGACCTCTACGCCGTGGGCATCATCGCTTACGAGATGTTGACCGGCACGGTCCCCTTCGCCAGTGACAATCCGGTAACCATCGTCTTCAAGCACGTCCACGAGGATGTCCCCTCCCTGGCCAGGGTCTGCCCGGGAATCGACCCATCCGTAGCCGCCCTGGTCTCCGGACTGACCGACCGCTCCCCCGAAAATCGTCCAGACAACGCAGGCAAGGCCCTGGAAAGCCTGAGAAAGGTGGTCAGGGGACTAGACCGGCAAGCCATGGACTACATGTTGCCTGCAACAGCCACAACGGCCGTAGCAGACGCAGCAAGCGGAGAGCCCGAACTCACCATCGCCGGGACCCTCGGACACGACCCTGAGATGCCCGAATCGCCAACTCAAAGAGCTACGGCACCCAGTGACGATGCCGAAGATGCAGCCACACAGACCATTGCTGCAGCAACCGCCCCGGAGGGTTCAGACACGGTCCTAGCTGTGCCCGCCCCGCCCGAAACCGATGCGGACGCAGCGACCAGACGCTATCGGCTCAACGACGTGGACACTCCCTCCTGGGCCGAAACTACAACCGTTCTACAGCCTCAGGACCCGACGACTTCCCCCGCTGATGTGGCGGCTGTCCCGGCTTCTGTCCAGACCATGCAGCAAGGCGCTGAAGCAGCGAAACCCAAGCACCGGCATCGGGGCTTGATCATCGTGCTGGTGATTCTGCTGGTACTGGCCCTGGCCGGAGGCGGCGGAGGCGCCTGGTGGTATTACCTGGGTCCGGGCAGTTATTACGCACTGCCCAAACCGGATGACATCTCCTGCTCCGAAAATCAGGAGTGTAAGGTACTTGGCGCCGACTACGCCAAGTACACCCGCACGCTCAAGGTCGCAGGCATTAAGGTCTATACCGACTATGACTTCAGCGATCAAGTGCCCAAAGGGGCCATCATGGCTGCGGATCCCGATGCGGTCGGGGCCCATATCAGCAAACGTGGCGGTCGCCTCAACCTGACCGTCTCCAAAGGGGTTCGCCAGGCTACAGTGCCCAAGGACATCCTGATGCCAGACACCTCCAACGGCAAGGACCCCATCCAAGCCCTGAAGGCGGCTGGGTTCGACAAGATCGTCCGTGACTCATCCAAGGACCAGTACTCCATGGATATACCCGAGGGAGCGGCGATTTCAGTGGACCCGGCCCCAGGGACCAAAACCCGGCACGATGCCAAGGTCAGCCTGGTCCTATCCAAGGGTCGGATGCCCGTGGCCATGCCCGACATCATCGGCAAGGCCAGGGACGATGCCAAGGCGGCTCTGGAAGCCCTCCGGCTCAAGGTCAACTACAGCGAGGACTGGTCAGACACGGTACCCCGTAACCAGGTGATTTCCGCCTCCCACCAGGCCCAGGAACAGCTTCACTGGGGCGATGCGGTCAACGTAGTGATCTCCAAGGGGCCGCAGTCCATCACCATGCCCGATGTAAAGGGCAAGAGCCAGGACGAGGCCACACAGATCCTGCAGAGATACGGACTCAAGGTCAACATCTCCGCACCGCTGGGCAACCTGACCCATACGGTGCGAATTCAGGATCCCAACCCCGGCACCCGAGTCAAGGTGGTCAATGATGACGGCTCACCAGCCGTCGTGACTCTGACTGTGGTCTGACTACGCTATTCTCTGCAGTCCGTCGTCAGCCCAGTTCTTCTTTGCTCTCATGCGCCTTGATGACCTGAGCATACACATCCACGTAGCGCTGCCCGCTCATCTCCTCGATCTCCTGCATAATCCTGTCGGTCAGGTTGCGGATCTCCTCGTGGGTGAGGCTGTTGACCGGCACGTAGGGCACAGTAATGGGCTTGCCGAAGATGACCTTGGTCTTGCCGCGGTGTGGAAGCACATGGCCGGGTTCCTGAAGCTGCCGAGTACCGATGATAGCGGTGGGCACCACTGTCGTTCCAGTCTCGAAGGCAAGCCGCGCCGCCCCGGTGTGCCCACGGTAGAGCCTGCCGTCAGGGCTTCGCGTACCTTCTGGATGGATGCCGAAGATATGTCCGTGTTCTAGGATGGAACGTGCGGTTTCCATGGCTCCCAGCGACTTGGAGCCGCCCGACCTATCGACGGGGAAGACTCCGACCGAGCTGAACCACCACTTCTTGAACTTGCCCTTTATTCCCTTGCCGTTGAAGTACTCGGCCTTGCCCATGAAGTGGATCATCCGCGGGCAGGTGATGGGTAGAAGGGCATCGTCGATGACGGCCAGATGATTGGAAGCGATGATGGCAGCCCCCTGCTTGGGAATGTTCCCCGTGCCTTCAACGGTCGGTTTGAACCAGGTACGCGCCAACGGACCGAGCAATTTGACGAAGAACCAGTACAGCACAGAGACTCCTTGGTAGCGAATGCGTGCGGCCGAGGTTACGATGGTTCTATGACCGAGCACAAGCATAACGACGCCGGGAATCAGTATAACAGCGAGGCGGGAACCGGGTCCTCACAGGGGAACGATGAGTGGATGGACTTTCTGAACTCGCACGCTGACGAGCTAGGTTCCCTGGAATCGTCCAAGACGGCCAAGGAATTCGAAAAGAAAGCTCGGAAGTCCGAGAAGAAGGCGGCGCTGAGGGCCGAGGACTTGAAGCGCGATTCCTTCGTCGGCGGCTCCGGGCCTCGCGATTTCCAAGGCAGGAGCTGGCTGGACACCGACGAGGTCATGGACCAGTCGTCGAACTTTGTGCCGCCTAACCCTGACCTGAGCGACCTTGGCAAAAGGCGGATGGCCTTCATCATCATGACGGTGCTGGGCCTGGTCTGCTTCTTCCTGACCATCCTGATCCCCCGCTGGTCCGGCTTGACCGGCCTGCTGGCGGGCTTGCTTCTGCTGATAGGCATCGCAGGATTGATCATTGACCGGAAGAACTTCCGCGATGCCTCAAGCGGCCTCTTCGATGATGACGAACGACACTACCGGCGATGAAGCTGTGAGCCGCCATATATAAACCGCCAATACGTTCGGGCCTCGCTGGCAGAAACATCAGCCAGCGAGGCCCGAACAGTTGTGGCAACCGTGAACCTACAACAATATCGGGCGACGTGCCCGTTCCTCTTGCTGGCAGCGGGTCTGCGCCTCCTGGGCTCCGTGAATCCAGGCGGCTAGCAGGTCGGCGGCCCTGCCCTGGTCCACAACCTCCGTAGCCAGTTGGTAGGCCTGAGCAAACCGGACACTCAGATCGGCTACGGGATCAGCTTCGATCTGTGTGCCGTCAGCTACGATGGCCGACGCTGCATTGAGCAGGGCTGTTGAACGGGAGGGAATCGACTTTCCAGCCAGGAAGTCCCTGACGACACTGGCATTGAAAGCTGGATCGCCGCCGCGTAGGTCATCCAGATCGACCGGATCAATACCTAGCTCACGAGTCGGGTCGAAGGACCGCTCCTCCACCTTGCCCTGGTGTATCTCCCAAATGGAAACCGGGCCGGTCGGGGCCATCTCGTCAAGGCCTTCGACCGAGGTGTAGACCATGCCCTCCTGACCGCGTGAGGCGTAAACCTGGGCCATCATGGGGCTCAGCTGACGCTGGGCGCATCCAATGGCCACATAGCGCGGGTTAACCGGGTTGGTCAAGGGTCCCAGCAGGTTGAAGACGGTCGGAATACCCAGCGACGAGCGGACAGGTCCTGCAAAGCGCATGGCAGGGTGGAAGGTCTTGGCAAAGACGAAGGTGATGCCGTAGCGGTCCGCCATGGCGGCCACCTCCTTGGGCGGCAGATCCAGCGGAAGACCCAGCTGTTCCAGACAGTCGGCGGTGCCGCTCTTGCTGGATGCAGCCCTGTTGCCGTGCTTGACGATCCTGACCCCTGCTGCCGCAGCCACGATGGCGCCCATGGTCGACAGGTTGACTGTTGCAGCCCCGTCGCCGCCAGTGCCGACGATGTCGGTCACGTCACCACTGACCTTCAGCGGCACCGCATGACCCACCATGGCCTTGGCAGCCCCTTCGACCTCCGGACTGGTCAGACCCAGAGTGGACTGCATGGACAGGGCGGCCCCCACCTGCACCGGGTCGGCATTTCCGTCCATCAGGTCGTTCATGCACCACTCGGCCTCATCCGCGCTCAGGTGTCGACCGGACACCAAGGAGTTCAGGACGGATTTCCAGCTAAGTGGCCGCATGATGACTCTTTTCCTTAGAATAAGCGGGGCTGGATGCCCCGCTGTTTGCTCTAGGTTTACTGCCCTGCCCCTCCCTGACACAAGGCCATCCCACATTTCGGTCACTTGTCTACCAATATATGAAAGCACCTAATCCAATATATGGAAACGGCCACCGCCCTAATGAGCGATGGCCGTCGAGTAAATCAGCAACCCTGCCTAGGCAGTCCGCTGCAGATTATGCATACGTATCATTTCTTCTCGTTCTGGCCGTGGCACATCTTGTACTTGCGTCCAGACCCGCAGGGGCAAGGGGCGTTTCGAGGCGTGCCTGGGAAGGTACGGCCATCGGCCCAGGGCGAGTGATCTTCTACGGCCTTAGGCCTCTTATTGGCGGGAACCTTGCCCTCGGCATGACTGATGGGCGCAGGTCCGACCGGAGCCGGAGCGCTAGCGTCATCAGCCTCGCTCGCTTCAGCGATATCCTCGGAAGAGTCTTTATCGGAATCCTCTTCCGAATCCTCCTGGACGCTGCCAGCGGGAGCACCTTCGTCACGCTCCTCGGCTGTCTCGTCGATGTCAGTAGTCTCGTCCTCGGCATCAGGCTCTTCAGGCGCCTGATAGTTGACCGGCTCGGACTGGCTCTCCTCATTCTCCTTGCGCTCCTCGCGGGCCCGCCGCTCGTTCTCCTGGCTGGCCGCGATCTGCTTGAGGTCCACGTTGAAGAGCAGCTGTACAGTCTGCTCCTTAATGGCATCGATCATGGAGTTGTACATCTGGTAGCCCTCACGCTGGTACTCGACCAGAGGGTCACGCTGACCCATGCCGCGCAGGCCTATGCCGTCCTTCAAGTAGTCCATCTCGTAGAGATGCTCACGCCACTTGCTGTCCAGGACGGAGAGGACCACCTGGCGCTCCAGCTGCCTGGAGCCCTTCTCGCCCAGCTCATCCTCACGCTCCTGGTAGATGGAATCGGCATCCTCCACGACCTTGTCGGCCAAGGCTTTAACGGCCTTGTCGCCCTTTAGATCCTCCAGGGAGTCCATGGTCTCATCCTGATCAAGACTGATCGGATATACGGAGGCCAGCGCCTTCCAGAGCCCGTCGGCATCCCAGTCCTTTGGCTTGTCCGAACCGTTCTGAGCCCCGCGGATGTAGGAGGTCACGGTCTCTCGGATGAAGCGGAGGATGTCCTCATGGATGTCCTCACCCTTGAGCACGGCCTGACGCTCGCCATAGATGACCTGACGTTGCTTGTTCATCACGTCGTCGTACTTGAGCACGTTCTTGCGAATCTCGTAGTTGCGGGATTCAACGGACTTCTGTGCATTGCGCACACCTTTGGAGACACTCTTGGTGCCAATGGGTTGACCTTCGGGCAGACTCTTGGAGGACATCATTCGGGCCACCAGCTGGGTGTTGAACAGGCGCATCAGGTCATCCTCCAAGCTCAGATAGAACCTGGACTCACCGGGGTCGCCTTGACGGCCGGAACGGCCGCGCAGCTGGTTGTCGATTCGGCGCGACTCGTGCCGCTCGGTGCCCAGCACATAGAGGCCACCCAGCTTGACGACCTCCTCGTGCTCGTCCTTGACCTGCTCCTTAACGGAGTCCAGCATCTTGGGCCAGCGCTTCTCATACTCCTCTGGTGTGTCGTCTGGCGAGTAGCCCTGCTCCTTGAGCTTCTGATCGGCAAGGAACTCTACATTGCCGCCCAACATGATATCGGTGCCGCGTCCAGCCATGTTGGTGGCCACGGTCACGGCCCCCTTGCGCCCTGCGACTGCCACAACCGCAGCCTCACGCGCATGCTGCTTGGCGTTGAGGACCTGATGGTCGATGCCGGCCACGTCCAGCAGGGAGGAGACCACCTCGGAGGACTCCACGGATGCGGTGCCCAGCAGAATCGGCTGGCCCTTTGCATGCCGTTTGGCAACATCGCGGACGATGGCGGCCAGCTTCTCCTTCTTGGAGCGATAGATCAGATCGTCCTGATCCTTGCGGATCATGGGCTTGTTGGTGGGAATGGGCAGCACGCCCAGCTTGTAGGTATTCATGAACTCGGCGGCCTCGGTCTCTGCCGTGCCGGTCATGCCCGCCAGCTTGTCGTACATACGGAAGTAGTTCTGCAGGGTGATGGTGGCAAAGGTCTGGTTCTCGGCCTTGACCTCCACACCCTCCTTGGCCTCGATGGCCTGATGGAGACCCTCGTTGTAGCGACGTCCCTTGAGCAAACGGCCGGTGTGCTCGTCCACGATCAGGACTTCGCCGTTCTGGACGACATAGTCGCGGTCGCGCAGGAAGAGCTCCTTGGCCTTGATGGCGTTGTTCAGGTACCCGATCAGGGCGGTGTTAGCGGGCTCGTAGAGGTTGTCGATGCCCAGGTAGTCCTCCACCTTGGTGATGCCAGGATCCAGGATGCCGACAACTTTCTTCTTCTCGTCGACCTCGTAGTCCTCATCCCTGGTGAGCTTGGGGACCAGCTTGGCGAACTGCCGATACCATCGGGTCACGTCGCCCTCGGCCGGGCCGGAAATAATCAGAGGAGTTCGTGCCTCGTCGATCAGGATGGAGTCCACCTCGTCCACGATGGCGAAGTGGTGTCCGCGCTGAACCAACTCGTCCTTGTCCCAGGCCATGTTGTCGCGCAGGTAGTCGAAGCCGAATTCGTTGTTGGTGCCGTAGGTGATATCCGCTTGGTATTGCTTGCGGCGCTCGGCGGGGCGCTGGTCGGTGATGATGCAGCCCACGCTCATGCCCAGGAAGCGGAAGATGCGCCCCATAAGCTCGCTCTGGTAGGAGGCCAGGTAGTCGTTGACCGTAACCACATGCACACCCTTGCCCTCCAAGGCATTCAGATAACTGGGCAAGGTAGCCACCAAGGTCTTGCCTTCTCCGGTCTTCATCTCGGCTATGTTGCCCCAGTGCAGGGCCGCTCCACCCATCAACTGGACATCGAAATGCCGCTGGCCCAGGGTACGCTTGGAAACCTCGCGTACCGTGGCGAAGGCTTCGGGCATTAGGGAATCGAGGGATTCGCCGTTCTCCAATCGCTGCTTGAACTTAGGCGTCTGCGCCTTGAGCTCCTCATCACTCATGGCCGAGATCTGATCCTCGAAGGCGTTCGTCGCCTTGGCCACCCCCTGAAGCTTGCGAATCTGACGACCCTCGCCCATACGGAGGACCTTGTCCAAGACTGCTACCACGTTGCGCTCCCTACCGTTTCTTTATGGCCTTCACACGCCCTCAGCTGGCGTAGGCCCAGACCTTGATTATCTTACGCGAATGCACCGATTTTCTCGAAACCGATTGTTCCACAAACCCAGCTGCGGCCTTAGCAGCTGGACCGGGCATTGAAGAAGGGCCATTCTCCGGTGGTCAGACAACCTGCCGCCGGGGAATCGCCCCACAGTTCAATATCCGTTCTTCGGTTACTGCTTTCGGCCTACATGCTCAGGCGTATCGATCTCGAAGACGCCATAGCTCCATCCGTGCCGACGGTAGACCACCGATGGCCGCTTAGTCTCCTTGTTGACAAAGAGGAAGAAGTCGTGGCCGATCAGCTCCATCTCATATAGGGCCTCGTCGATACTCATAGGCTCCGCGATGTGCAGCTTGCGGCGAATGACGATAGGGGTGTCCCCCACCTGCACTTCGACCGACTGGCCCGGCGCCAGGTCCGAGGCCACGGCGCTCTGGGCGCTGTTGTCGGGATTGGACTCCTGGCCCTGCTCTCCCTGATCGCCTGCCTGATTATCCACGGGCAGATCGACGGGCAGGGGCGGATGCTCCAGTCCACGGCGGTGGTCCTTGCGGCGGTCGCGGACTCGCCGCAGACGCTGGGTCAGTTTGTCCAAAGCCATGTCCAGCGCGCTGAACTCGTCGGCGCTGGAGGCCTCGGCGCGAATCACGGTCTTGCCGGCCTGGACAGTGAGCTCCACCCTCTTGGCGCTGTCAGCCTGGCGGGGATTGCCTTCATGTGTCAGAACGACCTGGATGCGCTGGGCATCGGGGGCGATGGCCGTCACCCTGTTCATCTTGCTGTCCACAACATCGCGGAACCGCTGCTTGATTTGGGTATGTCGACCGGTAATGACGATCTCCATGGGAATCTCCTTGCACTCGTGAGCGGACGAACCGCTGGTGCGATGGCGGACTTGGTCACCATCGACTGTGCTTCCGATTGTATCCGAAGAGCAAGGCTGACTCACTGATTGAGCTTGAGGCCACAGCGGAATCATCACCACTGGTACGGTCGTTCAGTTCCGCTATGCTGTATCCCCGAGACCTCTCGGATGGCCGCGGCCCCTCCTCTTGGGAAGGGTTGAGGAACTTCCGGGCTCCATAGAGCACGATGGCGGATAACGTCCGCCCAGGGCGACCTGAGAGATAGCGCAACAGAGAACAGACCGCTCGTCCTGTAAAGACGGGTAAGGGTGAAACGGCGGTGTAAGAGACCACCGGGTCGACGGTAACGCCGACCGCATGGCAAGCCTCATCGGGAGCAAGGCCAAGCAGAAGGCATTCAGGGGTTGCTCGTCCCGCCTTCGGGTAGGCCGCTAGAGCCTGGCGGCAACGTCAGGTCGAGATGGATGGCCATCCGTCGTCCGGATTTCTATCCGGTCGATGACAGAACCCGGGGTATATGAGAGGTCTCATCTACTCTTCTACTGTGTGGTGCTTTGGCAGCAATCAGCTCAATCGAGAGGGTCGTCAGAAGCGAAAAGGTCTGCTGCGACCTGGTTGAGGAGGTCGGGGCTGTGGCCCTTGCGGGATCCAGCACTCCAGAATCGCCGTTTGCGTACCTTGAGATCGAGTCCGGCTGTCTTGCGGGCCACCTTGCGACCGAGCTCATAGGCTGAGTCGACGAAGAGTCCCTCACGAGAGGCCTGGGCCACCACCTGCGCAGCCAGTCCTGAATCCAGACCCTTGCGGGTCATCTCCGAGAGCACGCCCCGCTCCCCCAGTGTTCGATGCAGGCAGGAACGCAGAAGATCCTGGGCATAGGCCTGGTCATTCACAAGACCCAGTCTGGTCAACCGGTCGATCACCTGATTGATCACGTTCGTGTCGAACCCCTTGTCGGCCAGACGACGGGCCAGGGCTCCGCTTGAACGGGCCGCCGCATCCAGCAAAGTCAGGGCAGCCTCCCTGCAAACATCTGCGTCATCCGCATCTGCTCGTGGGACTGCAGGCGCAGAACCTCCGCCAAAGCCGCCAGCACGTGGGTGACGGCCACGACGGCGGGCCTTTCTGTCAAAACCCCGGGAAGAACGGTGCCCCTGGGAAGGATGGTGACCTGCCAGTGATTCGTCAGACATATCAGTATTGGCAGCACTGTCAATATCTTCCAGACTCCCTCCAAATCGAGCGCCATGCTCCAGCCCCAGGGCAGCAGCTTGCACTGGGCTGCTGTCTTCCTTGTAGCAGTCATTCTTCTGGCTAGCAACGGGGCGAACATCCGCAGTGGGCAGGGAATTTACGGTATGCGGAAAGCCTGAGTCAGACCGCGAATCAGTAGCGAAATCTGGGACTGTTCCCATACCCGCCGCACCTACTGAACCTGCCGAGCCAGGCGCACCTGCGGAGTCTGCTTGGAACCGGTCCGGTCGAGAATCCCGCGGCTCTGTGCTGGAGTCGGCAGAATCCTCGGCCTGAACCAGTCGGACAGGATTTTCCTTGAGGAAGTCCTCAGCCGAGATCATGGGGTCATGCAGCCTGGGCAGTAGGCACAGTGCCGTTGACGTCGACAGGAGCTGAGTCGTCTTCCTTGCTGCCTTGGTCGGCATCAGCCTGATCGTCGTTGTTATCCTCGGAGGGAGCAGGGATAAGGCCGAAGGCAACCTTGACCTTATCCTCAATCTCCTTGGTCAGACCAGGGTTGTCCTTGAGGAACTGACGGACGTTCTCCCTGCCCTGACCAAGCTGGTCGCCCTCATAAGTGAACCAGGACCCCGACTTCTTGACAATATTGGTCTGCAAGGCCATATCCAGAACCGAACCCTCCTTGGAGATGCCCTCTCCGTAGAGGATGTCGAATTCGGCCACCTTGAAAGGCGGAGCCATCTTGTTCTTGACCACCTTGACCTTGGTGCGGTTGCCCACCGCCTCGTCGCCGTTCTTCAGAGTCTGGATACGGCGGATGTCCAGGCGGACCGAGGCATAGAACTTCAGGGCCTTGCCGCCAGTGGTAGTCTCCGGGCTGCCGAAGAAGACGCCGATCTTCTCCCTGAGCTGGTTGATGAAAATGGCCGTAGTGTTGGCCTGAGACAGGGCGCCAGTCATCTTGCGCAGGGCCTGGCTCATCAGCCTGGCTTGCAAACCCACATGGCTGTCGCCCATGTCGCCCTCAATCTCGGCCTTGGGCACCAGGGCAGCCACCGAGTCAATGACGATAACGTCCAAGGCGCCCGAACGAATCAACATGTCGGCGATCTCCAGCGCCTGCTCGCCGTTGTCTGGCTGGGAGACGATCAAAGAGTCCGTGTCCACACCCAGCTTCTTGGCGTACTCGGGATCCAAAGCGTGCTCGGCATCGATGAAGGCAGCCACTCCACCGCCAGCCTGCGCATTGGCCACCGCATGCAGGGCCAGGGTGGTCTTGCCCGAGGACTCAGGACCGTAGATCTCGACGATACGGCCGCGGGGCAGTCCACCGATGCCCAGGGCCATGTCCAAAGCCAGGGACCCGGTGGGGATGACCTCCACGTCCTGGGCAGGCTTATCACCCAGGCGCATGGCCGAACCCTTGCCGAAGCTCTTTTCGACCTGCGCGAGGGCCGTGTTCAAGGCTGCCTGGCGACGGGGGTCGATCCCGCTCTCCTCTTCCTTCTTCGCCTTGCCACTGTTGCTCTGACGTGCCATATGGCTCTCCTTCTTCGTAACCGACCTCACGATGACGACATCCTGATTGACAACCTCACGATTGACAGCCTATCCGTCGTCGGAACCCGTCTGCAGTCCCGGCGCCCGATGTGGTCGAACGTGCCGATGGTCACCGGACCATGGGTATCAGTATACCCGACCATGCGAACAAATGTTCGAAAATCGCCTGGAGCAGGAAATAAATTCGCGGAGGATAAAACCCGCTGATCAGGCTGCCGGCAAGGGCGGCGCATTGTGGTCCTTCCCCCAGCGGCGGGAGTCTGGGATCTCCATCTGATCGCAGAGCACGTTCCAAACTACGCGCGGCTCCACGCCTGCATCCAGGGCCTCTATAACGGTCATGGCATCCAGGGCAGTCAGCCTTTGGTCGCGGGCCAGACTGCGTCCGTAGACCCGGCCAAAGACCTCCTCCAGCAGTTGCCAGAATTCCCGTTCACGCACCCGACATCACCTTTCGTCCAAGGCCCACCTTGTCACACCCCTTCTACGGTAGCAACCGACAGTCAGCAGAAGAGGGCGCCTGGTTCATAAGAACCGGACGCCCTCAAGAACGGTCCGCCGGATCAACCAGCCGGATCGGACGTGCTTACTCCTGAGTGGACTCCAGATAGTCCGCCACCATCCGCAGTGTCTGAGGCACACCCAAGCCCAGCGCGTCGGCGATGGAGCTCAACAGTTCAGAGCTGGCCTCCTTCTGGCCACGTTCCACCTCGGACAGGTAGCCCAGGGAGACGCCTGCCTTCTCGCTGACCTCACGCAGGGTCTTGTGATCATTAGTCCTCAGCTCGCGCAGCACGTGGCCCAGGGCCTCGCGCAGAGAGACGGTGTGGGTGACGGCACGGCCGTCGTTGGCGGAGGCTGCCCGCTGACGGCTGGCTTCCATGCCGTCCTCCTCCATCCACATCTTGTTCAGGTTGGCCTGGCGCTCCTCCTTGGCCTTCTTAGCGGCCTTGGCACGAATCACCTGCTGCTGGGCGAAGACAACGGCACGACGCTGGGCGGGTGTCAGATCACGAACCCGCGCATTGCGCTCCACTCCGGGTGCGGCTGGCTTGACATCATAGGTATTGTTGGTTCGAGTCATCACGGTCTCGGTGCTGGCCATAGCAGCCCCTTTCGCCATTATCGTGTTCAACTTCTTACGCAATGACCAACAGACGAGCCCAAAGATTATTCCAGGGGAGGAACCCGAAAGGCCCGTTTTGTGACCAAAGTCACGTATGCGAAAGACCAGAGCCAGGAGGGATGGCTCAATACAGCTAGCCTCTTGCCCCGGGCCTGCCGGCTACAGCAAATACTGCAAGCGCAAGACCCGACATCGGCTTGCGGAAGCCATAAAAGCAACTTACCACATCATGCCCTCAGCCCCGCGAATGCAGGGCCCGATCCAGCTGGTCCAGAATCCTCATGACCGTGCCCCTGCGCACCTGCTCCCGGTCGCCATCCAAGTGCAACTCATAAGCATAGGTCCGGTAGGCATGGGACTGAAGGCCAGTCTCCATACGGCCACCCATCACCCGGACTGGTAGGGCCAGACCGATGTAGACCAGTCCGGCAGGATCATCCCCATCAGGACCCGGACCAGCTACACCTGTAGTGGCCATACCGATAACCGTGTCCTCGTGCCCTGGCCGGGTGTAGAGCCTGGCCGTGCCCTCGGCCATCTCCTGGGCAACGCGTGGATGAACTGCGCCTTGGGTGGCCAGCAGGTCCTGATCCACCTTGAGGATGGCAGCCTTGGCGGCGATGTCGTAAGTGACGGCTGACCCAAGGAAGACGTCTGATGCGCCGGGGATCCTGACGAAAGCATCGGCCAGCAGCCCCCCGGTCAGCGATTCGGCAACGGCCAGCAACAGGCCCGAATCACGGCAGGTGTCGATAATCCTTCCAGCCAGGTCATCGCAGCGGCCCTGCATGCTCTTGCCAATCATCGCCGCATCCCTATCACGTATTCCGCTCCTGAATAGAGGCAGAGGGCCAGGGCCACCAGAATTACCACGCGGGTGGTCACCAGGTACCAGGGCCAGACCGGCGACAGGGGCACCATGAGCATGCCCAGACCGATACATTCAAACAAGGTCTTGTATTTGCCAGCCTGGGAAGCGGCGATGACCCGTCCCTGCCTATTGATGACCAGAACCCGCAGCAGGGTAATGCCCAGCTCCCGCACCAGGAAGAGCAGGGTGACCCACCACCAGAGTTCGCCGAAGACGGATGCCACAACTAGCGCCGAGCAGATCAGCAACTTGTCGGCGATGGGATCCATGAGCTTACCCAGCTCGGTCACTTGATTGTACCGGCGGGCCAGCCACCCGTCCAGCTTGTCGGTCGAGGCGGCGAGGATGAAGAGCACTGCGGCGGTCCACCGCATACCAGGCCTGCGCTCCCCCCAGGGACCAGCCATCAGATCCAGGGCGATGAAGATCAAGACCAGGAGGATACGGGTGTAGGTGACCAGATTTGGGGGTGAATTCCATCCTTCGAGAAGCCTGCGCCTCTCACGACCGGTCTCTGACTCGGCATGCTCCTGCATTGCCACTCCTTATACGCGATACTGGTGCGCTCGGGCCGTCCAACAATACTTGCCGGGCGGCAGTTTCATCATAACGGTAGACCAGGCCTAGCTTTTTGGACCAATGTTCAGCCCTGCGCTTGCTCATCCGGGGCGGAATCCATGGAGGTGGCGTCACCGCGGATGAAGGCCAGAGCCTGCTGCAGCTGCGGCGGCTGAATGAGCACCTCACGGGCCTTGGAACCCTCCGATGGCCCTACGATTCCCCTCGACTCCAGCAGGTCCATCAGCCTCCCTGCCCTGGCGAAGCCCACACGCAGCTTGCGCTGGAGCATGGAGGTGGATCCGAACTGTGTCGTCACCACCAGCTCGGCCGCCTGGAGCAGTTCGTCCATGTCGTCGCCGATCTCCTCCTGGATCTCATTCTTGTGGTCGGCCTTATCGGCCATCTGCTCAATGTCCTCGCGGTAGTGGGGCTTGCGCTGGGTGCGCACATAATCCACCGCCTTGCGAATCTCGGACTCAGAAACCCAGGCTCCCTGGACACGGGTGGGCTTGGCCTGGCCCATGGGCAAGAAGAGGGCATCGCCCTGGCCGATCAGGGTTTCAGCGCCAGTGGCATCCAGAATGACTCGGGAATCCGTGGAGGAAGATGTGGCGAAAGCTAGCCTGGAGGGAATGTTGGCCTTGATCAGGCCGGTGACCACATCCACTGAAGGCCGCTGGGTGGCCAGGACCAGGTGGACGCCGGCGGCACGCGCCAGCTGGGTGATCCGCTGAATGGAGCTTTCCACGTCGTTCTTGGCCACCATCATCAGATCAGCCATCTCGTCGACGACCACGACCAGGTAGGGATAAGGGGCTACTTTGCGATTGGAACCGGCCGGGGCGTGGACCTTGCCCTCGCGCACGGCCTTGTTGAAGTCCTTGATGTGCCGGAATCCGAAGAACTGCAGGTCGTCGTAGCGGGCATCCATCTCCTTGACCACCCACTCCAGGGCCTGGGCGGCCTTCTTGGGCTCGGTGATGATGGGCGTGAGCAGGTGGGGAATGCCGGCGTAGGCGCTCAGCTCCACGCGCTTGGGGTCCACCATGATCAGGCGGACCTGCTCCGGCGTGGCCCGCATGATCAGCGAAACCAGCATGGAGTTGATGAAGCTTGACTTGCCCGAACCCGTAGCACCGGCCACCAGCAGGTGAGGCATCTTGGTCAAGTCGGCGGTCACATAGTGGCCCTCCACGTCCTTGCCCACGGCCGTCATCATGGGGTTGTCGTCCTGCTGGGCCTTGTCGGAGCGCAGCACGTCGCCCAGGTGGACGATCTCGCGGTCCACGTTGGGAATTTCGATGCCGATGGCCGACTTGCCGGGGATGGGCGAGAGGATGCGCACGTCCGAGCTGGCCACCGCGTAGGCGATGTTGCGCTGAAGGTTGGTGACCTTCTCCACCTTGACGCCCGGGCCCAACTCCACCTCGTACTGGGTGACCGAGGGACCGCGCAGGAAGCCCACCACCTTGGCGTCCACGTCGAACTGCTGGAAGGTTGATTGCAGGGCCTTGATGACCGCATCGTTGGCCGAGGTCCTGACAGCGTGAGGCTTGCCTTTGACCAGCAGGTCCGTGCTGGGCAGTACATAGGGCCGGCTCTCGTCTACCTGGCGAGCATCGGAGGAGCTTGAAGCGTCGGCAGCCTGGGTCTGGTCCCCTGCTCCCGGAGCGGTCTGGGCTTCCATCTGCACGGTGTCGGCTGCAGCTGCGGCAGCGGCCCATGGATCCGATGCTCCCACGCCGGACAGGGCGGCCGCATCCACCTTGGGGTGCCCCTGCTCCCTGGCATCCAGAAGGGCGGCCGTAGCCGGGGCCTCCACCGCAGGCATGTTCTGTGTGGACACCTGGTCGGCTTCGGGACCCTGCACCAACTGATCACCCTGGTCAGCCCCCTCCAGCGAAGCCGCCTGGGAGAAGGGCTCATCAGCCTCGTAACGCTCAAGATGGGTGTCCGTATCCTTGCCGATACGGCCATGCAGCAAGCGACTGAACCATCCTGCCAACCCGCCCCGGCCGGAGTCCTTGGCAACCTCCTGATCCGGCTCCTGGTGGATGGGCACGCCGGGAGCCAGGGGCAGGGTGTCATCCCCCAGCCTGACCTCGTTGGGAGCGGTCGGCGCGGAAGCCGAGCTGGAGGCATTGGTCCTCTTGCCTCGCAGCCAGGCCATCAGGTCGCTCATATGGAATCTAAAGGTGATGAAGAGACCGAAAATGGCCACAAGGACAAAGATGATGACGGCGAAGACCTTGGACAGCCCCCAGGCCAGGGGCGATCCCAGGACAAACCCCAGAAGGCCACCTGAATCACTTATGGCCTTCATGTCGAAGCCCCGATAATCCGAGGCCTTGAGAACGTCAAGAATGGAACAGACCGACCAGAGCACCATCATGAGACCGCCCACCACAGGCAGGTTGCCGGCCTCGCGCCCGGTGTAACAGACCAGCCGGAAGGCTGCAAAGAGCAGGACCACCGGCAGGATGATGCTGCAGAGTCCCAGAACGCCCGCAGCCAGGGCGTGCAGTCCCCGCCCCAGGAAGCCGTTGACGCGGAACCATTCGCTGGCACAGAAAAGCACGGCCAGAATGACCAGCACGAAGCAGAGCCCGTCCTTGCGGTAGGCGGAGTTGTCGCCGTTTTTGCCGGCCACCGCACGCACCAGGGATCCCAAGCCCCGGGGCAGGGCCAGCAAGGCCTTGTGCCAGAAGGGTTCCGAGTCCTGGCTCTCCTTGGATGTGGTCCGGCCGCGACCGCGTGCGTCTGCTTGCTGCTTACGTGTCATAACCCCTTCAGCCTACCCAGAACCCCAGTCCGCGTCGGGCCCGACCGATCAGTGTGCACAACTCTTCCAGACGTGGGCCTGCAGGGCTAGCATCGTTGGCATGACACCAGCCGAACGTCAGAGCGCCGTGGCCTTCGCCCTGCGCAACCTGCTTTTGGATGACCGTCAGCCCGGTCCTTGGGCCCTTCAGGTGGCCAGCGACTTTATGGCGGGCAGAAGGCAGGCCGAGGCGCTGGCCGATCAGGCCCGACGCTTGGAGGCCGAAGGTGGCAGCAAGAACGCCGGGGAGAATGCCCCGACGGATGCCCTCTTTCTGCGGACCATCCTGGTCTGTCAGCGGCCTTGGGCGACTGAGGGCGATCTCGCAGAGCTGCGGGCCATCCACCGCCGACTGCTGCCCGGCCTGTCAGAAGAACAGATCCTGCGCCGATCTCAACCAGACGACGACGCCAGTCTGTACCCGGCATCCATGCTGGAGCAGGGAGCAGCAGCCATCGGTCAGGAACTGGCTACCGAACGCAACCTGGCCAGCCTGGACCGCCCGGTCTTCGTTGAGCGCCTGGCCCACTACTACGATGAACTCTCCTACCTGCATCCCTTCGCCGACTGTGACGGTATGACCCTGCGCATCTTCCTCTCGCGCCTTTCCCACGATGCCGGCTGGGACCTGGACTGGGGACGGGCCGATCCGACCGCCCACCGCCGGGCCCTCCAGCGAGCGCTCCGGTGCAGCACCGACGACCTGCAGGCCCTGATTGCGGGCATGGTCCGTCCGGTCAACCCAACCAGGATATTTCTGATCGCCGGATGGGACCAGGGCCCAGCCCACTGAGCCGACAGCCTCAGCCTGCCAGCCGCTCGTTACCGCTGCGCTTGGCGGCCTCGATGATCTGGGCACTCTGGTTGATCAGTTCTGTCGCCCCAGCCTGGTCGTGGTCGCGGATGTGCCCCCAGTATTTTATTTTGAGCTGCACATACCGCTTCCGTGCGCGCAGGTCGGCCATCTGCTGGCTCAGCCGCCGTCCCTGCTCGGCTAGGAGCTCAATCTGCCTTCCGGCGGTCTCAGCTCCCCCGGCGCGGTTGCCCAGATACTCCCGCATGTGCTCCAGGGACATGCCCGTGGCGCTCAAGCAGGAGATGGTCTCCAACAGGTCCAGATCCTTCTGGTTGTAGCAGCGGTGGCCACTTGAGGGATCCCTGGCGATGGGCGGAATGATGCCGATGGTCTCGTAATAGCGCAGAGTGGTCTCTGGCATTCCCGACATGAGCGAGGCCTGTCGGATGGTGTACCAAGGCCCGGATTCCTGGTTGACCTGAATTTGAGGGGTCTGGGTTTCAGCCTGAGGCTGCATGATGGTGGTCATACTCGTCCAGCCTAGGAACTTCAAGTACTTGAAGTCAAAGCGCGCCCAGATGGTGTCTGGTCACCCTCCCCTTGTCCGATTGGTCGGCCTGAGCATCCGCCTGGTCGAAGCAGCCTCGGTCGGACTGGTCCACCAGGTCCAGGGCCTGTTCAGCCAGGTCCGGGGCCAGGGCATTCAGCCAGTGGATGCGCGGATCCCTGCCGAACCAGCCCATTTGCTTGCGGGCCAGGCGCTTGGTCTTCTGCGCTATCAGCTCGAAGGCGGCATCCAGGTCGGTGCGGCCGTCCAGGTAGTCAAGAATCTGCTGATAGCCCAGGGCGCGTGAGGCCGTAGTCCCCAGGCGGTTGCGTAACCCTCGCACCTCGTCAACAAGCCCCTGATCGCGCATGGCCTGGGTACGCTGGTCGATTCTGTGGTCCAGCTCCTCCCGGTGCAGATCCAGTCCCAGCTGCAGGGCGGGCAGCAGGTAGCGGTATCGGGGCAGACTGGCCGAATAGGGCCGTCCGGTAATCTCCATGACTTCCAGAGCCCGCACGGTCCTCCGTACATTCCTAGGATCCATCCGGGCCGCAGCCTCCGGGTCCCGGTCCTGGAGCTCGCGGAAGAGCAGGCCGGGGCCCTCCTCTTGGGCCCGCTCCTCCAGCCTGGCCCTGACCGCCGGATCGGTGCCGGGGAAGGACAGATCGTCGATGACAGCCCGGGTATAGAGCCCGGATCCGCCCACCAAGATTGGCCTGATTCCCTGCGCCCGCAGGTCAGCTATCAGGGACCGGGCCATGGTCTGGAAGCGGGCCACGCTCATGGCCTCCTCCGGCTCGATGATGTCGATCAGGTGGTGGACCACCGCCTGCCGCTCCTGGGCCGAAGGTTTGGCCGTGCCCACATCCATTCCCCGGTACATCTGGTAGGCATCGGCATTGACGATCTGAGCCTCCTGCCCGCGCTTTTGGAGAGCTTGTGCCAGGGCCACGCCCAGGTCAGTCTTGCCCGAGGCCGTGGGACCCACGATAGAGACGATACGTGGCCCCTCCCCGGCAGGCTGCTCCGGTTCAGCGGATGTCATAAACCTGACCTACCTGGGGATCCGGATCAGCAATCAGATAGTGGGGTCCGGCCTGGGTGACGGTGCAGGTCACGAGGTCCCCGGGCTTTGGCGCAGGCATCCCCTTGGGCACGCCGACGTGGACCAGCACGCCGGTGCGCTCATGCCCGGTCACCCGATGGGTGCTGCCGTCATGCCGACCGTGCCCGTCGCCGATGAGTACCTCCACCTGCCTGCCCAGGAAGGCCTGCATGTGCTCCATGGTGATGGACTCCTGCAGGGCCTGCAACCGTTCGAACCTGTCCTGAACCACGGCCTTGGGCAACTGGGGCATGCGCGCGGCCGGCGTGCCCGGACGGGGCGAATACTCAAAGATGTAGGCCGATGAGAAGCGCGCCCGGCGCACCACATCCATGGTGGCCTGGAAGTCCTCCTCGGTCTCTCCGGGGAAACCTACGATGATGTCGGTGGTGATCAGGGCATCGGGCATGGCGGCCCGCACCTTGTCAAGTATGTCCAGAAAACGCTGGGACCGGTAGGAGCGCCTCATGGCCCGCAGAATCCGGTCCGAGCCCGACTGCAGGGGCATGTGCAGCTGGTGCATGACTGTGGGCGTCTCGGCCATGGCCGCGATCACATCGTCGGTGAAGGCCGCAGGGTGGGGCGAAGTGAAGCGGATCCGCTCCAGCCCAGGCACCTGGCCGCAGGCGCGCAGAAGCCGAGCGAAGGCGTAGCGATCCCCCGTGGACCAGCCGTAGGAGTTTACGTTCTGCCCCAGCAGAGTCACCTGGCGGGCCCCGGATCGCACGCAGTCCTCAACCTCCTGCAGAATGTCGTCCATGGACCGGTCCCGCTCCCGCCCGCGCACGGAGGGCACGATGCAGAAGGTGCAGGTGTTGTTGCAGCCGACCGATATGGACACCCAGGCCTGCGAGCGCGAGGATCTGACCGCCGGCAGCCTCCCGGGCAGATCCCGCAACTCCTCAGAAACCCCCACCTGGGGTCGCCCGTCCCTGCGAGCCTTGTCCAGCAAGCCGGGCAACGAGCCAATGTCCCTCGTGCCAAAGACCGCATCCACCCAGGGCGCCGCCTTTACGATCCGCTCCCGGTCCTTCTGGGCCATGCAGCCGCCCACAGCGATGCGCGTGTCGGGCTTGTGCTGCTTGAACCTGTGCCAGCGTCCGATGGTCCCGTACATGCGCTGGGTGGCGTTGTCGCGTACGGCGCAAGTGTTGAGCACCATCACATCCACCTCGCGCGCGCGAACCTGCTCGGGCGTAGCCTGCTGGTAGCCCTGGTCCCGGAGCACCCCGGCGATCCGCTCGGAATCGTGCTCGTTCATCTGGCAGCCCAGGGTCCGTACATAGTAGACGCCCCTGCTGTCCTTACGCTGAGCGGTCACGCTCATACCCTCGCCTGCTTCCATAAGCCATGATTGTATGCGCAGGTCGGGTCCCGCGGCCATCGGGGCCTGTGCGTACCATGAGTCTTGGTTACGAACGGCGGCATGGGAGGTTCATGTGATACTTGACCGTAACAGTGCCATGAGCGCATCCGAAATGAAGCAGCGACTGTCAGACTTGGACGAAAAGGACCGTCCCAAGCTGGACATCGACGAGATAACGGAATTCGTCAATCTCATGCAGACCTACGAGGGGGCCATGTACGAGATTTCGACCAAGCTGGACGTGCTGGACACCGAGTTCCAGGTCCGGTTCAGTCACAACCCCATCCACCACATGGAGCGTCGACTCAAGAGCGTGGACTCCCTGATCGGCAAGCTGCACCGCAAGAACCTGCCCGTCACCATCCCCTCGGTGCGCGATCACATCTTCGACGTGGCCGGCGTGCGCGTCATCTGCAACTACCGGGACGACGTCTACTCGGTCTCCCGCTATCTCTCCGACCAGTCGGACATCCAGGTGCTGAGGGTCAAGGACTACATCCGCAACCCTAAGATGAACGGCTACCGCAGCCTGCACGTCATCTACGCCGTGCCGGTCTTCCTGACCTCTGGTCCCCACTACACGCCGGTCGAGGTGCAGTTCCGCACCATCGCCATGGACTACTGGGCTTCCCTGGAGCACCAGCTGCGCTACAAGTCCGACCTGCCAGACGCCCGCCTGGCCGAACATTCGCAGACCCTGCTGGACTGCGCCCGCTCCCTGCAGAACATCGAGGTGCAGATGCAGTCCATCCACCGAGACATTTCAGGTTCGCCCCAGGAGCAGGAGTCCGACGACGAAGCCATCAGTGGGAATAACGATTAGCTGAATCCTCACAAATCCTTTACCATAGGAATCAGGCCAGGTGGAAGGGTTGGGGCTTCTGCCGGGTCCCGGGAGGAGGCCCCGCCTTCAAGGTCGGGTCTCCTCCTGTACCACCATCACTCAGAAGTCGAAGTTGTCGGGATCCGCGCCTGTGCGCTCGTCCCTGTTCATGGCGGTGATGGCCTTCATATCCTCATCACTCAGCTCGAAGTCGAAAACCTGCGCGTTCTGCTCAATCCGCTCCTTGTGGGTGGACTTTGGGATGACGATGACCCCACGCTGCAGGTGCCAGCGCAGCACAATCTGCGCCGGGGAGCGGTCATAGCGCTCGGCCATGGTCTTGAGCCTGGGATCGGCCAGCAGGTTGCCGCCGGTGCCTCCCAATGGGCTGTAGGCCTCCACATCCACGCGCAGGGTGCCATGGCAGTAGTCGATCAGGTCGTCGTTGACGAACTGGGGCGAGGACTCGATCTGGTCGACCGCCGGCTTGGTGCCGCTGATGGTGTGCAGCTCGTCCAGGTGGTGCTTCTGGAAGTTGCAGACCCCGATGGCCCGCACCCGCCGCTGGGTGTAGAGCTCCTCCATGTCCTCCCAAGCCTGCTGCCAGCCCTTGGCGGGCCAGTGGATCAGGTAGAGGTCCAGGTAGTCCACACCCAGCCGGTCCAGGCTCTCTTTGAAAGCCTCTTTGGTGCGTCCCGCACGGATGTCGTCATTCCAAAGCTTGGTGGTCAGGAAGACATCCCGCCGGTCGACACCAGAGCGACGCAGACCCTCCCCCACTGACTGCTCGTTGCCGTAGATCATGGCGGTGTCGATGTGGCGATAGCCCGCCTGCAGGGCCCAGGTGACGGCCTGGCTGGTGGCCTCGCCGTCGGGTGTTTGGAAGACCCCAAGCCCCAGCTGGGGGATGCTGACCCCGTTGTTGAGGGTGATGACGGTATCGGTGACGTTTCCTGTCATATAGGCATACTCCTTGTCGACCAATCGAAGGTCGCGACGTGTTGTGTTTATTCTAGCTGGCAGGCAAGATGGAAAAATGCCAATCACGACTTTATCGATTGGCGGCTGCTGCACACGCCTAACTTTATGCACTTTATGCATTTACAACTCGCACATTATCTGTTGTCTTGGTGGTAGGGTAAAGGGCGGGATGTCGAGAGACGACTGGCTTCCGCCGGGATTCGCGCAATCTGATACACATCTTACGTCGGCAGGCAGAAGGGCTTCCGACAGGCAGAACTTTAGGAGGCAAACGGCGCTGATTCTGCATGGTGCCGGTGGGGGGTTGGTGTCATGCGTCTGGTTTCCCGTCTGCGTCGCATCTGTGCGATGATGATTGTCCTGCTGGGCCTGCTGGCGGGCCTGGGCGTCGCATCCGCCCAAGCGGACGCTCCTGCACCCGCCGGATCAGGCCCTCGCGTAGCTGAGCAAACCCCCGCCATTCCCCCCAGCAGCGCAACCAATACCCCCCTACCTTCGCCCTCGCCTCTGGAAACCGCCTCGCCGCTGAACCCCACGCCGAGCGCTACAACATCGTCATCGCCGACGGGCACACCAGAAAACACAGACTCCGCTTCAGACAAGCCATCCGATCAGACGGATGATCAAGCCTCGCATATGGTGCGCTTCGACCCTGCCGACGGGAGCAAGACGACACAGGAGAGCGTGAAGACCGGGATTCTCGCCTCCCCTCCGGAACGCAACCCTGTACGTGATGGCTTCCGGTTCGACGGGTGGACGCATGACGGCCAGCCCTACGACTTCCAAACCCCGGTCCTCCAGGATATGACCCTGAAAGCCCAGTGGTCGAAAACCACGGACTGGACGCTGAGCCCGGACCATGGGCCCGCCTCCGGCACCCGTCTGACCATCAGCCCGCCCGGCCTGCAGAAGCCGTACTACGTCAGCATCCACACAGCAGGCGGCCCGACAGTCGGATTGACCGGCAACGGCCGCATCTACACATGGACGAAAGACAGCACTCCCAAACAGGTGCCCTTCCCCACCCAGGCTGCCGAAGGGTTCCACTACCTGCAGGCCGCAGCCGGCAGCCGTTGGCGGGCCGCACTCGGATCCGACCAGCAGGTCTACACCTGGAACAGCGGACAGACTGAACCCGTGATCCTCAACACTGATCAGAACACCGGGTTCACCAGCATCAGCATGCACGATGACCAGCTGCTGGCGGTGGACCGGCAGGGACGGATCCACGCCTTCCAGGCCGGCAGCCAGGACGAGACCCCGGAATTCACCGAACAATCCACGGCCAGCCTGCCCGGGCATTCTCAGGCCGTCACCGCCGTCGCCTCCGACAAACGGATCCTCATCGTGGACGCGGACGGGCAGGCCTGGACCTGGGAGACGAGCAAGATTGGAAAAGCCGAACCCGAACGCGTCATGCAGGGCCAGGGCAGGCGCATCATCCAAGCCCACGCTCTCAGCCAGGGGTTCATCCTCCAGGACGCGGACGGGCACGCCTGGTACCTGGCCGACGGCTCGACCAAAATAACAGCCGCCAGCCTGCCGGAAAGTATGAAAGCCCGCTCAATCACCACCAACGGCAGCCAGGCCGTCATCACCGGCAAGGACGGCCAAGTCTGGGCCTGGAAGCCCGGCAGCAAACCCGTGCGCGCGGACGACGGCAGCCAAGCCTACACGCAGGCCGCCGAAGCCGACGGCAGGATCACCGCCATAGACAAACAGGGCCGCCTGTTCACGTGGAGCCTGGACGCTCAGGGCAAACCCGGCAAGCCATCCAAGCTCGACACCAGCACCGCGCCCACATTGGAAACAGCCAGCCTGGACGGCCAGCCGCTCACACTCACCAAGACCGGCGACGCCTGGCAGGCGGACATGCCCGCCCGCAAGCCCGGACCAGCCGCCATCACGATCACCGGCAGGCAAGGCAGCCAGCCCTTCACCAAGAGCCTGGACTACACGGTCGACCAGACCCTGACCAGAGACGCCACTACAGACTCCACCCATACAGTCACCTTCGACACAGAAGAGGGAAACACCAAGCCCGAAGACCAGCAGGTCCCCTACCCGTACGGCAGGGCCAAACGACCCTCACCCGACCCGGTACGCGACGGCTACCAGTTCGACGGATGGTTCACAGGCAACACCGCCTACGACTTCAGCACACCCGTCACCCAAAACCTCACCCTCACCGCCAAATGGACGCCAGGCAGATGGACCATCAACCCCGACAGGGGCAGCCAGCTGGGCAACGAAACCACCACCATCACCCCGCCTGACAACACGAGTCGAGGCGTCAGATTCAACCAAGTCAGCGGATCAAAAAACGACAGCAGTATTCCCTATGGTTTTTCCTTGGCTGTGGGCAGTGACGGGAACGCTTACGCGTGGGGCGACAACAGGTATGGCCAGCTCGGCGACGGCACGACCACCAGCCGGCATACACCAGTCATGGTGAAGAAGCCTGATCGTAAGACGTATACGGACCTGCCGGCGGATTTCACCTACGTGCAGGTCAGCGCCGGAAGCTATTACTCGTTGGCCTTAGGCAGCGACGGATACGCCTACGCCTGGGGATGGAACCCGTATGGCCAGCTCGGCAACAACACAACCAGCGGCAATAATGCGAATCCTGTTCCTGTTCGAGTGCGCGACCCAGCCAGCCCTGAGGACGCAAGCAAAGGACTACAAGCCGTACAGGTGAGCGCCGGATACTCTCATTCGCTAGCCGTGGGCAGCGACGGATACGCCTACGCCTGGGGATACAACGAGTATGGCAAGCTCGGCAACAACAACAACCATCCGTCTGATGTTCCTGTGCACGTGTGCGACCCCGCTGACGCAAGCAAAGGACTGAAAGCCATTCAGGTGAGCGCGGAATGGAGGCATTCGCTGGCAATCGGCAGCGACGGTTACGCCTACGCCTGGGGATACAACAAAAATGGGCAGCTCGGCAACAACAGCACCAGCGGCGAGAATGCGAATCCTGTTCCTGTCCGGGTGCGCGATCCCGCCAGCCCCGAGGACGCAAGCAAAGGACTACAAGCCATCCAGATCAGCGGCGGGTACTCTCATTCGCTGGCTGTAGGGAGCGACGGATACGCCTACGCTTGGGGATTCGACTACTGTAGTCAGCTCGGCAACAACAGCACAACGGATTCAACTGTTCCTGTGCACGTGCGCGACCCCGCCAGCCCTAATGACGATGATAAAGGACTGCGAGCCACGCAGGTGGACGGCGGATACGAGCATTCGCTGGCCGTGGGCAGCGACGGATACGCCTACGCCTGGGGAAACAATGACAAGGGCCAGCTCGGCAACAACGCAACCAGCGGCTACTATTCCTACCCTGTGAAGGTGCTCGCCTCCGAGCAGTCCTCGAGCAAGGCCGGCCCCTGGCTGCACGCCGTGCGAATAATCGCCGGTGACCAGCATTCGCTGGCCATCGACACGGACGGAAACACCAAAGCATGGGGACGCAACGACTCTGGACGGCTCGGCGACGGCACCACTAGCAGCTCGAGTGTTCCTGTGCCGGTGGCGTTCAAACTGCAGCTGGTGATCACTGATGTCTGGTTCGACCAGACCCCCGTATCAGGGCTGACCAGCGGCGATGGCAACAGCGTCACCGTGACCACGCCCGAACACCTGCCGAGCACGGTCACGGTCAGCGTAGACTATACGCTGTGCGGTGCACCCCAGCAGCCGGACACATCCCTCAAATACACGTACACGCCTGCGGGCGTACTCCCCCAGGCCGGAGGGGAAGGCATCCTGCTCGCCCTGACCACCGGCATGACCGGCATGGGCGGGGTCCTGGCATCCCGCCGTCACCGAAGAGAACAGCAACAGCTGTCACACGCTTCGCCCGAATAAAAGAGGCCAGGAGGCGTATCAATCCCCCGCCCTGACCTACACAGGGGAGCAGGGAGGAACGTGCCAGTCAAGGCTCAAACCCCACGGGTCCGATACTCCTCCCGCGCCCCACCACGTCCATCCTGCCAAGTGCTGGGCAACCGCGATGACGAGAAGTGGGCATGCAACCATCCCGCCATGGCAGCCATCCTCGCCTGATTCCAGCCAGAGCAAATACCTTTTATATGGCCAAACCGGCCATGTAGAATTGAACCAGACGATCATCCGCCACAGGCGGGAACGACAAGGAGGAGCAGATGGCTTTCAACGGGGATTCGCGGCCGCAGGCCCCATACAGTCAGTACGCACAGCAACCGATGCCTACCACGCAGGGTGGTGAACCCTACGGCATGGGTTCGCCCATCGACACCAACGCAGCATACAGCTTTGAAAAGGCGGAACGGGTCTCCATGTCCCGTGCCTATGCAGAGATGGCCATCGGCCTGCTGGTCACCGCCCTGACCGCCTACCTGACAGCCCGGACCGGTCTGCTCCTGGCCTTCATGCAGGCCACGGGCACCTTGGGCTGGATCGGCATGGCCGTGGTCCAGGTGGCCTTCGCCATGGTCCTGAGCGTCCGTGTTATGCGCATGCGCACCTCCACCGCCCGGGTCATGTTCTACATCTATGCAGCCCTGATGGGCTTCACCCTGAGCACCATCTTCATGACATACTCCCTGCCGTCAATCATGCTGACCCTGGTGATCAGCGCAGGCTTCTTCTTCGTCCTCAGCATGCTGGGGCTGACCACGCGGCGCAACATGCTGGGCATGGGGTCCATCTTCATGGCCGGCCTGCTCATGCTGATCCTGGTCCAGGTGGTCATGCTTTTCGTGGCCCCCTCCAACACGGCCCTGCGCGTGGTCTCGGCCATCGGCATCATCCTCTTCGCCGGGCTGACCATGTATGACGCCCAGCAGACCAGGGTCATCTTCGCCACCTACCGCAGCCAGGGGCCGGAGGCCATTAAGCGGGTCTCCATCCTCTGCGCCCTCAACCTCTACCTGGACTTCGTCAACCTCTTCCTCTACATCCTGGACCTGGTCGGCGATCGCAACTGACAAGGAAATCCCCGCCCCTGGCATTGGTGGCGGGGATTTTTTATATCTTCTTCAGGCTTCCTGGTTAGCTCTGGACAGCAGACCACGCAGCACGTACTGCAGGATGCCGCCGTTGCGGTAATACTCGGCCTCGCCAGGTGTGTCGATACGCACCTTGGCCGCAAACTCCACCTTGCTACCGTCGGGCCGCTGAGCCCGTACCTGGACCTGCTCGGGCAGGGAGCTGTTCAGGACATCGACACCAATCAAGTCATAGGTCTCCTGACCGTCCAGCCCCAGGCTTTGGGCCGACTCCCCCGCTGGGAACTCCAGCGGCAGCACGCCCATGCCGATCAGGTTGCTGCGGTGGATGCGCTCGAAGGACCTGGCGATGACGGCCCGCACACCCAGCATCCTTGTGCCCTTGGCCGCCCAATCCCTTGAGGAGCCTGTGCCGTACTCACTGCCGGCCAGTATCACCAGGGGCGTGCCCTGCCTGGCGTAGTCCTGTGCCGCCTCGAAGATGGTCGTCTCCTGACCGTCCAGGAAGTCGTAGGTGAACCCTCCCGGGCGCACATCCAGCCCCACCGAGGCCAGCAGCTGATTGCGCAGACGGATGTTGCCGAAGGTGCCCCTGACCATGACCTCGTGGTTGCCGCGCCGGGAGCCGTAGGAGTTGAAGTCCCTGGGGGCTATGCCATGTTCCTGCAGATAGCGGCCGGCCGGAGCGTCAGCCTTGATGGCCCCTGCAGGCGAGATGTGGTCGGTGGTGACCGAATCCCCCAGCAGGGCCAGCACCCGGGCCCCATGGATGTCTTCCAGGCGGTCGGGCTGGGCCTTCATGCCGTCGAAGAAGGTCTGGCGACGGATGTAGGTGGAATCCTGGTCCCAGTGGAAGAGCTCGCCCTCCGGCACCTCCAGCTTCCGCCAGCGCTCATCCCCGCCGAAGACATCCGCATAGTCGCGCAGGTACATGTCCCGGTCCAGGGCGGTGCCCACCACGGACTCGATGGCCTCCTGGGAGGGCCAGATGTCCGCCAGCATGACTGGTTTGCCCTGGCTGTCCTGGCCCAGGGGGTCGTGCCAGGGGTCGAAGTCCATGGTGCCTGCCAGGGCGTAGGCCACCACCAGGGGCGGCGAGGCCAGGTAGTTCATCTTCACATCCGGGCTGATGCGCCCTTCGAAGTTCCTGTTGCCCGAGAGCACAGCCGTCACCGTCAAGTCATGATCGGCGATGGCCTGGTGAATGGCCGGGTCCAGAGGGCCGGAGTTGCCGATGCAGGTGGTGCAGCCGTAGCCGACCAGCTCGAAGCCCAGGGCGTCCAGGTCCTCGCTCAAGCCGGTCCGGGTCAGATAGTCCGTCACCACCTGGGAGCCAGGAGCCAATGAGGTCTTGACCCAGGGCTTGGGCTTGAGGCCCCGGGCGCGTGCCAGGCGGGCCAGAAGACCAGCAGCCACCATGACCGAGGGGTTGGAGGTGTTGGTGCATGAGGTGATAGCCGCAATGACCACATCCCCGTCCCGCAGGCTGAACTCGCTGCCGTCGGCCTTCTTGACCGGCACAGCCTCGCCGTTGTCCCTGCCCTGGTCGCTGTAATCTTTGAGGTCCCGATGGAAGGTCTTTTGGGCCTGGTCCAGCAGGATGCGGTCCTGGGGCCGCCGGGGGCCGGCGATGGATGGCCGCACCGTAGACAGGTCCAGCTCCAGCACCTGCGAATACTCAGGCTCGGGGCAGTCGGCATCCTCCGGGTCCATCCACAAGCCGTTGGCCTTGGCATAGGCCTCCACCAGGCGCACATGGTCGTCGCTGCGACCGGTCAGACGCAGGTAGTCCAGGGTGATTTGGTCGATGGGGAAGATGGCGCAGGTGGAGCCGAACTCAGGGCTCATATTGCCCAGGGTGGCCCGGTTGGCCAGGGGGACCTGGGCCAGGCCCTTGCCGTGGAACTCCACGAACCTGCCGACCACGCCCACCTCGCGCAGCATCTGAGTCACGGTCAGCACCACGTCGGTGGCGGTAACCCCCTCGGGGATGGATCCGGTCAGCTTGAAGCCCAGGACCTGGGGCACCAGCATGGAGATGGGCTGGCCCAGCATGGCCGCCTCGGCCTCGATGCCGCCCACGCCCCAGCCCAGCACGCCCAGGCCGTTGACCATGGTGGTGTGGGAGTCGGTGCCCACGCAGGAATCCGGGTAGACCAGAGCCGGCCCCTCCCCCTGGGTCCTGTCCCTGCGCATTACCACTTGGGCCAGATACTCCAGGTTGACCTGGTGGATGATGCCGGTGCCCGGGGGCACCACGCGGAAGTTTTGGAAGGCCTGCTGGCTCCAGCGCAGGAAGCGGTAACGCTCACTGTTGCGCTGGTATTCAAGATCCATGTTGTGCTCCAGGGCGCCGGGCACGCCCGAGCTGTCCACCTGGACAGAGTGGTCAATCACCATCTGCGCTGGGATGAGCGGGTTGACCAGAGAGGGGTCGTCGCCCAGGGCCTTGACGGCATCGCGCATGGTGGCCAGGTCGACCATACAGGGCACGCCGGTGAAGTCCTGCATGAGCACCCGGGCGGGGCTGAACTGGATCTCCCTGTCAGGCTGGGCCTTGGGGTTCCAGTTCAGAAGTTGGTCCAGTTGGTCCCGGGTCACCGTGGTTCCGTTCTGGTGCCGCAGCAGATTCTCAGCCAGGATGCGCAGGCTGTAGGGCAGATGATCAATCCCCGGCAGGTCGCTGATTCGGTAGTATTCGAACTCCTCGGAGCCCACCTTGAGCTTGGAACGACCGGCATCTTGTGCGGATTCTGACATGCACCACCCCTTCCTTGGACGCTCAGGCATTAGTCCTTGCGCCCATGTGGACCGGCGGCGGGAGAGCCCCAAACCGTCAGCGACGCTTATCTGTGCTTTTGAGGTTCATTCTTAGCGCCCATGTGTTACCTGCCGGATGTAACGTGCGCATGCTGGATAGCCCAGGACGGCCAGGACCATGAGCAGAGCACCAACTAGGGCGAAGGCCACGGTGGCGGCCAGGGCAGGACCGGTGGGCAGACTGATGGCGAAGAACTGCGCCACTATGGGAATCAGGGCTCCGATCACTCCGGCTGTGGCGAAGAAGAGGACCAGTAGGCCCCTCCAGGAGCGCAGAGGTCGGGCCACCTGGGTCAGGACTAGCACGCCCATGCAGAAGAGAATGATGGCGCAGACGGACCGCCAGCGTCCCAGATCCCCGGGCCGAGCCAGGTTCAGGTCCAACAGACCGGGCAGGCTCCAGGCCGCCGCCAGCACAATGAAAGCCGTGGCGATGCCCGAGGGCAGGGCGAAGGTAACCACCCGCTTGAGGAAGCCGGGCCGGTAGCGCCTGGTGTTGTGGGCCAGCGCCAGGAAGAAGGCCGGTGTGCCGATGGTCAGGGCGCCGATGTAGGTGATGTGCCGTGGCAGGTAGGGGAAGGGGATGCCGGTCAGGACCACGCCCAGGGAGATCAGGGCCGAGTAGACGGTCTTGACCAGGAAGAGGCCGGCCACACGCTCCATGTTGGCCATGACTTGCCTACCCCGGGCCACCACGTCAGGCAGATGGGAGAAGCGCGAATCCACCAGGACCAGCTGGGCCACGGCCTTAGTGGCGGCCGCAGCATTGCCCATGGCGATGCCCAGATCCGCCTCCTTCAAGGCCAGGGAGTCGTTGACCCCGTCGCCGGTCATAGCCACTGTGTGACCCTTCAGGTGCAGGGCCTGGACGATGGCCTTCTTCTGGTCGGGCAGAACCCGGCCCAGCACGTCCACGTCCTCCAGGACCTCGGCCAGAGCTGCCGTGTCTTCGGGCAGCTGACGGGCATCCATGGCCCGGGGTGCCCGGTCGCCGGTCAGACCCACCTTGCTGGCGATGGCCGCCACCGTGGCCGGGTTGTCGCCCGAAATGACCCGGCAGCGCACGCCCTGTTGACGGAACCATGCCAGAGTCTCGGCAGCGTCGTCGCGGATGTGCTCAGAGCAGGTGATCAGGGCCAGGGGCTTCAGGTTCCCGGGCAGATCGGGACTGCTGGTGAAGTAGTCAGACTGGTCGGTGCTCGGATACCCATCGGGGGCGGCCAGCATCAGCACCCGGTAGCCGCGGTCGGCTAGGTCGGCCACTTGCTGATCCACCTGGGGCCATCTGCCCGCCTGGGATGCCAGGAGCACCTCCGGGGCGCCGAAGTACCAGATCCGCCCGGACTGGTCGGCCACGGCGCTCCACTTGCGGGCCGAGGAAAAGGGCAGGCGGCTGACGGCTCTGCCAGGATGCAGGTCGTCTATCCCCTTGAGAATGGCCCGGCCGGTGGCGTTGGGGCTCTCCTCTGCGCAGACGTCCACCAGGGCCTGCCGGAGCTGCTGTGCCGGCAGATCCTCGGCCAGCTGGTGCAGGTCGTCATAGACGATGCCCCCGTCGGTGATGGTGCCGGTCTTGTCCAGATTCAGGGCATCCACCCTGGCCAGGGTCTCCACGGACTCCATCTGCTGGACCAGGGTCTGATGCCGGGCCAGGCGGATGGCGGCTAGGGCGAAGTTCAGGGAGGTCAAGAGGACCAAACCCTCGGGGATCATGCCCACAACACCGGCCACGGCAGACACCACAGCCTGCCGCCAGGCTCCCGTGGCCAGCGCCGTCTGGAAGCCGCCCACGGTCCGCATCTGGGTGAAGATGAGCAGCAGACAGAGGGGAATGACCACTACCGTCATGACCTTGAGGATGGTGTTGATGCCCTCGTTCAGGTCAGAGCGAACCTTCTTGTAGACCTTGGCCTTGGCCGTCAGCGTGGCGGCGTAGGAGTCGGCGCCCACGGCGGTCACCTGGGCCAGAGCCATGCCCGAGACGGCTGTGGAACCCGAGTAGACCTGGTCGCCCGGCTTGTGCTTGACTGTGCGCGACTCACCGGTCAGCATGGACTCGTCCAGCTCCAGACCGTAGGTGTCGATGATCTGCGCGTCTGCGGGCACCTGGTCCCCGGAGCGGATCCAGAGCAGGTCCCCCTTGACGATGGCATCGTGGGGCACGGTCAGGTTGCGCCCATCCCTGCGCACCGTGTAATCGGAGGCCACCAGGATGGACAGCCCGTCCAGGGTGTGCTTGGCCTTGAGCTCAGTGGCCACGCCAATGCCGGTGTTGATGATGATGATCAGGCCAAAGACCGCGTCATTCCACTGCCCGGTCAGCAGGACCACCACCATGGCGGTCAGGATGATCCCATTGAAGAGGGTGAAGACGTTGTCACGGATAATCTGGCCCAGGCTGCGCGAGGTTTGGTCCTGGGAGACGTTAACCAGACCCTGGGCCTTCAGCTGCTCCACCTCCTGCGAGCTCAGCCCCGGCCGGTCAGTGTCAGGAAAGCCTGTGCCCACTGTCGGCTCTTGCTCACTGCCTGTGCTCATCCTCGGCCCCCTCTCGGTCGGCGCTCAGGCGCACGGCCATGATCCTGGCATGCGGCCCGTCGTCCACTATGGTCTGCAGAGCGTCAGCCAACATAGGCGAGTGCGGATGCCCAGCAGGATCCACCGGGTGGACCGTAGCCGCATAGTAGAGCCTACCTGGGTCAGGGGTCCAAGCCTTGGCGCTTTGAGCGAACTCTACCACAGGGATGCCCGCCTTCCGGGCCGTCTTCAGGACGGGAGTCCAGTTCCCGGCCCCGGGCCGACGGATCAGAATCAGACTGACACCCCGGTTGACGGCATCCTGCACCCCATCCTGCTGATCGCTAGTGGACTGCGCTGAGGAGAAATAGCCCTTTATACGCTCCGCCTTCAGCGATGCCAGGATGCGGCTGTCAAGACCGGCATCTGGGTCCTTGTCACCTGTCTGCGGGCAGCCAATCAAAGCCACTAGTATGTCGGAGCGATCGACACCGTCATGGGGCACGGTGCCATCATTCCAGGAGTCGCCCACTGCCCTGCCCTTTGGGGCACAGCCGGTCAGCATGGGCAAGCCTGCCAACAGGGCGACCGCCATCAACAGACCGCAGAGCCGCCTGACCACTGCCAAGACCCGCCCGGCGCGGTTCAAGTCAGCGCCGCCTTCCCGCCGTGCGGGTGAAGACCGCCACCGTCTCCACGTGGTGGGTCATCGGGTAGATGTCAAAGGCCTCAAGATGCTTGGGACTATAGCCTAGGGAAATCAGGGTGGACGTATCCCTAGCTAGGCTGGTCGGATCGCAGGCCACATAGATGATGGTCCCAGCCCCGCTGGCGGCCAGCAGTCGACAGACCGCAGCCTTGGCGCCGGCTCTAGGAGGATCAAGTAGGATCAGGTCGGGATGGCCCAGTCCCTTGGGCGGACCTCCAGTCAAAACCTTGGCCACATCACCTCGACGCAGGACCACTCGGTCCAGTCCAGCCCGTTTCACATTGTTTTTCGCACTGGCAATGGCTCCGGCGGAACCCTCCACAGCCAGGAGCCGGGCTCGTCCGTCCGCCAGGGCAGCCAGGGGCAGGGTGAAGAGACCTGATCCGCAGTAAAGATCCCAGATGACCGGCTCAGCGACCCCAGCCAGGGCCCTCTTAGCCTGGTCCAATACCGCCCTGGCCAGCACGACTGGAGCCTGACGGTGAACCTGCCAGAATCCGTCAGCCTGGACCCGGTACTCAGGTCCCGTCCCTGCCTCCAACCGCTCTGTTAGCAGGCGGCTCCCCTGGCGCAGACGGCCATTGACCAGTAGGGCGTAGTTGTCGCCAATCGGTCCCCCGTCGCGCGGCTGGGGCGCAGCCAGACGTATACGGGCTCCTGCGGGCAGGCCGCCTTCCCAGATACCCAGGTCCTCGGCCAGCTTCAGCAACTCCTGCGTAGCAAGGGGCATGGTCTGAATCGGTAGACGGTCATGCGAACCCCGCCGACGCATGGAGGGACGGCCCTGTTCGTCGGCCACCAGCTCGATTCGGGTCCTCCAGTGTAGACCGCCCAACTCTTCATCGCCTGGAACCCGAGCCACAGGCACCTGGACATCCACCCCACCCAGCCGGGCCATCTGCTGGCCGATCAGATCGGCCTTCCAAGCCAGCTGACCGGGAAGGCTCACGTGAATCAAATCGGCGCCACCCAGGCCTCCTCCCCAGGCCAGCGGTCCAGCCAGGGGCCAGACTGGCTCACGGCGGTCAGGACTGGCCTCCAGCACTTGAGTGATCTCGCCTGTGGCGAATCTACCGGCTCGGCCGTGAGGCTCGTCCAAAAGAACCTCCACCAGCTCCCCAGGCAGGGCAAAGCGGACGAAGACCACCCGGCCGTCCTCCAAGTGGCTCACGCAACGGCCCTGGTCGGCATAGCGTTCGATGCGCAGACGAACCCTGGTTTCAGTCATGATCGGCATGGACCTCCTGGTCGACCTGGCGACGATGATAAGGGCCTCCGATCAGCAGCCAGCTGATCCAGATGCCCAGAGCAAACAGGGGCAGGCCCAGGATCAAACGCGCTGCGCCGAGGAACCCGACGGAGCCGGCCATGTAGAGCGGCAGCTGAACCAGCAGACGAAGCGCAAAGACGGCGATCCAGACCAAGGTGGCCTGGGTATAGGCCCGAATCAGATCAGGTTCGCCCCGCCAGGAGACCAGCCATTGCTTCCAGCCTGAGACGACGGGTCGGCGCAAATACTCCACCAGCAGGCCTATGCCGGGCATCCGTGCCAGCAGTGAGGCGGCCAAAACGATAATCCAGAATCCGTTGGTCAGGAATCCTGGCAGGTAATAGTTGCGGGCATCCCGGGTCAACCATGCAGCCACCAAGCAGATGCCCACCGAGAGCAAACCGGTCAGAGCTCCCAGAAAAGACTGCCGCTGGACCAGACGAATCAAGAGTTGCAACAGGGCCATGGCTGCTGAAACCGCAACGGTCAGACCCAGACGGCCGGTCACCAGGAAGAAAAGCAGAAATACCAGTCCTGGCAGCAAGGACTCGACGATCCCCCGCCATCCGCCGATGGCCTCCATGACGGAGAAATCGTCGTCGGCCAGCGCTGCCAGCCCGGAATGCTTCTGCTTCACAGCCTTAGCGAACCTCCGAGAACATGGGTCCGCGAGACAGTGTGGTCTTCACCTCGGTCTGCTGGTCCGAGTCGAAGGGCCCCTCCGGCTTGCCAGGGATCTGCGCACTCTCATCGTCCTTGGACTCCGAGTCTTCAGCTTCCCCGCGGCGCTGATTGGGGGTGATGGGCGCATGCATGGGAACCAGGTCACGAGGGGCCAGAGGCTCATCGCCACGGACCACCACCAGGTCGGCCAGGTAACCGTCAAGAACATCCTTCTCCTTGCCGCCCTTGGCTGCCGGGCCGGAGAAGATGCCACGCAGCATCCAACGGGGTCCGTCGATGCCCACCACCCGAGTCAGCAGGTTCTTGCCCTTGACCTTGACAGGCAGGGTCAGCTCCTTGCCAAAGACGCCGTCCACCTCCTTGCAGGAGGGGTTGGCCTTTAGCAGGTCGGCCCGAACCTCGTCCCACAGGCCTAGAGACTTGGGGGCAGCGAAGGGCTCCAACTCCAGACTGGAAGACTTATAGGTGATGGTGGCTCCCAGCACGTCGCCGGTCTGCGAGTTGGCCTTGAGCCTCAGCTCGCTGCCCTGCAGGAAGGGAAGCATCAGGGCGCCGATGTCCAGATACTCATCGGTATCGGGGGCCTCGGGATCCATGCTGTCCCAAGGGCCTTGGCCGCTCTGCTCGGCTTCGTCCTGCTCCGCAGCCGTCTCGTCACGATCCGTCTCTGACGTCAGATCAGATTGCTCAGTGGATTCCTCAGCGTCCTTGGACTTGTCGAGCCCCTTGGACTTGTCCTCCTGATCCTTGATGTCCTCCTCGGCCTGCCTCTTGGCGCGTTTCCTGCCGAAACCGAACAATCCCATGATGCCTCATTTCCTTGTGAGTCTGTGCAAAGGATACCTAGTCGAGACCCAAGCGCAGCTTACCGCCTGGGATCGCGTCCAGCAGATCCTTGGTGTACTGGCGCTGCGGATGGTCGAAGACCTCGTCGGTGGTGGCGTGCTCCACCAGCCGGCCGTGCTGCATGACCACCACCTCGTCGGCGATCTGCCTAACCACGGCCAGATCGTGGGTGATGAACAGGTAGCTCAGACCTTGCTCGGCCTGAAGGTCGTTGAGCAGCCGCAGCACCTGGTCCTGGACCAGCACGTCCAAGGCGGAGACGGCCTCGTCGCAGATGATCACATCCGGATTCAGGGCCATGGCCCGAGCGATGGCTATGCGCTGACGCTGACCGCCGGAAAGCTCGTTGGGATAGCGCCCCATGACCGACTCGGGCATCTCCACCATGTTCAGCAGCTCCTTGACCCGCTTCTGCCTGGACTTGGCGTTGCCGATCTTGTGGATGCGCAGGGGCTCCTCAATGGAGCGGTAGATGGAGTACATGGGGTCCAGGGAGCCGTAAGGGTTCTGGAAGACCGGCTGCACGTGCCGCCGAAACTCCATGAGCTGACGGCTGCCGAAGTCGGCGATGTCCTGGCCCTCGTAGGTCACGCGGCCCGAGGTGGGCTTGAGCAGGTGCAGAACCATGTTGGCCACGGTGGACTTGCCCGAGCCGGACTCCCCCACGATGGCCAGGGTGGTTCCCCGCTTGACCGAGAAGGAGACGTCGTCCACTGCCTTGAACATCTCCTTACGACGCGGCAGCCTGAACTCGCGGGTCAAGTGCTCCACAGTGATGACGTGCTCGCTGCGCTCCAGGGTGCTCTCGCCCTTGACATGATGCTCCAGCAGCCCCTCGGCATCCTGACCACGTTGCTTGGCGGATATGATGCGCTGGGAGGCCAGCGAGGGCGCAGCCTGGACAAGCCGCTTGGTGTAAGGGTGCTGGGGGTGTTGCAGGACCTCCAGGCTAGGACCTGACTCCACCACCTGACCCCGGTACATGACCACGATGTGCTGGGCGCGCTCGGCTGCCAGACCCAGGTCGTGGGTGATGAAGAGCACCGCGGTGCCCAGGGATTCGGTCAGGCTGCGCAGGTGGTCCAGAATCCTCTTCTGGACCGTCACATCCAGGGCGCTGGTGGGCTCATCCGCAATCAGCAGGTCAGGGCGGGAAGCCAGGCCGATAGCGATCAGGGCGCGCTGGCGCATGCCGCCGGAGAACTCATGCGGATACTGCCGTGCCCTGGTTGCGGCCTCAGGCAGCCCGGCCTCCGACAGCAGACCGGCAATACGGTCATCCATATCCGATCCGGTCACATGCTCCTTGGCCAGCGTCCAGGCTTTGTCGTCATTCACACCGGCATCGATCAGGGACTTGGCCACACCCCATCGGGTCTCGGAACCCACATCCCACTCGGCCTTCATGGCCTCCATGGTCTTGTCCACGTCGGCAACCCCGGCGTCGCTCAGGGCCTGGCGAGCGGCCTCGAGCAGACCAGGCAGGTCCTTGGAGGAGATGAAGAGCTCGTCGTCAGACTTCTTTACTTTCACCTCTTCGTCGCTAGCCAGAGCCTTGGCCAGCCGGGAGCGCTTCTCCCGGGAGACATCCATGTGGTTGGCGGTCAGCGCCTCCTTGACCTGGGAACCGATGCGCCAGACCGGGTTCAGATTGCTCATTGGGTCCTGCGGAACCAGGCCCACCTGGGAGCCACGTAGCGCCTCGTAGTCCTTGCGGCCCAAGCCCACCAGCTCACGCCCCTTGAGCCGGATGCTACCGCCGGTCACCTTGCCGGTGCCGGGTAGAAGGCCCAGCACAGCCATGGCCGAGGTGGACTTGCCCGAGCCGGACTCCCCCACGATGGCTACCCACTGGCCGGGATAGACGTTGAAAGAGGCATTGCGAACTGCGTGGACGATGCGCCCATCGGCGGTGAAGTCCACCTGCAGGTCCCGTACATCGAGCAGGGGCTGATTCTCCTGATTGGTGGTCATGTTCTTATCTGCTTCAGTCATGCTTCCTCCACTCAGGCCGTTCTGCTCTTGGGATCCAACGCATCCTTGACCGCGTCACCCATCATGATGAAGGCCAACACAGTGATGGCCAGGGCTGCGGAGGGATAGAAGAGGACCGAGGGATTGGTGGTCAGGAGGCTCTGGGCCGTCGAGATATCCCCTCCCCAGGAGACCACGGTGGAGGGTAGACCGATGCCCAGGAAGCTCAGAGTGGCCTCAGAGACGATGTAGCTACCCAGCGACATGGTAGCCATGACAATGACCGGAGCCAGTGAGTTGGGCAGGATATGCCGGAAGAGGTTGCGCAGAGGCGTGGAGCCCAAGGCCGTGGATGCGGTATTGAACTCCAGGTTCTTGGCTTCCAGGACGGCGCTTCGGGTGATACGTGCCATGTTGACCCAGCCGAAGAGGGTCAGGGTCAGGATGATCTTCCACAGTGAGGTGGAGGTACGGAACATCTGCAGGAGCACGATGGCACCCAAGATCATAGGGATGGCGAAGAAGATGTCGGTGATGCGGCTGAGTACTGCGTCGACCCAGCCCCCGAAGAATCCAGCGATTGCGCCGATGAGTCCGCCGAAGACGGTGACCAGGATGGTGGTCATGACGCCGATGGCCACCGAGGTCCGAGCCCCATGGATGACGCGGCTGTAGACATCGCAACCCTGCAGGTCGAAGCCGAAGGGGTGTCCCGGCCGACCTGGCTCCACAGAGTTGGACAGGTTGCAGGCCATGGGGTCCTGCTTGGCGAAGAGGTTGGGGAAGAGGGCCACCAGGATGACCACAATCGCCAGGATTGCAGAGATGATGAAGAGCGGGTTGCGCCTCAGGGTCTTCCAGGCATCGGCCCACATGCTGGTAGGCGGCACGTCCTCATCCACCGAATCCACCTCGCGCAGTGGCGTCTCGTCAATGGGGGCCACGAACCGCTCCTGCCCCGGCAGGGGGTCCGGGAAGTATACGTGGACCTGGCTTTCGTTCTGTTCGCTTGACTCGTTCATTGCCGTTTCACTCATAGTCGGTCCCTCTCCCTCACGCATACCGGATTCGCGGATCGAGCACTGCGTAGAGCAGGTCGACCAGGAGGCTGGTGATGACGAAGATCAGGACCAGAATGGTCACGATGGAAACCACCAGGGTGCCTTCGCCCCTCAGGATGGCCTGGTAGAGGGTGTTGCCCACGCCCTGGATGTTGAAGATGCGCTCGGTAATCATGGCCCCGCCCATGAGTCCACCGATGTCAGCACCCAAGTAGGTGACTACGGGAATCAGGGAGTTGCGCAATACATGCCGGACGATGACGGATCGGTTGCTCATGCCCTTGGCCCGGGCCGTGCGTACATAATCCTCAGAGATGTTGGAAGTGATCTCCGTTCTGGTCAGACGGATGATGGAGGCCATGGATACCGAACCCAGCACGATGGCCGGCATGAGCAGATCAATAAAGCCCGGATTGGCTCCCGCCGTGGCTGGCAGCAGATGCCATTTGACACCAAACAGATACTGAAGGATGAAGCCGGTGACGAAGGTAGGCACCGAAATCAGCAGCAGGGAGAGGACCAGGATGATGTTGTCCGACCACTTGCCCTTGGTCAGGCCGCCGATGATGCCGAAAATCACACCGAAGATGCCCTCGAAGACGAAGGCCATCAAGGCCAGCTTGATGGTTACCGGGAAGGCCCTGCCGATCACACTGATCACGGGCTGACCGGCGAAGGTGTTGCCGAAGTTCAGGGTCAGCGCGTTCTTCAGGAAGAGCACATACTGCACGATGAAGGGCTTGTCGAGATTATATTCCGAACGTATCTGTGCGGCAACGGCCTGATTGACCGGCTTGTCCCCGAACATGGCGGCCACAGGGTCACCAGGAAGCGCGAAGACCAGCGCGTATATCAGCAGTGTCGTGCCGAGAACGACGGGGATCATCTGCAGAATACGTCGCAGAAGATATTTTCCCATCGGCTATTCTCCTTTGTCATCCGCGACCGGGATCGGCATGGGGATCGGGGCCGCCGCAAAAATTCTTGTTTGAGTCTACCAGCACACCTCAACAGGGGTGTAAGAACACCAGGGCCGGCGCGGAGTAAATCCTTCCGCGCCGGCCCGGGCGGTGTCAGTTTTAAGGTGCGGGATTCAGGCTCCCGTCACCTCACTTGCTGATGTTGTAGTAAGCGGGGACACCCTTCCAATTGAAGGAGAATCCCTTGATGTTCTTGGCGGCCACGCCGTTGGAATTCTGGTAGTAGAGCGGGACTGCGGGCAGGTCACGGAAGAGCAGCTCCTCGGACTGCTGATAGATCTTGTTGGCCTCGTCAATACCCTTGGCGGAGGCTGCCTTGTCCATCAGGTCGTCGAACTCGGGGTTCTTGTAGTCGCCGTCGTTGGACCCGTTGCCGTTGGCAGCCGAGCTGGCGAAGTTGCTGGACAGATAGCTCTCAGGCGAGGGGTAATCAGGCTGCCAACCGGAGCGGAAGGCCGAGTCGGTGAACTTGCGGTTCTGCACGTTGGAGCGGAACTCGCTAAAGGTGGGCAGAGGGTTGCCCGAAGACTGGATTCCCAGGGCGTTCTTGATGGAGTTGGTGACGGCGTCGTAGATCTCCTTATGGGCACCATCGGCGTTGTAGGCGATCTTGAAGGTATCGCCCTCTCCCCATGGGGAGATCTTGTTGGCCTCGGCCCAGAGCTCCTTGGCCTTGGACGGGTTGTACTTGAGCACGTCGGATCCCTTGATGCTGGTTGAATAGCCGGGGATGACAGGGGCGGTGAAGTCGTGGACCTCCTTGGCGGTTCCGGACAGCACTTTTTTGATGATGGTTGGCCGGTCGATGGACATGGAGATTGCCTGGCGACGGAGCTTGCCCTCCTGATCCTGGCCGAAGTGCTTCATGTAGGTAGGAATGGTGAACATCTGGATGACCGAGCCCGGGTCGTTGATGGCCTGGACCGTGTTGTCGGTCTGGAAGGTCTTGCGAGCCGAGGCAGGCAGGGTATCCAGCACGTCCAAGTTGCCGGCCTGAACGTCGCGGTAGGCTGCTGTGGCATCGGTGTAAGCGCGGAACTCAACGCCGCCGTTCTTGACCTTGACGCCGCCCTTGTATGAAGGATCCTTGACCAGCTTAATGGACTTGTTATGCTCCCAGGACTTGAACTTGTAGGGTCCAACGGTCACCGGCTTCTCGCCGAAGGCCTTGGTGTCCTTGTAGAAGGATTCAGGTAGCGGCGCGAAGGCGGTGTAGCCCACCTGGATGGGGAAGGTGGAAGAGGGCGAGCTCAGGTCCACGGTGAAGGTCTTGTCGTCGATGACCTTGAGGCCAGACAACTGGGCATCGCTAGGGGTGCCCTCCTTCTGCAGATCGTCATAGCCCTTGATGTTGGCGAAGAAGCTGGAACCCAGCTGCTTATTGGCGATGCTGGATGCCCAGGACCAGGCCTTGGTGAAGGACTGTGCGGTGACCGGGGTGCCGTCCGAGAACTTCCAGCCGTCGTTGATGGTCACCGTGTACTGGGTGTTGTCCTCGTTGGCCTTGATCTGCTTGGCGATCTCGTTGGCTGGCTTGCCCTTGTCGTCGAAGCGGACCAGCTTGGAGAACATGACGTCGATGGGGTTGCCGCCGCCCACCTCGTTGGTCATGCTGGGGATGAGTGGATTGGCCGGCTCCGGGTTGAAGACCGAGATCATGGCATCCGAGCTACCACCGTTGGTCCCCTTGGCTGAGGAGTCGGATCCGCCGGAACCGCCGCAGGCGCCCAGCGTGAGCGCCATGACGCACAGTCCGGCGCCAGCAATGGTCAGGGCCGATTGCTTCTTCATATATACTGCTCTTTCCTTTAGTTGGTTTCCCGAATCCGCTGCCAGTGCATAAGACCCGGGTACGGATTCGCTTTGCTGCGAAGCCGGCCGGGTCGGCGACGACGGATTATGCCGTTTCCGGCACGATCATTACTTTTTCTTGGACAACTCCGCAAGGTTCGCATGGCCGTCCCAGCGCATGACCAATCCCTGCACATTCTTGGCTGACGCACCCTTGTTATTGGAGTAGTAGAGCGGAACCGCAGGCATGTCTTGTAGAAGGATCTCCTCGGCCTGCTGGAAAAGCTTGTTGGCTTCGTCAGTGTTCTTGGCCTTGGCAGCCTGTTTCAGCAGGTCGTCGAACTTGGGGTTCTTGTAATCGCCGTCGTTGGACCCGTTGCCGTCGGCAGCCGAGCTGGCAAAGTTGCTCAACAGGTAGCTCTCAGGAGATGGGTAGTCGGGCGACCAGGCCGACCGGAAGGCTGCATCCTTGTAGGCGCGCTTGTTGACGTTGCCACGGAATTCGCTGAAGGTGGGCACAGGAGTAGCCACTGCATTGATCCCCAACGTATTCTTAATAGAGTTGGCCATGCCGTCATAGAAGTCCTTGGCACCGCCATCGGCGTTGTAGACCAGCTGGAAGCTCTTGTCAGCAGGCCACTGGCTGATGGCATCGGCCTTGGCCCAAGCATCCTTGGCCTTCTTGGCATCGTACTTCAAGTTATCGGAACCCTTGAGGTTCTTGGCATAGCCTGGGATGGTCGGTGCGGTGAAGTCGGTAGGCTGCACGCCCAGACCGCCCAGCACCTTGTCAATCAGCATCTTGCGATCTAGAGCCATGGAGATGGCCTGACGGCGCAGGTGGCCCTCCTGATCCTGGCCGAAGTGCTCCATGGTGGTGGGGATGGTGAACATCTGCAGGACGGAGCCGGGCTTGTTGTAGCCCTTGACCAAACTGTCGGTCATAAAGGTCTTCTGAGCCGAAGTAGGGATGGTATCGATCGCGTCCAGGTTGCCTGCTTGTACATCAGCATAGGCCGAGCCGATATCGGTGTATATCTTGTAGTCGATGCCCCCGTTTTGGATCTTGACATCACCCTTGTAGGAGGTGTTCTTACTGAGCTTGACCATGGTGTTGTGCTGCCAGGAATCGAACTTGTAGGGACCCGAGCTTACAGGATTTTCACCGTAGGCCTTGGTGTCCTTATAGAAGGAATCGGGCAGCGGGGCGAAGGAAGTGTAGCCCACCTGGATAGGGAAGGTGGAGGAAGGCGAGCTTAGATCCACAGTGAAGGTCTTGTCATCTACGACTTTCAGCCCGGACAGCTGGGCATCAGCAGGCGCACCCTCCTTCTGCACATCGTCATAGCCCTTGATGTTGGCGAAGAAGCTGGATCCAAGCTGGCCATTGTTCACATTGGCTGCCCAGGACCAGGCCCTGGTGAAGGACTTGGCCGTGATGGGAGTACCGTCCGAGAACTTGCGCCCATCAGCCAGGGTGACCTTGTACTGAGTCATGTCATCATCGGCCTTGATCTCCGAGGCCAGATCATTGTGGGCCTTGCCATGGTCGTCGAAGCGGACCAACTTGGAATTGATGGCGTCGACGATCGAACCGCCGCAACTCTCCACAGTATTGCTAGGAATGAGCGGCTGGGCCGGCTCACATCCACGGATTGAAACGACAGTATTATTGCCGGACTGGCTGCTGGACGATTGCTGGGCGCCCTTAGTGTCAGAACCACTGCCGCAGCCGCTGGCCAAAAGCGCCAAGGCGCAGATAGTGGCGGATACGAGCGTAAGCTGTGAACCCTTCTTCATTACTGCTCCCTTTATTTGTTTATTGAGTGTCAACGTCACGTCTACAACCAAGGACACTAGGATGACCGAACCTCAAAGATCCCTGACAGACGTGTAAGCCACAATACGCTATATTCTGGTACGAAGATGTTTCGTAAGGCAAGTCTCATCTCATTAGCCGGTCTCAGGCCCGTAGCTGCTCGACGGAAACTCTGGCGCACATAGGGCTGTTCGCAATCATCACTGGTCCTTGGAAAGCTCCGCGAAGATCGGATAACCGTCCCAGCCCAGACGCATCCCATGGACCTTCTTGGCGGACGCGCCATTGTTGGTGGGGTTGTAGAGCGGCACCGCAGGCATGTCCTGCAGAAGAATCTCCTCGGCCTGCTGGAAGAACTTGTTGGCTTCATTGGTGTCCTTGGCCATGGCAGCCTGCTTCAGCAACGAGTCGAACTTCGGATTCTTGTAGTCACCGTCGTTGGATCCGTTGCCATCGGCCGCAGAGCTGGCAAAGTTACTCATCAGGTAGCTCTCAGGCGAGGGATAGTCAGGCGACCAGGAGGATCTGAAGGCCGCATCATTGTAAAGGCGCTTTTTGATGTTGCCACGGAACTCACTGAAGGTGGGCACAGGGGTGGCCTCGGCCTTGATGCCCAGCGTGTTCTTGATGGAGTTGGCCATGCCGTCATAGAAGTCCTTGGAACCGCCATCGGCGTTGTAGAGCATCCGGAAACTCCTGTCAGCAGGCCACTTGCTGATGGCATCAGCTTTTGCCCAGTACTCCTTGGCCTTCTTGGCGTTGTACTTGATGTTGTCCGAACCCTTGAGGTGCTTGGCATAGCCTGGGATAGTCGGTGCGGTGAAGTCGGTGGGCTGCACACCCAGACCGCCCAAAACCTTGTCAATCAGCATCTTGCGGTCAATTGCCATGGAGATGGCCTGACGGCGCAGGTGGCCCTCCTGATCCTGCCCAAAGTGTTCCATGGCGGTGGGGATGGTGAACATCTGCAGGCCGGAACCGGGTTCGTTATAGCTCTGCACCATGCTATCGGTCATGAAAGTCTTGACAGCAGAGGTTGGAATCCTGTCGATCACATCCAGGTTGCCTGCCTGCACATCGGAATATGCCGAACCCATCTCAGTGTAGACCTTGTAGTCGATGCCGCCGTTCTGAACCTTGACCTCCCCTCCGTAATCGCTGTTCTTGCTGAGCTTGACCATGGTGTTGTGCTGCCAGGAATCGAACTTGTAGGGACCCGAGCTGACCGGCTTCTCCCCATAGGCCTTGGTGTCCTTATAGAAGGACTCAGGCAGCGGTGCGAAGGCGCCATAGCCCACCTGAATGGGAAAAGTGGACGAGGGCGAGATGAGGTCCACGGTGAAGGTCTTGTCGTCGATGACCTTCAACCCGGAGAACTGAGCATCCGCAGGCACACCCTGCTTCTGCAGATCGTCGAAGCCCTTGATGTTGGCGAAGAAGCTGGCATTCAGCTGGCCGTTGTTCACATTGGCAGCCCAGGACCAGGCCCTGGTGAAGGACTTGGCCGTGATAGGGGTGCCATCAGAGAACTTGCGTCCGTCGACCAGGGTGACCTTGTACTGGGACATGTCATCGTTGCCCTTGATCTCCGAGGCCAGATCGTTGTGGGCCCTGCCCTGGTCGTCGAAGCGGACCAGTCTGGAGTTGATGGCATCAACGACCTGCCCGCCGCAGCTCTCCACTGTGTTGCTGGGAATGAGCGGCTGGGCCGGTTCACACCCATGGACCGAGACCACGGCGTTGTTGCTGGACCGGCTGCCGGAGGACTGCTCGGCACCCTCGGTGTTGGTACTGCTGCCACTGCCGCAACCGCTTGCCAAAAGCGCCAAGGCACAGATGGTCGCGGACACGAGCGTAAGCTTTGAACCCTTTTTCATTGCTGCTGCTCCCTTTAACTGGTTCTCAACCTCGCGCATACACTTCGAAGGTACTGGACTGACGTACCTTGACTGACATGTAGGCTGCGATACGCCACATTCTGATACCAGGATGTTTCACAGGACAAGACTTGTCTCATTTGCCGAATCTCAAGCCCGTGGAAAAGCCTGCCTATATCGGGCCCGCAACTGCTCGATGGAGACGTGGGTGTAACGCTGGGTGGTCCGCAGGGAGGAGTGACCCAGCATCTCCTGAACCTCGCGCAGGTCGGCTCCCCCATCCAGCATATGCGTGGCTGCCGAGTGTCGCAGGGCGTGGGGGGCGATGTCGGGTACCCCAGCCTGGCCAGCCGCCTGATGAACCACCTTACGGACCTGCCGCTGGCCAACCCTGCCGCCAAGCTGACCCAGGAAGAGGGCCTGACCTGCCTTGCGGGCCGCTTTGGCCGTTGAGCCCGCCAGGACCGGCCGCCCCTCCCGCAGCCAGCGGTCCAAGGCGCGATCGGCTGGCAGGCCGTAGGGCAGGACCCGCTCCTTGGACCCCTTGCCCAGAACCTTTGCAGTGCGGCTGTGCCGGTTCACGTCATCCAGGTCCAGTCCGCAGAGCTCGGCCACACGCATGCCCGTGGCGTACAGCAGTTCCAGCATGGCCGCATCGCGCACCTGCAGGGCCGCCTGAACTTTCTTGTCTTCTCGGGGCTCGACCGGATCCTGGTCAACCGTATCCATCAGGGTGCGGGCCTGGTCATGCGTCAGGATTCGAGGAAGGTGTTCGGACTGCTTGGGACTGCTCAGGGCCAGGGTGGGGTCGGTCTCGATCCGGCCGTGCCTGCTCAGCCAGCCGAAGAAAGACCTCAGCGCCGCCGTCTTCCGGGCCATGGTCGAACGGGCGTGAGTGGCTGCCTCGTGGGTCAGCCAGGATCTGATGGCGGCCAGGTCGATCTGGGCAGGGTCATTGATGCCATGCAAATGCATCAGATGCAGAAAGCCCGCCAAGTCGGCCCGGTAGGAGCGCACGGTGTTGGGGCTCTTGCCTGCCACCCGGGAAAGATAGTCGGTGAAGTCCTGCAGATCCTGGTCCACTGCGAGCACTCCCTTCACTTGGCTGTGCAGTATGTGCAATACAGTCTAGGCGCTTTCGTCCTCGTCGCAGCCGCAGGTGATACTGATCCAGGAGGTGGATGGCCATGCGTTTGCCAGCAACCATACCGGCCGGAGCGCGGCTGGTGGTCAGGATTGCTCTGGGGCCAGACCCGGAAGACGGAAGGACCAAGTTCCGCGACTACGTAGGGCATGTGGTTGACTGGAACGGACGGCGGCTGATCCTGGACAGGGATCCAGCAGCCAACGGATCGCGTCCCGGGGAGCGCGTGACCCTCCAAGCAGAAGACATGGTGGCACTGAAGCCGGTTCCGGAACGCCGTTCACCTCGCCCGGACCCTCAGAATTTCAGTCGATGACCGGCGGGTGCAGCACCCGGGCCCTGCTGGTGGTCAGGAAGGCCGAGACCTGTTCGCCGCGCAAGGCCGAATCCAGCAGCTCCTGCCGCCAGTTGCCCCCCTGCGGATCCAACTCCAAACCAGTTGTGGGCATCTGCTCCTGGTATGCCAAGGCAGCCTTGTAGCGCCGGAAGGGATCGGCCTGAAGGAAGAAGTCCTGACGCTTTCCATCGGCCTCTGGCTCCTGGTCCCGCAAAAGAGAAGCTATGCCCTGCAGATTCTCGACCAGGACATCCAGAAGATCGGCCACTTGGTCGGCGTTCTCCTCCACCATGGCCCGGGTCCGTTCCGGGTCGGTCAGGGCTACACGGGTCATATCCCGCCAGGATCCGGCCGCCAGAGCCGAGGCCACACGACGGTCAGACGATCTCGTCAGCATGTTGGCCAGGGCGGTGGCCACCACATGAGGCATATGCGAGATCAGTGCCGCAGCCCGGTCATGAGTGGCATCGTCCAGAGCAATCAGTCTGTTCCCCAGCCCCTGGGTGACCATATCGGCTACGGTCAGGAAGCGGCTGTAGTCCGTACGCTCATCGACGCAGAGGGCCCAGAGGGCATCTTCCAGCAGGGCAGGGTCCGAGTCCTCATAGCCGGAGCCCTCGCTGCCAGCCATGGGATGGGCGCCCACATAACGATCGGCCAGACCTGCCTGCTCGACCTGACAACGGACCGGACCCTTGACGCTGCCCACGTCGGTCAGGGTGGTACCACGGGTCAGCACCGGCGCCAAGGCCTTGAGCACGTCGGGCATGGCACGCAAGGGTGTGGCAAGTACCAGCACGTCTGCTTTGCCCTTGGCCAGCTCCTCCAAGGTGTCCACGCAATGGATCCCTTGGCTGCGGGCCTGCTCGTAGGGACGGTCATTATGGTTCCACGCAATCACGAATCGACCCCGGGCGGCGAGGCGTCGGGCCAGTGATCCGCCGATCAGACCCAGCCCTGCAACGGCAATCTTGTGGGCCGATGTCAGCACTGGTGAGGCGGCCATGCCCGCTATCGGATGCATGTGCTCGGGCCCAGACAGGTCCATATGTGGGAAAGACGCGGATTCATCTACCATAACAACTCCTTGCTGATCGTCTCGGAATCGGGGTCCTCACCCCGGAAGGCCCCCGCCCTGGGCAGCATCCATTCACGTATGGGTGGGGCTGGATGCGGGGTGCGCGGATGAACCGCCAGTGTCTTGAGCCAGTCCCCCCTTTCCAGCAGGTTGTCCAACACCTGATGCAGACCCTTCTGCCATGGTGCGGCGTCGATGCTGGCTACGAAGCTGTAGGTCCCGTCGTGCCCCTTGATGGGCCGGGACATGAATGAGGTCATGTTCAAGCCTGCATCGCGCAGACGGTCCAACAGGTTCGCCAGCACGCCCGGCCCCGTATTCAGGGGAATAAAGGTGATGATGGACTCGAAATCCCCGCCCGGCGCCAGGCGGCGTGCCAGCCCGGCGGCCTGATTCCGGGGAGCCAACAGAAGAAAATCGGTTCGGGCCCCCTGATAGTCCTGCACCTCACGCCGATAGGTCTCCAGCCCGTAGAGGCTCCCACAGATGCGCGGACCCAGAGCCACCTGATCAGGGCCCAGATCACGGCAGGCCGCAGCGTTGGAGTTGGCTGTCACCGGATTCAGGCCGGTCTCTTTGATGAAGCCCTTGCACTGGGCCAGTCCGTGAGGGTGGGCGCCGACCTGGCTCAGGGGGCCATGGTCGGACCGGACGAAGGCGTCGAAAACGATGGGCAGACGGACCATGCCGAAGCCCGCTACCGCTTGAGCATCAATCAAGGCGTCCATGTTGGGCACCACATGGCCCTCCACGTTGTTCTCCCAGGCCAGCACTCCCCAGCCTCGGCCCTCCTCCACGGCGGCCACAATGGCAGCTGCATCCGTACAGGGACTCAGATCAGCCTGGCAGCCCAACCTTGTCTCCATGAGGTTGGTGGCCTCAAGGGCGGCCTGATGGGTGAAGGTCCCCTCGGGTCCCAGGAAGTGCAAAGGAATACGATCGGGCAGAGTCACCCGTGATTCTGACAGAGCCTGACTCATGCGGATCCCCCCTGACGACGCAGGGGGCCGTCAGAAAACCAGGAGGCCGGCAGGCAGATGGCCAAGGTCTGGATCAGGACCAGCCCGCCCATCCAGAGGAAGACCGCATACTTGGCAAAGAATGTAGGGAAGTTGGCATAGGGCATGAGCACATCGCCGCCCGGCCCCCGCATGGAGAGCAGCCAGACCGTGACCGTGGAGGCCACCAGATGCAGGGCCAGGCCCATGGTGCCGCTATCGCAACGAACCCACCAGGCGGCCAGGGCCACCAGCAGATAGGCCAGGACCATCCCCCAAGGCAGACCCTGAGCGGCTCCGGAACGCTGAACCAGAGTACCCAGCACGCCCACCGCCAGCCCGATGGGCAGGCCCAGCAAACAACGGAAGGGACTTGCCTTGTCAGACTCCCCCGTCGAATGGGAGACGGTCTGGTCCTTGGATTTGGAAACCTGAGACTTCATGGATTCAAGACTAGTCCGACCCGGTCACCGTGGGGCGGCCGGGTCGCACTGATCCGATTGTGAGAAAAGGTTTACTTGTTGTTGGCCCTGCGCTGACGGGCGTTCCACTTATACCAGGCATCCCGGTCCAGGATGATCTTGCGCACGCGGATGGACTCGGGTGTCACCTCCACGCACTCGTCATCGTTGGCGAAGTCCAAAGACTCCTCCAGGCTCATGTCGATGGGCGGAGTCAGGGTCTCCAGCACGTCGGCGGTGGAGGAACGCATGTTGGTCATGTGCTTCTCCAAGGTGATGTTGATGTCCAGGTCGCCAGGCTTGTTGTTGATCCCCACGATCTGCCCCTCGTAGACGGGCGACTGGGGCTTGACGAAGAACTCACCGCGGGCCTGGAGCTTCTGCATGGCATAGGGGCTGGCCTTGCCGGAGCGGTCGGAAACCATGGATCCGTTCTGCCGTGTCTTGATATCACCTGCCCAAGGGGCGTAGCCAGCGGAGATCGACGAGGAGATGCCGGTGCCGCGGGTGGCGGTCAGCAGGGCGGTGCGGAAGCCCAGGAGGCCACGGGAGGGCACAGTGAACTGCATCCTAACCCAGCCGGAGCCGTGGTTGGTCATGGTCTCCATACGACCCTTGCGATCGGCCATGAGCTGGGTGACTGCGCCCATGTATTCCTCGGGCACATCGATGGTGTCGGACTCCATGGGCTCCTGAATCTTGCCGTCCACGGTCTTGGTGACCACCTGGGGACGACCTACGGTCAGCTCGTAGCCCTCGCGGCGCATCTGCTCAGCCAGAATGGCCAGGGCCAGCTCGCCACGGCCCTGAACCTCCCAGGCGTCGGGCCGATCGGTGGGCAGCACCTTGATGGAGACGTTGCCGATCAGCTCGCGGTCCAGACGGTCCTTGAGCATGCGGGCGGTCAGCTTATGGTCCTTGCCCTCAGTGCCGGCCAGCGGCGAGTCGTTGGTGCCGAAGGTCATGGAGACAGCCGGGTCGTCAACGTGAATCAGAGGCAGGGGGCGCGGATCGTCCTGGTCGACGATGGTCTCGCCGATCATGATGTCCTCAACACCGGCCACAGCCACGATGTCGCCGGGGCCGGCCTCGTCCACTGGGGAGCGCTGCAGGCCCTTGGTACGCAGGATCTCAGTCAGCTTGAAGTTCTCAATGGATCCGTCCACGCGCGACAGGCCGTACTGGCGGCCCTTGGTCAGGGTGCCGTTGTAGATGCGTACCAGACCCAGACGGCCCAAGTAATCGGACGCGTCAATGTTGGTCACATGGGCCTGCAGGGGGGCGCCCTCCTCATACTCCGGGGCGGGGATGTTATTCAGGATGGCCTCGAAGAGAGGCTCCAGATCGTCGTTGTCTGGCACAGCGCCGTCGGCGGGCTGGTTGACGGAGGCCTTACCAGCCTTGGCAGCGCAGTAGATGACCGGCAGGTCCAGGAGGGAATCCAGATCCAGGTCCACTCCCTCCTCGCTCACGTCCTGAGCCAGGCCCAGGAGCAGATCGGTGGATTCTGAGACCACTTCGGAGATGCGGGCATCAGGACGGTCGGTCTTGTTGATGACCAGGATGACGGGCAGCTTGGCCTCCAGGGCCTTACGCAGGACGAAGCGGGTCTGGGGCAGAGGCCCCTCGGAGGCGTCCACCAGCAGGACTACGCCGTCGACCATGGAGATGCCACGCTCCACCTCGCCGCCGAAGTCAGCGTGGCCAGGGGTGTCCACCACGTTGATGGTGATGCCGTCGGGCTCGCCCAGCTTGGCTGCCAGGGGGCCTGTGTACTTGACGGCGGTGTTCTTGGCCAGGATGGTGATGCCCTTCTCCTTCTCCAGGTCGTTGGAGTCCATGACTCGGTCGGGCACCTCCTCCCGCTCGGAGAAGACGTGCGACTGCTGCAACATGGCGTTGACCAGGGTGGTCTTGCCGTGGTCAACGTGTGCCACAATCGCCACATTTCGTATATCGCCGCGTACCGCCATCAAAACCTCATTCTCGTGAATGCTATCCATGCCCCCACCGGCCTAGCTGCCGGCTGGCGTGGTCCAGGAATTGGACAAACAGAGACAAGTGTAACCGCTTTGCGTGACAGGTGTTCACTCCCCCTCGCCCTGGGGAGAACCCTGGGCAGGATCCGAGGATCCGGGCTGCCCAGACAGCTCCTGGCGTGCTTGGGCCAGAGCTGAGTCCTCGTCGGGCAAAAAGGGGGCCAGGGAGGGCAGATCCTCCAAGGATTGCAGACCCATCCGTTCAAGGAAGAGGTCGGTGGTAACCAGCAGCGCGGCGCGGGTCTGCTCGTCCAAGCCCTCCTCGCGAACCAGGCCACGCACCAGCAGGGCCCTGATGACCCCGTCTGAGTTGACCCCGCGAATCTGGCCCACCTGGGCACGGGTCATGGGCTGGCGATAGGCCACAATGGCCAGGGCCTCCAGGGCCGCCTGGGAAAGTCTGGCCGTCTGACCGTCCTTGACGAAAGCCGCCACCACGGGCTGGTAGGCGGCCCTGCTGGTCAACTGCCAGCCTCGGGCGGTCCGACGCAGTTCGAATCCTCGGTCGCTATAGGATTCGGCCAGCGATTCCAGGGCGGCATTGACCGGACCCGGATCCACGGCCAGCACCCGGGAAAAATCCTCTGCGGTCAGCGGCCGGTCCGTGGCCACCAAAATGGCCTCCAGGCAGGCAGTCAGTCCACCGGGAAAGTCCTGCACGTCGAAGTCCACGTATTCAGGACGGGTGTCGGGCGCCGAGGATTGGCTCATGCGAAGTCCCCCTCACTAATCAAGGCAGTTTCCGGCTCCTGGGTCGGCCCAACCCAGCGCAGGTAGAGCGGCTGATAGGGGCCATCCTGACGGTACTGGATCAGCTCCTGCCTGAAGAAAATCAACACAGCCAGGAATCGGGCCACCACCTGCGCCCGGCCCTTGGAGGAGGCGACAAGATCGGCGAAAGCCAACGGCTGCCCGGGCTGCGCCAGCAGGGCTTGGCGAACCTGGTCGGCCTCCTTGTTCAGGTCGACCAGGGGCACGTGCAACTGGTCCAGACGGACCTGGGAGGCCGGAGCGTTGACCAGGGCATTGGCACAGAGCAGGGCCAGATCCTCTGGCTCCAGGGTCCAGACCAGATCAGGCAGCAGATGGGCCAGCTGGGGCTCCAGATGGCCGGGATGCGGGTAGCGGCCCGAGTTGGCGGCCAGCCTGGCTCGAAAGTCCTGTCCAGCCTGCTTGAAGGCCCTGTACTGCAGAAGTCTGGCGAAGAGCAGGTCACGCTCACGAAGGGCATCCATGGAGGCCTGGTCACGCATGGATTCGTCCTCCACTGGCAGGAGGGCAGCGCTCTTGGCCTCTACCAGAACAGAGGCCACGTCCAGGAAGGCGCTGGCCTGATCCAGACCCTGACTGAAGTCCAGTGTGCGTACGTAGTCCAGAAACTCCCCAGTGATGGAGGCCAGCGAAACCTCCGTCAGGGAGAGCTTTCGGTTGGCCAGCATGCCCAGCAGCAGGTCGAAGGGCCCCTGGTAGACATCCAGGTCGACGGCGAAGCCGTCCGCTGATCCGCTCACGCCACGATGCCGCGGGCGATCAACTCCCGGGCAACCTCCCGATACTCCTTGGCGGTCTTGTGCTCGGGTGCGAACATAGTGATGGGCTCACCGGCCACCGTGGCGTCGGGCAGCTTGATGGACCGGCTGATGATGGAGTGCAGGACCTTGCCCCTGAAGGCCTCGTAGATACGCTGAAGCACCTCGTCCGAATGCAGGGTCTTGGTGTACATGGTGACCAGAACCCCGTAAACCTGCAGGTCAGGGTTGATGCGGCTACGGACCTTCTCAATGGATTGCATGAGCAGGGCCACGCCGCGCAGGGCGAAGAACTCGGCCGCCACGGGAATGATGACCCCGTCCGCGGCAGTCAACGCATTGACGGTCAGCAGTCCAAGCGAGGGCTGACAGTCGATGATGATGGCATCATACTCCTGCCGCAGGGGCCGGATGGTGGCTGCCAGAGCCTGTTCCCTACCGACCTCGGTAACCAGCTGAATCTCGGCGGCCGACAGATCAATATTGGCCGGGATGATGTCCAGCCCGTCAAAACGGGTGTGCCTGACTACCTCGTGAACATCCAGTGACGGGTCGAACATGGCAGTGTAAATGGTGTTGTCCACGCTGTTGGCATTGATGCCCAGACCCACAGTGGCCGCACCCTGGGGGTCGAAGTCCACGATCAGCACCCTTCGCCCGTACTGGCACATGGCCCCAGCGATGTTGATTGATGAGGTGGTCTTGCCCACACCGCCCTTCTGGTTGCACATGGCGAGGACACGGGCCGGGCCGTGCTGTTTCAAAGGCTCCGGGGCAGCGAACGTCTCATACTCGCGCCCTAACAAATCCGTAGGCATGCCTCTACCCTATCAAGTTTCCACCAGCATTCGCGGGTTGGCGGGTCAGCGGGCGCGGGGATGGGCCGTCTGGTAGGTCTCCATAAGGGCCTGGGGACTGACGTGTGTGTAAATCTGTGTCGTGGTCACCGAGGCATGGCCCAGCAGCTCTTGGACCGAACGCACGTCGGCGCCTCCCTCCAACAGATGCGTGGCGAAAGAGTGCCGCAGGGTGTGGGGATGCAGAGGTCTGTTCAGGCCCGCCCGGCGACCGGCGTCCCTGACCACCTGCCAGACGGTCTGCCTGGTCAGCCGCTTGCCCCGCTTGTTAAGGAAGACTGCCCTCAACTCCCTGCTCTTGGTGGCTCGATCACACAGGCTGGCCCGTCCCAGATTCAGGTAGGCCTCCATGGCCTGGCAAGCGTAGGAACCTATCGGCACTAGACGCTGCTTGTCGCCCTTGCCGGTCAGACGGACCACCCGCTCGTCCAGGTCCATGTCCTCCAGGTCGGTGCCAACGGCCTCCGAGACCCGGCAGCCGGTTGCGTACATGAACTCAAGCAGGGCCTTGTCCCGCAGGACCACTGGATCCTTGGACCCGCCCATCGCAGCCGCATCCAGCAGCCGGGTCACCTGGTCCACGTCCAACACATCCGGCAGGGCCGAGGTGCCCTTGGGAGCCTTGACCGTACGAGAAACATCCTGGTCGGTCACTCCCTGCTTGAGAGCGAACCGGTGCCACTCATGAACAGCGGCCATCCTCCGTGAGCGGCTGGCTGGACTCTCGTCGGCCAGGTGGGCCAGAAAACCCTCCACATCGACGGTTTGGATCTGCCCCATGCTGGTGATGCCGTGACCGGACAACCAGTTGATGTACATAATCAGATCGGACTTATAAGCCTTGACCGTGGCGGGGGCAAGACCCCGCTCCAGACCGGTGTAAGCCAGGAACTGATCCAGCAATGCAGTCAGCCCCTCCTGATGATCACCGTCCACTACTGCTTAACCTCCGGTTCTCTTCATCAGTGCTGGTCTTTAGGGCATATTCTAACGCTCCACTCCCCTGTTCCTGTACTTCCAACGTGCTTGGGATTGCGGCGGCATCTCAGGAAACATCCCGGATCAGTCCTTGAATCCCCTCTTGCTGAAGGATCCGTCGATAGGGGCCGGCCTCCCTGCTGATGATTCCGTCAATGGCGTGCATGCCAAGCAGCTCCACTGGCGCATTGTCATCAGTCAATACCCTCCCATTTACTTCCCCAACCGTGTTCAGGCGGGAGCTAACCTGCTTCATCATCTCGGACAGGTCTGGATCAGGGCTGACCCTGGCAGCGGACTCCGCCAGCAGATCGGAACCTGGATAGTCCCTCATGGCCTCCCTCTTATCCCCTCCTGCTCCCGAAAAATCCTCGGAAGCGGGGCGACGTGCAAAGAGCTCGCGGTTGGTGGTCTGGGGCACATCGGCCGTCAGGATGGCATCGGAGCCGAAGACCCTGGTAATGGTATTGGTCAGGGCTGCATTGATGGACCCCTGACCGTCGTCGATCATATTCATGTTGACCACCATGACCCCGCCAGGATTCAGGTGGTTCCTGACCAGGCTAAAGAACTCGGTGGAACTCATCTGAAAGGGTATGGTGATGTCCTGATAGGCGTCGACCATGATCAGGTCGTAGCACTGGCGACTGGCCGCCAGCCAGGCTCGGCCGTCATAGGTGGAAACCGGAACATCAGCTGGCTGGTCGAAATACTTGATGGCCAGGTTGCTGATGGACTGGTCGATCTCCACCCCCTGGATGGCCATCCGCGGATAGTACCGCTTCAGCTGCCGGGCGTAGGTCCCGGTCCCCATGCCCAGGATCAGGGCCGAGCGGGCCTGATTGGCCATGAGCGGCGCTGCCAAAGCCGTGTCGTAGTACATGCCGGTCATCCCGGGGTGCTTCATGGTCACCGACTGGACGCCGAAGAGGACGTTGGTGGAAAGGATGGTTCTATCCGCTAGGGTTTTGACCTGCAGGTAGTTGTAGATGGACTCGCCCTCATATGCCAGGCCCTTCTCCCAGAAGGCGAACCCCGTCATCGGCGACAGGGCGGCCGAGATGACAAAGGCCACCGTGGCCATGAAGCAGGCCAGGCGATGCACGTGGGAGGAAAGAAAGTAGATTAAGGCCACTAGGAGCAGTATTCCGGAGAAGATCAGGAAGGTGACGAAGGTCCCCACGGCCGGGATGGTCACAAAGGTGGGCAGGAAGGTGCCCAGGATGGATCCCACGGTATTGCAGGCGCTGAGCCGGCCGACCACCGAGGCGTTGTCGTCCAGGGAATCGGTGGCGCTCTTGACCAGGCCCGGGGTGATGGTGCCCAGGAGGAAGAGGGGCGGAACAAAGATGATCAGGCAGGAGATAAAGGCCGCCAGGACCAGGAAGTTGGTGGAAACAGCCACGATCAGCAGTCCCGAAACCAGGATGATCAGATACTTGCCGACCAGGGGGATCAGGGCGATCCAGACGGCCGCCGCCATAATGCACAGGTAGAGCCTGTCCGGGTCTGGATTCCTGTCGGCCCAGCGTCCGCCGACGACGGCACCCAGGGCCAAGGCGATCATGATGGTCCCGATTATGATGGTCCATACAATCTGAGAAGACGAGAAGTAAGGAGCCAGCAGACGAGAGGCCCCCAGCTCGGCAGCCATGACGGCCATGCCAGAAAAGAACTCCGTTACATAAAGAAAGATCCGCGACCGAAGGATGGGGCGCGGCTGATTAATTCTGGCCAGTATGGATGTACCGCTGCGAGATGATGGACTGGCTTGACCTGCTGATTCTGCCGAGACAGCCGACGCGTCTAGGCTGTGATCATCATTCATGGCGGCTCCCGGCATCATTGTCGTCAATCAACTTACCGTTCCACCGAGGAATGGTCAAATATGCAAAGAACCCCGCGAAAGGCGAGGTTCTTGCAATACAGTGTTCAGGTCCGCTGATCAGGCAGCGACCGGAGCATTTACGTCGGCAGGCAGGGCCTTCTTGGCCTCAGCCACGATGGCGTTGAAGGTGTCGATGTCGTTGACGACCAGATCGGCCAGGGCGCGGCGGTCCAGCTCGATCCCGGCCAGGCGCAGACCCTGGATGAAGCGGTTGTAGGTGATTCCCTGGGCGCGGCATCCGGCGTTGATGCGCTGGATCCACAGCTTGCGGAAGTCGCCCTTACGGGCCTTGCGGTCCCGGAAGTTGTATGTATATGAATGGAGCAGTTGCTCCTTGGCCTTGCGGTAGAGACGTGAGCGCTGGCCACGGTAGCCTGACGCCCGCTCCAGGACGACCCGACGCTTCTTATGCGCGTTGACTGCCCGCTTGACTCGTGCCATAGATATTCCTCAGCTTTCTAAAATCTCACTCGACGCGACAGCACCCGCTCAGCGGGCCAGCATCCTCTTCATGTTCTTGGACTGGGTCGGAGCGAGCACCTCATCAGTGGACAGGTGGCGACGCTTCTTGGCCGACTTGTGCTCCAGATTGTGGCGCATACCGGTCCCGGCGTGCATGAGCTTGCCCGAACCCGTGGTCCGGACGCGCTTGGATGCGGCGGAGTTACTTTTCATCTTCGGCATTGCTGCCCTCCTTGGATTTCATCTGCTTGGGAGAAGTATTGTTGGAGCCCGCAGTCTCTTTTTCATCGGCCTTGGCAGCCAGATGGGCCGCCTGACGGGCCTTGCGCTCGGCACGGGCCTGTCCGCCCCGCCGACGCTGCTCGGACTGGGTATGGATCTTCTTGCCCTTGGGTGACAGGGTCATAATGATGTTGCGCCCCTCCTGCTTGGGGGCAAACTCGATGGAGCCCAGATCCGCGACGTCATCAGCCAGCTTGCGCAGGAGCTCCACGCCGCCGATGGGCCGTGACTGCTCGCGCCCACGCAGCATGATGGTGACCTTGACTTTGTCTCCGGCGGACAGGAAGCGACGCACATGCCCTTCCTTGACCTCGAAGTCGTGGTCGTCGATCTTCAATCTGAAGCGGATCTCCTTGATCTCCGACATACTCTGGTTGCGGCGCGCTTCACGAGCCTTGATCTTCTCGTTGTATTTGAACTTGCCGTAATCAATGAGCTTGGCGACCGGAGGCTTGGCCTTGGGCGCAACCTCGACCAGGTCAAGGTTGGCCTCCTTGGCCAGGTTGAGGGCGACGGAGGTCGCAATGATTCCCACCTGCTCGCCGTTGGGCCCGATCAGGCGTACCTGAGACACTCGTATATCGTCGTTAATCCTTGGTTCGTCGCTAATGATGACTCCTTCTCAAATACCACAACATCCACTGCCCGGCGAAGAACCCATAGGTTTCGAACATGACCGTCGCAGCCGTATAGCAACGAAACCGTCAATGCCTGCACCGTAATACTGACGGTCAACCGTCACCGGCGCGGGTCGAACCCGAAGCCATGGAAGGCTCCCAGGTGGGATCATCCGCTTTCTTGATTTCTCAAGCCGAGTAGCAGTATAACACAACCCTTAGGACCGGGCCTAGTCAGGCGGTTGCTCCGTCCACCAGGGGCAGGTAGTCTCCGTAACCCTCCTCCTCCATCCGGTCCCGCGGAACGAACCGCAGGGCGGCGGAGTTCATGCAATAGCGCTGCCCGCCACGGTCAGCCGGGCCGTCGTCGAAGACGTGTCCCAAATGGATTCCGGTCTGTGCCGTCCGCACCTCGATCCGAGGACGACCCAGCAGCTTGTAGTCCTTGCGGTTGACCAGCAGGTCGGGATCTATGGGCTTGGTGAATGCCGGCCAGCCACAACCCGAGTCGTACTTGTCCGTCGAGGAGAAGAGCGGCTGGCCGCTGACCACGTCCACATATATGCCCGGGCGGAATTCCCCATCGTAGGCGTTGGCGAAGGGCCGTTCGGTGGCCGAGTGCTGGGTGACCTCGTAGCTTTCAGGGTCCAGGGACCAGATGCGCTCGATGTAGCGCTGGCGGGAGGCGGCGTTGGCGATGGCCTCCAGGGGAATGTGGCAGTATCCGCCGGGGTTCTTGAGCAGGTAGTCCTGGTGGGACTCCTCCGCCGGATAGAAGTTGATCAAGGCCTCCACCTGCACAGCGGGCTGACGGCCGGTCCTGCGCTCCAGCTCCTCCAGAGCGCGACGGAAGACAGGCTCTTCCTGCTCGCGATGCTCGGAATCCCAGTAGAGGCCGCTGCGGTACTGCCTGCCCCGGTCATTGCCCTGCCGATCCACCGAGAAGGGGTCGATCAGATCCAGCAGAAGCAGGGTCAGGGTCCGCAGAGTGACTGTCTGGGGATCATAGGTCAACCGCACGCTCTCCACAGCGTCGGTGACACCGCTGCAGACCTGCTCATAGCTTGGGTTGGGCACTGTGGACTGGGCGTATCCCACCTGAGTGTCGATAATCCCGTCCACCTCTTGGAAGAACCGCTCGATGCCCCAGAAGCATCCCCCGGCCAGAACGACCGTGGCCGGGTTGTTGGTCGAAATCTTGTTCTTGTCCATGATTCCTCCTCACATACCAGTGCCTATCGCCAGGTTCAACCAGATCCGCAGAGCCGCTATTCCGTCCTTCCTGCCTCTTGACAGCCTTCTCACATTGTCGACCAGTCTGTCCTTGCGGCGCAAGAGGCGATTATCATATGACCATCTCCAAATCGAAGTCAGGAGGCGGGTCATGCAGCGAGCGCAGGAAGACGCTGACGAAGACACGAGGTCCTCCGGGACCATCCTGGGCTCCCTGGCTGCGGCCTTCCCACGGACCCTGCCCATCATGGCCGGATTCTTGGTGCTGGGGATCTCCTATGGCTTCCTGATGACCAGCCGCGGATTCCCGGTGATTTACCCGCTGGCCATGAGTGCCCTGATCTACGCCGGATCCATGGAGTTCGTGACCGTGGACCTGCTCTTGTCCACCTTCAATCCCTGGGGCGCGCTGATGCTGACCCTGATGGTCAATGCACGCCATCTCTTCTATGGCCTGGCCATGCTGCCGGTCTTTCGAGGGACGGGCCGGAAGAAACCCTACCTGATCTTCGGCATGTGCGATGAGACCTTCGCCCTGGAGTCCGCCGATCCTCACCCGGCCGGAACCGACAAGGGCTGGTACCTCTTCTTCGTCACACTGCTCAATCAAATCTACTGGGTGGGCGGCGCCACACTAGGCGCTGTGCTGGGCAACCTGGCGAACTTCGACACCCGGGGACTGGATTTCGTACTGACCGCCATGTTCCTGGTGCTCTTCCTGGAGCAGTGGCGGCAGGCCGAGGCCCGCGTGCCGGCCCTGATCGGTCTGCTGGCCTCCTTGGCCTGTCTGCTGGTCTTTGGACCTGACCGGTTCATCATCCCGTCCATGGCGGTCATCCTGGCCGTCTTCATCCTCTTGGACTTCCGTAGCCAAAGGGAGGCCTCATGACCACTGCACAGCAACTGATCACCATTGGCATTGTGGTATTGGGAACCATGGCCACCAGATTCCTGCCCTTCATAATCTGGCCGGAGGGACGTCGGCCACCGGCCCTGGTGACCAGGCTGGGACGTCTGCTGCCAGCCGCCGTCATGGGACTGCTGGTGGTCTATTCGTTGAGGCACACCAACCTGGTCGGAGGCGATCACGGGCTCTACGAGGCCCTGGCTCTGCTGGTCACAGCCCTGGTCCACCTGCGCTGGCGAAACATGATGGTCAGCATCGCCTGCGGAACCCTGACCTACATGGCCCTGGTGCAAGGGTGGCTGCTCTTCCTGATCCGTCTGGTTGGTCTGGAATGATGGGGGCGCGTCCAATGGACGAGCGCAGAAAGAAGAATCTTATGCAGGATGACGGTCAGTCGGACCGTACAGGTCAGGCACCGCTCTGCCGAATCTGGGGTGCCGGACAGTACTTCGGTGAAGAGACGGCACGCGGCGAACAAGCCCTGGTCATAGCTGCGGATGGAGGACTGGAGCCGGCTCTGGAGCACGGTGACGAACCCGACCTGGTCGTAGGCGACTTCGACTCCCTGCCCGCTGGCAGCCGAAAGCTGCGCACAGACATCCCACGCCGTGTCCTGCCTGCTGAAAAGGACGACACCGACCTGCTGGCCGCAGTCAAAATAGGCTGGCAGCGGGGTTACCGACGATTCCTTATATATGGCGGTCTGGGCGGGCGTATGGACCACACGCTGGCCAATCTGAACCTGATCCATCTGATTGCTGCCAGCGGTGGCCGCGCCGAACTCTGGGGCCAGGGAATGCTGGTCACGGCTCTTGGACCCGGAAGCCTGGACTTCCCGGCCTGGGACTGCCCGCCCAAGTCCATGGTCTCCGTCCTGGCGGCCGACGACCAGGCTCTGGGTGTGGTCGAGCAGGGCCTCAAATACCAGACGGACGGCATGACCATGACCAACCAGCAGGTCACCGGTGTCAGCAACGAGTTCCTGCCCAGCAGACCGGCCCACATAGCACTGAAGCAAGGAACAGTGTTCGTCACCTACCCCACATCAGCGCCCGAGCCGGTCTGGAGCACCAGTCTGGAACCCAAGGCCGACCTGGGCCCCTTGGAGACCCGACCCTCCCGTCGTCTGGCCTGAGACCTCTTTTGACTTGAAACCCCACGTGGAAAGGAACAATCTATGACAGCATCATCAACCAAGCAGCCAACGACCCCGACAGCCGAGCACCCGCTCTTCATCTGCTACAGCCGCTGCTCCACTTGCGCCAAGGCCCGCACCTGGCTGCGTGACCACAATGTGGACTTCACCGAGCGCGACATCAAGGAGGACCGCCCCACTCAGGATGAACTGACCGCTTGGTTGGACATGAGCGGCCTGCCCGTCCGGCGATTCTTCAACACCTCAGGTCAGGCTTATCGCAGTCAGGGGCTGAGCAAACGCCTGCCGCAGATGGACACGGAGCAGGCTCTGCAGCTGCTGTCCACCGACGGCATGCTGGTCAAGCGTCCCATTCTGCTGGATGGCCGGCATGTCCTGGTCGGGTTCCGTCAGCAGCAGTGGGAGGATTGGCTGGCCGATACGAACGAAAATTCTCACAATTCCTGATCGTTTTGTTGCGCAAACAAACAACAAAACCTACCAATTTTTTTGTTCGTTTTTTCCTCGGCACAACCCGCGTAATCGCTTGCTTTAAGTACATAGGGTTCTATAAACTATGAGATGTTATCAGTAATCGGCCATATACGGTCCGGTAATTTTTGTGCTGTATACGGCCAATCTCCAAGGGAGAATTGAATGACAGTAAAGATTGGCATCAACGGATTCGGACGTATCGGTCGTCTGGCCTTCCGGCGCATCTTTGAGCTCCAGGCCCGTGGCGGCGACGCCTCCAACATCGAGGTTGCCGCCATCAACGATCTGACCACCCCGGCCATTCTGGCCTATCTGCTCAAGTACGACAGCACCCAGGGCACCTTCCGTCACGACGACGGCACCAATGTCTCGGTCACCTCCACCGACACCGCCATCGTGGTGGACGGCAAGGAGATTCCGGTCTATGCCGAGAAGGATGCCAACAACATCCCCTGGGTCAAGAACGACGGCGTGGACTACGTGCTGGAGTGCACCGGCTTCTACACCTCCTCTGAGAAGTCCCAGGCCCACCTGAACGCCGGAGCCAAGAAGGTTCTGATCTCCGCTCCTGCCAAGGACGACACCACGCCCACCGTGGTCTACGGCGTCAACGAGGAGACCCTGAAGCCTTCCGACAAGATCATCTCCGCCGGCTCCTGCACCACCGGATCCCTGGCCGCCATGGTCAAGATGCTGGATGACAACTTCGGCATCCGCATCGGCTACATGACCACCATCCACGCCTACACCGGCTCCCAGATGCTGCTGGACGGCCCCAAGGGCAACAAGCCGCGCAACACCCGCGCCGCTGCCCTCAACACCATCGAGCACTCCACCGGTGCCGCCAAGGCCATTGGCAAGGTCGTTCCCTCCGTCGACGGCAAGCTGCAGGGACATGCACAGCGTGTGGCCGTTCCCTCCGGCTCCGTCACCGAACTGTTCTGCATCCTGAACAAGAAGGTCACCGTCGACGAGATCAACGACACCGCCAAGAAGGCCTTCGAGGGCAAGGACTATTTCGGCTACAACGACGAGGGCATCGTCTCCTCCGATGTGATCGGCGACACCCACGGTGGCATCTTCGATCCCACGCAGACCGATGTCAACACCTACGGTGACGATCAGATGGTCCGCACCGTTGCCTTCTATGACAACGAGTACGGATTCACCAGCAACATGATCCGCACCCTGCTCTACTTCGCCAAGCTGGGCGACTGAGCATCCGGCCGGTTCTTCCGGCCATAGCGATTTCGGGGTCCGTTCCCTTCGGGGGCGGACCCCTTGCTTATAATCAGCGCCTCCGGGTGAGCGCCCGCATGGCCAGGTCGCAAACCAGGCCGACGACCATGCCCACCAGAAACCCGATGGCCATGACGGCCAGAGGGTTGTTTTCCAGCCAAGAGGCGGCCAGATACCCCAGGGTCCACATATAGATGGACCAGAGCAGACCAGCCAGTGCAGCCAGGGGCAGATAACGGGTCAACGGATATCGCGCCGCACCGGCAGTCAGATTTACCACGGTCCGGCCCGAGGGCACGAACCGCGAGGCCAGTGTGAAGAAGCCGCCTCCCTGCAGTAGCGCCCGGTGGGCCCATGATGTCACAGCCTTGCCTGCGGCACCCCGAAAGACGGCTAGACGATTCAACGGGACAAGTCGCCCCAGCCCATAAGTGCAGGCATCGCCGCCCGCAAAGGCCAGGGCGCAAACCAGAAAGACCAGGATGGGAAGGGGTCGCCCCGAGGCTCGAAAGGCCGAAGCCGTGGCCAGGACCATAAGCTCTGTAGGTATGGGAATGATCAGCGCATCCAGAAAAGCTGCCAGGAAAAGCACGGCCAGCCCCCATCCGCCCGTCACCGCATCGAGCAACCAGGCATTGACAGCGGTCATGGACTACCCTTTCCGCGAGATCGCACCAAAGACACCCCTAAGCCTACGCAAACGGTCAGTACCTTAGCATGGAGCCATGAGCAAGAAGAAGCGGGTGGACTCGGATGCCGCGACTCCGGCCATGGCCCAGCTGGAGCGTCTGGGGGTTCCCTTCACCGTCCACGAGTATCATCACAATGCCGACCACATGGACCAGGGGTACGGCATCGAGGCAGCCAAAAAACTGGGCCTGGATCCGCGCATGGTCTACAAGACCCTGATGGCCGACACGGGTAAGGAGCGGGTCATCGGCATTGTACCGGTGACCGGCCATCTGAACCTCAAGCACCTGGCAGCTGCCGTGGGTGCCAAAAAGGCTCGTATGGCCGACAAGGCCCAGGCCGAGCGGGAGAGCGGATATGTCTTGGGCGGCATCTCGCCCTTCGGCCAACGGACCCAACACCTGACTGTGCTGGACCAAGGTGCCCTGGAGTTCGACACCATTATGGTCTCCGGCGGCAAGCGCGGGATCAGCCTGGGTCTGGACCCGAGGGATTTGATACGGGTTCTCAAGGCCAAGACCGCACCTCTAGCCGCTGACTGAGAGATTTTAGCGCTGGGGCTCAGCCCTGCGGCTGTGGAATCTTCTTGGACGCGCGTGTTGAGCGCAGGGCAGCAGGCAGGACGAAGTGCATGTGCTCGTCGACTGCTCGTTCTCGGGTTACCCGGGTGAATCCTCGGGATGCCAGGGTTTCCAGCACCCCCTGAACCAGGTTTTCTGGAACCGAAGCACCCGAGGTAAGCCCTACCGAGTCCATGCCCTGCAGCCAGGTCGGGTCCAGCTCTCCCGCATCGTCGACCCGGTGGGCCCTCTGCTCACCCTGACCAGGAAAGCGCGCATCCAAGGCCTGACGCGCCACCTCGACCAGACGAACCGAATTGGAGGAGTTGGCCGACCCCACTACAATCATGCAGTCCGCCTGACCGGCCACCAGCTTGACCGCCTGTTGCCTGTTCTGGGTGGCGTAGCAGATGTCGGAACCCGGCGGCTCCTCTATCCAGGGAAAGCGTCGACGCAGGGCCGCAGCCAGATCGGCGGTCTCATCCAGGCTCAGTGTGGTCTGGGTCAGCATGACCAGCGGCGTGTCCGGACCGAAGTCCAAAGCCTCGATATCGGCCTCATGCTCCACCAGATGAACCCGGTCAGGTGCCTCCCCCATGACTCCAATAGCCTCGTCGTGCCCCCGGTGGCCTATGTAAATGATCGAGTAGCCGTCCCGGACGAAACGCTGGACTTCCCGGTGGACCTTGCTGACCAGGGGGCATGAGGCATCGACCACGCGCATCCCCCGCCGCTGGGCCTCCTTGACGACCGAGGGGGCGATTCCATGGGCCGAAAAGACCACGGGAACCCCGGCACGGACAGCCTGATCGGGAATCTGGTCCAGCTCGTCCACGAACACAGCCCCTCTCCGGGACAGGTCCTCGACCACATGCCGGTTGTGGACTATCTGCCGGCGCACATAGACCGGGGGCAGACCATGGTGGGGGTTGTCCGCATCCAAGATGGTCTGCACAGTCTGAATGGCACGGTCCACCCCCGCGCAGAACCCGCGCGGATCAGCAAGGATGACCCGGCCATGTCCCTGCGGGATCGGCTGTTCGCACACGGTGGTCCGAAATCCTGCCACTGCCGCTCCTTATCGATGTCAATCCGGACGGTTCCGGACGCTGCAAATCCATGGTAGAAAGCCAAAGCGGCCCCCGATAGTCCATTCGCCACTCTTTCACCAAGAAGCCAAGACCGCCCAGGCGCTAGGATGGTGGCGTACCAAGCATCAACGGCACTATGGAAGTGGGAGCATGCATACGAACGAGATGATGGGCGGGGCCGTGCCCCGGACAGGACAGCAGTACAGCATCCGTCATGGGGACTACGAGGCGGTGGTGACCGAGCTGGGAGCCATCCTGCGTGTCCTGAAATACCGGGGAAAAGACCTGCTGGCCTCATTTGACCCGAATGGAACCGTACCCTGCAGCAACGGGAACGTGCTGGTACCCTTCCCCAACCGGATCGAGGATGGCACCTACGAATTCCAGGGCCACACCTACACCCTGCCCATCGACGAGCATGACCGGAACACCGCCATTCACGGCTACGGATACCGGGCCTACTGGCGGCTGCAAGCCCTGACCGAGGACTCCGTCAGCCTCTCCTGGCGGGTGCCAGACATGGGCGGATACCCCTTCGACGTGGTTGTCACCGTCACCTACACCCTGGACGACCAGGGGCTGACCATGACCACCCGGGCTCTGAACCTGGGCGATGATGCTGCACCCTGGGCCTTCGGCATCCACCCCTGGCTAGCCAACGGCAAACAGGGCGTAGGTGACCAGATTCAGAAAGACAACGCTCCCTGCACCCTGTCCATTCCCTGCCGCACCCACGTGGTGGTCGATCCCGACAGGCTGCTGCCCACCGGTACCGAACCCGTCCAAGGGCGAACAGATCTGCGCCAGGGCCCTGCGCTGGGTGAGGATGCGGACTTCGACGATGCCTGGACTGATGTGGAGCGGGACGACGACGGCACTTGCTCGGCCTGGTTCACCAGGCCGGACGGCATCCGAATTCAGCTCTGGGGCGATGAGACCATCACCTCATGGCAGGTCTGCACTGGAACCGGCTTTGACGCGGGCATGCGCCCGGCCGGTGTTGCCGTGGAGCCCATGACCGCCTACGCCAACGCCTTCAGAACTGGTCGGAATCTGGTCATTCTGCAGCCTGCAGCCGTCTACACCACCCAGGTGGGTTACCGGGCACAAGAGGTCTGAACAGCCTGGTTGGTCGACAAAGGTCAGCCCGGTGTGCGATAATCGGCAAGGCTTATAGGTTCATCAGAAGCAAAGGAGTCCAATCATGGGCATGCGCGGACGCAAGCGCAGGGATCGCCGCAAGAAGGCCGCCAATCACGGCAAGAGGCCGAACACCTGATCGTCTGCCCCGGCACCAACGGTGCCGGGGTTTTGCATATATACATAAAAAAAAAACCATGGCTGCATAAGCATGGCCATGATCCCTGCAATAGCCTGAACAGTCGGATAGAACCGTCGTACCGCCAAGGAATCGACGGGATCTACCTAACTGAATCTACTTGTCCGTAGTGCGTTCCGTGGTCCCCTGCTCCAGTTCATCCATCTGATCGAACATGTGCCTGAGCCGGTCCAGCAGGCAGTCCGGAGCGCATTCGGGACGCAGATACCGACGCAACTCCTCGATGACCATGCGCTCCCGCTCGTCGCAGCAGGAATCCGGATCGAAGCAGTCGCTAGGATCAACGCAGGAGGCATCCTGGTAGATGCGAAGGCTGGTGTGGGTCACCCTGACAGAGCCGCCGTCATCGTATGCGTAGTGACTCATCTCCACGCGTCCGTCCATGCTCCTGCCCACTTCCTGATACCCGATCTTCGGGGGCCCTCAATGCCCCTTGCTGCTGATCTCTTTTTTTATACTAGGCCTGACCTCAACAGGTCCATGGCGTTCCGCTGAGGGCTTGCCTGCAGCCCCGCGCTCCTGCTGGTAGCCACGCTCCTTGGCATACCGCTCCAGCTCCTGGCGTAACTGCGAGCGCGCACGATTCAGTCGGCTCATGACTGTGCCGATCTTGATGCCCTCCTCGTCGGCGACCTGTTGGTAGCTCTTGCCATCGATGGCAGCGTCGATGAAGACCCGCCGGCGTTCCGGACTGAGCCGATTCAGCGCGGCCATGATCTCCTCGGGGGCGAAGGTCTCCATGTATTCCTGCTCAGCGGATTTGAGCCCTTCGGACCCGTGCTCCGATGCCGAATAAATATCCCAGTCGTTGTACTCGCCAGTCGAGTCGTTGGCCCTTTGCGGACGCCGCTTGGCCTTGTGATACTGATTGAAGTAGGCGTTGCGCTCGATGGTGGTCATCCAGGCCTCGAAATTGCTGCCGGGTTGGAAGCGGTCGAAGGCCTTGAATCCGCGCTCGAAAGTATCCTGAACCAGATCCTGGGCATCGTCGGGGTTGTTGGTTAGGCGCATGGCCTGTCGGTAAAGCACATCGACCGCAGGCATGGCCAGGGCCTCGAATTGACGTTTTCTGCTTTCGAGTTTGCTGGTATCTGCCACACCCCCTATTGTGCCATCCCCCCTCGCCCGTCGCGGCTCCGACCCGGTCGCGGGCCGGTCGCTCCTCGGTTACCATAAAGACTGAGGAGAAATCACGCTTATGGAAAACACCGAGTACACAAGCATGGAGCAGGCGCTTCAGTCAGCCCCGCAACAGGAGGGGTCGACACGCCTAGGGGACTCCTGGCTTCTGGGGTTCGACACCGAGACCACGGGCACCAAACCAGGCAAGGACGGCATTGTTTCGGCCAGTCTGGTTCTGCGTGACCCGACCAAGGGCTACGCAGGGGATGTAGTAGCCACCTGGATAGTCAATCCGCATCGGCATATCAGCAAGGGGGCCAGCAGGGTCAACGGGTTCACCGATGATCAGCTGGCCACTGAGGGCATGGAGCCTGAGCTGGCCACCGAGCAGATGGCCGGATTCATCGCCCGCGCCCAGAACAAGCGCATCCCCCTGCTGGCCTACAACGCCCCCTTCGACGTGCAGATGCTGGACGGGGACATCGCCCACTGGTGCGCAGGGTCAGTCAAGCCCCTGAGCGAGGGGAATCTGCTGGTGGTGGACCCTCTGGTCCTGGACAGGGAGATCTCCCACCGGTCGGGCCGCCGCACCCTGGGAATGACCAGCGAGTACTACGGCGTCATCCCCCATGGCAACTTCCACAATGCCACGGCGGATACGGTGGCGGCCGTGGATCTGATCAAGCCCATGACCACCCTCTTCCCCCAGGTGGCCCGAATCACCATGGACTCCCTTATGGACTGGCAGCGGCAGGCACAGGCCAAGTGGCGGGACCAGTTCAACCAGCACCTGATCTCACAAGGGCGCCGACCGGTCACTGACACCTGGCTCTGACCCCGGCCCTGACGTCCACTGGCCTCTGCCTGGAAATGCAGAGCAAGGGGCGGTCATGATGAGCGGCTACCCGCATTTGACCATTCAGTCAAAGGGTCGCCGGACCCGCCTTCTTCGGCCTCAACGGGGTTATAGACTTGGGTCTGGTCTCGGTCAGATCTCCTATCGGGACAGGCACAACCCAACGGACAAGGGGGAAGACGGCATGGCGCTGACGATGGCTTCGACCTTGGAGCTACTGCACGAACATGATCAACTGCGCGAGGTGATCCAAGGCGACCGGTGGACTTTGGATTCGCCCAAGGATATCCAGCCATCCAGGCCTTTCACCGATGTCACCTACGACACCCGTCAGGCGGGACCTGGCAGCCTGCTCTTCTGCAAGGGACACTTCCTGCCTGAATATCTGGATTCCTGCGGCCCTGAAGGACCGGCGGCCTACGTGGCCCAGCAGGACCTGTCCGCACACACCAAAGCTCCGGGTATCATCGTCAACGACGTGCGCAAATCCATGAGCCTGCTGGCCTCAGCCTTCTATGGCCGTCCCCAGGACCGGCTGACCCTGGTGGGAATCACCGGCACCAAGGGCAAGACCACCACTGCCTACTTCCTGCAGGCCATGCTCTCCAGGCTCTCCGGGGGCCACGCCGCCCTGCTCTCCTCGGTGGACAACTGCCTGGACGGCCGACACTATCAGGAATCCCAGTTGACCACCCCCGAGTCGCTGGACCTCTTCCGCATGATGCGCCATGCGGTGGATGCGGGCATGCGCTACATGGTCATGGAGGTCTCCTCCCAGGCCTACAAGGTGGACCGGGTCTATGGGCTGACCTTCGATCTGGGAGCATTCCTGAACATCTCCCCAGACCACATCAGCCCCATCGAGCATCCCAGTTTTGAGGACTATTTCTACTGCAAGCGCCGCATAACCTACAACAGCCGGCAGCTGGTCCTGGGAGCCGATGCGCGCGGAGCCGACCTGATCCGTCAGGATGCCCGCGCCGCCGGAGTTCCAGTGACCACCTTCGGCGATGGAACCCGACAGGCCGACTTCCTGGTCCGCAAGGCTCCCGGTGAGGGCGACGACTACCTGATAGGGCCCTCCGACGGAGCCCTGCGACCGGTCAGTCTGTCCATGGACGGGGATTTCAACGCCTTGAACGCGGCCGCCGCCCTGGCCATGCTGACCCGTCTGGGTCTGGAGCCTGATTCCGGAGCCATCCAGGCCATGGGGAACGTCAGAATCGCCGGCAGGATGGAACGCTTCAAGGCCGACAACCGGGTGGTTTACGTCGACTACGCCCACAACAAGGCCTCGGTCACAGCTCTTCTGAATTTTGTAGATGAGCGCTACGGCGAGCGTAAACCCCTGATTACTCTGGTTTCCGGTTCCGCTGGCGGAAAGGCCATCGATCGCAGGGAGGGCATCGTCAGCGCCGCTCAGGACCGTGTCGATCGCCTGATCCTGACCGCCGACGATGAGGACGGAGAGAGCTCGGACCAGGTGGACCAGCAGATGCTGGGCTTCGTGACCAATCCGAACCTGGATGTCAGCATCGAGCCGGACAGGACCCAGGCCATCAAGCAGGCCGTAGGGGATCCAGGCCAGCCAAGGGACCGTTTACGCGTCACCCTGGTCATCGGCAAAGGCGAGGAACGCTGGATCAAGAAGGACGGCAGCCACGTGCCCTATGAGGGCGACGACCATGTGGTAGCTCGCCTGCTGGGTACGAAAAGCTACAATCTGGGAGCCACCGGAACAGCCCGAGGATGACTATCCCGACAAGCCCCTAAGACGGAAATCCGATGCCCCGTGGCAGAACGGGACGCACAGCCACCTGGCAGGTGGTTTCAAATAAATCAAAGAATTCCAGCCGGTCATACAGGGCAGAGAAGGATCCCGCCATGCCGCAGCGGCCCATCGTGGACTCTCAGGCGGTCCTGACACAGGTCAACCTTGATCGGGCTCGGACTCTTCGCGACCTGAACGATCCGGATCCTTCAGCCGCTGAGAGATGACGGCCGTCACCCCGTCACCCCGCATGGTGACCCCATAGAGAGCGTCAGCGATGCCCATGGTCCGCTGCTGGTGGGTGATGATGATCAGCTGGGCATGCTCCCGCAGCTGCTCGAAGGCCTTGAGCAGCCTGGTCAGGTTCACGTCGTCCAGGGCGGCCTCGACCTCGTCCATGACATAGAAGGGGCTGGGCCGGGCCGTGAAGATGGCCAGAAGCAGAGCCAAGGCTGTCAGCGACCGCTCTCCACCCGAAAGCAGGGATAACCTGCGGACCTTCTTGCCGGCCGGGCTGGCCTCGACCAGAACGCCGGTGGTCAGCAGGTCGTCCGGATCCTCCAGCCGCAGTCGCCCGCGCCCGCCTGGGAAGAGGGTAGCGAAGACACGCTCGAAAGCCTGGGCGGTGTCGTCAAAGGCCTCCTTGAAGACTGTGACCATGGTCGAATCCAGATCCTTGACCAAGGCCATCAGGTCATCCCGTGAACCTATTACATCCTGACGCTGCTCGTGCAAGTAGCGGTTGCGGGACTCTAGAGCCTCGTATTCCTCGGTGGCCAGCGGGTTGACCTTGCCCAGGGCCGCCAGGTCCCGCTTGGCCTTGGCCAGCCGTTTCTCCTGCTCACTGCGCTGGTAGGGCACTGTTTTGAAAGCTGGCAAATCCCCATCTTCGCCCATCCCCTCCTGGTCCAGGGGCACCGGGTTGCCATCGTCATCCAGGACGGGAACCGGATGATCTGGGCCGTATTCGCGGATCAGTTCCTCCGGCTCCATGCCCAGGTCATCCTGGATGCGCTGACGCAGACGACCATCTTCACCTGCCAGACGCTCCCGCTCCAGGTCCAGACCGTGCTCATCCTGGCGCAGACCGGCCACCTTGGGTTCCAGAGCGTCCCTGCTGGCACGCAGATCTGTCAGTTCCTTGTCATGGGCCGAGGCCTTGGCCCTGAGCTGATCCCGGCGGCGGGCAACACGCTCCATCCTCTCCTTGATCAGCTGGGCCAGCAGGTCTGCCCTGAGAGCGATCAGCCCCAGGGAAGCCATGCCAGCCTTGCGCCGACGATTCTCCTCACCTATTCGCTGACGACGGCGTTCGGCCTGCTCGGCCTGATCCCGCAGCAGATCGATCTGACGCAGCAGGGAGGCATGCCGCCGATCGCTCTCGGTCCAGGTCAGCTTGGCTTCCATCTCGGCGGTGCGGGCCTGGTCCAGAGCCGTCTCCAATTCATGTTGCCGGTCTTCCATGCCCTCCGGGTCATCAGAGTCAGACTCCCCGTCCTCCTGGGCACGGGCCAGGCCGGTCTTGAGATCTTCCAGTTTGAGTTCGTGGGTGCGCACCTGGTCGCGCACCTGGGCCAGCCGATCATCCAGATCCTTGACTCCGGCCTGGGCTCGATCAGACTCCTTGCGGGCTGCCGCCAGCTCCCGGGCGGCCTGCTCGGCCTTGACCCGGGCCTCAGTGCACTGGTTGCGCGCCTCCTGAAGCTTCTGCTCTGCCTGCTCAAGGACGGCACGTGCCGCTTCCATCTGAGGCTGCAGTGTTTTGGATTCCTCCTGGAGGGCCTCCACCTGCGCCAGGGCCTTATCCTTACGCGCGGTCAGCGCCAAATCACTGGTGGCTGGAGCGGATCCGCCTACGGCGCCTACCCGGTCGTAGAGGTCGCCCAGGCGAGTCAGCGCCTGTTGCCATCCGTCTTCCAGGGCATGATGGGCCTGATCAACGTCATCGACGGCAGCTGTAGCGGCCAGCAGACTGCGGACAGCATCCAGCACCCCCTGGGCCCGGTCAGGATCGGCAGGATGTTCCCGCAGGGTTACCAGATCAGCGGCCGACCGCCATGGGCCGTCACCAGGCCTTACGCCTGCGCCCTTGATCGGGCCTGATGCCGAGATCAGCGCGGCGCGTCCCAAGCGATCCTGACGGGCCCGCTCCAGGATCTGGTCGACCGTCTGCTCATCCTTGGCCACCAGGGCCGAGGCATAGTCATGCAGGGCCTGGGCCAGAGGCTCCTCCCAGCCGTCCTGTACTCGGACGAAGTCGGTCAGCAGGCCCAGCAGGGCCGGATCCCCGGCCTGGGACAGGGCCTCGCCGGCGCCGCGATGGTCCAGCGTGTCCGCCAAGGCATCAGCCTTGGCCTGAGCAGAGATGGCATCGGACTGAATTCGACGTTCCCGCTCCTGAAGATCGTTGAGTCTGCTGCGGGCCTGGTCCCTGACCTGACCCGCCTGATCCAGGGCCTGTCTGCCGTCCTGCTCAGGGTTTTCCTCCTGATTATCCAGGTCCCGCACCCGGTTTCTAGCACGCTCCAGGCCTTCCCTGACCTGACTCTGCTGGCGGGTCAGGTCGCGCTCACGCTGCCTGGAAAGTTCCAGGGCCGATTCCTCCTTGGCCACCAACTGCGCCAGGTCACCAAGCCGAGCCTGTCGCTTCCTGGCAGCCTGCCGCAGCTCGGTCATGGTCTGCCGGTGAGCGGCCAGCCGCCGCTCCAGATCCGCACGGGCTTGAACGCAGCCATCCAGGGCGATCCGGTCGGCTCCGACCCGGCCCTCCTCCTGGTCGGCCTGGCCCTTGAGCTCGTCAGCCCGCCGCCTGAGCACCCCAGGATCCTGACCCTGATCGGCCACCATGCCCGCCTCCAGCGAACGGCTGCGCTCCCTGGCCAGGGATGCCAGGGACCCGGCACGCTCACCGAGCTTGGTCAGGTCATTCCACTGCTGGTTGACCGCATCCAGGGCCGGACTGGACTGCCTATCCAACCCCTCCAGCTGTTCGATGCGCAGCTTGACCCTGGTCAGGTCCTCCTGTCCCCTGGCCAGCCGCCCCCGGGTCTCAACCATCTGCGAGCGCAGATCCTCCAGCTTTTTCTGCGAAGTCAGAGCATCATCGGCATGGATACGAGCCTGGGCGTCCCGCATACTGACCTGGATCATGTCTGCCCGGCGGGAGACCTTGGCCTGGCGACCCAGCGGTCCCAACTGCCGATGAATCTCGCCAATCAGATCATCCAGACGGGAAAGGTTGGCCTCGGTGTTGGCCAGCTTGTGCAGGGCCCGTTCCTTGCGCTTGCGGTGCTTGAGGATGCCGGCCGCCTCCTCGATGAAAGCCCGATGGCCGGCGGGATCAGCCCGCAGGATGGCATCCAGCCGCCCCTGGCCGACGATCACGTGCATCTGCTGCCCTAGCCCGGTGTCGCTGAGCAGCTCCTGGATGTCAAGCAGGCGGCAGTCGGAACCGTTGATGGCGTATTCGGACCCGCCGTTGCGGTAGATGGTCCGGCTGATGGTGACCTCGGTGTAGTCGATATCCAAGGTCCGATCGGTGTTGTCGATGGTCAGGGTGACCTGCGCCCGGCCCAGCGGCGGCCTGGAGGAGGTGCCTGCGAAGATAACGTCCTCCATGGATCCGCCGCGCAGGCTTTTGGCCCCCTGCTCGCCCATGACCCAAGCCAAAGCGTCGACTATGTTGGATTTGCCTGATCCGTTGGGGCCCACCACAGCGGTGATGCCCGGCTCGAAGCGCAGGGTGGTAGCCGAGGCGAAGGACTTGAAGCCCTTGAGGGTCAGCTCCTTGAGATACATCAGGCGCGCTCCGCCTTAGGCTTGGCCAGATCGGGGTTGGGACGCTCGGCCAGCAGGGTGCGGGCATCGCCGGCGGTGACGAAGCTGCCACAGATCAGCACCCCACGGCCATAGCCCACGCCGGTCTGATCCTCGCTGTCGACCATGTCGACGGCCGTCTGGATGGCATCGGGCATCCGGTCGCGCCGGACCACCCTGTCGGTTCCGAAGACCCGTACGGCGACCCGCTCCAAATCCTCGGCCGGCATGACCCGGCCCTTCCAAGAGTTCTCGGTTACCACGACGCTGTCCAGCACGGGCTCCAGTATGCCCAGATAATCCTCCACCTGTTTGTCGGCCATCATGGAGATCACGCCCACCAGCTGCTTGAAGTCATAGTTCTCCTCGATGGCTGCACGCAGGGACTGGGCCGCGTTCAAGTTGTGTCCGCCATCGATGATGATGGTGGGCGAGGTGCGCACCTGTTCGATCCGTCCAGGAATGCGCACCTGACTTAAGGCCTCGGCCACCAGATCCTGGTCCAGGGCCCCGTTAACGGGGATGACCGTCTCGGCTGCCGCCAGGGCTGCCAAGGCGTTGTGGGCCTGGTGCTCCCCGAACTTGTCGATGGGCACATCCTTGTAGAGCCCCTGGGGTGTGCGCAAGGTGGCCACTTGACCACCCACTGCGGGCATGCGGGAGACCACCTCCAGCTCGTTGCCGTCCCTCAGCAGAGTGGGGGCACCCTGCTCGCGCACAGCCTGCTCGATGATGGGCATGACGGCATCCTCATGAGGCTGGGCGCCGACGATGACCGTGGACTTGGGCTTGATGATCCCGGCCTTCTCCCCTGCTATCTGCTCGACCGTATCTCCGAGCCACTGCATGTGGTCCATGTCCACCGGCCCGATGATGGAGGCATCGCCATCGAGGACGTTGGTGGCATCCCAGCGGCCGCCCATCCCCACCTCGACAATGGCCACATCCACGGGGGCATCAGCGAAGGCCCAGACAGCCATGGCGGTCAGGACCTCGAAGAAGCTCATGGGAGCCCTGCCCTTCTGAGCGAAGCGGTCGTCCACCATGGCGATGAAATCCTCGATCTGCTGGTAAAGGTCTACGAAGTCCTCGTCTGAGAGCTCCTTGCCGTCGATGGCGATCCGCTCATTGATCCGCTCCAGGTGGGGCGATGTATAGAGCCCGGTGCGCAGACCGTAGGCCCTCACCAGAGCCTCGGCCATCCGCGCGGTGGATCCCTTGCCGTTAGTCCCGGTGACATGGATGACCCGGAAGCTGTGCTCAGGGTGGCCCAGCAGGTCCAGCATCATCCCCATTCTGTCCAAGTCCAGATTGGGGCTGTCATGCTCAGCGGGACGCGCCATGATGGCCCGTTCGACATCGCGAATATTCTGACCCTTGCTATTGGGGTGTTCGAATGACATATTCTGCCTACGCCTCCTGCTGGCTGTGGATGCTTCCCGCCTATTCTATGCGCGACCGACCCCGATTGAAGGCCGAAACAGCCGACTGTCACATCGGCCAAACGCACTACCATGGAACCAACATAGTAAGAACCGAAATTTCAAGGAGGCCGGACGTGACCGCATCCGCACAGGAGCATTTACAAGGAGACACCGATCCCAAGAACGTGGACCTGGATGAGCAGAACATGGACGACCGGGTGAACAACCGAACCCTGCGACCCAACTCCCCCGCCTTCCAGAAGTTCATGACCACCGGTTGGCAGGCCCAGGAGCCCCAGATCGAGCCATTGGAATCCAGCAAATACACCGAGCGCCGCCTGCGTGAGCTGGGCCGGCGTTTCCCCGGTGAGCGCCTGGTCATCCCCGCTGGTTCCTACAAGACCCGAAACAACGACAACGACTACGCCTTCCGCCCAGACACCACCTTCGCCTACTACACGGGTCTGGGCGAGGACTACGAACCCGGAGCCATCCTGGTCCTGGACCCGGTGGACCCTGACAGTCCTGAGGCCGCCAAGGGCCTGACCCATACCCCTGAGCTCTTCGTCCACCCCCGGGCCGATCAGTCCACCCGCGACTACTATCGGTCCGCTCAGTACGGAGAGTACTGGGTGGGTCCCCGGGCCGGTCTGCGGGAGCTGGCCGTCATGACCGGCATCCCCACCAAGGACATTGCCTCCTTCCCTGATGCCATCGCCAAGGATCTGGGCCCGGACCAGGGAGCGGTCAAGCTGCGTGTGATCCGTACTGCAGACCAGGAGGTCCTGAACCAGGTGGAGGCCGCCCGCAAGGCCAACGGCATCGGCGGTCCGGACCGCAATGAGGAAGCCGACGACAAGCTCGAAGAGTTCACCTCAGAGGCCCGTATGATCAAGGACGACTATGAGGTAAACGAGCTGCGCAAGGCCATAGCGGCCACCAAGGACGGGTTCGACCGGATCCTGACCCATCTGCCTCAAGTGGTAGGTAAGCCCCGTTCCGAGCGGATGCTGGAGGGTGTCTTCAACGCAAACGCCCGTGAGAAGGGCAACGACGTGGGCTACGGTTCCATCATCGCCTCGGGCAAGCACGCCCCGATCCTGCACTGGATGCGCAACGATGGGACAGTCCAGAAGGGCGACCTGCTCCTGATCGATGCGGGCGTGGAGGTCAACAGCCTCTACACGGCTGACATCACCCGCACCTTCCCTGTAAGCGGCACCTTCAGCCCCCTGCAGAAGCGGATCTACCAGACCGTGCTCAAGGCCCAGCAGGCCGGCTTCGAAGCCGCTAAGCCCGGCGCCACCTACTCGGACATCCACCATGCCATCATGCGGGTGCTGGCCGAAACGCTGCACGAGTGGGGCATCCTCAAGGTCAGTGTGGAGGAGTCGCTCTCCCCGCAAGGCCAGCAGCACCGCCGCTGGCACGCCTGCGGATGCGCCCACCACCTGGGCCTGGACGTGCACGACTGCGCGGAGGCCAGGTACGAGTCCTACCAGGGTGCCCCCATCGCCCCTGGGATGATCTTCACCATCGAGCCTGGACTCTACTTCAAGGAGAACGACCTGCTGGTACCTCCGGAGTTCCGCGGCATCGGCGTGCGCGTAGAGGACGACGTGCTCATGACCGAACAGGGGCCCCAGTGGCTGTCTGCAGGCATTCCCAAGACCGTGGAAGAGGTGGAGGCCTGGATGGCGGAGCGGGCCGCTCTGGCTGATCCGGACCGGGACTGATACATGCCCACCCCTGACTTCGTGCTCAGACTGCGCCGGTCCATAGGCCATGACCTGCTTTGGCTGAACGGCGTGACGGCTTTCGTCACTGACGGCCAGGGCCGCGTCCTGCTGGGTCGGCGTTCTGACACCGGCCAGTGGGCCCTGGTCTACGGGATCAACGAACCCGGCGAGGACCCGGCCGACACCGTGGTCCGCGAGGTCAAGGAGGAAACCGGAGTGGATGTGATCGTCTCTGACCTGGCAGCGGTCACATCCTCCCGGCAGGTGGTTACTTATGCCAACGGTGACCGGACCATGTACATGGATCATCTATTCATCTGCCGGCCTGACCCCAACGGCAATGCCGACCCCTATGTCGGTGACGAGGAAAGCCTGTCAGTCGGCTGGTTCGACTCCAATCAACTCCCAGACCCGCTGGCCCGGACTACTGTGGAACGCATGGCTCGGGCCCGAACCTATCTGAAACGCCTGCATGGCGGAGATGCCCATGCCCTCTTCAAGGTCGGTGGCAGACAGCTGCCCGCCAATTCCGACCAATCCTAGGTTGGTCATTGAACCCTTGCACGGCTCAGGCCTTGGCAACTCAGTCCTCGAAGAAATCCAGCGGATCGTCGATGAAGCGGCGCAGACCTACCAGCGCTGCTCCCTTGAGGGCCGGATAATCGGCCTGGGTGGGGATGAGCACACGGATGTCCACGGCATCCCGACCTAGCGTCAGCTGATTGAGACGATCCTGCAGACGTTGGGCCAGATTTCCCCCGAAGTGCGACCAGAATCCCCCCAGGATGACCGTATCCACATCCACAATGTTGATGGCAGAGGCGATGACCGAGATCATGGCATCGAGCCCACGGTCAATGGCATCAACGGCCTTGGCGTCTCCCTGCTGCCAGCGCTGGTAGAGTTCCTCCATGGCCTGGGGCGTGACCGCCTCGGCTCCGGTGGCGATGCCGGCTGCCTCAACCAGAGCCCTGCGCCCGGCATAGGTTTCCAGGCACCCACGGCGACCGCAACGGCAAGTGGGCCCGTTCAGATCCACCGAGGCATGTCCCAATTCGCCAGCGAACCCGTGATCCCCTGTCTCCACGGCTCCGCGGCGCACCACAGCCCCGCCTATACCTATGTCAGTTGAAATGTAGATAAAAGAGTCTGTGGGTGAAAGCGGTCCCTCATGCCCGTCAGCGGGACGCTGGGCAGCGTAGCCGGGAATCTGTGCGAGGGCTGCCAGACGCGCCTCGTTGCCCACTCGGGGGGCCAGACGGCGAACCAGGGGGAAGTCCTGCAAATCCAGACGTTCCCATCCCAGATTGCGGGCCATAAGCAGGGTGGTGTCGCCGCCGACCAGACCGGGCAGGGCCAGGCCCGAACCCACTGTATGGTAATGGCGACGTGACAACTTACGTTCGATGGGCTTGGCCAGCTTTTCCAAGTTGGTGAAGACCTGATCAGGCTCCGCCTCGTGCATATCGTCCTTGACCCAGGCTGAATCGATTAGGGTCCCATCCAGATCCATGGCCAGACAGCCGTAGCCGTCGGTATTGATCTGCAAGCCCAGGCCGGCCCAGCGCCCGTGTGCGATGGACAGCGGGGTGCTGGGTCGTCCGTGGTTGCTCTGCGAGGTCTCAGGCTCCTCCTCGCGCACCACCCGATTCCTGAGCAGGAGCCCCGCCAGGAGCGACATGGTGGCCTTGGTCAGCCCGGTGGCCTTGGCCAGATCCGCCCTGCTGAGCGAGGTAGGCGACCGCAGAATGGTATCGATGATGACCGAGAGGTTGTGGTTCCTCAGATCATCCTGATTGATAGAGCGCAGGGCAGTCACGGTTCAACAACCTTTCATGAACGAACACAGACCCGCTAAATTCTAGGCCTCTTCAATATCTTACGTTCCAATCTGACGGCAGGTCAGCAATTGAGGAGCCCACACCAAGGACATTTAGTTTATCGATTTAATAATTGAGATACTATGATGGAGTATTCCAATGACCGGAGCCCGGAAAGCAAGGAGGCTGACATGAATGAGATCCTGGTGGCGGGAGTGGACACATCGACCCAGTCCTGCAAGGTGAGGGTCACCGAGGCCCGGACCGGTCGGCTGGTCCGCTTCGGCAAGGCTCAACACCCGGCAGGCACCAGCGTCAACCCCATGGCCTGGTGGAAGGCCTTTCAGGAGGCTTCAGCCCAGGCAGGAGGTCTGAACGATGTCTCAGCCATCAGCGTGGGAGGCCAGCAGCACGGTATGGTATTGCTGGACCGCCAGGGGCAGGTAATCAGGGATGCCTTGCTCTGGAACGATACGCGTTCGGCTCCTGATGCCGACAATCTCATCATCCGGCTAGCCAAGTCCAAGACCGGAGAAGCTGAAAGCACCGAAACGAAAAACGACGGGCCAAACAAGGACCCGAACTCGGATCAGGACCTGGCCATGCGCGGCAAACAAGCCTGGGTGCGGGCTGTGGGCTCCTCCCCCGTTGCCTCGCTGACCATCACCAAAGTGGCCTGGGTCAGCAGAGTGGAGCCGGATAATGCCAGGGCTATCGCAGCCATATGCCTCCCCCACGACTGGCTGAGCTGGGTCATCGCCGGTCATGGCCCCGCAGCCGACCCGGAGACCGGACCAGGGCTGGAAGACCTTTTCACCGATCGCTCGGATGCCTCCGGCACGGGCTACTACGATCCTGCCGCTGACTGCTACCGGCGTGACCTGCTGGACATGGCCCTGCCCGAGGGCATGGCCGAGCGTGTGATTCTGCCTAAGGTCCTTGGCCCCCACCAGGTCGGAGCCAAGGCTGACCCACGCATCGCCGGCAGAGATGTACCAGGCGGCTGCATCATCGCACCGGGCGGCGGCGACAACGCCATGACGGCGCTGGGCCTGGCTATGCAGGTGGGCGACGTCTCCATCTCCCTGGGAACCTCGGGTGTCGCTGCAGCGGTCAGCCCGGTTCCCGCCTATGACATGAGCGCCTCGGTGACCGGATTCGCGGATGCCACCGGCCACTGGCTGCCCCTGGCCTGCACCATCAACGCGTCACGCATCCTGGACGCAGGTCTGGCCGCTCTCGGGACGGATTATGACGGTCTGGCCGAGCTGGCGGAGAAGTCCTCGCCGGGGGCCGAAGGAATCACTCTGATCCCCTACTTCGACGGCGAGCGCACCCCCAACCGCCCTGATGCCCACGCCAGACTGGAGGGACTGACCCTGGCCAACACCACGCGCACCAACCTGGCCAGAGCATTCGTGGAAGGACTGCTCTGCTCCCAACGCGACTGTCTGGAGCTGCTGAAACGGCTGGGCACCACGGTCTCCAGAATTCTCCTGGTCGGCGGCGGCGCCAAGTCTCCAGCGGTCAGAGCCTATGCCCCAGGAATCCTAGGCATGGATGTGCAGTTGCCACGGCCGGACGAGTATGTGGCCATCGGTGCAGCCCGCCAGGCAGCCTGGGCTCTGACTGGAGAAGAGGAGCCCCCCGTCTGGTCGGTGAACATCGACACCACGCTGACGGGAGCCCCCTGCGAGCAGGTCTACCAGCAGTATCTACGCTGGCGGGGATGAAAGGCCCCGCCAGCCTTGGTCACTTGGAACGGACCCGCAGGTGCAGTCCGAAGACCAGATCGGTTTCATCCAAGCGGTAAGCGGGATCCAGCTCGGGTCCACAGCTGTTGGAGCCTACGCCGCTTGTTGCATAGTCCAGGCAGAGTACGGTCGAGCCGCACTCCTCCAGCTCGTGGTCGTGCCCCTTGGCGGTCAGCTCCTCCTGGGTGTAGGGGGAACAGTTGAAGCTGATGGGCCCATCCCCCGCTGCCTGCAGCAGGGAACGGTCATCCTCCACCAGGACGTAGTCGCAGCCATAATGGGAGCCGTTCTCCTGGGGACGCAGGTAGTGCTCTACCATGCCTGACGCAGTGTTGCGGAAAACGCCGTAGTGGCTGGCACGGTGCATGTCCCGGTAGCTTTCAAAGGGCCCATAGCCGCAGTAGGTGACCCGCTGCAGGCTCTTGGGCAGGAAGAGCCGCAGGCCGAACCGGGGCAGATAGGGGAACTCAGGATCACGGTGCAGTTCCATCTTCAGATCCAGCCCACCCTGGTCGCTCAGTGTCCAGGTGGCAAGGATGCTGCCCATGGGCTGAATGAAAGGTGCCACCAAGGACAGTTCAGCTTTAATTATGGTCAACCCCCGTTCCTGATCAGTCTGCAGCTGGCAGGATAGGGCCCTGGTACTAGCACGGTCGTATTCGGCCTTGCGCCATTCCTGCTTGATGGTGGCATCATTGTCGGTGGGCGCCCGCCAGAGGTTGATCTCCATAGGGGCGGTCAAGAGCGAACGGTTGTCGACGCTCATTGATTCCACCATGCCGGTACGGCGGTTGAAGATGTAGCGCCAATCAGCCCCCTCCACATCGAAGCGGGCATCAGTCTGCCTGACCACCGGCCGGTGGGCGCCCCGGGCTCCGCTGCCGGGATCGGAACTGATGACCCTGGCCACGCCATTGGGACGTTCAGGCATTCCCATATCGGCAGCTTCAAGCTGATCGAAGCCGAGCAGATGCCCTTGCGGAAGCACTGGATCGGCCTTGGCCAGAGCGTACTCCACCAGCAGGGTCAGACGGCCCTTCTCGGGCGGATCCATCGTCGGCAGACCCACGGTGCCCTCGGCATGGGGGGCGATGTGCAGGCCTGTCCCTCGGTCAAGCTCCAGCGTTCCGGAGGCAACCGGCTCCCCATCGCACAGAAGGGTCCACTTCAGGCTCAGGTACTCATCCAAGAAGGTGAAGTCCAGATAGTTGTGCAGGGTGAGCAGCCGGGTCTGGGGATCGTATCCGACCAGACGGGCCGGACGAAAGACGTTCTTGAACTCCTTGAGGCCAGTGTGAGGCCGCCGGTCGGGGTAGACCAGGCCGTCCATGCAGAAGTTGTCATCATGGGGGTACTCACCGTGGTCGCCACCATAGGCATAGATCCGACGGCCCTTGCGGTCCCTGCCCTGATCGATGGCATGGTCGGCCCACTCCCAGATGCAGCCACCCAGAAGCCCTGGATAGGCCTGAATGACCCGGAAGTAGTCCTCCAGATCCCCTGGGCCCAGTCCCATGGCATGGCAGTATTCACAGAGGAAGTAAGGCCGACGGCCTCCGTCCCCGTCATCCCCGTGGCTGCTGATGCCGTGAGGACCCTCCGGCGTGAAGTAATCCTTGATTTGCTTGATGCTGGGATACATCCTTGAGGTGATGTCCAGATTGCTATAGTCCAGATCCTTCCGGGGCGAACCGTGGATAGCCGACTCGTAGTGAGTCAGACGGGAGGGGTCCCGAGACTTGGTCCAGGCCAGAGCCGCCTCGATGCCGCAGCCGTATCCGCTTTCGTTGCCCATGGACCAGATCAGAATCGAAGGATGGTTCTTGTCCCGCTCCACGCTGCGCTGGACCCGATCGACGATAGCCTTGGTGAAGCGCGGCTCGTCAGCGATGCGGCCATTCCAGTAATCGGGTTCTTTCCAGTCCGGACTATGGTAGAGGGTCTCGATGCCGTGGGTCTCCAGGTCGGCCTCGGCGATCAGGTAGAAGCCCAGCTGGTCGTAGAGGGCGTAATACTGGGGGCTGTTGGGATAATGGGATGTGCGGATGGCATTGACGTTGTGTTCTTTCATCAGAGTCAGGTCGCGCATGATCTGCTCCTGATTGATGGCAAAGCCGGTGCGTGGATCCCCGTCATGGCGGTTGACCCCATGAATCTTGATGGGGCTGCCGTTGACCCTGACCACCTGGCCGTCCACACTGATGGTGCGAAGACCGATGTACTCGGTGATGACCTCGTCGGGATGCTCCCCCGGCATGGACTCAGCAGAATCGCCGGTGTCAGATGCGCTGGACCTAGTCGTCAGCGTCAGCCGGTAGAGTTCAGGATCCTCAGCATTCCAGAGGCGAGGATGGCTGACTTTCAGGACAAATTGCGCAGGCTCCTTGCAACCTGTCAGCTCGGCCCGGGCCACCTCCACCCCATCGGGGTCGGCCAGCAGAGCCTGGACATCAATAGCAGCATCGTTCTGGCCCGATACGCCGGTCGGATCCAAGTCCAGGGTCACCTTGGCATGACTCATGTCCTCGTCCAGGTCGGTGTGGACGAACCAGTCACGCAGACGTGCCTTGGGTCGACGCAGGATGTAGACATCGCGGAAGATGCCACTCATCCGGAACTTGTCCTGATCCTCCAGATAGCTGCCATCGCACCACTTGAGCACCAGAACGGCCAGCTGGTTGCGGCCCGGCCGCAGGTGGTCGGTCACATCGAACTCGCTGGTGGCGTGGGAGACCTGGCTGTAGCCGATCAGATCCCCGTTGACCCAGAGGTAGAAGCAGGAGTCCACCCCCTCAAAATTGAGCAAGGCTCGGGGCGCCGAGGAATCAGGCTCGTAGTCGAAAGCGCGCAGGTATATGCCGCAGGGATTGTCGGCAGGCACCCTAGGTGGATCGTATGGGAACGGATAACGCACGTTGGTGTACTGGGGGTTGTCATAGCCCTGGGTCTGCCAGACTCCTGGCACATGGATGGGCTGGTATACCCCTTGGCCCGCATCCCGAGTAGGGCTGTAGTCGGCTTCGAAAAAGACCGGATCCTTAGCCTCGTTGGCTGACTGAACCTCGGCGTCCAGCTGGTCGATGCTGGCGTAATAGCGAAAGTCCCAGTTTCCATCCAGATCCAGATACCGATCAGAGCGCCTTCGCAGGTCGCCACGCGTGTCCATGGGGGCGCTGGCCGGCACGAAGTAGGCACGGTTGGGCTCGGTTCCCACATGCAGTGTGGCTGGATCCTCGTAATAACGTGGTATGAACATGACGACTCCATCCTCCTCGGTGGCCTTGGCAGCAGACGTTTCACAGGTATGACTGTTTACGCTCACATTCGACCATGATACCGGTGCCATAGCACAGACTTACCGGCAGTTGTCACGGATTTCATCGCACTGGACGTGCCGTGCTCTCACGGATGACCAGCTTGGGGGTCAGAATTCGGCGGTTGCTGCTAACCGCACCGCCGTCGAAGACCTTCAACAGCAGATTGGCGACCTTTGTACCGTAAAGCCCTGCATCACGATGTACTGCGGTTATCGATGGGCTGGTGGACTGACAGATGAAGCTGTCCTCGAAACTGACGATACCCGGCAGCGCATCAGTCCTAGCTGGAAGATCCACGGCGGCGTCATCCGAACGACGCATATTTAGGGATCGCAGGCTTGCAGCCGCCAGAATTTCATTCTCATAGATAAACGCTGTATAAGGGTGCGCGCCCGAAAACAACGATAATGTCTGGTTTACGGCTTCATCAGGATCGAAATCCGTGAATTTGACTATAGCTGAATCCAGGCCATTACCTTGCGCAAAATGATGGAATGCTGAGGCCCTAGCCCTGCTGTAATCCAACTTTGGATCTCCGGAAAGGTAAGCAATTCGCCTATGGCCTTGAGATCTCAGATGTTTGAGAATAGTGGTCATGGTTTTGGAATCATCAATCGAGAGTGAAGGCAGTTCATGATGGGTATCGGGACCACCCGCCAAGACGGCCGGCATTCCCAGAGCCTTGAGTCTGCCCGGTCTCGGATCGTCAATCAACGAATCCACGAGGATGACCCCGTCAACTCTTTTGCGTCGAGCCCAATCCTCGTATGTTGTTAATTCCTCCTCCAAGGAACGGCAGGGCCGAAACAAAAGGCCATACCCGTGATCGCTGAGGGATGCATGAATTCCAGCCATGAAATGCAACATGAAAGTTTCCGTCTGGAAAGCATCTATCGATCGCGCTGGAGCAAACCCAATGGTCATGGTACGAGAGGAGCCCAGGGCCTGGGCCGCATACACAGGACTCCAACCAAGCCTGGCCGCTGCATCCTTGACCCGTCGCTTGGTGCGCCTGGAGACGCCAGGCTTGTCATTGATCGCAAACGAAACAGCCGTCTGGGATATGCCAAGCTCTTTAGCGATATCCTTCAGACTGACACGCTGTGGTTCCGAAGACGAATCCTGTCGCTCCATATCTGTTTTGACTCGACTCATACCCTTCCCCCGCTCCATCGCCAACTGACCGTCACCTTACCCTGAACGTTCAGATAACTTACTGATCCCTAAGGAAAATTTCCTCCAGACCTCGTATTACCTCCTGCGGCATGTGAGATTGGAACCAGGAAGGTTCACCATAATCTCCAGGAGGCATTTCGAGAGTATGAAGTGCTGACACTGCTTTGACGCCAAGATTCCTGACTTGATCCCAGGCCTGCTCCTTAGTGAAGTAGAACATTTGTGCACCTTGCAACAATTGCAGAGCATCATGATTCATAGGGTTGTGCGCAACTTGTGGTCGATCATTGAAGACCAGATCAATTTGCGAAGTACACAACAGACTTCGTAAGGATACAATCAAGCTGAGTCGTTCCTCATCGTAGGTGCAGGAAAAAGGAACCGCCTGACCGTCTGACAGTACAGTGATCCTCGATGCGTCCACTGGGGCTAAGCCGCGGAAAGTCAGTGTCCAATCCCTGCGCTTTGGCACTACGAGCCCCGGGTCATTGGATACCCCTGCTGCCCCTTCCTCCGGGCATACTTGAGCCGGACTAATGGTGAACTTTCCCTCTCTCCAGTTCAAGTCCAGATCCGTACGCACCCATGTAATCCTGCCCTGGGGTGCCCCGTCATCCTCCCAAAGGGTGAAATGCCCGTCATCACCAGGGAAAATACGCAAGTCCAGACCTTGTGGGTTTTCTACAGTGTTCAACGAATAATCGTAATCGTTATCATTTTGTCCCCTATGGTCATTGCGACTCTGAAGCGGAACAATACCTCCTGCCTTGGCAAAAACCGGCATCCGGTCCAGTCCACGCCAGACTTCCATGTTGCGCCCATTCTTCTGTTCTGCGTCATAATGGCGGCCATCAAACCAGTCGAACCAAAGACCATGTGGGAACCAAACTTGTGCTTTGGCTTTCTGCAAGGCACGATCAGCTGGTTCCAGGATGGGAGAGACAATTAACTCGGTGCCGAACATGAACTGAGTGGGCACATTGCCTCCTGAGTAATGCCAGTACATCGGTTCCACCAATGGCAGATCCTCATATGCGGCACGTCTATTCATGGAATACAAATATGGAATCAGCGCATGCCGCAGTCTAAGGGCCCCGACCATACTCTGAGCAACATCCACGCGGAAGTTCCAAGGTTCCTTGCCATTGAAAGGTGACGAACTTGAGTGCAATCGGTTGATGGGGCTGAAGGTCCCCAACTGATACCATCGAGCCTCCAACTCTTCATCACGGTAACCGAACATATGGCCGCCGATGTCATGACTCCACCACCCATAACCGATATTGCTGGCCATGGCAGTGAAATATGGCTGGAATCTGAGTGATTTCCAACTAACAACAGTATCGCCAGAGAATCCTACCGGATAACGGTGCGAGCCAGGACCGGCATATCTGGAGAAAGTCAGAGGTCTATGCCCCGGCATATGAGCAGAATCCAAATAATGCAGATGATTCAGCAACCACAACGGATCCAAATCCTTCTGCTTGGCAACTGATCCCTGTTGCCAATCAATCCACCAAAAATCAACACCCTGTTCTTCCATCGGGTGCAAAAGGGCATCAAAATAAGCATTCATACTTACGGGCGAAGTCACATCAAATTCGACTGTTTGCTTCGATGCAGGATCGATTCCGGCAGCTCTAGCTACGCGCTCATATGGTTCTTCAAACGACCGAACCCCATCACGCGGATGTAGGCTGAGCGTGGTTCGCATGCCATGATCGTGCAACCAATGCAGAAAGTCTTTTGGATTGGGGAATAGCTCCTTGTTCCAAGTATAGCCCGTCCAACCTGAGCCTAAGTTGGGATCAATGTCGACAAGATGCCAGTCCATATCGATGACGGCTACGGTGAATGGAATGCCTTCATGGTTGAACCGTTCCATAAGCTGTTCATACTCATCCTGCGAGTACCGATGGTATCGGCTCCACCAGTTACCCAAGACGTATCTAGGCAAGAGCGGAGTGTGCCCGCTCAAATGATAAAAATCTTTTACAGCCTCGGTTATCTTCTGATTGTAGCCAAAGAAATACCAATCCTGGCTCGGCCCTTCCTTAGGAAATACCCAGGTGCCGAAAGGATTGGGCTTCCCTCCTACCTGATCCGCTTTGCGTATCAGGCTTGTTCGGCTATCGTCAATCACTGCCCAGCCATATTTGGATATCAGGCCTGGATCCAATTCAGTGGAGCCGTCGATTTGATCGAGAGTTCTGGTGGTTCCTCCCAAATTGCCTTTCTGCTCATCTCCATAATGCCAGGTACTCTCTTGAGCGCCTGAATGCTTCATATAAATGTACAGTCCCTCAGGGCTGAAGGGCTGCCCGTCGTAGAATATTCTTAACTCTGAAGTTTCAATTTCCAACGAACCATCGTCATTGCGCGTGACTGTGTAGTCCGGAACTGGCTCGAATCGCCGATTAATGGCCATAGTCGTGGCATCGTCGACAAACACCCCAGTATCTGACCACTCGAAACGTATGAGCGCATCCGTAAGAATGCCTATTCTCCATCGGTCGCCCTGCACAACTGAACCTTCGCACATCCGAGGATGCGCCCCCATGCTCTCCAACGAGAACAAGCGAGAATCAACCATCCGTGTATCTCCCTTTGTTTACTTGCTTCAAGTGGGGATCCTTCGTTCGTTCTCGAAGGATCCCCACTGTCGCGCTCCGAGTTAGATTCAATCCGATCGGGCTACATTGCTGTACACATTCCCTGTACGAAGCTCAACTGGCAGGCATTCACGTATGCCCCTTGCATTCAGGCTCTGCTCGTCATGCACACAGGCAGATGTGACCACTGCAGGATGCTCTCCTGAGCGCGACAACTGCATCCAAGCTTCGAACACAGAGCCTCCAGGAGCCAAGGAGCCCCGCGACAGCGGCAATCCCTGCTCGTCCACATCGACTATTACAGCGACCTGTCTATCGACAACCATGGGCAAGGGCTCAGCCACTATCTGAGAAAAGGCTTTGCCGACCTCCGTTAGATTCCCTTTTAGATCAAACAGACCCAGGTGATGCTCCAATTCCGGGAAGTCAACAAAACGCCCATCGACATCGTGGGAACACCACCAGGTAATACCGTAGAGATCGCTGCAACGCAGCATCCTCTGGATTGAGCGACTGCAGAAAACCCCAGATTCACTACTGGTTATGACATTATTCGGAGCCCCAATCTCTTGGACCCATACCGGCCGATGATCATGACGTGCGAATGCTTTGGACAATTCGACAAGGTATTCAGCATGACCAACACTTTCGACGCTCAGAGCACCGTAATGCTGGGCAGTTCCGTTGAAGACCCACGAATGGATAGCTGTCACATCTCCCAGATTCGCTGCCTGGCCGGGAGTAAATGGATGACCGTCGGCATACCAGACCTCATCATTTTCACTGTGCAGAAGCACTCTCCCATCGTGGTGGGCACGTTCCTGCAAGGGCAGCAGCAAGGCGCGAAGCCAGGCATCGGCCTGCGCCTTTGTCAGTGGCATTGGCGAAGGATGCGTCATACTCGCGAACTGGTTGCATTCATTGCCTAGAGTCAATCCGGCAAAGCCTTGAACATCAGCCATAGCGTCATAGATGGCCATAACCAGCTGGCTCTGAGCCTGTACAGCTTCAGCATCGACAAACATATTGCGAGAATGCCAAGAGCGCAGCCAAGATGGAAGAAAATCAAAACTGGACAAGTGCCCCTGAAGCACATCTACATAACAGTCCAAACCTGCTTCCGCTGCCAGTTCCCCCATATGCCGTAAGTCATCCAGCGCTTGAGGATTGATATAGTTTCTGTTCGGTTGCAGGATAGGCCATAGAGGGAAGATCCTTACATGGTCCACCCTAATCGAGGCTATCTGTTCCAGATCTTCTCTGATACGTCCCCAATCAGGATGAAGCCATGTATAGAACCAACCGGCGGATGGTGTGTAATTAACGCCGTATTTCATGAGTATCTGTATTCCGTTATTCCTTAACTCCGCCGACTTCCAGTCCGTGGAAAATATAGCGCTGGAAGACGAAGAAGAAGATGAGAATAGGCACCAAGGCAATGACAGTCCCTGCGGCTACCAATCTGGGATCCGAGACAAATGTTCCCTGCAAACGAGACATCCCCAGTGTCAAAGTGTAGTGACTGTCGTCTGTCAGAACAATCAGAGGCCAGAGGAAGTCATTCCACGAACCCATGAATGAGAAGATAGCCACTAGAGCCATGGTCCCCTTGACCTGCGGCGCACAAATCATGGTGAATCTTTGCCAAACGCTAGCGCCATCCATTTCCGCGGCCTCAATCAGATCTCGAGGTATCGCACGAAATGCATTAACGAACAGCAGGATGTTCATCGCGCTTACAATGCCGGGCAAGGCGACACCTATCAAGTTGTTCTGTAAGTTCAAAGAACGGATGATCAGGAACTGCGTAATCATAACTGTTTCTCCAGGAATCAGCATGGAGAGGAACAGAATTCCTACTACGATCCGCTTGCCTTTGAACTTGAGCAAAGCAATGGCATAGCCGGCCATAGTACCGCTGATGACATTGCCGACAATATTGATAGCAGCCACGACCAGTGTGTTTAAGGCATAGCCAACTATAGGCAGACGCTTGAAGACTCCGCTGAAGTTACTGACCGTAGGGTCACGAGGCCAGAAGTATGGCGGAACTGCGTACATATCATCCTTAGGCCCCTTGAAAGCCAAGGATATCTGCCATAGCAGCGGGCAGGCAAGGAAAAGGAAGAGCAGGACCAAGACGGCATACTTCACAACTTTGCCCACTGTTATATGCTTACTCGTCATCAGAGGACCTCGATTCCAGGAACCATTCGAAGAGAATCAGAGCACCGAGCACAAAGAACATAACCAGACCCAATGCCCCGGCATATCCGGTTCGGGCATTGATGCCAGTGCCTTCGTTCTTGATTAGCATTGTCATCGTTATGTCAGCTCCGCCGATTCCACCGCTGCCGTTGGTCAACATGTAAATCTCACCAAAGACTCTGAAAGCTGACATAGAAGACAGCAGGGAGATCAGAATCATAGTCCAGGTGCATCCAGGTAGGGTTACATGGATGAATTGACGAATTGCGCCTGCTCCATCGATTTGTGCAGCCTCATACAAGACCGGATCAATATTGGCGATAGTCGTCAAATAGATAATCATGTAGTAGCCCAGACCGGTCCATATGGTTATAGTCATGGCGCTGAACAAGAGCAACCAGCGATCAGTGAGAAATGGAATGGGCTTGCTTATCCAGTGCAAGGCACGGAACAGACCGTTGACCAGACCCTTGGAATCCAGCAGGTTGGTCCATATCAATCCAACCACCACACTGGACATGATTACCGGGACATAGAACGATGTTCTAAAGAATCCCATTATTCTGGTTCTTTCGGCCACCAACGCCGCAAGAATCAACGGCAGGATAATCATGAAGGGCACAACGCAGACGACATACAGCGATGAGTTTGTCATTGCCGTTCTGAAATGCGGATCATGGAACATATCGGTGAAATTCTGGAATCCGATGAATTTTCCAGGACGCAACAAGGTCGAATCCGTGAAGGACAAGCGGATTGTGTTCAGGAACGGCAACAAGGAAAAGACCAGAATCCACAAAATCGGGATAGTCACGAAGAGCCATGGAGCAACACGACCGCTCCTGTTGGCCCCCAAAGGATGCACATAGGTGCCGTCAGGGTTAAGGCGCCGGGCGCCGGCGGAACCGGCGCCCTTACGCTGTCTATGAGACAACTGGACCATTACTTCAACCTGCCGTTGGCGTATTCAACAACATTATCCAGTGCCTGCTTGGGAGTCACCTTGCCCTGCAGGGCCTGAACAATCTGCTCCTGAAGTCTGGTGCCGTCTACTGCAGTAAACTGCGGAGGACCCCATATACGTCCTTCACGCACCTGCTTGGCGACCATCCTCATGCCTACAGCATTCATATCGTCACCAGATGGGTTGAAGAATGGATCGTCAATGGTGCCCTTAGAGGATGGGAAGACATTGGCTTTCTTATCGAAGGTCAGCTGGTTCTTGGAGTTGGTCACGAATTTGGCCAGTTTCAGCGCCATATCCTTATGCTTGGAATTGGCATTGACGGTCATCATTTCCAACATCATGTTCGGATGGGTGTTGGCTACCATGTTGGTAATGCCCATATGTTCAAAAACATTGGGGGCATTCTTTTTCATATCGTCAATGCTGTATAGGCTGCCATTGAGGAAAACCTGTGATCCTGAGTTGAAGCTCTTTGACTCGCCGCTATTGGAGGTGTTCAGCATCTCGTCAGTAAAGGCCTTGGCCTTATACATGTCCACATAATGCTGGACAAAGGCCACACCCTTAGGATCATTAAAGGTGAACTTGGTGTGATCCTTGTTCATCAGCGGGACGCCGTACATGCCGAAATCCTGGATGCTGGGGATACCGGTGGTCATAGCATACTTGCCGCCACACTTCGGTCCGAAGATTTCCGCATTGGCAAACATCTCATCCTGAGTCTTTGGCACTTTGAGTCCGCACTCATCGAGCAAGGCCTTGTTATAGAGGGTAGGGCCTGTATTCAGGTACCAAGGCAGTCCATAGGTGCCCTCCTCCAGATGCGGACCTTTGAAAGTGGCCGATTGCCATGCAGCATCAAGATATTGATCCTTGGCTTTCGGCTCCTCCTTGGCAATGTTGAGCAGCGCTCCAGCACTAGCCAAGGTATACGCAGGCTCAGGCCCCATATCAATTACATCGGGCAGGGAATTTGCGGCGGCATCGGTTGAGAGTTTGTCCTCATAGTTGTCAGCCGGCTGATCTACCCACTTAATGTGGACGCCTTTGTTCTCCTTTTCAAACTGCTTGATCAGATCCTGGAAGTATCCTGTGAACTTGTCGTTTTTGAGGTTCCATGTCTGGAACTTCAGTTCGATAGGACCAGACCCGGAGGATGCGCTTCCCCCGCATCCTCCGAAGCTCACGACTGCCGCTGCTGAGCACAGCAACGACAGCGCCGTTTTTATGGTTTTGTTCATTGTGATTTCTCCTTTACTAATTCATCCTTGAATTCCGGCTTTAGAAAGCCGAAGAGTAGCAATCTGGAAAGGTCCCAGATCAAGCCGAGCCCCCTCAGCAGCCCCCGGCTGTTTGAGAGCATCAGGCTCACCCTGATAGTGGCGGTCCCGCTCCAGCAAGTCGGTCTCATAGACCTGTGCCCCCACCATGGGCCCATTCACTGCAAGCGATGCAGATGCCGGTTGGCCTTTGGCCTCGTAGATACGCACTATCAAATCACCTGAGCCATCGTCAGCCATCTTGATCCAATCGACGACAGGCAAGCCCTGCACATTTTGCAGACCAATCAAGGGCTCCATATCAGGCACATCCTTCAACACTGGTGCATTGATTTCCGCAGCTGCAGCCAAGGTCGAATCCAGATCAGGACCAGGCACCAGAGCCCAATCAAACTCATGGTGGCCCAGATCTGCATGCGGGTCTGGTGCTTTTGGAGCACCTACCAAGGTCAGGCGTACCTGAGTGCCGACTTCCGGACCATTCTCTGGTCCATATATGGCGGACACATCGGATCCATAAGTCGACCCATTGACGATGCCAACGCCAAATTCTTCATTAGCTATGCGGACGAAACGATGCGTGCAACTCTCGAAACGTGCCTCATCACCCTCGGTATTCTTCACGATAGGACGTTCGATAAGGCCGAATTGTGTTTCATACTGGGCACGGTCTGCTCTGACAGCAAGCGGAAGAGCAACCTTGAGCAGCTTTTCCGGCACGAGCCAATCAACGTCAGCATGAAAATCAAGCTGTCTCAAACCTGGACGCAAACTGATGCTGGTTCGAATATTGCTGGCGCGGTATTTGTTGATCACATGGACGTGAACAGTACCGTCCTCGTCAGTCTTCACATCTTCGATTTGGCCTTGATCCAAATCAGAAACAGCCAAGAATGCATCGCGCTCTACATCCCAAGCATCAAAGACGCCAGGCTCATCTTTGAGTACCTGATAAAGCCCACAGGATTGGCCAGGTGCCACTATTTCTCTGCCGGTTGCCAGATCGCATATGGATGTCACTGCTCCAGATTGAGCAATGACAACGCGCAAAAGGCTGTTGTCCAGAATCAACTCGCTGTTTGCATTATGAGATACAGCGACGGCTGAAGCATTCCTGACTATTCCCTTTGCATTAACCGGACTCCAGGATGCCTGTCCCGATTCAGCTCGTCCGACCTGCATGATTCGCGCCTCAGGCCAAATTCTGGTCTTAGTAGATGCTTCGACCGCACGCAAGGCTTCGGCGGTCAACTCCCGCAGCCGGGCTATACCTTCTGCATACTCCTTGCGAGCCACGCGGTATATCCAGGCGATGCCAGATCCAGGCAAAATGTCATGGAACTGATTGAGAAGCAAGGTCTTCCAAATTCTGTCAAGCTCTTCTCGCGGATAAACATATTCCTCATTGACCAATTCGGCATAGGCACAACAATATTCCGCCATGCGCAGCCATGATTCCTCTTTGCGACAACCACGTTTCATGTCCTGCTGGGAGGTCAACGTCTTGCGATGGAGCTCGAGATACAACTCGCCTTTCCAAGTGGGCATCTCACTGCCAGCCTGGTCAGCCATATCGTGATAAGCCACGTCAAAGAAATGATCTGGATTGTCATATTCCACCCGAGGAAGGCCTTCGAAGCTACGAAGACGCGCAGCCCTCATGGTCATCTCTCTTGTTGGTCCACCACCGCCGTCTCCATAGCCGAACAGCAGAATCCCGTGATCCGACAGATCCTTATCCTTAAAATTCTGTTCCGCATAGTGCAGGTCCTTGGGGGACATGTCGGAATCGTACTTATCTGCTGGAGGGAAATGGGTGAAAATCCTGGAACCGTCAATCCCTTCCCACATAAACGAATGATGCGGCAATCGGGTCGTATCATTCCAACAGAGTTTTTGCGTCAGGAACCAACGTGCTCCCGACCGGCGAGCGATTTGGGGCCATGAACCTGAGTATCCAAAACTGTCCGGCAGCCAAACCCCATGGGTTTCAACACCGAACTTCTGCTTAAAATACCGTTGCCCATAAGAAAGCTGACGAATCAGCGACTCGCCTGAGGGAACCATTCCATCCGACTCGACCCACATGCCTCCTACAGGAATAAACCTTCCCTCCTGTACGTAGCGCTGCACACGTTTGAACAAATCCGGGTGCCGTTCCTCGAGCCAGGCATACTGCTGGGCAGAACTCATGACGTAGCAGAACTTTGGATCGTTATCCAGGAGGGTCAGCACATTGGCGATTGTCCGTCCTACCTTGCGTTTGGTCTCACGCACAGGCCAAAGCCAAGCTGAATCGATGTGAGCATGCCCCATGGCGGATAGCTGCAAAGCAGAAGGTGCAGAGGGTTTATTCATCACCGCTTCCAGCGTTTCACGCGCAGCAGGCAGGGTGGCTCTCACAGTCTCTTCATCAGCTCCATCAAAGATGTTCATGGAACGCTGTAGCGCCTTGGCCAGCTTCCAATACCGTGGCGAACCGGCATCCAACTGTTCTACAGCGCCGCTGACGATGTCGAGGTCTATCCAGTATTCATGGACTTCGTGATCATATTCGGCGATTTGCACCGATTCAAAGACGTAACGCTCATCCGCCTTGCCCGTGGGGGCATCGCCAAGACTCGTAACCGTGAAAGACGGGACGTTAGGATTGTATGCCGCTTCAACGTAGACAGTGAAGGCTCCGTCATGATCAACGACTTGGTCCGCCTTGCCTTGATCATCAACCAATGGAATCCAGTAGTTACGTGGATGGATGGCCTTGATTACCGAGCCATCAGGCCGATACACCATTCCTTCGATGTGTCCGCCAACTGGCCAATCCAGCCAACCCAGATTGAAAAGCAGTTCGATCGGGTGTCCATTGCCTGAGTTGCGAGGCAATTGGCCAGTCACTTTCATCCACGTCGTCCCCCATGTGGTGCCCCATGGCTCACCGACGGCAAGAGGGGTGAATGCCACACCCCCATGCCGTGCTTCATCAAGGAAGGTTGACGGATTCACCGGTTCCCCCGTATAACGAACAGCCTGTACATCGCACTGGGCGAGCACATGGTGGATATGAGGGCGTACCCGCTCATTCATGACCCGCTTGCAGCGATCAACCTCACGCTGTACTTTAAGCAACATAATCAATGACCCTTCATTGTTCTTTCGATCTTATTTGCCGATAATTTGTGGTTGGTGCAGTCTGAGGGTGGTGAATTGGAAGGGCATAAACTCCAGAGAGGCACCTTCAGCATTCACCTCACCTTTATCTACCAATCCATGACGCAAATCGTCAGGCAAGGGCGACTCCTCCAAGGAATCGGTCTCTCGTACCGTAGCCCCCTTCAACAACGGTCCCAGCCTCAGACGACCGCAGGCAGGGGAGGAATCAGGATCATATACACGAATCACCAGATCACCACTGCCATCGTCAGCCATCTTCATCCAGTCAATGACTAGCCTTCCGGAGATGGTGTCCAAACTCACCAGAGGCTCTGCGTCAGGCAGACCATCTGGGAAGACAGGAGCATTAAGCCGATAAGCTTGAGCTAAGACAGCGTTTTGGTCTTCGTTAGGGACCACGGACCAGGCAAACTCATGATGACCTCGGTCAGTGTCCGGATCTGGGAAAACTGGCGCAGAAAGCAGTGTCAGACGAACTAAAGTTCCTGCCTCCTTACCATGAGCCGGATCAGCTGGAATAGGTGTGGTATCGCCGCCATAGGTCGAGGCATTTACCACGCCAACGGCTAGATCGTCATCCCTAACCCGCACAAACCGGTGGGTGCAACTTTCGAATTGCGCCTCTTCAGCCGCATTGTTCTTCTGTATAGGCCGGTCAATGAATCCGTATTGACATTCAAACTGGGCATAACGTGCTTGGATAGCCAAGGGAAGATCCACTTTCAGCAACTGCTCATCCTGATGCCAGTCCACGGAAGCGGTGAAGTCCAGCCTCCTGGCCCCAGGCGACAGGCTGATGCCCGTAGTGATCCGCGTGTCACCGTGGGTTCGGACCACGTCCACCCCGGACTTCTTCGCAGTGATCTGAACAGGGTCATCCACCGGCATGGCGGTAAGCAGGGCGTCACGTTCCAAATCCCACGCATCCCACATAGTGGGCTCATCCTTGAGCAGTTCGTAGCCACCCATTGTTGAACCCCTGGGAATCAGCTCTCGTCCGGAAACGACATCCAGCAAGGAGTGGACTGTGCCATCAGTCCCCACAACCGCCTTGATAAGGCCATTGTCGAGAATATATCCCTGGTCGTTGGCAGAAACTTGGACCATAGCTGTTGGTCCGCCTGCCTTGGGCACTGACGGTACAGCCCGCCAAGCGTTATTCCCATCAATATCCATGGGGTTTATTAGCGCAGAAGGTACGCGTTCGATTTCCTTCTGTGCTCTGGTAACGACGCTGGCGGCCTCTTGACCGATTTCTCTCAAGCGATCAATGTCACGCTGATAATCCTCGCGAGCGAGTCGATGAACCCAAGAGATGGCTGAACCGGGCAGAATGTCGTGGAATTGGTTCAGCAGCAAAGTTCGCCAGATTTGATCCAGCTCAGCGTGAGGATAGTCATAATTCGCATCAGCCAGGGAAGCATAAGCGCACAGGTACTCCACAGTACGCAGCATTGCTTCTTCCTGCCGGCAGCCACGCTTCATATCCTGCTGGGAAGTCAGTGTCTTACGATGGAGCTCCAGGTAGAGTTCGCCTTTCCAGACCGGCATCTCTCGACCAGCGCGTTGATGAATCTGTTTACAGGATTCACGGAAGAAATCATCCGGAGTCTCATAACGTGCCTTTGCAACACCTTCCACATCACGCAGACGGTCAAACCGACCCAGCATTTCGCGAGTAGTGCCGCCGCCTCCATCACCATAGCCGCACAGGACTATGGCTCTATCGGAGAAGTCTTTGTCCTGGTAGTTTTCTTCAGAATGATTAAGCTCCCGGGCAGTCATGCTTGAGGAGTAGGTATCCATCGGTGGAAAGTGAGTGAATATAGGCGTGCCATCGATACCCTGCCAGTCAAAAGTATGATGAGGGAACTTTGTAGTGTCATTCCATGAGATCTTTTGCGAAAGGAAATAACGCATGCCAGCACGCCGGGCAATTTGAGGGAACTGGCCCGTATAGCCGAAACTGTCAGGCTCCCAGACTACATCGGTATCTACGCCTAAATGCTCACGATAGTAGCGTTTTCCATAGCTGAACTGGCGTGTCAATGATTCACCCGCTGGCAACATCCCATCAGATTCGACCCACATGCCACCCACAGGAATGAAGCGTCCCTCTTTGACGCGACGCAAAAGGCGAGCAAACAGATCTGGATGATCAGCCTCAAGCCAGGCATACTGTTGTGGGGAACTCATTACATAGATAAAATCGGGATCTCGCTCCATCAGCGCCAGCATATTAGAGACTGTACGGGCTACCTTTCGGCGAGTTTCACGCTTGGGCCAAAGCCAGGCCGAATCAATGTGTGAATGACCTACTACTGCATGATCCAAACTGCTTGACACAGCCGGCAGGCTGAGTTCTTCGGCCAGGGCCGTACGGGCCTGCTGCAGACTAGCTGCATCACCCTCCCGATAGCTGTTCAAGGAAGTCTGCAGGGCCTTACCCAGCCTCCAATAGCGTGGCTGCTTGGGGTCGCACTCCCGGATGATCTGGCTGACCGCTTCCAGATCCATGGCATAGTTCCACATCTCATAATCGAAATGACAGACATCCAGCTGATTCAGAGCGTTAGGCTCGTCGGCTCGGCCCGTGGTGCCTTCACCCAAACGAGTCTTAACGAATGGAGGAACTCCGAGTATGAGCGGGTTGCAGGCTGCCTCCAGATAGAGGGTAAAAGTGCCATCGGACCTGATAAGCGAAGGTTCTTCATCAATGGCTGACCCTTTCCAGTCTCTGCCATCAAGGGGAATCCATTTATTCTTCGGGTTAACGGCTTTAATTATGGAACCATCGGGGCGGTAAGCCTCTGCCTCGTAGTGGCTCCCCGGTGAGTCTGGCTGCCACCCAAGGTCCACGATTAGTTCCAACGGGGTTTCATCGCGGTGATCCTGGTCAATGCTTCCTGAAATTTCCATCCAAGTGGTCCCCCAGGTGGTCCCCCAGGATTCGCCTACGGCCATGTGCTCAAAGGGAATATCTCCTTTAGCCAAGCGAGTGAAGAAGTCCTGGGAAGCAATAGGCTCGCCAGGGATCCGGTAGGCCCTGACATTGCAATGGCCAACCGGCCGATCGACATAAGGCAACAGTCGTTGCCTCATGACTCGATCACACCTGTCGAGTTCACGCCCCACGTTTAGCTGCATCCCGCAAACCTCCTCGTTTCAGCCGATTCAACATTGATAACTAAAGCGGTTTAGTTAAATTGTAGCACGATTCGCAGAGAAGCAATGACTCACACGATAAAACCCGATAATCCAGGCTGATAACCCAAATTGCCGGCGTGTCGTCAAAGGCTGATGATCAAACGGAGAAAAGTCAGAGCAATCACTAATCTTCAGACTACTGTCTAAGGTGCAAGTAGACAGCGCTCGAACACAGACAATGCCAATGAAAAACCCATTGGCGCAACTCGACTGTCGGTACACAATTGAGATACCGGTGCCTTTTCCCCTGTTCAAGTTTGAAGATACCTTTGACGAGTCTTGTCTTTCGTACCAGAAGGAGATCTACCTTATGAATCGAATCACAGATCCGTCACTGTGTAAAACTATTTCATTGTTTTACTTGACCAAATCCTTTTGGTAGACTTTCAGCATGTATTTGAAGCAGGCTCAGCCTTCATAGGTCTTGTCGATTGTATTGTTCACGCTAGAGTTGACGCAGACCCGATAAAGCTGGAATTGCCAGACAAAGCGAATACTCTTGAATTTTGATTAAAGTCCTCATTAACTCGTTGACCATCGAAATAGTCTGCCCCTCCATGAAGTCCTGAGCATTCAAATCTTTGAAAGCGCTGGCAAAGGCTCCTGAAACTATGGCGAGATTAATGAATTCAAAGAAATCAATCGGCCGCTTGCCAAAACCGGCAGACATTGCCAGTTGTTTAGTCCTGGCATACGGCGCTCACCGGCAGCCTCTCGATGTATTCGGGAGGCGCGGCCGACAAGACCGTGGCCACGTGAAGACTTGGAACCGAGGAGCACTCACATTGAGCCATTTAGGCTGGGATTCGACTGGTTGGCGGCCTAGATAAATTCCTGACTGGGGTCGTCGCGCCATTGCATGGAATTAGCAACGGCGGCATCTGCTTACTTAATGCAGACCCCGGGAGGCACCATTGGCACGCCTGACATTGCCAGCATTCTTAACTTCAGTCAACGATACGAGGACCAAATATGACTTGTCCTAATTCATCGCGAACCTGCAGGCACAACACCTCAAATAAGAAAATTCGGCCCCACACAGTGCCAGGAGCATCGCATGAGGCCGAAGACAGAATTTTCTTATGCTCAGGCCTGGGCCAGAGCCTCGACGATGTAGTTGTTGATGGTGGCCTTGACCACTTCAAGGTGGTCGGACTTGTCGGCGGCGATCAGTTCCGCCTGTGGCTTGTCAAGGCTGTACTCCTCCAGGGAGGCCAGCGTGGCTGTGCCGTCCTCAACAGTGGCGCCGATGCCGGATTCGAAGGAGGAGTAGCGCTCCTGCTGTAGCTGCTCGATATAACCATCCTCATGCATCTTGGCAGCGACCAGAAGACCAGCGGCATAGGTGTCCATGCCCACGATGTGGGTCCTGAAGAGGTCCTCAGGCAGGAAGGAGGAGCGGCGCGGCTTGGCATCAAAGTTCAGGCCTCCGCGGGGCCCGATGCTCCCATTGGCCAGCACCTCCCACATGACGGCGGTGGCATCGTAGAGGTCCGAGGGAAATTCATCCATGTCCCAGCCGATCAGCTTGTCGCCCTGGTTGGCATCCAGGGATCCCAGGAATCCAGCCTCTCGGGCCACGCGGACCTCATGCTGATAGGTGTGCATGGCCAGGTTGGCGTGGTTGCCCTCGATGTTGAGCTTGAAGTTATCCTGCAGGTCGTAGGTGCGCAGGAAGTTGATGGTGGTGGCCGCGTCGTAATCGTACTGGTGGAGGGTGGGCTCCTTGGGCTTGGGCTCGATCAGGAACTGCGCGTCGAAGCCGATCTCCTTGGCGTAGTCCACGCACATATGGAAGAGGGCGGCCATATGGTCCTGCTCTTCCTTCATTCGGGTGTTCCAAAGGGATTCGTAGCCCTCACGACCGCCCCAGAAGACGTAGTTCTCAGCACCGAGCCGCTTGCCGATCTCCAGGCTGTGCTTGAGCTGGCCTGCCGAATATGCATAGATATCAGCGAAAGGCGAGGTGCCGGCACCGGCCTCGAAACGAGGGTTGGTGAAGAGCGACGAGGTGTTCCATAGTAGCTTGACGCCCGTGTCCTTCATGGCGGCCTCGATGCGGTCGATCACCTTGTCAAGATTGGCATCGGTCTCGCGCAGGGTGTCGCCCTCGGGAGCCAGGTCACGGTCGTGGAAGCAGAAGAACTCGACCCCCAGCTTGGTGAAGAGCTCGAAGGCGTAATCCACCTTGGCCAGCGCCTGATCCATGGGATCGGTGTAGCGGTAGTAGGGCCTCTGAGCGGTGGGATCGCCAAAGGGATCCACCAGACCCTGGTTGAAGGTGTGCCACCAGGCCACGGCGAAACGCAGCCAGTCCTTCATAGGCTTGCCGGCCACCACCTTGTTCTTGTCGTAGTAGCGGAAGCCCAGGCCTTCCTTGACGCCCTGGCGACCCACATATTCGATTTTGTCAACGTCCCACAAACCCATCCGAAATGCTCCTTTGCCTATTGCATTTGCCTTTACAGCGTTTACAGGGGAGGAAACCAATTCCTGCCTCCTGAGCAACAAGAGTAGAGGGATGAATCGATTTTGTCAATTCGTTGAATTATATAGAAGCGGTATCACTCCCCCTAGTACCACTCAGCTGATTTCAAGAAGCTCCTTCGCCGTATAAGACCCAGTGCTCAACAAGCACCCGACGACAAAAAACCGAACTCGTCTTGGTAGGACAATTATCCTGTCGGTTTTAAGCTTTGGCATAAAACCGGCCAAAGCTTAAAACCGGCAGACGAGGCACAGACCATTTTCCTGGCTCGAGATTTATGCAATCCTAAGACTTCGTGCAAGAAACGTCCAAAAAGCCGCAGAGCCATGCTCTACTCATTGATGATCATTCTCGCGCTCTTCCCGCCTTTCGATATGAACTCGCAATCGATCCGATCAGGAGTTCGCTCCCTTCCGAAGAGTGTCGGCGAAGCCCCAAATCACAGAGGCGATCCTTCCCAACTCTGATTCCCGACTGACCTGACGCCAGACCGTAGCGTAAGACTCAAACCAGATCTCAAAAGCATCGGCCAGGCCCCGATCGCCTTCTGCATCCGGAGCTCCAGGCAGAACGCCATAGCGAACGGCCAGACTACGACCCAGTGCGTTAAAGAGGCGTTGACCATGGACAGCTATCAACTGAGCCTGCAAAGTTCTGCGCGCATCAGCCCGGCATCCGGCGGCCGCCCTGCCCATGCGTACAGCCGCGTCGACCAGCAGAGCGTCACGCTGATCCACCTGCTCAAGACGAATGCGCAAAGCCTTAAGCAGGCTCCGTCGAGCTTCGTCGAGATCGGCAGACGAATCCAGTGCAGGCACGCCTGCGCCCGGCAATGTAGAGGCCACATCCTGGTTGAGGCCCCCATGTCCGTCATCAAGCTCCCAGTAACGCACCATATCGTCCCAGCCGAAGACCGCACTGGAGCCAGCTTGGATCAGTGCCGGCAGATAGTCCCCCGCCGCATCCCCATAGACCAACAGGCCCAGATCCCTGTCCACCCGGTCTCGATCATCGTCATTGGGGTTCCAGAAGCACTGCGCAGCGTAGGCCATGCCAGGCAAGCTCATGCGCGGATCGTTGATGTGCCCGTAATCACCCCAGTCGGTGACCATGGCTCCAACGGCACCGTACTGGATCCCATATTGACTCAGACGGCTGATGTTCTTCCAGGCATTGTCGATTCCAGGAAGGAGAAGATTCCAGGCATGAACGGCCGAGCAGACTACCTGTCGGGCCCCCGTCGAGGCTACAAGGGCAACCTTGTCCGGTTCCACCTGCGGGTCATAGAGCCAGTTGAGCAGCGTACAGTCCTCGGGCAGCCTGTCCAAGATTCTGGGCATGGACACAGCGACATCGCCCCAGAACATGGGATGGCGACCCTGCCCATGCAGGTGATCGCACAGGCTAATCAGATAATCGGCATACATGTCAGCAGGATCCTTGCTGGAACCATCCTTCCGCGAACGCCCCTTGCCCAGATCGAAGGTCTCATCTCCGCCGATATTGAAGTTACGCGTACGCATAAGCGGCGCATAGGCGTCAATCAGCCCAGTGGAGAATGCCAGGGCCTGTGGATGGTTGACATTGATGGTGTGATGCTCCTGGCGCTCTATAAAAGAGTAGGGCCGGTCCGCCTGCTCGGGAAACTCGCCCAGATCCCTGAATCCGCGAGTGCGAAGGCTGGTGTAATGGTGGCCGAAGGTGGAAATCGAAGGCACCAACTCGATGCCCAGGCGGGCGCAATAGTCATCGAAGTCGGTGATCTGCCCGGGCTCCAGAGGGCTTGTGCCCCTCCAGGCCTCGCTCATGCCCGGGAAAGCCATGGTGTGCTCAATGTAGAGCTGCAGCTGATTGAACTTATACAGGGCCAATATGTCCGCCCAGTGCCGCAGCCATTCCATGGTGGGCACCCGACCGCGGGTCACATCCAGACTGTAGATGCGCGTTGGATAGGCGGGGCGGTCCTGAATGTGCAAGGCGGGAAGCACCGGACCGCATTGCATGATGACCTGGCGGAGGGTCTGTACCCCCCATCGCAGTCCCTGACCGTCGCCGCCGCGGACATCCACGATGGGGCGGCGCTCCCCCTGATCGGCGATGCTCAGAAGATACTCTTGAGGACCAAGTTTTTGGTCCAGGTCCAGACTGATTGCGCCAGTCCAAGCCCCCCCTCGCGAATGATCCCAGACCATACCCGTAGCCTGCTTGATGGTATCTGTCAACTGGTCGCTGAGGACGGAAGCCAGCTCCTGGTCAACTGCTGAACCGCAGACAATTCTGCCCGCCACTGGCAACAGCAGCTGACCCCGATCCCTTTGCATGTGAAGCGGCCGGGGAATCAGGGCCAGCGGCCGCTCCTTCGACGGATCGGCGACGGTGTCGATGCCATTATCAAGACTCATGATCCATACCTTTCGTGCAATAGACTGATGCCACTGACGACCGCGTCGTTGACATGCTCCAGCCATGACCATCGATGGCCACCTCATCAGTCTACCCATAAGCCGGAGACGAGAAGAGGTGCCGGCGTTTAGGGCGAACGGGCACCGTCAGAGCCCAATATCCACCGCACAAGCAGCTCGCTTAGGACTGCGAGCCTACAAGAACCTACTATCCATCGCACTGGTGAAGAAGTAGAGGCTGATGAACTTCTTGGCTGCGATGAAGCGGCCAACGACGGGATTGTCTTGTCGAGAAACCTTGAACAACTTTGAAAGTTTGTGAAAGGATAATAAACAGTGTTAATATATAAACGTTGTTCATAAAGTGCACGAAGATCGTGAGACTGTACTACTCAAGGAGGAGGTCGACATGCGCGGCAGTCCATACGCCAGCACACCAAAGGCCCTCTCCGAACTCAATCAGTCACGCATCGTCCAATATCTGCATCAGCACGGCACCAGTTCACGAGCCCAGATGGCACGGGACCTCAACCTGACGCCGGCGGCCGTAGGCAAGCTGGTGGCCCGCCTAATCAGCTTGGGCCTAATCAGCGAGACCGGAAGCATGGACTCAGAGGGCGGCCGTCGATCCATCGGCCTGGCCCTGAACGCCGACCGCTACCAGGTCATCGGAGTCAAGTTCGCCCGCAGTTTGGTCAGCATCGGACTCTTCGACATCAGCGGCCATCTCCTGGACTCGGAGGAGCTGCCCCCCGTCGATCCCGATGACATCCCCGGCACAGTAACTGAAGTCAGAACGCGAGTGAGAAAACGTCTGGAGACAAACCCCACCATCGTGGCCGTGGGCATGGCTGTGCCGGGCCCCTACCTGCGAGAAACCGGCCGCATCGCCCTGGTTACCAGCATGCCCGGCTGGCGTGGCGTGGACTTTATACACGAATTCGGCCAGGCTTTCCGCGTACCCACCTTCATCGAGCAGGATGCACGAGCTGGCGCGCTGGCCCAGAGCCTCTTCGACCCCCGCGTGAGCGCTTCCAGCATGGCCTACTTCCTGGTGGGCGAAGGCGTGGGATTAGGAGTCATAGACAGAGGCGCCCTGGTGGACGGAAGCCAGGGAGCGGCCACCGAAATCGGCCACGTCAGCATCGACCTGAATGGCCTGTCCTGCGAGTGCGGCAACCGCGGCTGCCTGGAATGCTACTGCTCGGCGGTAGCCATCCACCGCCGCATGTGCCAGCCGGATATGCGGGATCACTTCCCTGGAATCGAGACCATGACCCACGCCAAGGCCTGCACAAGTCTGTTCGACCAGGCCCGCTCGGGCCAGCAGGTCGCCCGGACCTTGGTGGATCAAATAGCCGACTACGTGGGCTATGGCTGCGTGACCATCGTCAACGCCTACAACCCTGCTCAAATCATCATCGGAGACATGGTGGCCGCCGCTGGTTCCCGCCTACTGGAACGAGTTCGAACCATAGTATCCCAACGCGCCCTGCCCGGCTTGCGCGAGCACACGCAGATTCTGCTCTCCCGTCTTCCAGCCGATGCCACACTGACCGGAGCCGCTGCGGTGGCGGCCAGCCAATTTTTGGAGCACCCGGCCAGCATGGGCCGCACAACTGTGAAATCAGCAAACACAAGGCGGGCACATCGCCCGTCGTCAGGAAAGGAACACCATGACCAGTAAACCCGTGGTCCTCAGCATCGGCGAGATCCTCTGGGACGTCCTGCCAACAGGCAAGCGGGCCGGTGGAGCACCGGTCAACTTCAGTTATCATGCCGCAAAGAACGGGGCGGAAGGCTATGCCTTCAGCGCCGTGGGCCGGGACGACCTGGGCCGGGAGCTTGAGGAGGCGGTCCAGAAGGCCGGCGTCGATGCCTTCCTACAGCACAACGACCACCCCACCAGCACCGTCGAGGTCCAGCTGACCGAGGGCATCCCCCAGTACGTCTTCAAGCCTGATGTGGCCTGGGATCATCTGGAATACACGGATGACCTGGCCGGGCTGGCCAGCAAGGCCGACGCCGTCTGCTACGGCACGTTGAGCATGCGCAGCAGTGGGTCCCGCGAAACCTGCCTGCAGGTCCTGCGCCACACCAAGAGCCATGCCATGCGCTTCTTCGACATCAACCTGCGCGGCACCTTTTACAGCAAGGATCTAATCCAGGAACTGCTGGACATGGCCACGGTTTTCAAGCTCAACGACGAGGAACTGGTCACCCTGCGCGACATGTTCCACATTCCTGGGGCCACCGACGACGAGCTCTGCAGCTGGTTCATGGACCAGTGGCATCTGGACACCATCGTGCTGACCGCCGGCAGCGACTACAGTACAATCTACCTGGCGGATGGGCAGTCCTCACACCTGCCTACGCCTAAAATCACTGTGGCCGACACAGTCGGGGCCGGCGATGCCTTCTCCGGCACCTTCGCAATCAACCGCCTATTGGGGGCCTCCCTGACTCAGGCCCACCGGGCTGCAGTCAACACCGCTGCCTTCGTCTGCACCCAGCAGGGCGCTTGGCCCGAATATCCTGAGCATATCCCCGACTATCTAGGCCAGCAGGGCCAATGAGTCCTGTCCTTGAGCATGACTGTGGTCCCGCCAGGTCGAGCCGTCAATGCCGACAGGACGGGACCAAACTTATATCTACGGAATTGAGAATTTACCGGATGCCGATGAGCTGCCACGCGTCGACAGGACTCTGCGGCTTGACTAGGATCCAAGACAATGCCCAGGGAGAAGCGGGAATATCCACAGCGTCCATCTGTTGTATACTGACGAGGCTGGTCCGGAATGGCACCAGCGGAGCTTGATAATTCAAGATTGGGGCTGATCGGTTTCGACGGTGACCTGTTCGTCGCAGGGAAGCGTGCCGAGAACGCGGGGGTCCGCTCGTTAATGTCCTCCCGCAAACAACAAGTGCTAAATCTAACCGCACTGAGTTCGCTCTCGCTGCCTGAGCTTCGCGCCAGGATTAACCAGTGAGCAGCTGCTCCGTTCACTCCCCTTCGCCTTCGGGGGGATGCTGAGCGTCATTAAGAAGACTTGCCTGGACTGCCGCGCCACAGGGCGGTTCGGGGACTTTTTCTGCGGCTATGCCCGCCACCGGTTGTCTGCGACACAGGTGGGGGCAGACAGATAGCCACAAAGGCCAGCAGACTACGCACGTAGAAGACTGAGGGTGCGGTCACCGGACCGGGGTTCAATTCCCCGCAGCTCCACAAGACAAGGGCCAGCCGAGGCAACTTGGCTGGCCCTTGTCATACCGTTTTACAGTTCAAGGATCCATCTTTCCGGATTACTTTGTACATCACACTGTCAATAACCTTACTCATGAATCTCAGGCCATCCTCGTTTCTTTACTTGCAGTGTTTAAATGACTCCAAGGTAACTCCATCCGGAGCAATAATGATATAATTTTGGAGCTAAGACAAATAATTGAGCAATTGAAGCAGGCGAAAGCAATGAAAGAGACAGCGAGAATTCAAATTCGCACCAGCGAGGATATGAAACGTCGGGCCTCACAGCTTTTCGAAGACCTAGGCCTTGATCTCGGCACGGCAATTAACATGTTCCTCTCTCAGTCGTTGCGCGAGGGAGGGCTTCCATTCCGCTCCCAACTTTCCAAATTTGACAGGGAAATGGAGGAAGCCGAGGCTTCACCGGTCACTCACGTGGGTGATGCAGAGAATATGAAAGACATCATCCATCATGTATGAGTTTGCATATACGCAAAAATTCCTGCGTGATGTCAAGAAAATCAAGAAGAAGCATTTCGACTTAAGCAGGCTCGATCAAGTGCTCGACGATTTGGCTAACTACAATTCAGCACTGCTTAAACGTAAATATCGAAAGCACCAGTTGAAAGGACGCTGGTCCGAATACGAGGAACTACATGTCGACGCAGACTGGCTCCTAGTGTACAAGCGCGATAAGAATCGAATGGTTCTTACCTTGATGACCACCGGCAACCACGACCAAACACTGTGACATAAGTGAAAGTCTCGGCAATCAAGCCTTGTTCCGACCCACACGACTCACTGTACTCGATACACAAATTTGACCGCTAATTGTTTATCTACTCCTATGTTAAAGGTTAACCGTCCACAGGATCTCCTAAAGAATAACTTGCCATAATGGCGATACTCATCTTCGAGCATCCAGCATGTATTTATCGTATTGACCTGTGTTGGCCTATACGACAAGGAACTGCCCGTTGATGAATATGCCACACACAGCCATGGCCGAAATCAATGCTTGGCAAGACCGCTCAATTACACATCGCGGACCCAACAATTAAAGCTCACTGCCGATCATTCGCCTATAGCGCCTTGCAAAATGGCCATGGGCGAGCGCTTCAAAGCAGGCCGCGCCGTCAGCATGGTCGCCAGTGACCCGACAATGATGATCGGCAACCCGCATATAAGGAAGAACTGCCAAGGAAAGACTATGGACAAAGTGTGGACAAGAGGCCAGTAGACCGTAGCTGTGCTTAGTCCGACCAGTCCGGTGCCGCCTGCTGCGATGATAATGCCTGTAGTCATCACGATGGTGCCGTCCAATGTGGATATAGCAGTAAGCTGCTGCGGGTTTGCCCCAGCGATTGACAGGAGCGCCAGATCGAGGTCACGATCCCGAGCGGCGATGGCGAACCCCGCGATCACGCCGACCAGGGCGACCAGCAGCGCTGCCCAGAAACCATAGAGCAACTCCAAAGTCCCGCCCGCTGTGGCACTCGGTATTCCCGGCACCTTGTTCATAGCGACGGTACTGGTGCCTCCGGCAGTCAGCAGACCGCCGACCAGAAACATGCAGGCGGTCAACGCTATGACCGTTGAACCGAATGTCGTGTCTTTGCTTCTGACCACAGCCTGTGAACGCGCTACCCGCCAGACGGCAGACGATGACGGCACCAGAGCAGTCCAGAGTTGAGTGACCCTGCCTATAACCGGCCCACCAGCGCGAGCCAAGGCTATCAGCAGCAAGAGAATGGCGAAAAGCGGTCCACTTCCAACGGCACTTATGACCGCCCGGACTTGCTTAGGATCCAAGGACCCAGAGTCGCTGTGCGAAAGATAGGCAAAGACAGGCAACGGCAATAGCAGCAAGGCCAGCCCAAGGAAAAGGGCCACAAGACCACGTCCATGTCTCGGCCGTTCAACCGATTCGCTCTCCTCAGCACGGTGCACCATCCGGACTGGTGTCATCTTCCTCAAATCCCGCAATGTCCGGCTGGTCGCCAAGACGGCCGTGGCCAATCCCACTGCAAGACCAGTCAGGGCAGACCTAGGAAAACCGCGCCAGGTAAAAGCGAAATGTACCGGCATTCGCATCCCGGTGGAATACCAATCGAGGATCCTTACAGCCAGCGCAGGTGAAAGAGCCACGGCAACAAGGGAGGCCGGCAGAAGCAAAATCATCACCTGCAAAAGCGTAAGCACCAGGACCTGCTTAGGCGTAGCTCCCAGCAGCGAGAGAAGGGCCAGCCCCTGCCGACGTTGGCGAATTGATGCCTGCAGGGTCTGCTTGATCACCAGACAGCCGAGCACAATGACCGTGAGGAAGACCAGACTCAGAGCCGAAGCCAAGCTCTTAGCAGGATCCCTGGTCTTGACCGACAGACCTTGGTAATAGCTGTTGATTCCCATGCTCACACTCATGGCACAGAGCAAGGTTTGTGTGACCACAAGAACGATAAAGACGCCAGCCCAAATGCCGCTATTGGCTTTCAGATCACGTAAGGCCCAAGTCATGATTCATTCACCTGCCACATCCTCGTGCGTACACTCTGCCAGTTCCTTATATGTATATGAATAGCCGATCGACACAGAAGACAACATCCGGCAAACCCCTGAAACGACCCTGAACTAACCCTGATTCCTTCTTACAATGGACCGTTGGCCACTCCACCTGCTTATTCATGTATCAGAGTGTTACCCTCGTGCTATTTTGATGCTCAGAATCTGATTCAGGTTCCCGGACGATGGTCAGGTACCCGGACAGCGACAAGACTTGCCGAAAGGGAACCATGTCCTCGTGGATCGTACTCATACTCGCCGGCATCTGTGAATCGGCCTGAGCAACCGCCTTAGGCAAGTCTCAAGGCTTTACCAAAGTCGTCCCCGACATCTTTTTTATCGTGGGATTGATCTCAGATGGTTGGTCTGGCCTTTGCCATGCACAGCATCCCTACCAGTACAGCCTACGCGGTCTGGGTCGGCATCGGAGCTGCCTTGACTGTCCTCTACGCCATGGCTACAGGATCGGAGCCAATTTCGCTTGCCCGAATTCTGCTCATCATCGGCTTGGTCGCCTGCGTGTTCGGGCTCAAGATCGTCAATTGAGAATAATGCCCCATCAGCACAGATATATCCCAACAACAAACAAACTCAAGAGGAAAGGAGTCGCCATCATGACCGCAGTAATACGGCAATGCACCTCGGATGATGCCGGGCTGATACGTTCCATGGGCATGATCACCTTCCGTGACACCTTCGCCGCCGACAACAGCCGGGAGAACATGGACGATTACCTCCGGCACTCCTTCTCCCCCGAACTGGTCAAGTCGCAACTGTCTGAACCCGAATCCGTTTTTATGCTGGCCAGCGTGGGCGGCACTCCCGCAGCCTACATGCAGCTCAACATTGGGAAGGCCCAGACGGAGCAGTTCGGTGATACTTCCATGGAGATCGAGCGGCTATACGTTCTATCAGACTTCAAACGCCAGGGACTGGGCACCATGCTGGTCAATCAGGCCTTCGAACGAGTCAGGAACCGGGATCTGAGCACAATCTGGTTGGGCATATGGGAGCGCAATGAACCCGCTCAACGTTTCTACCAAGCCATGGGCTTCAAACGGACCGGCGAGCACACATTCACCTTGGGCACAGACATTCAGACCGACTGGATTATGACCGCAGCGGTCAATTGATGGCTACCTCTGTGCAAACACGAGGCACCGGGTGCCGCTTTAGAAATCGGCGATACCCGGCATCACCAACCCCAAGCACAAACTTGCGCGTCTGACGCCCGAATCAGGGCAATCGGCCCTGACCCGAGCACCAGACGCGCAGGTCATTCATACACACAACTGTCATGTATCACGGTTCCCTGCAGAAGACCGATCCTCCGGCAGGGAACCAGTTGCTCAATCCGACATGACCGTCGCGTCGATCTTGCCTCGGAAGAGCATGACCGCCACAGCCACGACAATTTCAATGATGCCGATGATCAGCATCAACGGCAGCTGCTGGTCCAGGGTGGTCAGTTTGCCATAAACCAGCAGCATGATAGCCGTGCCGATGGCAGCTGACAGAGTGAAAGCGGTCTGCATCTGTGTCTCATAGGACTTGGGGGCTATGGCCGCTACAGTCGAGTTGGCTGCAACGCCGTAGGGGAAGCCGCCGAAGTTGGAGACCACATAGTAGAGCAGCAGCCAGAGCACGGAATATCTAGCCGTATGAGGATTGAGCACCACAGTGGGAACGATCAGCAGCAAATTAGAGATGCCGAAGAAAGCGAATCCGAACCAGAGACGGTTGGTGGACTTCCAACGCTTGCCCGTGTCGGTCAGCCAGAACCAGCTGAAGAAGATGCCGGCCAGCATGGCGATGATGCCCACGAGAGTGTTGAAGGAGCCCGGCGCGATTTCAATACTGCCGAACTTTCTGTTGATCCGCTGGTCCAGGAACATGAGCAGGGTGGTGCCCTGAATGGCGTAATCCACCCCTGCAACAATCTGCATGATCACGATGGGTACGAAGGCCTTGAGCCGACGACGCTCCACACCGACGATTCTCTTGGAACGCCAGATGACCAAGAAGAAGGCGATGGCCACCACGAAGGTGCAGGAGCTGACCGTATTGGCCAGCGCATTGACGCTGATCTTGTGGGTGACAAGAAGGACGGCGATGAACAGGCCGATTACCACCAGCACACCCAGGGCACCCCATCCGTAGCGTTTACGCTCCTGGCTGTTGAGCGGGCGTGAGGGCTTGGAGCCCAGCGAACCGAAGAAACGATTGCCCGGCACGCCGATGATGGCGGCGTAAATCAGCGCGGCTACTGCTCCGATGGCGAATCCGTAATGATAGTTGAGCAGACCGAGCTGAGCAGAGATGATTGGGGTGATGAACCCGGCGATGTTGTTGGCAATGGCGTGAATGGCGAAAGCGCCGTCACGACGGTTGTCCTTGCGGTGGAAGAGCATGCCGGTCAGCGAGGCGTTCGAAGCCCCCATGATGGGTAGGTTCATGAGGATCATGCCCACGATGGCCATGGCTCGGCCCTGACCGATCGAGAATGCCGGAATGGCCAACAGCCCGCAGGACAGTCCCTTGACGATGTTGCCGATGACCAGGGCCTTGCGCGCACCGAACACCCTATCCGCCAGCCAGCTGCCCACGATGCCGAACATGGAATTGATGGCCGCAACGATGGCTATAAGCTGTGCTGCCTCCCCCTGGCTGAATCCCAGACCCTGGGTCCAAGGCTTATAAAGGTAGTAGATCGTCACGGCCCCATAAGAGGCCCAACAGATCGAATTGAAGAAATTGCCGGCTGCCAGGGCACCGATGCCCTTGGGGTAGCCGAAGAAGGAGCGGTCCGCTCTCAGCTGGTTCAGCTCCTCCTCCTGTCGTCGGTCAACCTTGAGGCCGGATTCATCGACCACAATGTCCGGTTGTTCGCCGCCGTTTTCCGTTGGTGTTGCCATACGTTTCTCCTCGCTTCTCACTGGTGCCTACCCTCGTTGTGCGGGCACCCCTTTGCTCTGCGTGGAACCACAGGCTGTTCCACTCTGAACCGTAAATCCTCATCCCGTCGGGCGTAGGTGCAAAGAGAATGCGAAAAGGTGGATATTTCTCGGTAATGCCACCTGGCCGCTACCGGACAAGGCTTCCCGGGCAGGTCGTTCCTTGCTCAGAAAGCCCGCCATTGCAAGGATTGGGAAGAAATAGAAGCTAACCAGAACAACTCCAAGCCAAAGGCACAAGATTGTCCACCCATTCGACGATTTCCCCCACCTTCCTGACCGGGCTTCCGTCCATAGACTGATGAGGTAAGGCGCACGAAGGCGTCGGGGCAGAGCGGCGCCGACGGATCGGAGACGACCCGACGGAAACCATGACCGGCCAGAATCCGCCTGTCAGCGGAGGAAGTAGGTAATTCATCATGACATCATCCATGCACACTGATCAGGACTGCGTCGACGAGGCGGCCCGTCAGATCTACATCGGCAACACAGGCACCGTGGACTTCGACCTGAAACTACCGACCGAGGGGGTGGAGGGAACCACCATCGAATGGGCCAGCAGCGACGATCGATGGGTGAACCCTCAAGGCAAGGTCAATCAACCCGAATATGGTCGAGGCGACCGGAATGTAACCCTGACCGCGACCGTCACCAAGGGCGGCGCCAAGGCGCAGCGCAACTTCGATGTGACCGTGCTGCAGATGCCCAACAAGATCGAAGTGCGCAAGGTCTACCCCATCGAGATCAAGGCGCGCAAGGGCGCCACCTACTATCTGCCCATGTTCACGGCCGTGCTGACCAAAGACGGGCAGAAGGTCTCCCAGCGGGTCAACTGGGACGAAGGCGTTGAGCAGCGGGACGAGCAGACCGGCGAGCACGACTTCCAGGGTTCCATAGACGGCAGCGACATCCGTGTGCAATGCAATGTTCAGGTGATCGATGAAGACCCCGAACAGCCCGTAGATTCGAGCCCTAAGGTCCGCCGCGTGCCCATCTCCCGGGTGCGGCTGACCGGTGATGGCATGCTGGCAGGCAACCAGCGCCGACGGATAGCTTTCCTGAAGACCCTGGACGACGATCAGCTCCTGGTGGAATTCCGCCGGGCCGCCCACCTGGACACCAAGGGAGCCAAGCCCATGATCGGCTGGGACGCTCCGGACTCCAACCTGCGCGGCCACACCACCGGGCATGTTCTGTCCGCATATGCTCTGGGGTATGCCGCCACCGGCGACGAGGACATTCGGACCAAACTGACCTATCTGGTCGACGGGCTGGCCGAGGTCCAGGCCGCCTTCGCAAAGAGCGGGACCACCAAGCCGGGCTTCCTGTCCGCCTACGACGAGAGTCAGTTCGACAAGTTGGAGCAGTATGCGCCCTACCCCACCATCTGGGCGCCCTACTACACCCTGCACAAGATCCTGGCGGGGCTGATCGACGCCTACCATTTCGCAGGCAATGAAACGGCTCTGCGCGTGGCCTCGGACCTGGGTGACTGGGTCTATGACCGCGTCCACCGGCTCCCCCACGAGCAGCTTCAGAACATGTGGAGCATGTACATCGCCGGCGAGTTTGGCGGCATGAACGAGTCCCTGGCCCATCTGTACGCCATCACCGGCCGCAAGGAGCACCTGGATGCCGCCCGGCTCTTCGACAACGACCGCCTCATGGTTCCCATGCGTCAGAAGGTGGATGCCTTGGGCGGACTGCATGGCAACCAGCACATCCCCCAGGTCATCGGCTCGGTGGAGCTCTTCCGCCAGACCGGTCTGCCCTACTACCTGCAGCAGGCGGAATTCTTCCTCAAGTCGGTCATGGGTCATCACATCTACGCCATGGGCGGCACCGGGCAGGGCGAGATGTTCCAGCAGCCCGACGTGATTGGCGCCCTGCTCAAGGACAACACCGCCGAGTCCTGCGCCTCCTACAACCTGCTCAAGCTGTCGGCACTCCTGTTCTCCTTCGACCCGGATCAGGAGTATGCAGACTACACCGAGCTGACCACACTCAACCACGTCGCCGCCAGCACCGACCATGTGCCTCAGGGCGGCAGTCTCTACTTCTTCCCCACTCAGCCGGGTGGCCGCAAGGAGTTCGATGAGGAGAACAGCTGCTGCCACGGCACCGGCCTGGAATCGCACTTCTACTACGCCGACGGAGCCTTCTACACAGATGAGAAGACCCTGTGGATCGAGCAGTATCTGCCCTGCAGCCTGAACGACATCGACCAGAAGATGGCGCTGAGCGTGGACGTGGACGACCGCCACCCCGAGAAGGTAACCATCACCATAGAAGCCCTGGACAGACCGCGCCTGGCCCTTCGCATTCCCGCCTGGACCCGCGGCAGGGTCCACATAGACATCGACGGAACCCCGGTTTCCCAGGCTCTCATGGGCACCGACCCGGCTGTGGCGGTCCTTGATGCGAGCGCCTGCGGTCTGAATTCCTGGTCAGGAACCACCATTACACTGACATTCGACCCGACCATCCGGCTGATCGGCACCCCGGACAGACCTTCCCTGGCTGCCGTGGCCTGGGGACCCTACGTGCTTGCCGCCTTGAGCCCCAGCACCGATATGCAGAGCCTTAACATCGACCGGAAGGATCCCGGGTCCGCCTTCGAGCGCCAGGGCGAGAAGCTGGTCTTCCGTCACCGGGACAGCGGCCTGGAATTCGTCCCCCTCTGGACCATTGACCATGACCAGCCCTATCATGCCTACGTCGAAGTGGCCAGCCACTGACCGCGTCCCAAGGCCAAGGTTTCAGCTACAGGGAGGACGGTCAGCACGGATCAGGCAATCATCACCAGTTTCCCCAACGATGCGGCGGTCTTCAAATCCGCGGGGCGCTTCATCGGCACCCCCGGATGGATCCACGAGCGCCGCACCGTTGACAGCTTTGAGCTGATCCTGGTTGAAGAGGGCATCCTTCCGCTGACCGTAGCCGGACGGCATCATGATTTGAAGGCAGGCGGCCTGCTGCTGATCCCGCCCGGCACCCCTCATGAGGGCAGTCGACGGCTGGGACAGGAGCCTCTGACCTTCTACTGGGCCCACTTCACCTTGCCTGACTGGCATAGGGTTCAAGGCCTGCCTGACGAACAAAGGGATGGAAATGACCAGGGCGCGGCACGCGTGGTGCTGCCCCTGGATTTTCGTTTGGCAGACAACAATCGGCTGACCGTCATGTTCAACCAGCTGCTGGACATCTACCAGCGCACCTACCCGGATCCCAGCCCCTACTGCAGCTATTTCATGACCTGCCTGCTCATGGAGATCTCCATGGGAAGACCCACGCCCAAGAACCATCAAGAAGCTGACGACGAGGACAGCACCCTCCAGAAGGTCCAAGATTGGATCCGTATCAACGCCTGCGACCGGATCAGTGTTGCCAGCGTAGCAGAAAACTTCAACTATTCGCCCTCGTACCTATCGACCATCTATAAGCGGCGGTTCGGCATCGGTATCACCGGACAGATCAGGCGGATCCGCATCGAACGAGCTCAGGAGCTGCTCCTGTCGACCTCCATGGGCGTCAGACAGATAGCCGAAGCCTGCGGATATGACGACCCCAAATATTTCATGCGCGTCTTTAAACGGTTCTCCGGCCTGACCCCAACCAGATACCGATCCAGCTTTTCCCAGCGACACTACAACAACGCCTGAAGTCCTTAGACTGGAACCATGAGAATCGTCATACAGCGGGTCAGCCGTGCCCGGGTCGATGTTGTCGATGAGCAGGGGCGGCCGAATCCCGATTTTAAACCCCAGAGCATCGGCATGGGGCTCATGCTTCTGGTAGCCGTCCAGGATGGCGACGGGGCAGACCAGGTGGACTATGCCGTCCGCAAGCTGACCCGGATGCGCATCTTCGCCGACGAGAAGGGCCGGATGAACCGGTCGATCCTGGACTGTGGCGGCTCCATCCTTTCCATCTCCCAGTTCACTCTTTACGCGGACCTTCGTCGCGGCAACCGTCCCAGCTTCATGGCTGCGGGAGAGCCCCAACACGCCCAAAGCGTCTGGCAGGATCTGAACCGGGCCCTGGCGGCAACCGGTGTGCCGGTTGCCGTCGGACGCTTCGGCGCCCACATGCGAGTGGATCTGGTCAACGACGGACCGGTGACCATCCTGCTGGACACCGACAGGTTGATGAAGCCGGCAGCTCCTTCAACGACTATTTGACAATGGGCCTAAGGGGCGCCGAGACATCCAGCTGATGCTTATCGCCAATCTTGGATGGATCGTTGATGATCTTGTCGACCACGGCCTGCTTGAGCTTCAGATCAGAGCCATCACCCCAGATGATCACATGTTTGCCCTGGTCCAGCTCGGTGGTGATGGAGTCTTGGGTTTTCGCAGTCACCTTGGTCACCGAATGGCGCATGGCCTCCGGCATGGTTGACAGAATCCGAAGAGTCTGCCTGACCGCCTGATCCTGCTGGGCACGCTTGACGGTGGCAACCTGGATGACCGGCACCCCCTCCACTGGCTTGGACACAGTATTGAGCACCCTGCCCTGCCTGTCTACAGCCGTCAGTTTCCGCTGCGCATCCTTGAAGACCGCAGTAGGCTCCTGGGCATCGAAGGTCACCTCCAGACCATGCGGAAAACTCTTACGGACCTTGGCATCGGTCACCCCGGCCATGCCGCTGATCTCCTGCTCGACGCCATTGGTGGAAATCAGCAGCAGAGAGCGATCACCCTGATTGGCCACGATTGAGACCACTCGATCGTTGGACACCCAGGCATTGCCGCCACTGACGTTGATCTTGTCGGTCTGCAGGCGAAAGACCGGCGAGAGAAAAAGCAACCATGCCAGTCCTGCTATCAGAGCCATGACCACGACGACGACACCCGTCCGGATCAGGACCAGCCTGCGGCTGACCTTCTTCTTCTCGCGCACCCGAGCCTGAAAATCCAGAACCTTGGGCCGAACAAAAATCCCCAGCCCCTGATCTTCCTGATCAGTGCCTATTCTGCCTGAGACGGGTCGGTCCGGCGGTATGGCCCGGGCATCGACGAATCCTCCGGCCGAACTTGTCGAGCGTGAGGTCGCGGACTTGGATGCCGCAGACCTGGAGACTGATACGCTACTGCCTTTTATCAGAGCGCGGGAGGATGATGAGGCGGATCTGGCGCTACGAGTACGTGAGCTGCTTGTATTCTTGGAACGACTCGGACGACCCCTGAAACGCTTCGAACCTTTGAAACGCTTGGACCGCTTAAGGCGCCTGCCCTCACCACCTGTTTTTTCCACCTTGGACCGGCTGGCCTGTGCCGAAGCATCGGAGGCGGCCGACTTGCCCGATCTGGCGGTTCTACCGGTCCGCTGCTCCTCTTCCGAAGGCCTGGTGCGCCCAGACCGGGCAGTCCGTGCGGCCTTTGCAGCCCGGACTGCCCTGGTTCTGGACGAGGCTCCGCTGGAGGCCCTGCGACTCTTGCCGTTCTTCACTGCTCATCCCGTTCAGCCAGCTTATCGAGAATGACCGGCCCCATGGCCGTGACATCGCCGGCGCCCACGGTCAGGATCACATCCCCAGGCTCCGCTCGTTCGGCCAGATCCAGAGCGGCCTGACGCATGTCCGAACAGGCCCGGAAGACGGTCTCAGTCGACTTATGCCCTGAGTCCTGGGGCTTGTGGTCCGATGCCTTGCGGGCGGTGGCAGGGATGGTGCCGGCATCCACGCCCGGAAAATCGCTGGCCAGCTCACGGGCAGGGAAGATGTCAGTTACCGTCACATCGTCCGCTAGGGACAGAGCAGCAGCGAACCGGTCGGCGAAGATGGCGGTGCGCGAATACAGGTGAGGCTGGAAGAGCACCCTGATGGTCCGGCCCGGATAGCGTCGCCTGGCGGCGGTGAGCAGGGCGGCGATCTCCGTGGGATGATGGGCGTAATCGTCCACTACGGTGACCCCATGCTGGCATCCGCGGACCTCGAAGCGTCGAGAGGCACCACGGAAGTCGGCGGCGGAAGCGGCGGCCGTATCAGGATCCATCCCCAGCAGGACGGCGGCGATGACGGCTGCTGCTGCATTACGGGCGTTGTGGATGCCGGGAATCGCCAAATCCACCTGCAGATCGAGCGGCTTGCTGGCATCCAACCCTGCCGCCTGAAGCACCTGCACGGGGAGAGCCAGACGGCAATGTTCACGGCCGCTGCCGCTGCTCTCGGACTCGGACCCGATGCGGACCAAGCCCAGAACCCCATGCAGGGAGTCAATGCTCAGCTGGGGATCTGATGCATAGACGATGATCTTGGCGCGGCAGTCCCCTTGCAGCCGCCGCAACACCTCCAGGGCCCCCTGGTCGTCCCCGCAAATCACCAGGAAACGTCGGGCATGCCGGGCATGTTCCACAAAGGCCTGGTGGAAGGCATCAGCCGTGCCGTAGTGGTCTAGATGGTCGGGCTCCACGTTGGTGATGATAGCGATGTCAGGAGTGTACTTGCCAAAGCTGCCGTCGGACTCGTCCGCTTCGGCCACTAGAACCCGTCCGGCTCCCACGTGCCCGCCGTCCATAGGCCCCTGGCTGCTCTGGAGGCTGCCCCCGATGGCGTAGCTGGGATCAGCCAGATCCCCTCGTCCGCCCTTGGTCAGCAGGTGGGCCAAGAGCGCGCTGGTGGTGGTCTTGCCGTGGGCTCCGGCCACGGTGACTGAAATCCTAGAGGCCATAAGCAGGGCCAGAATGTCGCTGCGATGGACCAGCCGGGCGCCCGCGTCACGAGCTGCCAGAATCTCGGGATTGTCAGGTTTGATAGCACTGGACCAGACCACCGTGCGGGCCCCGGCCACATTGCTGGCTTGTTGACCGATGACGACCCGGATTCCTAGCTGACGCAGGCGTCGGGTCTTGTCCCCCTCAGCACGGTCGGATCCGGAGACCTGCACCCCCTCCTGGTGGAGCATCTCGGCCAGCACGCTCATCCCGGCACCGCCGATGCCGATGAAGTGTGTGGGCCCCAGATCCTTGGGGTCGCACACTCCGGCCTGGGCCAGAGCGGGCAGGCAGGGATCCAGGACCGGCAGGGACCTGTCACCGCCGTCCTGCCGACCGGGCACTGTATTCAATTCATGCTTGGGCACAGTAGTTGCATCTCCTCCAACAGTTCAGGACCATTCAGGACGGCCGCGCATCTTCTGCCTCCATTATGCCCGATTAGTCCCTCCCAGAGTCCTTGCGGGCAAGGTGTTGGTCGGCCATGGTCAGGATCTGCTCGGCCATCACCTGAGCGGCATCGCGAATCCCGTACCCCCAGGCTCGGCGGCGCATGTCAGCCAGCCTATCCCCGTTGGCCATAAGGGCAGGAATGTGGTCGGCTATCCATTTAGCATCCAAGGCCGCATCATCGACCATGAGCCCTCCCCCGGCATCAACGACCGGTTGGGCATTGAACCGCTGCTCACCATTGCCGATGGGCAGGGGCACGTAGACGGCCGGCACGCCCAGGGCGGCCAGCTCGCTGACAGAACCTGCACCAGCCCTGCAGACCACCAGATCAGCACAGGCGAAGGCCAAATCGATCCGCTCCAGGTATTCAGCCATATGGTAGTCCCCCTGGCCCCGGTGAGCCGGGTCCAGATCGTTGATAGCCGCATCGCCCAGGTCAGCCGTCACTTGTTCCCTGACCTGGTCGGCCTTGCCACGGCCCGTCAGATGGATGACCTGTGTCCGATCCAGCAGCTGCCGGGCTGCGCCAGCCACCGCCTTGTTCAGGCTGAGCGCTCCCAAGGATCCTCCAGTCACCAGCAGGATGGGCCTATCGGGATCCAACCCCAGAGAATGCGCAGACTCCCGGCGGGCTCCTGCAGGGTCAGCCTCCATCTGCTTAGCCAGTCGGGCGATGGTCGGCCGCAAAGGCAGACCCACGCGGCGCACTGGTACTCCGGACCGGGCCCGTATGCCTGTATTCTCATAGGCTGTACCTACGAAATCGGCCCAGCGGGCACCCAGCTTGTTGGCCATGCCCGCCCGGGCGTTCTGCTCGTGGACGACGATGGGCAGACCCAGGTTCCGTGCGGCCCTGTATGCCGGCGCCGAGGCATAACCGCCAAAGCCGACCACCAGATCGGCTGACCGATCCTGCAAATACCCTCGGACTCGCTGCACCTCACGCCGCCAACGCCGGGGGAAGTCTAGTGCGGCCTTGCCAGGACGACGAGGGAAGGGCACCTTCTCAATCAGGTCAAGGGGAAGTCCGGCGGCCGGCACCAGGTCGTGCTCCAGCCCGACAGCAGTGCCAATTACGCTGACAAAAGCCTGCGGGCAGCGCTCCCTAATGGCCGCAGCCACACTGAGCAGGGGGTTGACATGCCCTGCCGTCCCTCCCCCGGCCAGCACCAGATGGGGACCAGCACCTTTCCCGGAATGCTCCTGGGCATCCCCAGGCATCCCTTTCTCGGTCCTCGTCGCTGTCGTCATCCGCGAATCCGCTTCCTTTCCGCCATGTCCATTCCGCATCTCAGGACCCGTCTGTGGCCGCCATGGCCGCCATCACGTCTGGTTGGGTCCGAATCATCTTCAGAGCCACCCCGGCCGAAGCCAGGCAGGAGATCAGGGCGGTCCCTCCAGCCGACACGAAGGGTAGGGGCAGCCCAATGACCGGCAGCAGACCCAGAACCACACAGATGTTGATCAGGGCTTGGCCCACCAGCCACACATCCAGGCAAATCAACACCATGCCCGCATACCGGTTCCTGGTAGTCAGGGCGATTCTCAGCATGCACCAACCCATGACCACGAAGACCAGAATAAGCATAGCCGCCCCGACAAAACCCAGCTCCTCGCCGATGACAGCGAAGATGAAGTCATTGTGCGCCTCGGGCAGATAGTTCCACTTCTCCCTGGAGTTGCCCAGACCGACTCCGGTCAATCCTCCCGAAGCCATGGCGTAGAGCCCATGGATGGACTGGTAGCAGACACCCTGGATGTCATCCGCCGAGCACTTGCCGTAGGCGGCCATGATCCGCTGGGTCCGGTTACTGTTGCCATAGACCGAAAAACCGATGACCGCAGCCATCCCCAGGACCGCCAGGCTGAGCAGCCAGCGCAGGGGGAAGCCTGAGACCAGGAAGGCCACGAAGCCAATGATGACGATGATCATGGCGGTCCCCAGATCCTTGCCCAGCATGATGAACATGAAGCTGATCAGAAAGCCGAAGGCCGGCTTGGCATAGGCCTTGGCCAGGCTTTTCAGGTCAGAATCCTTGCCGAGCTGCCGCTGGGCTTCGATCAGTGCCTGGGGCAGCCACAGACACAGGGCCAGTTTGAGCAGCTCGGCCGGCTGCATGGAGATGCCCCCTATCGAGATCCATCCCTCGTTGCCGTTGGCGGAGCGCCCGAGCGGGGTGCGAGTCAACAGCTGGATGCCCTGGCTGGCAATCAGAAACCAGGTGCTCCAGTTCCGGTAATGATCAATGCTGATCCTCACGGCCAGAAGGGCCAGCAAAAGCCCCAACACTGCGTATATGGTCTGGCGGATGACCTGACTCCAGGGTGAGCTGCCCTGGGCCACCAGATCCACAGCCGAAGAGGAGAATACCATCATCAGGCCGAAGACCGTGGTGGCGACGACTGTGGCCAGAAAGCCGTAGTAGCACCAGAGCGGGTTGAGAATGGCCCGCCAGCCCCGGTAGTCTCCCTTGCTGCCAGACCCTCGTGAGTGGGCCTTGCTCGGATCAGTGTTGCGTTTCATGCTCGTGGACCCACTGTTTGGCCTGCTGGGCAAACTGGTCGCCCCGGTCAGCATAGGAGGCGAACTGATCCATAGAGGCGCAGGCAGGTGCCAGCAGGACCACCTGGCCGGGCTGTGCATAGGAGCCAGCCGCACGAACAGCCCGGGCCATGACCTGATCTCCAGCACCAGGATCAATCAAGGTAACCGGCAGATCGGGCGCCTGGTCCTTGATGGCTTGGACCATGGGCTGCTGGTCCTGACCGATGACCACGGCTGCGGCCAGCTTGGACCTGCGGGACCGGACCAGATCGTCGAAGCGTGCGCCCTTGGCCAGTCCACCGGCCAGCCAGACCACCTGGCCGTCATGGTAGCTGGCCAGGGAAGCCTCGGCCGCATGGGCGTTGGTGGCCTTGGAATCGTCTACAAAGCGGATGGCCTGCGCACCCTGGCCCAGAGAGGCCACGGTGCTAATCCTGTGGTCGCCGGGCGTGAAAGCGCGCATGGCCTCGATCGCCGCATCGACCTTGGCTCCAGCACCCAGTGCCAGAGCCAGGGCACAGAGAGCGTCGGCCAGCAGGTGAGGGTAGACCGTGCCGTCAGGCTCACACAGATCCGTCAGGTCGGCCACCCGGACCAGCCTGATGCCCTCATCACGGTCCTGACCGGTCATTCCGCTGCGGTCCATGACCCAGCCGTCCTCCACGCCCAGCTGCCCAGACTCGGGCCGGCCCAGGGTGAAGCCCACCCGTCGGCAACCTGGGGCTGGCTGCGCCTGTCTGGCCAGGTTGGAGACCCGGGAGTCATCGGCGTTGTAGACCAGGGCCTTGCGCACGCCCCTGTAGATACGCGCCTTGTCGGCCGCGTAGGCCTCGAAGCCCCCGTGCCAATCCAGGTGGTCGTCGGCCAGATTGGTGATGGCCGCGCACTCCAGGGCCGGCGAGAAGGTGAAATGCAGCTGGAAGGAGCTTAGCTCAACGCAGAGCATGTCATTGTCGGGATCCAGGACGGCTGTGGAGACGGCCTTGCCGATATTGCCCACCGCAGGGGCCGTGAACCCGCTGGCCTGCATCATGGCGGAGACCATCCTGGTGGTCGAGGTCTTGCCGTTGGTGCCGGTGATCCCGATCCAGGGTGCCGGCCGGCCTGTCCGGGCTGAGGGTACCCGTAGCAGCCAAGCCATCTCCACCTCGCTGACCACGGGGATGCCCCGACGCTGCGCCTCAAGGATAAATGGGGTGCGCGGATTGAAGACTGGCGAAGCCATGACCAGATCCACCCGACTCCAGTCCACCTGGTCAAAGTCACGAAGATCGGCCTGCGGGGCGCGCTGGTCCACAGTGGTCACTCCGGCCGCCCGGCCTCGCAGGGCTGCGGCCACGCTCCGTCCGGAAATGCCCAGCCCGGCGACCAGTACACGCTTCTGGCTCAAGTCCATATCCATGAACACCTCATTCCGCTAGCTCCGGCATCTGCTTGGCATGATACCGGCTGCCGAAAGTCCGGTACCGTGAATGGACGCACTCAGATGGGCAGTCCGGAGCGGACCACCCAGTCTGCATAGAAGCAGACCAAGGCCAACAGGACGAAGATCAGGTCCACCATCCAGAACCGGACAACCACCTTGGACTCCTGCCAGCCCATCAGCTCGAAGTGGTGGTGGATGGGAGCCATCTTGAAGACCCGCTTGTGGGTGAGTTTGAAGTAGCCCACCTGGATGACATCGGAGGCGGTCTCTCCCACAAAAAGCCCGCCCAGGATGACCGCCAGCAGTTCGGTATGGGTAGCGATGGACAGGGCTGCGAAGAGCCCGCCCAGAGCCAGGGATCCCGTGTCTCCCATGAAGATGGAGGCCGGATTGGTGTTGTACCAGAGGAAGCCGAAGCAGGCCACAGCAGCGCAGCAGGCGATGATGGCCAGGTCCAGGGGGTCGGAGACAGCGTAGGCATGGCCTGGATGGCCGCCGCCCTTCAAGTGGTAGCTCTCCCAGAAGGCGATGATCGTGTAACCCACGAAGGCGATCATGGAGGAGCCCGACGCCAGCCCGTCCAGGCCGTCGGTCAGGTTGACCGCATTGCTCCAGGCCGTCATCAGCAGATTGACCCAGATGATGAATAACACCACGGAAAGGACGCTGCCCGCCATTCGGAAGTCGATGATGGGCTGCTCCACGAAGGATATGCCCGCCTGTGCGCTGGGGTAGCCATTTTTGGTGGGCAGTTTCAGGGCCAGCACCGCGTATATTGTGGCCAGAATAAACTGGCCGGTGAACTTGGCCCTGACCGACAGGCCCAGGTTCTGCTTCTTGCGCACCTTGGCGAAGTCGTCAATGAAGCCCAGTAAGCCCATGGAGAGCATGGCGAATAGAACCAGCATGGCAGACAGGGACACGGATTCCCCCCGCGACAGGTAGCGGTAAAGCGCCGAGGCTGCCCAGCCCAGCAGGATGGCCAGGTTGATGACCAGCCCGCCCATGGTCGGCGTACCACGCTTGACCAGGTGGGACTTGGGCCCGTCCTGGCGGATGTACTGGCCGTAGTGCAGCCGATGGACCAGCCGTATCAGCAGGGGGGTCCCCGCCAGCGTCACCACTAGGGCGACCAGGATTCCGATGATGAGGGCAATCACAGTGTGTACTCCAACTCTTGGATTCTGTCCTTGAACATTAGACCCCGCTGCGGGGATGCCAGTAGATTCATAGCTCAGCCCTGCCACCGGTCGGCCAGAGCGGACAGGCCGGACATGTGCGAGCCCTTGAGCAGGACAAGATTCTTCCGGTCCGAATGCTTGGCGCACAGACGGCGGACCATCTGGTCAGCCTGGTCAGCGTCCTGAGCAAAGAGTACCCGCATGGCCCCCGGCTGATCATCGCTCGGATCAGACGGGCCGCCGGCACCACGGACCAGGGCCTGGACCAGACCGTCCATCTGCTGATTCCGGCAACCCACTGCGACCAATGCATCAATGTCCTGACGACGGCAATAGGCACCGATCTCCTGGTGCAGCTGCTCCCCTCGATCGCCGAGCTCGAGCATGACTCCTAAGACCGCTATCCGATAGACCGGGCCATCGAATCCCCTCCAGGCAGCCAGGGCATCCAGACCTGCCCGCACGGAGTCGGGATTGGCGTTGAAGGAATCATCGATCAGAGTGAAGGAGGCACCCGGCAACTGGACCGAAGACACGGCCATCCGATGCGGGCTGATCCGCTGCTGTCGACCGAGCTCATCGGCGATACGCTCTGCATCCAAACCCAGGGCGTGGGCCACCGTGGCGGCAGCCAGGGCGTTCATGACATTGTGTCGTCCCGGGATGCCCAGACGAAGCCGAACCGGCTGCTGGCCACACAGGCGCAGCTCGAAGGTCGGCCTGTCCAGGCTGTCACTGTCCAAGTAGCGAGCCGAACCATCCAGGTCGCGGTCCTGCCCGCTGTCCTCAGTGGCCAAGCCAAACCGCAGAACAGGCCCAGAGGCCAGATCGGCCATGGCCGCCACCCGGGAATCGTCTGCATTGAGCACGGCGGTCCCACCCGGCACCAAACCTTGCACGATCTCGCTCTTGGCTTGGGCGATGCGCTCCACGGAGCCGAATTCACCCAGGTGGGCCACCCCCACCTTGAGGACCAGGGCCATGTCCGGAGGAACCATCCGGGTAAGGCTTGCTATCTCGCCCACGTGATTGGCACCCATCTCCGCCACAAGGTAGCGGGTGTCCGGCCCGACCTCCAAGGCAGTCAGAGGAAGACCGATCTCATTGTTGAAAGACCCGACCGGAGCCACCACAGAACCCAACAGGGCCAGCAGGGAAGCCAGCAGATCCTTGGTCGTGGTCTTGCCGACAGAACCGGTGATGCCGATGACCGTGAAGGGGCCTGAGTCCTTGCGCCGACGGTCTATGTTGGCCCGTGCCAGCAGCCCCAGGGCAGCAACCGTATCGTCCACAAGAATCTGCGGCAGGTCAGCGCCCGGAACGAGGTGATCGACCAAGGCCGCGCGGCAGCCCTTGGCCCCCAGGCCGGGAACATAGTCATGCCCGTCCACGTGCTCGCCCTTGATGGCTATGAAGAGCCCATCGGCTTCCACCTGCCGGGAGTCCGTCACCACCCGCATGCGCACAGACCTGCGATCGGGTTCGCGACCAGGACCGGCCTCGACCAGCCGACCGTGCACATATTCGACGACCTCTTCCAGGGTCATGGGCATGGACCCGGCCCCTACAGACTGACTCATCCTCACCTCTCAGGACATTTCACGGGAGACACGCAGGGCGCTCCTGATGTTGTTGCGTTTGACGCCGGCGGCCATGGTCATGGCGATGCACAGGGACAGGTCGTCACTTTCTGCGTCTGCGGGCAGGGACTGGCGGGCCAGTCCGTCTGATTCCTCGTTGCGCCGGGCCACGATGGTATGCCCGCCCAGGTTGAACCCATATCGGCGGGCCTTGGAAATCAGCCGCAAGTGTCGCATATCGCGGGTGGAGCCCTCCTGGGCGCCCAGGGCCACCACATCCAGGTCCACCGCCTGCAGGGCATCCTTGGCCAGGGTCTGTTCATCCACGGAGATGACTACAGCGGCCGCCCCGTCCTCCAGCGTAATGGACAGACTGCGCTGCACATCGAACATGCTCAGGGGATATTCGAGGTCCAACCGGCGATCCAGCGAATACGAGCCCTTGGCACTGAGAATGCCGACGGGATTGCCCAACACGTGCAGGAAGTCGGCCAGGAGATCCACCTGGTCCTGCACCTGGGAACCGACCAAGGCGAAGACAGCCAGGGCTCCCGAAGGATCCCCTGCGGCATTGGCCAGCAGCTGGCCCATCTGCCAGGGGTGCATGGTGCCGAAGAGCAGGGGTATGCGGGCTCGTCCCACCTCTTGGCGGGCCGAAGTCGGCAGCAGGGCTGCATAGGCCCCACGGCGCTCGGCCTCCTCGATCATGCCCTGGTCCACCTGCTGGTCTGCAGGCACGTACAGGCTGCCGGGGCGCACTGAGGGCAGGTCGTCCACCAATGAGGTAACCGTGACTGGTTCAGCGAAGTCAGGGACCAGGGTCAACCCGTAGCGCCCTTTGAGCTGCCCCAGGGTCAACCGTCGGGAGATTGATTCACTCAGCGCGCTCATGCTGCAATCTCTCCTTCGTCCGGGAACGCCATGATGCCTGCCGGTATCACCATGTTACCGGGATAGCATCGGTCCTTGGCTGCGACGCGGGTACCTGGTATTTCTGCATAAGGAATTCACCGATCTGGGCAAAGATGGGCCCGGCGGTCATACTGCCGAAAACCCCATCGCTACTGTGAGGGTTCTTCAGCGCCACAGTGACCACAAAATGGGGGTCGTCGGCGGGCAGGATCCCCACCCAGTCGCTGATGATGCCGCCCAGGTGACCCGAGCTGTCAGCCACCTCGGCGGTTCCGGTCTTGGAAGCCACCCGATAGCCTTCCACCTTGGCCGTCTTCTCGTACTTCTCGGCCACCGATTCCATGCCGTTCATGACCGCAGCCGCAACCTTCTCATCCACGACCCTGACTTGATTGGCTTTGACCGCGCCCTGCCCGCGGATGATGGTCTGGTCGGACCGGACCCCCTTGTTGGCCAGGGTGGCGACAGCATTGGTCAACTGAACGGCGTTGGTGGCATAGCCTTGGCCGAACAGAACCGTGTTACGGGTGCGGCGGTCCCAGGTCTGAGGCGTGGTCAGCAGGCCCTTGGACTCCCCTGGCAGGCCCAGGGCCGAGGCCTGGCCGATGCCGAAACGGGTCAGATAGTCGTAACGCTTCTGATCAGAGTAGCGATCCGCGGCCATGATCATGCCCACGTTAGAGGAGTTCTGCAGAATGCCGGCAAGAGTCCAGTGCTCAGCGGGATGGTAGAAGGCGTCCTTGTACTGCTGGTTGTCCACGGTGATGTGGTCGGGCACGGTGAAGCGGTCGCTCATGGAGTGGACCTGCTCCTGAAGCATGCCTGCAGCAGAGATGGTCTTGCCTATGGAGCCGGGCTCGAAGGTCTCCGCCACCGCCCGTGAGGAGTTGACCTTGGCTTGGTCGCTACCCGCCTGGTAATCGTCGGTGTCGGCCAGGGCCACGATCTCGTTGGTGCGGGTGTCCTGAACCACCGCCAGGCCCCAGTCCGCATGGTAGCGCTGGCAGCCTGACTTGAGGGCCTGACGGACGTACCAGAGCACGTCCTGATCAATGGTCAGGGTCACGTCCTTGCCGTTGACCGGATTGCGCTGACGGGTCACGGTTCCCGGGATCTCCTGGCCCAGCATTCCCTGCTGATAGACCGTATAGCCGTCAGTGCCGGTCAGCCGCCGATTTTCCATCTGCTCGATCCCGGCCACGCCCTTGCCGCTGTCGTCGATGCCCCCGATCAATGCCCCCATCAGATCCGCATGCGGATAGGTGCGTTCACTGCTCAGCTCGGCCGTGATGATCCCCTGCAACCCGAGCTTGTCAATAGCGCGCTTGGCCTCGGGAGTCACCCGCTTGGCCAGGACCACATATCTTCCAGGGATGCTGAGCTTGCCACCCAGCTCCATGGCGTTCATCCCCAGGGCCGGCGCCAGGAGGCGGGCCACGCCGGCAGCACCGTCGGCGCCCACTGGATGACCCTTGATACTGTGGCAGTCGCTGCCTGTGCGCTTGGTGCAGTTGATAGGTATGAAGGAAGCCGCAGCCTCGGGGTCACCAATGATGTTGTAACGCTCCAGGCTCTGGGCCAGCACCCGGCCATTGACATCCAGAATGCGGCCGCGCTGGGCCTTGATGGTGTGCGGCACGGTGCGACTTGCCGCAGCGGCCTGGGCTATGGACCTTCCATCGAAGAGCTGGATGTAGGCCAGCTTGCCCAGGGCCAACGCAGCTACCACGATCAGGATCAGGCCTACAGACAACGAACGCTTGCAGAAGGAGATGTGCCAAGAACCCTTGGTTCCCTTGCGGCTCATGGTTGCCCCGCCTTGCCCTGGGCGTTCTGAGGGGGCTTGTAGCCCTGCAGATCGATGGAGTTCAGACCTTGCTGGGGCTGCATGCCCAATTCCTGGGCCTTGTCCGGCAGGGAGGCCTGGAGCTGGTCGAGCTTGTTCTGGTCATCCTGGACATCCTGGTTGAGATTACTGATCTCATGCTGGACCCGGGTGGCCTCGAAAGAGTCCTGGACCATCTGGGTGCGCAACATCAGGGAACCGAACATGCAGGCTGCCAGAAAAACAACCGAGATCATGATGCGCAGCAGAGGATTGCCGCGGGTTCGCGTCCAGCCGATCAGACGCTGGGCTCCCTCAGCCACTGGACCTCGTTCCGGCTGGCGCGCCTTGCCTGCCTTGCCTGTGCCCTTGATCAGACTGAGCTCAGGCCTGGTGGGCATCTCTTGGATGCGGGGATGCCCTTTGTCCGGGGATGCCTTGGAACGGACTGAACGTGCTGGCATGCTCATGACCGGCGCCTCGATTCCGAACCATGGCCAACATTACGGTGGCGACCATCTGAAACCTCACCACTTGCCTCGGCCTGAAGCCGACGACGACGCTCCTCGGGAATGGATCCGATCATCTCCACGGCCCGCAGGCGCACTGAGGCGGACCGGGGGTTGCGTTCCCGCTCGGCAGGATCGGCCTTGATGGCCCCATGAGTCAGATCTAACAGATAGGGGCGGGCCTGATCGGGCACCACCGGCATGCCTGCCGGCAGGTCCACATGCAGCCCGGGCGCCATGAAGCGCTTGACCATGCGGTCCTCCAGGGAGTGATAGGACTCCACGACCAAACGACCTCCCTGAGCCAGTCGCAGAATGGCCTGGGGCAGGGTGCGCCTCAGACGGTCCAGTTCCCCATTGACCTCGATGCGCAGCGCCTGGAAAACCCTCTTGGCCGGATTGCCCGGGGGACGGTGGCCACGCGGCACGACCCTGTCGACCAGACGGTCCAGCTGCGCCGAGGTGGTCAGTGGCTGTTCCTGCCTGGCCTCGATGATGGCCCGTGCGATGCGTCTTGCATAGCGCTCCTCCCCATACCGGGAGAAAATGTCGGCCAAGTGTTCCTGGTCATACTCGGCCAGAACCTGCGCGGCCGTCAGCTCCTGGCTGGTATCCATGCGCATGTCCAGCGGAGCGTCCTGCCGGTAGGTGAATCCCCTGTCGCGCTGGTCAATCTGCAGGGAGGAGAGCCCCAGATCCATGAAGACCAAATCCACCTGGCCTACTCCCAGCGCATCCAGCTGCTGGTCCAGCTGGTCAAAGGGGGCGTGCACCGGCGTGAAGCGATAGGCAAGACCCTCGTCGCGCATCCGGCCAGTGGCTAGACCCAGGGCCTGACGATCCCTGTCAATGCCTATAAGACGGGCCTCAGGGCAGGACCTGAGGAAGGCGGTGGCATGACCAGCCAAACCCAGCGTGCAATCCACAGCCACCGCCCCCGGGTGCTCCAAGGCAGGCCGGGCCAGTGCAAGGCAACGCTCCAGCAGAACGGGACGGTGGACCATGCCCCTGTCCACAGCTTCCTGGTCGGGTGGATTGCGATTTTCCATGAGGGTCTCCATCAGCAATCCACCGCCGGAAGAACATCGTCAGCGATATCGGCGTAGCCCTGCTCCTTGCTCTCCAAGTAGGCAGTCCAGGAATCCTGATCCCAGATCTCAGCACGGGTGCCCACACCGATGACCACAACAGAGCCGGTCAGCCGTGCATAGGATCGAAGCATGGGCGGGACCAGGATGCGGCCCTGCTTGTCAGGGACCTGGTCGACGGCGCCGGACAGAAATACACGCAGGTAGTCTCTGGCCGACTTGTCGCCCATGGAGGTGTGTTGGATGCGCACGGCCATCCGCTGAAATTCCTCAGGGGGCAACAGAGTGACGCAGCGTTCCTGGCCGCGGGCCATGACCAGGCCCTGACCTAGCTGAGCGCGGAACTTGGCTGGCAGAGCCAGACGGCCCTTGGAATCCATCTTGGGCGTGTAGGTGCCCAGAAGCATGGGCGGCAGGGAAGGCGAGGCGGCCTCTGCGTCGTATGTATCAGCCATGCCCCACCTCCAATGCCAGTTTGGTAACCAAGAGACGGCCCCATCGGGTAGCGTCCCCTACGCAATGCTCCCCACTTTACCCCACTTATCCCCATTGCTCACCACCATGGCACCACTTCAGGCCCAAACCCAACCATTTGCCTCACCAAAGGGTCCGCCTCGGCGTTTCGCCACCCGGCAAAGACGATGCGACCAAGGGTCTGCCGGGCTGAAAAAGTAGAGGTCGAGCGGTATATTGGATCATCCGATTTTTGAACATTCCACAGAACGGACACACATGTCGAGCTATTCCTCACAGCTGCATGAAGAGCAGGCGGCGGTGGACAAGGCCTACGGCCGTCTGGACGAGCTGCGGACGCAGGCCAGGACCAGACTGGACGCGGTTCGGGCCGCCGGCTCCCACGGATCCCCTACCCAGCGCACCGAGCGGGATTCCTTCGCCAACATGTATGAGGACCGGCTCACCCAGCTGCGGGCCGTGGAGGACCGTCTGGTCTTCGGCAGACTGGATACTGACCAGGGCAGCCGGCGATATATCGGACGGCTGGGCCTTCTGGACAGCAACCACGAGCCCATCCTGACCGACTGGCGGGCCGAGGCCGCACGCCCCTTCTACGAGGCCACACCGGCGGACCACGGTGACATCGTCATGCGTCGGCACATCACCCTCAACTTCCGCCAAGTCACCGGCATCGAAGATGAAGTCCTAGACTTGTCGGCCCCCGAGGTAGACAAGGCAGCCCAGGGCGGTACGCTTGCCGGCGAGGGTGCGCTGATGGCATCCCTGTCCAGCCGCCGGACCGGGCAGATGACCGACATCGTAGCCACCATCCAGGCTGAACAGGACCGGATCATCCGCTCCTCCATGACCCGCCCGCTGGTGGTCCAGGGAGGACCCGGCACCGGCAAGACAGCCGTGGCCCTGCACCGGGCAGCCTATCTGCTCTACACCCATAGGCGCAGACTGGAAAGTTCAGGCGTACTGATTGTCGGGCCTAGCAACGCCTTCCTGCACTACATCGACCAGGTCCTGCCCTCCCTGGGCGAGACCGGAGTGCTCAGTCGTACCTTGGGCGACCTCATCCCCGGCATCAGCACCGAACGGCAGGAGGATCCGCACGTGGCCCGGCTCAAGGGAGACATCCGCATGGCCGAGGCCGTAGCCAACGCCGTCGCCTCTCGGGAGCGGGTGCCTGCCTCCCTGCCCACGGTCAAGGTGGATGGGGTTGCCGTACCCATGCTTGCAGTTGACCTGGAGCAAGCTCTGGTCGATGCCCGACGCAGTCACCAGCCCCACAACAAGGCCAGAAACACCTTTGTGCGCTCGGCCCTGAACGCCATGACCGCCCGTTATGCCGAAGGAGTGGACTACGAGCCCGGAGCCGAGGAACTCGCCCGGGTCACCTCATTGCTGCGGCTGAACGACCAGGTTCGGAGGACCCTCAATCTGGCCTGGCTACCTATGAACCCACGCTGGCTGGTCAACGACCTCTGGTCCAGGCCGGATCGTCTGCGCCGGTTCGCCCCCTGGCTGACCCCGGAACAGATTGACCTGCTGACCCGCCAGGACGGCGCCGAATTGACCGTATCCGACATCCCCATCCTGGATGAGGCCATGGAACTGCTGGGCCCCGACCCACGCCAGGCGGATCGTGACCAGGCTGAAAAGGCACGTCGCGATGAAGAACGTCGGTTTGCCAGCGACACCTTGGCCCAGAACGGCATTGGCACAGGCATCGTGACCTCGCAGATGCTGCTGGATTCCATCAACGGCCAGGACGATAACCAGGCAGCCACTCAGGCGGCCGCCGACCGTGAATGGGTCTACGGGCACATCGTGGTCGACGAAGCCCAGGAGCTGACGGCCATGGACTGGAGGATGCTGGTCCGGCGCTGCCCTTCCCGGTCCTTCACCATCGTAGGAGACGTGGCCCAGACGGCGGCCCTTGGCGGCACCCGGTCCTGGGCCTCCACCATGGACACGCTTTTCGGACCGGACGGATGGGACCTGAGGCAACTGACCATCGACTATCGCAACCCTCGTCAGGTATCCAACCTGGCCTCCTCCTTCGCAGCCTCCGAGGGTCTCGAGGTTTCAACGCTCAAGGCAGTCCGCGAGGTTGAAGGATCGGTCAGCCACCTGCGAGCTGACGATCAGGCCAACCTGCTGGACCAGCTGCCTGCTCTGGTGGGCGAACTGACGGAACGCCATCTGGGCAAAGACGGTACCGGACGCCTGGCGATCATCGTTCCCAACGCTCTGGAAGCGGAGGTCAGCTCACGGCTGCATATTGATAAGGCTCAGGAGCACCAAATCTCGGTCACTACCACCGGCCACACCAAAGGGCTGGAATTCGATGCCGTGGTTCTGGTTGAGCCTGGAGCCATCCAGGATGAAGCCCCTTCCAGGCTGAGCGCAGCGGCCGACCTTTATGTGGCCATGACGCGACCCACTCAGGAGTTGGTCATCGCCCAGACTTCTGAGGATCAGAGGCTGCTGGATCTGGGATGATGTACCTGGGTGCCAGGCCTGCATCATGCCTGGCTCCTCTGTTTATTCCCCGTCACAGTTCAATCCCGCCATAGGCCAATCCCAACGCACGCCGACAGAGGCAACTAGCCTGCTGCAATGTGGACCTGTTCCGGTCACAATGGCCGGTGGCAAAATTGCTAATTTCAGGACTGCACAGTAGGAGATTGGCTTTCAGCAGACTGATCTTCAGCGCGCAGGGTGTCAATGGCCTGCTGGAAGTCCTCCAGGTTGCTGAAGTTGCGGTAAACCGAAGCAAAGCGCAGGTAAGCCACCTCGTCCAGCTCCCTGAGGGGCTTGAGGATGGCCCTGCCGACCTCTTCCGAATCGACCTGAGCCAGGCCGCGTGAACGCAGATCCTCTTCAACCTGCTGGCCTAGGAGCTTCAGGTCATTCTCATCGATGGGCCTGCCCTGACAGGCCTTCCTCACGCCAGAGATGACCTTGTCGCGGTTGAAGGGCTCAGCATTGCCTGAGCGTTTCATGACCAGGAGGATTGAAGTCTCCACCGTGGTGAACCGACGCGAGCATTGCGGACACTCACGACGACGCCTGATGGCATGGCCGTCGTCACTGATTCGCGTATCTACAACCTTGGTATCGGGATTCTGGCAGAAAGGACAGTGCATATGCAATATCATAGCGCCTAAGGACCGCAAGACCCACGTATACCGGGCCTATCAGCATACAACCCTGGACATACTCCTCGAATTCAGCTAGTGCATTCATCCATGCGAAAAATCATTGAAGTCCCGTCATTTATTTCCTGGATCGAAAAACACTGCCTCAATCGTCACTGGGAATCAGAATTCGGTCACCAACGCGCAGATTGGGCGAGGACATATTGTTGATCTGCATGATACGGTCTACGTTTTTTGTGACATCCTCGCCTTGCGGAGTGATCGAAGTCGCAAAGGACCAGACATTATCACCCGGTCGAACCGTTCTGGTGACAACCTCCTGCGGTCCTGGAGCGGAGCTGGCCGGTCGAGCCATCCATCCGACCCCAGCAAGGGTCAGAGCGCCGACAGCCAAAGAAACCGCGAATCTACGCACAATGACGCCTACAAAACCTTGCCCGGACACACATACTTTTGCAGCTCCAAGAAGACGAGCCATGACGGACGAGAACACAGATCTTACATACGCCCGGCAGGCCGAAAACAGGTTCGACGGCGCAGACATGCTGGAACTGGCACAGGTACGAACAACCATGGCACACCTCTTTCGAACATTTGTTCTATCGAACAGATGTTCTCATTCTGGCACCGCGATAGTCATTTGGCAAGGCCGATTCGAACATTTGTTTGATTTTTCACTTCAAGCGGGTTAGACTGAGTTCAGTTTCCTAGGAAAGGAGCCCATCGTGAGTACCATCCCTTTTGTCGGATCCACGCCCATGGGCTCTCTCAACCAATCCACTGCGTCTAAGAGCACCGACTCTCAGAAAACAGCCGAAACTTCAGCCATGAACACAACGAAAGAAAAAGCAGCCGGCGCCGAGAGCCTGAAGCATGGGTCCAGGCCCAAGCTGACTGATCGCCAGGCCAGGGTGTTGGAAGCTATCAAGCGGCACCTGTCAGAGCGTGGATTCCTGCCCTCCTATAGGGAAATCGGCAAAGACGCAGGACTACGCAGCACTTCTTCCGTCAAGCATCAGCTTCAGGTCTTGCAGGATCTGGGATACATTCGCCTGACTGCCAACAAGGGCCGTGCCATAGAGCTGGTCCAGGACCAGCCTGAGCCGACTGCAGGAACCGCCAGGATCGTGCCCTTCCCTGACACGCAGACCGACGAGGCCATCATGCAATCGCGCGACGTGCCCCTGGTCGGCAGAATCGCCGCCGGTCAGCCCATTCTGGCCGAGCAGCATGTGGATGATGTCATGCGTCTGCCCGAACGTCTGACTGGATCCGGCGAGCTCTTCATGCTTGAGGTCCACGGGGATTCCATGGTCGATGCCGCCATCTGCGACGGAGATTTTGTGGTCGTCCGCCGCCAGCAGGAGGCTGAAAACGGAGACATCGTCGCAGCCCTGCTGGACGATGGGGCCACGGTAAAGACCTTCCGCCGCGAGGACGGTCACGTTTGGCTGATTCCCCACAACCCTGCCTACTCCCCCATTGACGGCACCCACGCCGTCATCATGGGCAAGGTGGTCACCGTCCTGCGCAAAGTCTGAAGGCTACATGTCCAAATGCTCGCCGCTACTGTCCCGGTGCCCCTGCTGTTCTATCTGAAAGGTAGTGTGCTCGACCGAGACTGGGAAATGATCACGCAGGCAGCGTTGCATGCTGGTCAGAATACGTTCGTTTTCGACAGGCGAGGTGCCCTGACGCACAATCACGTGTGCTGTCAGCTGCGGCAGGCCGGTGGAGACACTGTTGGCATGCAGGTCATGAACCTCAAGTACGCCGGGTACGCCCTCTAGGTGCTTCCTGACCTTGGCCATATCAAGATCCGCTGGGGTCTCCTCAAGAAGTACAGAGACGCTGCTGGCCAGCAATTTGATTGCGCGGGGAATCATCAGCAGAGCAATTACGCCTCCCGCTACAGCATCGAATCCAGCCCAGCCGGTGACCATCATGACCACGGCTGATACCAGGACCGCCACAGAGCCCAATGCGTCGTTGACCACTTCGAGAAAAGCGGCACGCATGTTCAGGTTGTCCTTATGGCCGGAGGCCAGGACCAGGATGGACCCCACATTGGCAGCCAGACCCAAGATGCCGAAGAAGAGCAGGAGCCCCCGTTGCTGGACCTGGTCCCGCCCGGGTGACAAGAGCCGCAAGACGGCCTCTACAATGGCGTAAATTCCCACAGCCAACAGAACCAAAGCCCCGCCAGCCGCCGTGATGACCTCCAGACGGGACCAGCCCCAGGTCCGCCGATTTGTGGGGCGGCGTTCCATCAACACAGCGGTGACAGTGGATGCGATCAGCACGGCCATGTCGGTCATCATGTGCCCAGCGTCGACCAGCAAGGCCAGGCTGCGGGTGACCAAGGCGCCGACGACTTCAGCTACGAAGACCGACCCAGTTAGAGCCAAGGTCGTCAGCAACTGTCGACGATGGGCGGATCCGCCACCCTGAACAACACCTTCATGAGCGCTCATGCATACCCCGTTTCATCAATCACCAAGGTATGCCACCAGGGACTGCGAGGCAAGAGTTTCCTGTGAAATACTCAGAAACCGAACTTGCTTGCCGTCTCCTTGAGGGTCTCGGCGGAACGCTTCAGAGCGGCCAGCTCGCCGTCGCTCAGCGGGGTGTTGATGTGGGTGTTGACCCCTTCGCGGTTGAGCACGCTGGGCACCGACATGCACACGTCCGATATGCCGTGGAAGTCTTCCAGCAGGGAGCTGACCGGCAGAATCCGGTCGGTGCCGTTCAAGATGGACTCGATGATGTCCACGCCGGACATGGCGATAGCGAAGTTGGTCGCCCCCTTGCCCTCGATGATCTGGTAGGCGGCGTTCTTCACCTCCTGGTGGATCTCCTCGCGCTTGGCCGCATCCAAAGGCTCATGGCCGGGCAGTTCCATCCAGTCGCACATGGGCACGCCGCCGATGGTTGCCGAGCTCCAGAGCGGGACCTCGGAGTCGCCGTGCTCACCAGCGATGTAGGCATGAACGTTCTTGACATTGACCCCGGTCTGCTGACCGATAAGGTAGCGCAGGCGGGCGGAGTCCAGGTTGGTGCCCGAACCGAACATCTGGTTGACAGGCAGTCCGGACAGCTCCAGCGAAACCCTGGTGACGATGTCGACGGGGTTGGTGATCAGCAGGAAGATGGCATTGGGAGCCACCTCGACCATCTGAGGGATGATGGACTTCATCATATTGATGGTGGCACCTGCCAGGTCCAGCCGCGTCTGCCCCGGCTTCTGCCTGGCTCCGGCCGTGATGACCACCATGTCGGCATCGGCGCAGATCTGCGGATCGTCCGAGCCGTCGATGGTGACCGTGGGGTAGAAGCTGGATCCGTGCTGCATGTCGCGAACCTCGGCCTCAACACGCTGGGCGTTGATATCCTCAAGAACGATCTCTCGAGCCACGCCGCGCTGGGCCGCTGAAAAGGCCAGAGTCGACCCTACGGCTCCAGCTCCCACGATCGCTAGCTTGGTTGGCTTGATTGATGATTCCGCCATATTTTATGGACCTCTCTTATCGGAACCCGATAAACGGGTTTGCCGCTGACAACATACGTAGTCTACCCAGCATAGGTGACCTGGTTCGCTTCTGCCCTTACGAGTTCAGTCCGGACGATGGCGTGTCACCCGCTGGAGCCTGCAAGGGCTTCTGATCAATGGCCTGGTCAAGCACGGCAGCCGCCAGCCGGTCATCCACGTCAGCGCTCAGCGCAACCCCATCGGCCCGGTATTCCAATGAATCCACCCGTCCCAACTGCCGTACCTGCTCCAGCAGGGAGCCGCTGGTATAGGGCAGGATGGCCTGGACATGCACAGCAGGGGCGGGCAACAACTCCTCCACCCGCCTGCGCAGAGCTTCCAGACCCTGACCCTGCCTGGCCGAGACCAGGAAGGCCTCCGGCTCAAGATTGGCAAGCCGCTGTCGGGCATCCTGGTCGATCAGATCCACCTTGTTGAAGACCAGCAGGCGGGGAATGGACTCGGCGCCGGGGATGTCTGCCAGTACGGCGTCCACAGCTCTGATTTGGCCAAAAGGATCGGGGTGGGAGCCGTCCACGACGTGCAGAATCAAATCGGACTGCCCCACCTCCTCCAGCGTGGATTTGAAGGCCTCGACCAGCTGGGTGGGCAGGCGGCGGACGAACCCAACGGTGTCCACATAGACGTAGATCCGGCCGTCTGCCGCCTTGGTGCGCCTGACGGCCGTATCCAGAGTGGCGAAGAGGGCGTTCTCCACCAGTTCCTCGGAACCGGTCAGCCGGTTGGTCAGCGAGGATTTGCCGGCATTGGTGTACCCCACCACAGCCACAGCCGGCAGCTGGTAGCGCCGCCGGGATCCGCGCTTGACCTGACGAGAGGGGGCCATCTGGGCGATCTGGCGCTTCAGCCGGGAAATCCGCCGTCTGATGACACGCCGGTCTGTTTCGATCTTCGTCTCGCCTGGGCCGCGCGAGCCTATGCCGCCGGCCTGCCCGGCAGCCTGGCCACCAGCCTGGCGGGAGAGGGATCCACCCCAGCCACGCAGCCTGGGCAACATATACTCCAATTGAGCCAGCTCCACCTGGGCCTTGCCCTCGCGGCTTGTTGCATGCTGGGCGAAGATGTCCAGAATCAGGGCCGTCCTGTCGACCACCTTGACCTTGGTGACATCCTCAAGGGCACGTCGCTGGGAGGGATGAAGGTCGTCATCGGTAATGATGGTGTCGGCGCTCAGCCGGGCCACAATATCTGCCAGCTCCCGCGCCTTGCCCGAACCCAGGTAGGTGGCCGGATCCGGCTTGACCCGCTGCTGAAGCAGTCCGTCAAGCACCTCGGCCCCGGCAGTCCTCGCCAGGGCAGCCAGCTCGCGCAGGGACTCCTCGGCCTGACCGACCGTGGTCCGCGAACCCGACCAGACGCCGACCAGGACCACCCGCTCCAGACGGACCTTGCGGTATTCCACCTCGGTCACGTCCTGGAGCTCACCCAGCCCCTCGACATGGCGGAAGGCATTGCGCCGACTGCGCTCCTCCCACTCCTGATCCTGGTCCTGCCCGGCCTGCCCTTCACTGCCGGTCAGTACCTCGGATTTGTGAGAGAGCGGGTCCTGATGGGCATCGTCAACTGCTGAACCATGCTCTTGGGTCGGTTTTTCTTGGGTCAAAGGCACCTCTGCGTTGATCTGTGGACTAGGGAACGAATCCGGTATAGGCGGAATCATGACACAGTCTTTATTATCATCTTCTTAGCAGACATCAGCGGGTGCCCGAGGGACGGGCAGACTTCAAAGACGGATGGGATGGACATGACGCACAGGGACCATGGCAGCAGCCGGGGGCAATCCTCCAGGACCGAGACGGACGGAGGCGAACAGTACTTCGTGGCCCGTCCGGCCTCCCCCGACCAACGGCGGACCATCAAGGTGGACTTGGCCGACCGCACCTGCCAGGTGGAGGTCTCTCACGGGGTCTTCTCGTCGGGCAGGCTCGATCTGGGCACTTCGGTCTTGCTCAAACGCGTCCCTCAGCCACCGACAGAGGGCGACTTTCTGGACCTGGGCTGCGGATGGGGGCCCATCGCCCTGAGCATGGCCATGCAGTCGCCCAAGGCCAACGTCTACGCTGTGGACACCAACCTGCGGGCCCTGGATCTGACTGCCCGCAACGCCCGATCCCAGGACCTTGACAAGGTGCGCACCCTGACCCCGGAGCAGGTGCCGGACGATTTGCGCTTCGATCTGATCTGGTCCAACCCGCCCATCCGAGTGGGCAAGACGGTCCTGCACGACCTGCTGATGACCTACCTGCCCAGACTGAAGCCCCAGGGCCGGGCCTATCTGGTGGTCCAACGCAATCTTGGTGCCGACTCCCTGATCCCCTGGCTGGCTGACGCCCTGGGCCCCGGTTGGACGGCCGAGAAGTATGCCTCAGCCAAGGGCTACAGGATCATCGAGGTGGGCCGGGCATGAGGTTCGAGTATCCTGCCGAGCTACCCATCAGCGCGGCCAAGGAGGACATCGTCCATGCCGTGCAGTCCTCCCAGGTGGTCATCGTCTCGGGTCAGACCGGCTCGGGCAAGACCACTCAGATCCCCAAGATCCTCCTGGAAATGGGTCGCGGCGACCACGGCCGCCAAATCGTGCACACCCAGCCCAGAAGGATCGCCGCCAGAACCGTAGCTGAGCGCATTGCCTCGGAGACGGGCACCAGGCTGGGCGACCAGATCGGCTACCAGGTGCGTTTCACCGACAAGTCCAGCCGCAGCACCCGCCTGCGAGTGGTCACCGACGGCATCCTGCTTGCGCAGATCCAGGGCGATCCCCAGCTGCGGGCCTACGACACCATCATCATCGACGAGGCCCACGAGCGCAGCCTGAACATCGACTTTCTGCTGGGGTATCTGACCGCCCTGCTGCCCAAACGGCCCGACCTGAAACTGATCATCACCTCGGCCACCATCGATTCGGTCAAGTTCCGCGATCACTTCGCCAAGGCCTTGCACGCTAAGGTGCCCGTACTCGAGGTCTCGGGCCGCACCTATCCGGTCCAGACCCTCTATGAGCCCGCCGGATCGGCTCCGGCCCTGATGCGACACGTCCCCGGATTCGACTCCGAGGATGGCCAGGACAGGGAGGATCCGGACATTCCCAAGGCGGTGGCCCGGGCCTGCGCCGAGCTGGTCATTCACTCCACCCACACGGACGGCCCCAGGGACATCCTGGTGTTCGCCGCCGGCGAGCGCGACATCCGCGAGTACGAAACCGCACTGCGGCGCCATTTCGGCCCGCGGACCTCCGACATGCGCCGCCCGGACGCTTTGGAGATCATCCCGCTCTTCGCCCGCCTGTCGGCCAAAGAGCAGCACCGGGTCTTCGAACGCCACGGCCATCAGCGCATCGTCATTGCCACCAACGTGGCCGAAACCTCCCTGACGGTGCCGGGCATCCGATACGTGGTGGACCCTGGACTGGCCAGGATCAGCCGATACTCCAAGTCGGCCAAGGTCCAGCGGCTGCCCATAGAGCCCATCTCCCAGGCTTCGGCTGATCAGCGTGCGGGCCGTTGCGGACGTGTGGCCGACGGCATTGCCATCCGCCTCTATGCCAAGGACGACTATGACACCCGCCCCAAGTTCACCGACCCGGAGATCCTGCGAACCTCCCTGGGTTCGGTCATCCTGCACATGCTCTCGGTAGGCGTGGCCCATACGGCCGAGGATGTCACCGACTTCGGCTTCATCGATCCACCCGACACGCGGGCAGTCAGTGATGGTCTGCGTGAACTGACCGAGCTGCAGGCCATCTCCCGCCAGCAAGGCCTTATCCGGCTGACCAAGCTGGGACGACAGCTGGCCAGGATCCCCATCGACATCCGTCTAGGCAGAATGATCCTGCAGGCCGGCCAGGATGCCACCCCGGACACCCTGGCCGCCGTTCTGGTGGTCGTAGCCTTCCTCTCCCTGCAGGACCCTCGTGAACGCCCGGAAGAGAAGCGCGAGGAGGCCGACCGGATTCATGCCCGCTACGAGGACCCCTCCAGCGATTTCCTGACGGCACTGAACATCTGGAACCGCTTCTTCCCGCAGGACAAAGAGCCCTCCAACGGAGCTCTGCGCAAGGCCTGCAAGCAGGAGTATATGGCCTTCCTGCGCATGCGGCAGTGGCATGACCTTTACCAGCAGCTGACCCAGATGTGCCGGGGTCTGCATATGAAGGTAGGCTCCCCCGTCCCCGTCAAAGCACCGGATCAGGCCCTGCTGGCCCTGCCTATTGGGCAGCAGGCAGCCCATGCCCTGGTCTGCTCCTGGGACGACCAGGGCATCCACCGGTCCATGCTGGCCGGTCTACTCTCCAGCATGGGCATGCAGGTGGTCCACGAGCCCAAGGCTTCCGATTTCGCTGGCCTGCATGGCGCAGCACGGACCAAGGCCATGAAACGGGCGCGCCGGCAAGCCAAGAACGACTATCAAGGGGCGCGCGGCACGCATTTTGCCATCTTCCCCGGTTCTGCCCTGGCCAAGGCCAATCCGCCTTGGATCATGGCTGCCGAGTTGGTGGAGACATCACGGCTCTGGGCACGTTGCTGTGCGGCCATCGATCCGGCCTGGGCCGAACCGCTGGCCAAGTCCCTGACCAGGACCACCTACGCCGAACCCCACTGGTCGGCCTCCCGTGGCGCCGCAGTGGCCACTTCCAAGGTCCTGCTCTACGGCCTGCCCATCGTGCGCGACAGGACGGTCCAATGGGCCCGGATCAACCCCGGCCAAGCCCGGGACATGTTGATACGCCAGGGCTTGGTCCAGGGCGAAGTGCGCGAGCGCTTCCCGCATGACGGCTTCATCAAGGCCAACCGGCAGGTGCTCAGCGAGGCCGGCGAGCAGACCAGCCGGACTCGCCAGGTAACCAGCACCGTCACCGAGGAGGACCTTTACGATTTCTACCAGGAGCGCATTCCCCAGGAGGCCACATCACTGGCCGCACTGGGCTCTTGGTGGCGGAAGCATCACGATGCGGACCCGCACCTGTTGGACTTCGATCCTGACAAAGTGGAGCGTCTGAACGACCAGTCCGCCTCCTACCGACCCGGGGACTACCCCGACCATTGGCACACCTTGGGCATCGACGGTCGGCCCATGGATCTGCCCCTGACCTATCGCTATCAGCCGGAAGAACCGGATGACGGCATCACAGTTCACATCCCCTTGCACTGCCTGAACCAGCTGACACCCGGACAATTCACCTGGACAGTGCCAGGCCTTCTGGACGATCTGATCACAGCCACCATCAAGTCCCTGCCCAAGGCCCTGCGAGTCCAGTTCGTTCCCGCACCAGACGCCGCCCGGACCATCCGCACCTGGATAGACGGTCACTATCCCCTGCTGCCCGGCACCGACCCTGCGTCGGCAGAACAAGCCACCTACGGGTCGGCAGAACAGTCTGTACCCATGGATGAAAACGGTGCTGGAGCCATCCCCGCCGGGGGCTGGCCGGACTTCGAGCAGGCCTTCACCGCCGCAGCCATAGACACGATTGGAGCCCAGCTGCATCCGGAGGTCTTCACCCAAGCCAGGCTGGAACGACTGCCCGACTACCTGCGGCCCACCTTCCAGGTGGAGGATGATCGGCGCCAGGGTCACAGCCCCGGCCGCAAGAGCCAAGGCCACCCCAAGGTCCTGGGCCGGTCCAAGTCCTTGACCGACCTGCAACGTGACCTGGCCGGACAGGCCCGGCAGTCGGCCCGGTCCCGGGTGGACTCCCAGGCCAGCAAGGCCGCCCGTCAGGGTCAGGTGGTCAAAAGCGCCGATCTGCTCCACAAGTCCGGCGCCACGACCAAACCGCGCGAGGAACTGATCTGGCAGGCCGCCCTTGACAAGCTCCACCTGCCTGCACAGCGGATCTCCTCGCGCTGGCTGAGCCGGGAGGCCCTGATGCTGGCCTCGGCCCCCTATCCCGACACCTCCGCCCTGGCCGAGGACTTGCAGATGGCCGCCGTCAAGCGCCTGATCCCCCACACCGAGGCCATCACCAACGACCAGACCCTGCAGGAGGCTGTGACCGGCGTCAGCCAGGTCTACGAGGACACTGTCTACCAGGTGGCCAAGGATGTGGTCGCCATTTTGGAGACCTCGGCCCAGGTGGACAAGGCCGTGTCTGGCCCGGCCGATCTTCCCCTACTCTCTGTCCTGCAGTGGATACGCCAGCATTCGGCGGACCTGGTAGCCAAGGGCTTCATCGGTGCCGACCCGCCCTATGCCATCCCACGCCTGCGCACGTATCTGAAGGCGGATCTGATGCGCTTGGACAAGGCCCGCAGGGACAAGGACCGTGACGTACGATGGGCATGGCAGGCGCAGACCGCCCAGGATCTGGTAGACCAGGCGGCCAAGGCGGCCCAGGCTCTACCCGCCGGTCCCGGACGAGACCAGGCCATGGACCGTACGCGAAGGGGACGTTGGATGATGGAGGAGTACTTTGTCTCCATCTGGGCCCAGGAGTTGGGGACGGCCATCCCTGTCAGCCTGCAACGAATCAGGAAGGCGCTGGAAGAAAAACCATGAGCACAAGGCCATCGGGACGAAGACAAAGGGGCGGGACCAAACGCGGACGAATGACCCTCCGCCGCGCGCAGACCCTGGGGGCCACCCTGATGGCGATAGTCCTGGTGGTCGCCCTATGCATCCTGGCCGTCCGCTTCGTCTCCTACCGGCTGATGGTCGGCCGCGCCATCCGCCACCAGGAGCAGCTCTCCCAGGAGTACGTCTTCAATCCGGGCAGAATCATCACCGATCACCGCTTCCATGACACCTTGGACATGAATGCCGACGACGTCCAGGCTTTCTTGGACCAGAAGGGGGCATCCTGCAACGGATCCACCTGCCTGCGCAGCCTGCATATGGATGTCCCTGACCGCCCCAGCGACGGTCTATGTGATGCCTACAAGGGCGGCAAGGGGCAGAGCGCGGCTCAGATCATCGACGGGTCCGCCCGCTCCTGTGGGATCAGTCAGAAGGTCCTTCTGACCATGTTGCAAAAAGAGCAGCACCTGGTGGCCACAGACCAGCCCGCCACCCAGGTCCAGCTCAAGTCGGCCATGGGCCTTTCCTGCCCTGATGATGCACACTGTGACGCCAGCTATGCCGGATTCTTCAACCAGGTCTACGGAGCCGCCCATCGATTCCGCTACTACCAAGCCCATCGGGACCATTACGCCTACCAGACCAAGGCTCTGAACGATGTGCGCTTCAGCCCCGATGCCTCCTGTGGCAGCGGCAAGGTCTACATCGAGAACGATGCCACTGCCCTGCTCTACATCTACACGCCCTACCAGCCCAACGAGGCAGCGCTACGGGCAGGCGACGGCGAGGGCGACCGCTGCTCAAGCTATGGCAACCGTAACTTCGTCATCATCTACAACAGCTGGTTCGGCCGATCTGACCAGTAAGCCCCGGGTTCAAAGCTTGGGCAGGTAGTAGGCCAGCTCGTAGGGGGTGACCTGCCGGCTGTATCCGGCCCACTCCCGGTGCTTGTTGCGCAGGAAGTACTCGAAGGTCTGCTCGCCCAGCACCTGGGCCACGAAATCCGACTTCTCCATGACCTTGAGTGCCGCGTCCAGGCTGTCAGGCAGGGGCTCGATGCCCATGGCCTGCCGCTCGGCGTCGGTCAGCTCCCAGACGTCGTCGCTGGTAGGCTCGCCCAGGGTCATCTTCTGCTCGATCCCGTCCAGTCCGGCAGCCAGCAGCACCGAGTAGGCCAGGTAGGGGTTGGCCCCCGGATCCAGCCCGCGGAACTCCATTCTGGCCGAGTTGCCCTTGCCGGGCTTGTACTGCGGGATGCGCAAGAGGGCAGACCGGTTGTTGTGACCCCAGCAGACGTAGCTGGGCGCCTCAGCCCCGCCCCAGAGACGCTTGTAGGAGTTGACATACTGGTCGGTCACCGCGCAGATCTCGGCCGCATGGGCCAGAATGCCGGCGGCGAACTGCCGGGCCGTCTGGGACATGTTGAACTCCTGGCCCACCTCGTAGAAGGCGTTGGTGTCCCCCTCGAACAGGCTCAGATGGGTGTGCATGCCCGATCCTGGCTTATCGGTGAAGGGCTTGGGCATGAAGCTGGCGTAGATTCCCCGCTCCAGGGAGATCTCCTTGACCACGGTCCGGAAGGTCATGATGTTGTCAGAGGTGGTCAGGGCGTCGGCATAGCGCAGGTCGATCTCGTTCTGCCCCGGACCGGCCTCGTGATGGGAGTATTCCACAGAGATGCCCATCTGCTCCAGCATATTGACGCAGGCCCGACGGAAGTCCATCCCCGGGCTACGGGGCACGTGGTCGAAGTAGCCGCCTTCGTCGATAGGGGTCGGGACCTGGGACCAATCATCCTGGTTCTCAAACAGGTAGAACTCGATCTCCGGATGGGTATAGAAGATGAAGCCCTTCTCCTTGGCCTTGGCCAGGGCCCGCTTGAGCACGTGTCGGGGATCCCCGCTGCTGGGCTCGCCGTCCGGGGTGAGCACGTCGCAGAAGATCCGCGCTGTGCCCTGTGGCCCGCCCCTCCAGGGAAGTATCTGGAAGGTGGACGGATCTGGCTTGACGATCATGTCGTCCTCGGAGACCCTGGTCATGCCCTCGATGGCCGAGCCGTCGAAGCCCAGCCCCTCCTCGAAGGCCACCTCCAGCTCGGTGGGTGCTATGGCCACTGACTTCAGGGTGCCCAATACGTCAGTGAACCAGAGACGAATGAACCGGACATCGCGCTCCTCGACAGTGCGCAGCGCGAACTCCTCTTGCTTATCCATAGAGCTTATGCTCCCATTCCTATATTTCGCAGACTTGCTTATAGCGTTAACAATGACCCGAGACCAGGTTCAGCGCCTGTTCCAGGGTGAAGGCCCCCTCATAAAGGGACTTGCCCAGGATAGCGCTGTCCACGCCCCGATCGGCCAGGTCCAGAATCCTGCTCAGGTCATCCAGGCTGGATATGCCCCCAGAGGCGGTCACCTTGGCCGGAGTCCGGTCAGCCACTTGACCCAGCAAATCCAGGTTGGGGCCGGTCATCATCCCGTCGCGGGTCACATCGGTGACCACGTATCGGCTGCACCCGTCCCGGTCCAGTCGCTCCATGGCATCAAAAAGGTCCCCGCCCTGTCTGGTCCAACCCCGGGCGGCCAGGGTGTGTCCGCGTACATCCAGACCCACACAAACCCTTTCGCCGTAGCGACCCAGGACCTGGCTGGTCCACTCCGGATCCTCCAGAGCCGCCGTGCCGATGTTGACCCGGGTGGCACCTGCGTCCAGGGCAGCCTCCAGGCTTGCATCGTCGCGGATGCCGCCGCTGAGCTCCACCTTGACACGATCCCCCAGTTCGTTGACCAGGGCAGCCAGCTTGTCACGGTTGTCTCCGGTGCCGAAGGCCGCATCCAAGTCGACCAGGTGGAGCCACTCGGCACCTTGGTCGACCCAAGTCTTGGCTGCATCGGCAGGCTCACCGTAGACCTTCTCGGAGCCGGAGATCCCTTGCCTTAGGCGAACCGCCTTTCCGTCGCGGACATCGACAGCCGGTAAAAGCGTGAGCATCTCATTCACCTTTCTCGCAGGAGAGTCCGGAAGCCCCAGAAAGGGTCCGTACCCAATTGGTCAGCAACCGTGCTCCGGCCTGGCCGGACTTTTCAGGATGGAACTGAGTGGCGCTCAAGGGTCCGCATTCGTAGGCCGCCACGAACCTGCTGCGTCCATAGGTGGCCCAGGTAACCAGCGGTTCACCGAAAGAAGCACCCTGTGAAATCTTGTCAGACACTGACTGAGCTGACCTTGGCTGGCTGTCACTCGTCCGATTCAATGCTGACACTCGTAGGGACAAATCGGGCTGGGTCCCAACGGATCGGTCATCCCCCTTCGCCGCCATGGCGGCATAGGAGTGGACGAAGTAGAAGCGTTGATCCTGGACCCCTGCCAAGAGTCGTGTTCCCTGGGGTGCCTGGACACGATTCCAGCCCATATGGGGCACTACATCAGCGTCCAGTTTCGTCACACGACCGGGTATCAAGCCCAGACCGGGCTCGCTGCGGCCGTCCTCGTCCCCGAACTGGAACATGACCTGAAGGCCTATGCAGACCCCAAGAACCGGCAGCCCCTGGGCCAGTCGATCCAGGATGATGCGGTCGCCGCCGACAGCCCGTAACCCCGCCATGCAGGCCCCGAAGGCCCCCACTCCGGGAATGACCAGCCCGTCGGCCTTCATGGCCAGGTCCGGGTCGGCGCTGATTTGCGCATCAACCCCCAGCTGGGAGAGGGCATGCACCATGGATCTGACATTGCCGAACCCATAGTCAAGCACCTGTATCCTGGTCATGTTCCTCCTAGCCAAGCCGTTTGCTTGCGCGATTACTCGACGCGACCCTTGCGAGTCGATCCTCCGGCCCCGAACCTGGTGTGCGAGGCGATGATGCCCATGGCCTTCTCGCGGTTGTACTCCCCCGAGTCGAAGATGGCGGCCCCATCCTGGCGCAGCCTATCCACTGTGGTGGTCCCGATCATCAGGTCTTCTACGAAGTCTGCAGTGGCGGCAAAGAGGATGGGCGGCGCGAGCGTCTGTCCCGACTGCCCGCTGATCCATAGGGTCACCTCGAGCTTGTCGGCCCGGTTGACGGCCAGGATGGCGCTGAGCCCGGATACGACCGTGGTCAAATCGCGGATGGCTGCCTCGGGTCCGTCCCCGTCCAGATTTCTCAGGACGGCCACAGCACCCTCACGGGCCTGGATGCAATAGGCGGAGATATCGGATATCTGGCAGAAAGCCGCCAGAAGCTCTGCCGATGCCAGGCGTGTCACCATTACGGCGGCCTTGGCCCGGTTGCCGATCAGACCTTCAAGCTCTTGGTCGAAATCGGCAGCAACGCCATCAGCCCCATCCGGTTTCGCCGAAGATTCGTCAGCGGGCGCGGAATCCAAACCAGCCTCGTCATCCACGCCTGATCCGGAGTGATCAACGGGCTGATCCGCTTGATTCTGGCCCTCATTGAACTCAGCCTCAAAGCTGGCCAGAGCCCGCTCGACCTCTTCCTCACTCAGATGATGGCCGGAATCCGGCAGGTCTTGATCCCTGCTGTCATTGTTGTCGTATTCATCCGCGCTCATAGCGACCCCTTGGTGCTGGGGATGCCCTTCACCCTGGGATCAGGCTCCACCGCGAAGCGCAGAGCCCTGGCTACGGCTTTGAACTCTGCCTCGGCGATGTGGTGCGGATCTCTGCCCGACAAGAGGGTCAGGTGAAGGCAGATGCCGGCATGCAGGGCGATGGACTCCATGACGTGCCTGACCAGGGAGCCGGTGAAGTGCCCGCCGATCATGGCGTACTCGAACCCCTCAGGCTCGCCGGTGCAGACCGCATAGGGCCTGCCGGAAATATCGACCACGGCTCGTGCCAGGGCCTCGTCCAGAGGGACGGTGGCATCGGCAAAGCGCTTGATACCCCGCTTGTCGCCCAGGGCCTGAGCCAGGGCCTCGCCAAAGACGATGGCAACGTCCTCGACGGTGTGATGGACGTCGATCTGGGTGTCCCCGCTTGCCTTGATGGTCAGGTCGATCAGGGAATGCCTGCCCAGGGCCGTCATCATATGGTCATAGAAGGGAACCGAGGTGTCGATATCGGTCACCCCGGTGCCATCCAAATCCAGACTCAGGCTCACCTTGGATTCACTGGTCTGGCGGGTGATGGTGGCTGTTCTGCCTGCCATTGCTGCTCCTCCGCTTTCTGCCGCACATTGCAGTTCGCGCTGTATCTTCTGCGCGGCGTCTAGACCACCAGCATAGCCGTGCCGCTGGTCCGCATCCTCCTAGAACCGCTTGAGGACATGGACCAGCGTTTGGCGGAATCGCTCCATCTCCACGTCCGTGCCCATGCAGACCCTCAGATAGCCCTGGGGACCTACGGCCCGGATCAACACGCCTTCATCCTTCATGGCCTCGAATACGGCATCCCGGTCGGGGAAAATGCCGAAGAGGATGAAGTTGGAGGCCGAGGGAACCACAGTCAAGGGCTGACCATGGAACTTCTGTCCGGCCAGCCACTCGGCTGTCTGCCGACGGGTCTGGCGAAGCTGATCCACCCGAGCCAGCTGGAGGTCCGTGTGCTCCAGGGCAGCCAGGGCCGCAGCTTGAGTCAGGGCGCTCAGATGGTAGGGCATTCGGACGATGCGGACTGCGTCGACTATTCCTTGGGATGCAACCAGGTAACCCACCCTGGCGCCGGCGAAGGCGAAGGCCTTGGACATGGTCCGGCTGACTGCCAGATGGTCGTACTGACCAATCAGGCTGACCGCCGAGGGCGTGCCCGGGTCTCGAAACTCGATGTAGGCCTCATCCACGACGACGATGGGCCGGGCGGACGGGTCCGCGCCCGCCACGGGAATCTTAGAGCAGACATCCAGGAGCCTAGTCAACTGATCCATGGGCAGGGCCGTCCCCGTGGGATTGTTGGGGCTGGTTACCAGGACCATGGCTGGCCTCAAAGCCTTGATGCGCTCGATAGTCGTTTCAATATCCAGGCTGAAATCGGGCAGCCGGTGGGCCAGCTCCCAATCAGTGAAGGTGTCACGGGCGTACTCCTGATACATGGAGTAGGTCGGGTCGCAGCCCAAGGCAGTCCTACCCGGCCCGCCGAAGGCCTGGAAGAGCTGGAGCATGATTTCATTGGACCCATTGGCCGCCCAGATCTGCTTGGGTTCAAGCGAGGCACCAGACTCCTTCTTCAGGTAGACGGCCAGGGCCCGCCGCAGGTCCTCATGCTCCCTGTCCGGATAGCGATTGAGGCCGGGGGCCACCTGGCGCACACGCTGGCAAATGGCATCGACCACCTCCTGGTCCAGGGGGTAGGGGTTCTCGTTGACGTTCAGACAGACCGGAACATCCAGCTGGGGGGCGCCGTAAGGCTCCTCCCCTATTAGGTCCATGCGGAGGGGAAGATCAGCTGGTATGGCACTCACAGCAGACCAGCCTTCTCTTCGTTGGCTTCCAGGTCGGCTTTGTTGTAGGGGTCGTCCAGGAACCGGCTCAGGATGCACTCGCCATGGGCGGGCAGGTCTTCGGATACGGCAAAATCATTGATCTTGGCCGCGATGGGCTTGAGCCCTTCCTCGTCATATTCGATGACTTCGACAGGCTTCATGAAGGTGTGGACACCCAGGGCCACGTCGAACCGGGCTGTGCCGCCAGTGGGCAGAACGTGGTTGGACCCGGACATATAGTCGCCCAGAGGCACAGGAGAATAGGGGCCGCGGAAGATGGCGCCGGCATTCCGAATCCTGTCGATGACGGCATCAGGATCGGCCGTCTGAACCTCCAGATGCTCGGCGGCATAGGCATTGGCCACGTCGATGGACTGGTCGATCCCGTCGGTCAGGATGATTCCCGACTGGTTGCCGCCCAGGGAGGTGCGCACCCGGTCGGCATGCTCGGTTCGAGGCACCCTGCGCCCCAAAGCCTCCTGAACACCCTGGGCCAGTTCCTGGCTGTCGGTGATCAGCACCGAACCGGCAAGCTCGTCATGTTCGGCCTGGCCAATCAGGTCTGCAGCAACCCAGTCGGGGTTGGCCTGCTCGTCGGCAAGAATAGCAATTTCCGTGGGTCCGGCCACGGCGTCGATTCCCACCATGTCGGAGACCATCTGCTTGGCTGTCGCCACAAAGATATTGCCCGGGCCGGTGATCTTGTCGACCGGGTCGCAAAGAATCTCCCCATCCTGGGGCTCGGATCCCCTGGCCCCGTATGCAAACATGGCCACGGCCTGGGCACCGCCCACGGCATAGACCTCGTCCACTCCCAGAATGGCACAGGTGGCCAGGATGATGGCAGCCGGCAGACCCCGAGGGTCGTCAGAGGCGGGCGGAGTGGCCACGGCCAGGGAATCGACGCCGGCAATCTGGGCGGGCACCGCGTTCATGATGACCGAGGAAGGATACAGGGCCTTACCTCCCGGCACGTAGAGGCCTACGCGTTCGATCGGAATCCACCGCTCGCTGACCCGAGCGCCAGGTGCCAGGTCGGTGGCCATGGGCTTGGGCACCTGTGTGGTGCAGACCTTGCGGATGCGGGTAACGGACTCCTCGATTGCCGCCCTGACCTTGGGATCCAGCTGCCTCAGGGCCTCCTGCATGGCCGATGCCGGAACCCTCAGATCATGGGGACGCACATGGTCGAACTTCTCCTCCAGGTCGCGCAGGGCCGCTGCCCCATGCTCACGCACTTGATCAAGTATGGGCTGCACCTGGGCGCTGGCCTCCCGTGTACCCATATCGGCTCGGGGCATGGCGGCAAGGAGTTGGGCGCGGGACATGGTTTTCCCGCGCAGATCCATGGTTCTCATCATGAGCTTTGACATACTTTGATGGTAGTGAACTTTTGTGTCGCCAAAGCCAGCGACTCACCACCGTCCCAAATGGTGAGACGGTTCCGGGCGCGTCCTAGGCCGACGGCAGGCAGGAGGGTCCGAAGACCGACTTGATCTCGGCCATCATGGAGGTGTCGTGCCGGGTGCGGAATCCGTCACCAAAGGTCAACAGACGCACGTTGCCCCGGTCGTCGGTGACGGCCAGACGAACCTGACAGTAACCGGGGTGGGACTTGAGTATCCGAGCCAGCCGCTCCATGTGCCCCCGGTCCAGAGCCTGCTTGGGCAGGGTGATGGTCAGAGGCCGCTCATCCGCCGACTCCAGGACGGGCACCTCCATATCGTTGACGCGGATGTTGGTGGCCTCGTCACGAAGCTCGACCACTCCCCTCACCCTGATGACCGAGTCCAGAGCCAGGTCGTCGGAGTGGGCGTCGTAGACCTTGCCGAAGAACATGCATTGGATGGAGCTCTCCAAGTCCTCGATGGTGACGATGGCCCAGGGGTTGCCCTTCTTGGAGACCCGGCGGTCCACAGCAGTGACCAGCCCGGCCAGGGTCACCGCCTTGCCGTCCATGCTGTTAGACCGGTTGAGCAGCTGGGCGATGGACATGTCTCGCATGCCAGCCAAAACCGAGGTCATGCCGCTCAGCGGGTGGTCAGACACATACAGGCCCAGCATCTGCCGCTCGAAGTTGAGCTTGGTGGACTTGTCCCACTCGTCGATGTCGGGCACGGTCACCTGGGCATCGCCCAAGGCATCCTGCTGGGGGGCGTCCTCATCGGCGTCGGCGAAGAGGTCGAACTGGCCCTCGGCCTGCTTGCGCTTGATGGGCATGACCTGGTCGACGGCTTCATCGTGAATCTGGAAAAGCGCCCTCCGGTTGGGGTCAATGCCGTCGAAGGCACCGCCCTTGATCAGGGATTCCACGGTTCGCTTGTTGAGCACCTCCATGGGCACCCGCTTGATGAAGTCCATGAAGTTGACATACTTGCCCCGGGGTCCCTGGCGCTCCTTGATGATGTCCGCCACCACCTTGTCGCCCACATTGCGGATGGCTCCCAGGCCGAAGCGGACCACGTCGCCGACAGCGGAATACTCGGACACGGACTCGTTGATGTCAGGCGCCAGGATGCGGATGCCCATCCTTCTGGCCTCGCCCAGGTAGAGTGCGGTCTTGTCCTTGTTGGTCCGCTCGTTCTGCAGCAGGGCGGCCATGAACTCCACCGGATAGTGGGTCTTCAGATAAGCGGTCCAGTATGCGATCAGGGCGTAGGCCGCGGAGTGCGCCTTGTTGAAGGCGTAGCCCGAGAAGGGCACCAGGACATCCCAGACCGCCTGGGCGGCCTCCTGGGAGTATCCGTGCTCCTTCATGCCCTCGAAGAAGGGAACCTGCTCCTTGGCCAGGACGTCTGGCTTCTTCTTGCCCATGGCCCTTCGCAGCACATCGGCTCGGCCCAGGGAGTAGCCGGCCAGAATTCTGGCCGCGGACTGGACCTGCTCCTGATAGACGATCAGGCCATAGGTCTCATCGAGCACGCCCGCCAGGGGCTTGGCCACTTCGGGATGGATGGGCTCGATCTTCTGCAGCCCGTTCTTTCGCTTGGCATAGTTGATGTGCGAGTTCATATCCATGGGCCCCGGCCGGTAGAGGGCGATCAGGGCGGATATGTCATTGAAATTGTCGGGCTTGAGCATGCGCAGCAGGGAGCGCATGCCGTCACCATCGAGCTGGAAGACGCCCAGGGTGTCGCCCCGGGACAACAGCTGGTAGGTCTCCTTGTCGTCCAGGGGGACTTTCTCGATGCTGATGGGCTCCTTGCCGTTGCGCTTGATGTTGTTGACCGTGTCCCTGATGACTGTGAGGTTGGACAGCCCCAGGAAGTCCATCTTGACCAGCCCCAGGGTCTCGCAGGTGTGGTACTCGAAGGTGGTGGTCACCGTGCCGTCGGTGCGCTCCATCAGTGGCGAGGTATTGGTGATGGGATTGGAGGCCATGATGGTGGCGCAGGCATGCACGCCGGTCTGACGGATGATGCCCTCTATGCCCTTGGCTTCTTCAGTGATCCGCTTGACGTCCGGGTTGGACTCGTATAAGTCGCGGAACTCCTTGGCCTCCGGGTAGCGCTTGGACTGGGGATCGAAGATCTCCTTGAGGCTCATGTCCTTGCCATTGACCGTAGGCGGCAGGGCCTTGGTGACCTGGTCGCCCACGGAATATTCGTAGTCCATGATCCTGGCTGAGTCCTTCAGGGCCTGCTTGGTCTTGATGGTGCCGTAGGTCACGCACTGGGCCACCTTGTCGGAGCCGTACTTACGACCCACGTAGTCCAGGACCTTCATGCGCCCCTCGGGGTCGAAGTCCACGTCGATATCAGGCAGGGAGACGCGCTCAGGGTTGAGGAATCGCTCGAAAATCAGCCCATGCTTGAGCGGGTCCAGCTCGGTGATGCCCATGGCGTAGGCCACCATGGACCCTGCCGCCGATCCACGGCCCGGTCCCACCATGATTCCGTGGTTCTTGGCCCAGTTGATATAATCGGCCACCACCAGGAAATATCCGGTGAACTGCATCTGGCAGATGACCCCGCACTCGTAGTCGGCCTGGTGGGATACCTCCTCGGGCACCCCGTCCGGATAGCGATTCTTCAACCCCTCGTCCACCTTCTTTAGGAAAAGGGAGGTCTCGTCCCAACCTTCCGGGCAGTCGAAACGGGGCATGAAGGCCCCGTCCTCGTGGTCGTCGAACATGACGTTGCAGCGTTCCGCGATCTCCAAGGTATTGTCGCAGGCTTCGGGGAACTCCTTGAAGATCTCGCGCATCTCCTGGGCCGAGCGGATGTAGTAGCCGCTACCGTCGAACTTGAAGCGGCCGGGGTCGGTCAGCCGGGATCCCGAGTTGATGCAGAGCAGGGCGTCCTGGGCCGAGGCATCCTCCTTGCGCACATAGTGCGAGTCGTTGGTGGCCACCAGGGGGGCATCCAGACGACGGGCGATCTCCAGCAGATCCTTGGTCACCCGATGCTCGATCTCCAGCCCATGGTCCATCAGCTCGACGTAGTAGTTCTCCTTGCCGAAGATGTCCTGGAACTCCCCGGCGGCCCGCAGGGCCTCGTCGAACTGGCCCAGCCTCAGCCTGGTCTGGACGATGCCCGAGGGGCAGCCGGTGGTGGCTATGACCCCCTTGTGATAGGTGGACAGCAGGTCCTTGTCCATGCGGGGCCACTTGCCGACCAGACCCTCCAGGTTGGCCACAGATGAGGCCTTGATCAGGTTGACCAGGCCCGTGTCGTCACTGGCCCAGAGGGTCATGTGGGTGATGAAGCCGCCACCGGAGACATCGTCAGAACGCTGCTCGTCGGTTCCCCAGTGGACCCGGCTCTTGTCCTGGCGGGCAGTCTCAGGGGTCACGTAGGCCTCAATGCCGATGATCGGCTTGATGTCAGCATCTACAGCCGTGCGCCAAAGCTCATAAGCCCCGTGCATGTTGCCGTGGTCGGTAATGGCTACGGCCGGTTGCCCCAGCCGTCCCACCTCGGCAACCAGGTCAGGAATCCTGCTGGCCCCGTCCAAGGTTGAATAGTGGGTATGGGTGTGAAGGTGAACGAAGTCTGACCGGGTTGAGGACATATCTCCAATTTACCCAGGCCCCTGGCCGAATCGCCGGAGTCCGCTAGCTGCGTATACCGGTGGCGCCCTGACGTTCGATCTGCAGGGAGCGGCGCAGATCAGCCGGGTAGGAGGAGACCACCTTGGTCCAGATTTTGGTGCGGGGATGGCGGAATTCCAGGCGCATGGCGTGCAGCCACTGCCGCTTCAGGCCCAGCCTGTCCGCCAGGTCGGGGTTGGCCCCATACATGTGGTCGCCCACCAGGGGATGGCCTATGGAGGAGAAGTGCACGCGTATCTGATGGGTGCGCCCAGTCTCCAGATTGACGCTGACCAGGGTGGCCGAGCCGAAACGTTCCAGCACATCCCAATGGGTGATGGCCTCCTTGCCTGCAGGGGTGACCGTGAAGCGGAAGTCCGAGACCCGGGCGCGTCCGATGGGGGCCTCGATGGTGGCCTTGTCCTCGGTCAGATTGCCCTGGACCAGCGCATGGTAGATCTTGACCACCTCATGTCGGGCGAATTGCCGACGCATCTCCTTGTAGGCCAGGTCGGACTTGCAGACCAGCATGAGGCCGCTGGTGCCCGCGTCCAGACGAGAGACGATGCCCTGACGACCTTGGGCCCCCATGGAAGTGATGTGGGTACCCCGCTGCAGGAGGCTGCCCAGAACGGTTGGCCCGGTCCAGCCTATGGAGGGATGTGCCGCCACCCCCACCGGCTTGTCGACGACGACCACGTCCTCATCCTCGTAGACCACGGGCATGTCCTCAGCCACCGGCTCCACCTGTTTGGTTGACTCGGGCTCGTCCAGCTCTATCACATCACCGCTCATCAAGGTAGTGGCCTTGTTCACTCGGCGGCCCATGATCCGCGCATGACCCTGGGCCACCAGATCGCTGGCCTTGGCCCTGGACAGGCCCAGCATCTTGGACAGGGCCAGATCCAAGCGCCGACCTACCAAGGCATCCGGCGCAGGAAGAAGCCGTGTCACTTTGCCGCTCCCCCATGTTTTAGTGTCTTGGACCGGTCGCTGAACCGCACATTACAGATAATGAGCACCACTACGGCCGCGCCTGCCAGAGTCAGATAGACGTCGGCAACGTTGCCCACCGACCAGCCGTAGTCCAGAAAGTCGACCACGGCACCGTCAAGAAAACCGGAGGCATAGGCAACCCTGTCGATCAGATTGCCTGCTGCCCCGGAGAAGGCCATGGAGAGGACCACGGTCCAAACCATGGAGGTGGTGCGCAGAGCCAGAACAATGATGAGCAGACAGGCTGCTAAGGCAATCAGGGATATGACCCAGGTACTCCCAGACCCCAACCCCAGGGATGCACCGGGGTTGCGTACCAGTCGCAGACCGCGTAGAGGACCAGGCAGAACCACCCTGATACCGTTGCCCAGTCGGGCCAGTGCCAGGGCCTTAGTCAGCTGATCCAGGGCTATGGCCACTGCCGCCAGAGCGACGAAAACGGCCACGCGTCCGCGCAGCCGTCTCATAGATGTGTTCTTCGTCATTACCGGATGGAATCAGTGGGCCTGTTCGGACTTCTTTTCCATGGACTGATAATTGCTGGTGTCTGAAATCTGGTTGATCAGCTGGTTGAGGAACTCGGTCAGCTTGCTGCGGTAGCCCGCCTCGAACTGCTTGAGCCCCTGGATGTTCTCCTCGAGAACCTTGGACTGATCCATGAGCTTGTTCTTGACATCGGCGGCATAACGATCGGCGCTGTCGCGGGTGTTCTTGTCGTACTCCTGCGCCCGAGTCTGCACCTGTGTCTCGTACTCGTCGGCCTGGGTGTGCTGGCGCTTGGAATAGGCGTCAGCATCGGAACGGGTCTTGACCGAGTACTCGTCGGCCTGAGAACGTACTCGCTGCGAGTAGCCATCAGCCTCGGAGTGCACTCGCTTGGAGTACTCGTCCACCTCGGCACGTGTCCTCTTGGAGTAGTCCTCAGCCTTCTTGACGATGTCGTCGTGCTGGGCGTGGCCCTCGGCCACCAGCTGGGAAGCGTTGGCCTTGCCCTTGTCCACGTACTGATCGTGCAATTGCATGGCCAGGGTGAGCATGGCGGTGGCCCTCTCGGGCTCGCTGCTGGCCTCGGCACCAGCCCCCGCGATCCGCTGCAGACTGCCCGTTTCGGTGGAGGGCTCGGCCTTGGAGACCTGCTGGCGCAACTGCTCCTCGCGCTTGCGGGACTCCTCCAGCTGCTTGTTCAGCTGCTCGGTGCGCTGCTGCTGCTCCTGAGAGGCCTTCTGAGCCTGGGTGATCTGCTGGCGGGCCGTGGCCATGCTCTGCTGGGACGCATTGAGCTGGTTGGTCAGAGCCTGGACCTGCTGGCGGGCCTGGTCGCGTTCCTTTTGCATGGCCGTCAGTTGGTTGGTCAGAGCCTGGGTGTTGTTGCCCGCAGCGGCCTGAGCAGTCAGCTGGTCGATCTGGGAGTTGAGTTGCTCGACCTGACGCTTGAGCTGGTCATTCTGGGAGGCCAGGGTTTTGACCTGACTCTGGGACTCGGCCAGTAACCGCTTAGTCTGCGCATCCACGGCGGGCTGCTGGGCTGCGGAGCCTTGGGCCTGTTTCAGATCCCCATTCTCCTTTTGCAGCGATTCCACCTGAGCCGTCAGATCGGAGATCTTGGAGTTCAACGAGGCCACATCGGTGCCCAGGGACTGGGTGGAAGCGGCACTGCCTTGCACGGCCTGCTTGCCCAACGCTTCAACCGTGTCTGTGACCTGATCCAGGAAGTCGTCGACCTCGTCGACGTCGTAGCCTTCCTTGAACCGCACTGTCTGGAAGGTATGCTCCCTTATATCATTAGGCGTCAATAGAGCCATATGTTTCTCCACCTCGCTTCAGGCCAACCAGCCCGATTGTGTTCTCTTACTGCATGCTAGCACGGAGTATGCCGTATCCGCGGTCTTGCCTCTAGCCTATAAGCACCTGGATGATGATCAGTGCGGCGTAGAGCACCATGAAGGAGACATCAAGCTGAATCCTGCCCATGGGCAGGGGCGGAATGTACCGGCGCAGCCAGCGAAGCGGCGGCTCAGTCAAGGCATAGATAACCCGGATGAGCGAGGCTACGAAGCCACGAGGGTAACAGCGAGGCGACAATACCAGAACCCAGTCCAGAATCATCCGCACGAAGAGGACCAGCAGGTAGGTCTCGATAAGGATGTCTACAAGATAGCGAACAAAAGGAACAAGCATGCGTCTTCAGGCTCCTGCGGACACGGTTGCCAGGGTGTCAGTCACTGGGCGAAAAGCCCCTTGGCCGAAGAACCCGACTCAGGCTCCTCCACCTTGATGTTGACCTGTGCAGGACTGAGCAGGAAGACCCTTGGGGTGACCCGCTCAATGGACCCGCGTACTCCGAAGACCACACCGGCGGAGAAATCGACGATCCTGTAGGCCACAGACTCGGACACCCCAGTCAGGTTGAGGACCACCGGCACCCCGTCCCTCAGGGCCCTGCCGACCATCTGGGCATCCTCGTAGGACTTGGGATGAATGGTAGTGATGCGGTTGATCCGGCTCTGGAAAGGTGTGGGCTCGGCTTCCTGGCTGTTGGATGCAGATTGCTGAGCCATGGGGGTCACAGAGTGATCGGTGTCGAAACCGTCGCGAGCCTCGTCATCGTCGGCCAGATCGTCGTCATCGTCGTCCACGACATCCGACATGCCGAAAAAAGACATCGCGTTTTTCATCAATCCTGCCATATCTGCTCCTTCGCCTGATTACCGCAGAAAGTCAGGGATATCCAGATATCCCGGGTCGGAGGTGCCGTCATCGCCAGAGGCGGGGGGCACCACATCGTGTTCGGAGGTCTCATCGGACTCCGCCTGGACGGACGGATCCGCCATAGGTTGCTGGGGTTGCTGGGGCTCCTGGACCGGGGTGGCCACTGCCGGTGCAGCAGTCGAGTCTGCTGCGGGGGCTTTCGTCTCATCTTTCTTTGGGGTGGGATCGAATCCGGCGGCGATGACCGTGACCCGCACCTCGTCCCCATAGGCGTCGTCCAAGGCCAGACCCCAGATGATCTGCGCCTCGGGATGGATGGCATCCTGAACCAACTGGGCGGCAGCAGATGCCTCCTGCATGCTCAGGTCGCTGGGACCGGCCACATTGATAAGAGCTCCATGGGCGCCCTCGATGCTCTCCTCCAAGAGCGGGGAGGAGATGGCGATCTCAGCAGCTTGCGTGGCTCTATCCTCACCCCTGGCTGCGCCGATGCCAAAGAGGGCAGTGCCGGCATCCTTCAAAATAGCGGTGACATCGGAGAAGTCCACGTGAATGTAGGAGTTCATGGTAATCAGGTCGGTAATGCCCTGAACGCCGGCCAGCAGGGCCGTGTCGGCGGTTTTGAAGGCATCCATGACCGAGACCGTGCGATCCGAGAGATCCAGAAGCCGGTCATTAGGGATAACGATAAGGGCATCGACCTCCTTGCGGAGGTTCTCGATGCCCGATTCGGCGGAAGCGGAGCGCCTGGGCCCCTCAAAGGTGAAAGGCCGAGTGACCACGGCGATGGTGAGCGCGCCTTGCTGACGGGCTGCACGCGCAACCAAGGGGCTGGCTCCGGTGCCTGTGCCGCCGCCCTCTCCTGCAGTGACGAAGACCATATCGGCACCCTTGAGGACCTCTTCAATGTCAGATTGATGGTCCTGGGCAGCCTTGGCCCCCTTCTCCGGATCGGCACCGGCCCCCAGGCCACGGCTGTTGGCATCAGAAAGGGAGATCTTCACATCGGCATCTGAGCGCAGGAGATCCTTGGCATCGGTATTGATGGCCACAAACTCGACATTTTGCAGACCCTCGGCGATCATGCGATTGACAGCATTGCCACCGGCTCCACCAACACCAACGACCTTGATGTTGGTCTTGTCATTGAAATTGTCATTCTGGGCAATCTCGCTCACAGTATGCTCCCGTCACTCACGTTACGCTCAACTCTAGCGCAGGTCATATACGCCAACACGCATTTGCCCACAGGCGTTCCGACCCTCCCTGACGGCCGTGGGCCTAGGGTCCGGGAGGTCAGAGCCAACCGCCCTGGTCTTCCGAAAGAACCTCCACGCCGTTCTGTCCGTATTCTAAACCCTGATTCTAGACCCGGATGCACATGCTTGGCGAGAGGGATATTTCCGGCTTCAGTAGGAGGCGTCCATGGGATCATTGCCAAAGAGCGTTTCGCGCTCCTGATGGGTGGTAGTCCGCGAATCCAGCCAGCCATAGGGCAGGCGAACCTTCTTGGCATAGCGGACCCGGCCCCGGGGCTTGCCGGCCACGGCACGCGGATAGGGCATGTCCTGGTCCAGGTCGGCGATGCAGCGATCCAGATCCTCCAGGTTCTCGCATGCCATGAAGTCGCGGCGCACCTGTCCCCCCACGGCGAAACCCTTGAGGTACCATGCCACGTGCTTGCGCATATCATGGACGGCCATGCGCTCGTCGCCGTCGTAGAACTCGACCAGGAGCCGGGCATGGCGGGCCATGATGGCCCCGACCTGACCCAGGGTGGGTTCCTGCCGTTCCGGCGAGCCGGCCAGGGCCGCAGCGATGTCGGCGAAGAGCCAGGGACGGCCCTGGCAGCCCCGGCCGATGGCCACGCCTGCGCAACCGGTCTGGGCGAACATGTCCAGGGCATCCTCGGCTGTCCAGATGTCGCCGTTGCCGAAGACAGGGATGTCGACGGACTGGACCAGCTGAGCGATCCGATCCCAGTCGGCATGGCCGCCATAGTATTCAGCCGTGGTTCTGGCATGCAAAGTTACGGCGGCGCACCCCTCTTCCTGGGCGATGTGAGCCGCTTCCAAGAAGGTCTCGTGCTGGTGGTCGATGCCCACCCGGATCTTTGCAGTGACGGGGATTCCGGCAGGCGAGCAGACAGCGACCACTCGATGAACCAGTTCGGTGAAGAGGTCGGTCTTCCAGGGAAGGGCGGATCCGCCGCCATGTCTGGTGACCTTGGGGACTGGGCAACCGAAGTTCATGTCGATATGGTCGACCCAGCCCGCATCAACCACCATTCTGGTGGCCTGCTCCATGATTTGAGGGTCCACCCCGTACAACTGCAAGGAGCGCACCTTCTCTTGAGGAGCGAAGCGACACAGCCGGAAGGCCTTGGGGTTGCGCGCCACAAGGGCCCGAGCCGTAACCATCTCCCCCACATACAGTCCGTCGGATCCATACTCCCGGCAGAGCAAACGGAAAGGCCAGTTGGTCACGCCCGCCATGGGCGAAAGCATGACCGGCACAGGCACGGTTATAGTGCCCAGCTGCACCGGAGCAATCTTCTGGGTCGGGCGATCAGTCTCAGTACCGGCCACCGGCCTCGGCCACCTTGATGGGTTCGCTCTCGTCCGTGCCCGGCTCGCTGGCCAGGTCCGTGTAGCCGTCGGCGGCACGCGCGCCGGTCAGGTCGGAGGGGCCCATGGGATAGCGCACCCGCTGTTCGCCGACGACCCGACGCACGTAGTTCTCCACCTGGTCCAAGGCCACTCGGTCCTGCTGCATGGAGTCGCGGTTGCGGATGGTAACCGCCTTGTCGTCAAGGGTATCGAAGTCCACGGTGATGCACAGGGGCGTGCCGATTTCGTCCTGACGACGGTAGCGGCGGCCGATAGCGCCGGATTCGTCATAGTCCACCATCCACTCGTTCTGGCGCAGGTCGGCGGCCAGGTCATGGGCGATCCGCTGCAGATCTGGCTTCTTGGACAGGGGCAGGACGGCGGCCTTGACCGGGGCTAGCCTCGGATCCAGACGCAGCACGGTGCGCCGGTCGACCCCGCCCCTGGTGTTGGGAGCCTCGTCCACGTCATAGGCATCCACCAGGAAGGCCATCAGCGAGCGCGTCAGACCGGCCGCAGGCTCAATCACATAGGGGATGTAACGCTCCCCGCTGGCCTGGTCGAAGTAGCTCAGATCCTCGCCCGAGTGCTCGGCATGGGCCTTGAGGTCGTAGTCGGTGCGGTTGGCCACGCCCTCCAGCTCGCCCCACTCGGAACCCTGGAAGCCAAACCGGTACTCGATGTCCACGGTCCGCTTCGAGTAGTGGGCCAGCTTCTCCTTGGGGTGCTCATAGTGCCGCAGGTTCTCCGGCTTGACACCCAGGTCCACGTACCAACGGGTCCTGGCATCGATCCAGTACTGATGCCATTCCTCGTCGGTGCCGGGATGCACGAAGAACTCCATCTCCATTTGCTCGAACTCACGGGTGCGGAAAATGAAATTGCCCGGCGTTATCTCATTGCGGAAGCTCTTACCCATGTTGGCGATGCCGAAGGGGGGCTTGGAGCGGGAGGAAGCCATGACGGACTTAAAGTCCACGAAAATGCCCTGGGCAGTCTCGGGACGCAGGTAGTGCAGGCTCTTCTCGTCCTGGACTGGCCCCAGATGGGTTTGCAGCATCATGTTGAAGTCTCGCGGCTCGGTCCATTGGCCCTTGGTGCCGCAGTCCGGGCAAAGGATGTCCTTGAGGCCGTTTTCCGGATCATGGCCGTGCTTCTCGACGTAGGCCTCTTCCAGGGTGTCGGCCCGGTGCCGCTTGTGGCAGTTCAGGCATTCGATCAGGGGATCGTTGAAAACGGAGACATGGCCCGAGGCCTCCCAGACCGCCGTGGGCAGGATGACCGAGGTGTCCACGCCAACCACGTCGTCGCGGGTGACCACCATGGTCCGCCACCACTCACGCTTGATGTTGTCCTTGAGGGCCACGCCCAACGGACCATAGTCCCAGGCCGAGCGCGTCCCGCCATAGATCTCCCCTGCGGGAAAGACGAACCCTCGGCGCTTGGCCAGGGAGATGACCTCATCCAGTTTCGATACTGCCACTGATCACACCTTCTATTGGGGATTGCCGTATAGTTCATACGGACCAACGACTGGACTAAGCATACCGTTGACTTATGACCGAACATCAATCGGAAGAAAAGATCCGTCAGACCCCAAGCCTACGATTTTATTTATTGCGGATGGGATGAGTGCGCGATTTAGGAGATGTTTCATCTCAATCAACGAAAGGCTTCGGATATGGTTCAGGCACAAAATTCACAGGATTCTGCATATCTCAACACAGTGGCTTCGGTCACTATCGCTCCTATCGGCCTGGGCGAAGAGCTCTCAACCTATGTAGCTCAGGCTATCAAGGTCATACGGGATTCAGGATTGTCCAACGAAACCAACGCCATGAGCACGGTAATTGAGGGCGATCTGAGCGAAGTAATGCAAATCGTCGAGAAAGCCACCAGAGCTCTGGCTGAACAAGGCTACCGAACTGAAGTCAGTCTGAAGTTGGACATCCGCCAAGGCAAACGATCTCAAATTCACCAGAAAGTAGAGCTGATCGATAAAATTCTTCAATGAGACGGAATTGAGCATCATGTATGCATTTTTTGAAATTATATGTCTAAGGATAAATGTAACCGCGGGCAACCAGCATATATGATGCATCTATGACCACGATGAAGCAGATTGCTAAAGAACTAGGCGTGTCCGTATCATCGGTTTCCCTAGTTCTTAATAATCGCGACCATGGTCGTATCAAGCCAGCAAAGGCCAAGCAGATACGCCAAACTGCCGAACGACTGGGATACCAGCCTAATCCGTTAGCACGTTCGTTACGCACATCCAAGACTGGCCTTTTGGGGTTCATAAGTGAGGATGTAGCTACTACGCCCTTTGCGGGTGGAATTATTCAAGGCGCTCAGGACGCTGCCAGGGCATCGGGCTACATCATGCTGACAGTTAATGCCAAAGGAGCAGCTGAGGAGGAAGAAGATGTTGCAGCGCTGAGACGCTATGGGGTCGACGGATTTCTTTACGCCAAAATGTACAACAGAGTTACTACTATCCCCGACTATCTACGGGGAAGTCCAATCGTACTTGTTGATGCCACGGATGCCGACGGAGTTAGCCCTAGTGTGGAACCCGACGAATACTTAATTGGCGTTGACGCTACCAATGCCTTGATTCGCGCAGGAGCCAAAAGAATTGCCTATATTGGCTGTCAGGATCCACTCATTGCTCAAAGGGAACGCAGCCGCGGATATCGACAGGCGCTAAAGGATGCCGGCATACCAATCCTGGATTCCATGATGATCAAGGTGGGCGATAACGAGAGAGCTTTAAGAGACGTTGAGAGACTCTTTGACGATGAACATCCAGATGGGTTCTTCTGTTTTAACGATGCAAGGGCTTGGTATGTGTATGAAAGCGCTGCTCGTCGCGGACTTACGGTAGGTAGGGACATATCCGTGGTGGGGGTGGATAATCACCTTGTCCTGGCACAGACTATGACTCCCCGTCTCAGCACGGTCGCACTGCCACATTATGAGATGGGATACTGGGCGGTGTCTCAACTAGTTTCCAATATTCGTCATGAACATATCAATATGAATGATATGCCCGAAACACTTGCCTCATTGCCTCCTCTTGGAGGCCCCTATCCGGCCAAAATCCACTGCCCCCTGATTTATAAAGAATCCCTGGTAGGAGGAGAAACCGATTAAAATCATTTTTTGATTCTTCTTTGCATGTTTAACTCATTGCTTTTCTGCTTTTAGAGTCGTTGACCTCACTGCGTTTCCTTCTAAAACAGGTGCACGCTAATTGCCCTTTCTTCTTTACGACACCTGTCTAGCTACAAGCTGCCATATGTAGCGTCAATCGTTTGACGTATATCGATTGACGCTATACTGTTTAAATGCGTTAAGTACCAATAACTGAAAGTTGAGCAGCAACCAATGGAGTCTGGCTGGTCCTTTTAAGGCAGAATCACCATCCTCATTCCATTGTTCAGTAGACATACAGCAAAGTCACCGTCGAAGGAGACCCGGAAGGAGTGACCATGAGAATGAACAAAAAAAGATCATTGATCCGACTTATCGCAGGAATAGTAGCTCTATCTGGCATGGTGTCATTATCTGGTTGCGGCGAAGCCGCTAGACAAGAAGCAAAGATGCAGGGCAACGAAATCACGCTCTGGACCCACACTGCCGGCTCGGAGGCAGAACTTTCGACCGTGGAAGACATCGTGGCAGATTACAACTCTTCCCCGGATAGGAAGGGTACCGTCAAAATCCAGTCTTTTCCCCAGAGCTCATACAATGATTCAGTTATCTCAGCTTCAACGGCAGGAAACCTACCCTGTCTGGTCGACGTGGACCAGCCCAATACACCATACTGGGGTTGGGCTAACATTCTGGCACCTCTAACTGACAAAGCCTTACTCAAACGCACCAATCAGTTAATCGGGTCTGCCAAAGGTACTTGGAATAAGCAAATCTACACTGTCGGCTATTTCGATGCCACCACGGCACTCTTCGCAAGAAAGTCGGTCCTCAAGGATCTGGGCATCCGAGTGGCCACAGTCGATAGACCATGGACGAAGGCCGAAATGGACGATGCCTTGGCCAAAATGAAGGCCAGCGGCCATTGGGCCTATCCTTTCGAAATGGGGACAGCTGATAACAAAACCGAATGGTATGCCTATGCTTACGCCCCAATTCTGCAGTCTTTCGGTGGAGACCTGGTCAACAGAAAGGACTATCAAACCTCCCAGGGGGTTCTAAATGGCCCAGAGGCCATCGAGTTCGCCAATTGGATGCGTTCGCTCGTAGAACACGGTTATATCAACTCAAAGGGAGGATCCGACACCGCTCTTGATTTCGTCAACAAGAAGTCTGGTCTTCTCTACGGAGGTATCTGGACCATGTCTACCGTCCAAAAGTACGCAAAGGATTCCGACGATATCGTGGCCATGCCTATGGCAGACTTCGGTCACGGGTCTGTAGCCGGTGGTGGTTCATGGACCGTAGGTATGACTCCAACCTGTAATAACAAAGAGGCCGCGATGAGCTACATCCGTTTCTCCCTCAAAGACAAGTATATAGCCCGAATGGCCAAAGCCGGCATGAACATTCCTGCCACAGTTGGTGCGCAGAATCTTATCCCTGAGTTCGAGCCGGGCGGCAGCATGCAGATCTTCACCAAGATCTCGAGTAAGTACGTAAAGATGCGACCGGAAACACCTGCTTACAACTTCATATCTACAGAGTTTCGCAAGACCATTGGTGACATCATGAACGGCTCAGATGCCGCATCAGGCCTCAATAAGGCCGTCAACCACATTGACGGAAACATTAAGGGTGCAGACGGATATATCAAGAAATGAGAACACAGCTATGTCTAGTTCAATTCAGACCACTATCATCCGACAACCAGCAGATGGGGATACAGCATTGACTCCCAATAATAAATCAGCTGAGGTCATTCACGAGAACCGCGCCGGCTGGCTTATGCTAGCTCCGGCCTGTATACTTTTGGTTCTTTTTATTGGAATTCCCGTGGCTCTTGCCTTTGTCTTATCTTTTACCAATGCAAGAACCATTAGCCCAAATCCAACCAGATTCATCGGATTAAACAACTTCACCAGGCTCTTCTCTGACCCGACATTCTGGCGAGCTCTTCTGAATGTGGCTATTTTCGCGGTTGTTGTGGTCCCGGTTCAGGCCGGCTTAGGTTTATTTTTAGCTGTACTTATTAATAAAAAAGTACGTAGCTCCGTCTTCTTCAGGACCGTCTATTTCTTGCCCGTGGTCACTTCCATGGTGGTAGTCTCCCTACTCTGGATGTTCATTTACCAAAATGACGGAATGCTGAACCAGGTGCTTGAAAAACTGACCTTCCATCACTGGACAGCCGTGGACTGGCTGAATAACCCTCAAACGGCCCTTGGCGCTATTATCGTTATGTCCATTTGGCAAGCTGTTGGTCAACACATGCTGATCTGGCTTTCTGGCCTGCAAACCATATCTGCAGAGCTTTACGAAGCTGCTGAACTGGACGGATGCGATGCATGGCATCAATTTACCAATGTAACCTGGCCAGGATTGCGATCCACCAGAAATATGATCCTAATCACCATCACAATAGCTGCGCTTAGCCTCTTCACCCAAATCAACGTTATGACTCAGGGAGGGCCCAGAGATTCGACCACAACCGTTGTGTTCGAAGCCGTCCGGTCCGGGTTCCAGCAACAGGAAATGGGGTACGCATCAGCCATCACCCTTGTCTTCTTCCTGATCATCATGGCCATCACGGCCGTTCAGCGTCGGATTACCCATTCGAATTGAGCATTAAGCGATAGAAAAAGGTATATATCATGACAATCGGCACTGCATCATCAATCTCTGTCCATGAAGACAAGACAATTAAAGAGAAGTACCGGCGTAATCGGCTATCGATCGGCGGTTGGCTGGTCAGAATCTTATTTGCCTGCCTCTTCGCCTTTCCTCTTATTTTCATGGTCGTATCCTCATTCAAGCCTGATGATGAAATAATGGCTGATTTGAGTTCCGTTAAAGCCTTCCTGCCAACTGGTAATGTCTCACTAGATAACTACGCACAGGTTTTCACAAGAGTGCCTGCTGGTAGGTTTTTACTGAACTCTGTTTTTATTACATTAGTCACCGTGGTCTTGGGAGTCTTGGTTAACTCTATGGCTGCCTTCGCCATTCAACGTCTAAATATTAGATTTAAGAAAATTATTTTTACTTTTATACTGGCTACCTTGATGGTCCCCTTCGAGACTTACGCTATTCCCCTACTATGGTGGATCAACCAGTTGCCGAGGCCAGCAATCGACCAGTTTGGGTTGTACTTCACAAGAGGATGGATGGATACACTGACCATTCAAATCATCCCGTTCATTGCCAACGCTTTCTCAGTGTATCTTTACATGCAGTACTTCGAGACTATTCCCAAGGATTTGGATGAAGCCGCCAAGGTGGACGGCGCTGGGTGGTTCCGTATCTACTCTCGAATAGTCATGCCCCTATCAGGTCCAGCAACGGCTACTGTCGTCATCCTCAGCTTCCTACCTATGTGGAACCAGTATTTATGGCCACTTATGGTAGTCCAGTCTGAAAATAACCGTCCAGTTATGATTGGCGTGCAGTATTTTCAACAAATGACCACTTCTTGGGGACAAATAATGGCCTACAGTTCACTGATTACACTCCCAATCATTGCTGTCTTCGTCATATTCCAACGGCAATTTGTCTCCTCGATCGCAGCTACAGGCGTCAAGGGGTGATACTCGCCTAAAACCCGCTCAGTTCAGAAAGAATCAAACTAGGAGAAAGAAATATGAAGACAGACAGCCTCGACCGCACCTGCCCAGATGATTCCGAAAAAGCTATAAACAGAGCAGAGCAACATCTGAGAAGGGGTAGGGTCAGTCGCCGTGACCGATGGTACCCCCTTTTCCACATCGCTTCCCAGAGCGGCTGGATTAACGATCCCAACGGACTGAGCTACTATCATGGTCGCTGGCACGTCTTCTATCAGCTCAATCCATACGAACCTGTCTGGGGACCTATGTACTGGGGTCATGTCTCCTCTTCTGACATGGTGACTTGGCGAAGAGAACGTGTGGCCCTTGCCCCAGGTGAGGGTGATGACAAAGATGGAGTCTTTTCCGGTTCGGCTGTTGTGGATGATAACGGTAATCTCTGCGTCTACTACACCGGTCAACGGTGGTTGGATCCAAATAACAGCCGAGCTGGGCAGACCCAAGTGCAAATGATGGCCCGAGCGCTGGATCCAAATGCTGTACACTTTGAAAAACTGGGACGGATTATTGCCCCACCTCAAAACCAACGAATGGATGATTTTCGCGACCCCAAAGTCTGGAAACAAGACGGGATCTGGTATATGATCCACGGTGTCGGAACAGCTCAGCAGAAGGGGCAGATATGGCTCTACTCCTCCAGGGACATGATTTCATGGACTTTCCTCAAAGTCATCTTTGAAGATAAGAATCCTGATGTCTTCATGGTGGAATGTCCAGACCTCTTTCCTCTGAAGAATGCAAAAGGTGATACCGTCTGGGTGCTCTGCTTATCGGAGATGAGGCGTGATCCACAAGACCCCGATGCAGAAACCAATGTGGTCGCTGGCTACATGGTAGGTGACTTCAGTCCTGAAACCGGATTCCAATCCAAGACAAGCCTAAGAAAGTGGGATCACGGACACAATTTTTACGCCCCCCAGTCCTTTATGGCTCCGGATGGACGGCGAATTATGTACGGGTGGATGAAACCTGATTCTTCCTCCATGCCAACGATTGAAGATGGATGGAACGGACAATTAACCATCCCACGGGAGGTCAGACTAGATTCAAAAGGTAATGTATGCACTCTGCCTGTGTCCGAAATGGCAGAACTTCGAGAGAATGAACTCCAAGCGGGCTCACTGTTGGTACAGCCTGAACCGGAAATCACACTCTGCGAAGACTTACAAGCAGGTGAGATCATCATGGAAATAGACCTCGAAACCTCTAGTTTCCACCAAGCAGGCCTGAAGATCCATGCGACTGCCGATGGGTCTTATGTTTTACTGACCTACGATAAAGAAACTCATCAGCTTATCCTTGACAGGTCTAGGGGGGGTAACGGCGACAGGAGTAGCAGGATTGTCGAACTCGATGCAGTGGAAAATGAGCTGAGCCTACGTGTCTATGTGGACAGAGGTTCCATTGAGGTTTATGCCAATCAAGGCGAGGCAGTCTTGTCCTCTTACAGCTTCCCCAACGAAGGTCCAAGAAGTCTAATTTTGACCAGCTCGGGGGGCAACATGGTTATAACCCAGTGTCAAGTTTTTACTCTCCGCGACAATGGTCTAGCTGGTTAATGAAAGGTGGTTCAGCCTTACAGAGTCGCCGATTTCAATCTCAATGATTCTCGATGGACTGGCAAGGTCTCATACGACGACAGCTGGCAATGATCTAGAAATAGGAATGACAAGGATGGAGTTGGCAGTCCAGGAGTTGTGTAGTTATCTGAAGGGCATCCATCCTGACACTTCATAACCAACTCTTGACACGGCCAATCTGCTGGCTAGCCGCCTGAACTAACTAACAGTGACATGGGTTGACTCCATTTCACTTTCAACGAGACAGAAAGGAAGTCAACCCGTGCACATCTTGTTAAACCCATGCCTTGCAGAAACGGTTTCCTTTTGAATACCGTTTTCAGTCGATCCGGCTTCGGCTTTATTTGCCGACCTTAACCAGCAGAGCCATCAGCCCCGAGACAATGGCTGCCGCACCCATGAAGAGGAAGGCTCCAACGAAGGAGCCGCCGGCTGCCTTGACCAGGTAGCCGATGATCATGGGAGCCAGGAATCCGCCCAAGGTGCCGCCGGTGTTGATGATGCCTATGGCGGAGCCGATGATGTGCGGGTCCATGATCTTGTGTGGCCAGGTGAAGATGCCGGTGAAGGCCACCACAGAGACGCAGGAAACCAGGATCAGCAGCAGGAGGGAGAGCCAGATGTTGCGCGAGAAGACAAAGCATACGACCAGGACGGCGCTGATCACCCCGGCGCCCAGGATGGCCACCTTCTCCCTGCCCAGGAAGAGCTTCGAGAGCAGCTGACCGGCATAGATGGTGGCGACGGTCGTGAATACCGCATTGACCGCCAGCAGGATGCCTGCCTGCCCGATCGAGAGCCCGAAGGTGTTTTTGATGAAGGTGGGCATCCAGGAAATATTGCCGTACAGGAGAATATTGAGCAGGAGCATGGCCACGAAAAGGACCAGCACGTTCCGATTCTTCAGTACCTCGAGGAACCCTGCCCCCTTGGCTCCGGGCTCCTGGTCAACCTCAGGCTGGCGAGGCTTGGAGGGTACGAAGATCAGGATGCAGACAAAGGCCAGCAGATAGAGGGTGCCCAGCACGGCGTAGGCCAGATGCCAGTTGATCGCAACCAGATTGGCTCCCAGAACGAAGGCCAGAATGCCGCCGATGCCGGAGGTCGACAGGATGAGGGACTGTACGAAGGTGCGCCGTTCCTGGGGGAAGTTCTCCGCAATCGACTTGGAGCAGGAGGGCGGATAGCCGCCGTGGCCCATGCCAGCGAAGAATCTGACGATGATGAAGAAGGCCAGACCATTGGCCAGGCCGAACAGGTAGCTGAACAGACCAATGATGATCATTGAGGCCATCAGCACACGCTTGGCCCCAAGCCGGTCGGCCAGCCAGCCGCTGGGTATCTGCATGAGCGAGTAACCCAGGAAGAAGGCCGACATGATGATGCCTGTCTGCCCCGAGTCGAGGTGGAACTGCTCAGAGATGGGGATGATGGCGGTCGAGATCATGTTCTTGTCCATGTACACGATCGAGTAACCGGCCATCAGGGAGAAGATCAGCGTTCCGCTCGCCGTTTTCGAGGATTGCTTGATTGGCATTGGTCTGTCATCCTTCAGTCGAAGTCGGTCGCCGCCAGGCGATGTGATCAGAAGGGGTCACAGGGCCAGGCGGCAGCCGAACAGTAGATCAGTGGGGCATCACATCGTCAGGAATGACGACCTTGTAGTCCTGACCGGCGAAGGTCTTGTCGAAATCTTCCTTGGCGGCCTTGACCAGATCCGGGTCGGTAAACGCATCGTAAGCGGTCAGAGCCAGGGTCTTGCCCGCAGCCAGCAGACCCTTGTGGGCCACCGAGGACTTGCCGTTGGCCGCCCATTGCCAGGAGTGTGGTGAGGTGCCCTGGGGTTCGAAGCCGCCGCTGAACTGGGCGGTGGGCGTCTGCCAGCTGACATCGCCGACATCGGTGGACCCCGATGCCGTATCGGTGAAGGCCAGCGGATACTTCTTCAGGGCCATGGTGGACTCGGCCATCTTCCTGATTTCCTCATCCGGAAGCTCAGGGAAGGCGGCCTTGGTACGGCTGAGCACACGCTGCTTACCGGCCTCGGGGACCGTGTCCGTGTAGCGGCGCTCGTAGTCCAGCTCCTGCTGGTCCAAGGGCAGGGGGCCGACGACGTCCAGGTTCCTGTCTATGGCCTCGGTCAGCGGATGATTGGGGATGAAGTTGTAGCAGGCCGCGTCGAACTCTTCCTTGACCTGGGTCTCGGTCATCAGGGCCGCACCCTGGGCGATCTTCTCCACACGCTTGAACAGATCCTGAGCCTGATCCATCCTGGGAGCGCGCACGAAATAATAGAGCCGGGCATGGGACTGCACCACATTGGCCGACTCGCCGCCTGCGTCGATGAAAGCGTAGTGCACGCGGGCCTCATCGATCATGTGCTCACGCAGGAACTGCACGCCCACGTTCATCAGCTCCGCGGCATCCAAGGCGCTCCGGCCCAGCTCTGGGGCCGCAGCCGCGTGGGCCGGCACGCCGGTGAAGTCGAAGTAAGCCTGCAGGACTGCCAGGCTGGAGGAGCCCCAGGCCTGGGTCACATCCGAGGGGTGCCAGGACAGGGCCAGATCCAGCCCGTCGAAAACTCCGTCCCTGGCCATGAAGGCCTTGCCGTAACCCGACTCCTCAGCCGGGCAGCCGAAGACCTTGATGGTCCCCTTGAGCCCCTTCTCCTCCATGAAGGTCTTGATCCCGACTCCGGCCGCGACGGCTGCCATACCCAGAATGTTGTGACCGCAGCCTTGCCCGTTGCCGCCTTCGACCAGGGGCTTGTGCTCGCCCAAATCAGCCACCTGGCTGAGACCCCCCAGGGCGTCGTATTCACCGGTGATGCCGATCACCGGACGGCCCGAGCCCCAGGTCGCCACGTAGGCATAGTCCATATGGCCCACGCCCTTTTCGATGTCGAAGCCCTCCTGCTCCAGCACCTTGTAATGCTGCTGGACCGACTCCTTGACGGCAAATCTGGTCTCGGGGGTACCCCAAATATGGTCGGCGGCATCGATGAACTCCTGTGACTTGTCCTCGATGATCTGCATGATGCGTTGCTTGTCGTCCACGCCTGTCACTCCTTCGCTTCGTTTGCTGCCCTAATCGCCACAGCGGATATGTCATGCTCCGCTGCGATATGACACAGACTACCTTTCAAGGGCATTACGAGAGTGTTCAGACATGTAAATTTGGACGACTATGGCTAACTTCACAAATTGAGATGCCTTGTTTTCTCAGGCATTCTCCACGCCTCCGAAGCGCCTGTCCCTATGGATGTAATCGTCGATGGCCCGCCAGAGCACCTCGCGCCCGCAGTCGGGGAAGAGCTCGGGCACGAAATCCAGCTCCGCATAGGCCGCCTGCCAGGGCAGGAAGTTGGAGGTGCGCTGCTCCCCCGAGGTGCGCAGGACCAGGTCGCAGTCCGGTATGTCGGGGTTGTAGAGATGCTGGGCGATCATCTTTTCCGTCACCTTGGAGCCCTTGATTCGCCCGGCCGCCACCTCCCGGGCGATGTCGGTGGCTGCGTCGGCCAGCTCAGCCCGGCCCCCGTAATTGATGCAGAAGATCACATCGATCCTGGTGTTGTGGCGGGTACGCTCCATGGCCGCCTCCAGCTCGTCGATGACTGACTTCCAAAGCCGAGGGCGACGGCCCGCCCAGCGCACGCGCACTCCCCAGTCGTCCATCTGGGCCACACGCCGATGGATGATGTCCCGGGAGAAACCCATCAGGAAATGCACCTCGGCCGGCGAGCGCTTCCAATTCTCCGTGGAGAAGGTATACAGACTCAGATATCGGACCCCGGCCTCGATGGCCCCGGCTATGGTGTCGAAGACCACAGGCTCGGCGGCCCGATGACCCTGGGTACGCTCCATACCCCTCTGCTTGGCCCAGCGGCCATTGCCGTCCATGATCACACCAAGGTGCCGCGGGACTGAGCCCTCGGGGAATTGCGGAATACGCGCGGGGTCGGAGAATGGGGCTGCAGGCACATCTAGGGAGGTGTAGTCGACGGGGTCAAAGCTCATGCTTCAAGAATCTAATAGCCTAAGGGACCTGATGGGCCGCTCCAGGTAATATTCGCCCCATTTCTCAACAAGACCGTCGCACAGGGGGGTGGAGCCTTTGCCGTCCAGCTTGGACCAATCCCCGCTGCTCAGCGCCCGGAAACGGGCCAGGGTGGCAGGATCCACCGCCACGGCGTCAGTAGGCCTGTCCCGACTGCAGACCACCCCGCCGCCGGGCACAGAAAAGTGGGTCAGCTGGTCGGTACGGCCGCAGACGATGCAGGAATCCAGCCGGGGCCGCCACCCCGCCAGCGCCAGGGAGCGCAGCAGATAGGAGGCACCGATGTCACGGGGTCCATGCCGGTGACCTGCCAGGCTGGCCAGGGCGGAGACCAGCAGACGGTATTGCTCCGGGGCCGGCTCATGCTCGCCCACCACCAGTTTGTCGGCGGTCTCAAGCATGACGCCCCCGTTGGCGTAGAGGTCATAGTCAGCGCATATGGCATCCGCATAGGCGGCTGTGCAGACGGCCTGGGAGACGATGTCCAGGTTGCGGCCGCGGGAGATGAGCAGATCGTCACGCATGAAGGGCTCCAGACGAGCGCCGAAGCGGGACTTGGTCCGTCGCACCCCCTTGGCAACGGTCCTGACCTTGCCGTGCCCCCTGGTCAGAATGGTCACGATCCGGTCGGCCTCGCCCAGTTTGACCGTTCTGAGGACCAGACCCTCGTCACGATAGATGGCCACGACGGACCCGTCCTTTCATTGATAGATGAACAGGCCCCAGAAGGCGAAGATCAGCAGGACTCCGAACATGGCCAAGGTGGTGACGATGAAGATGGCAACGCCAAAGCGGGTGGAGGCCAGAACAGGCCTGGGATCCAAGTTCCGCATCTGCTGACGCAAAGTGGGGCCGCCGGCCTTGCTTGTGCGGACCTGGTCGGGCAGCCGGTCCAATCCCCTTAGGGAGGCTACTTCGACCATGCGGGCGAAGGTGCGCGACCAGGCCCAGATGACCAGTGCGCAGACCACCTGGATGACCGGCCAGCTCCAGTAGCTGACCCCCGCCTGGTCTGGCACGCCACCCCAACCCAGGCGTACCACGGCCATGATGACTTGACCCAGACCCGCTCCGAAAAGGACCAGGGTAGCCAGGGTGGTACCAGTGATGGTGACCAAGGTCCCGCCGAAACCATGGCTGAAGCCCAGAACCGGGTCCTTGCGTCGGCGCAGACGGAACACTTTCATCAGGCCGGCCACCACGGCCATGACCAGAGCCGCCAGCAAAAGAACCAGGGTCAGCATATGCAGGACCAGCATATAGATGGTCAGCGAACGCCTCCCCCGCAGGTCAGTAGGCACGGCGATGGACTGGTGGATGGTGGCCCCGCCCACGCTGGGACTGGTCTGATGCAGGCCATGGACCTGACCCACCGCCCAATCGATCATGTCCTGCTGGTAGTGGTCGGCCAGGGGCGTGCCGGTCCGGGCCTCATCCCCCAGCCGCAGCACATGGTTGGAGACGGGGTAGGACCGCACAGTTACATTCTCATTGCCGGAGGCATGGGCCTGGGAAAGCACGCGTTGCACCCCTTCCACCTGGGCGGTCATGACATCCTTGGCCCCGTAGGCCAGCAGGGTGGGAATGGCATAGGTGTAGCGGTCGGTGGGGTCGATGTCCAGATTGTTCAGGCCCAAAAGGGTGGCATCAGTGCTGAAGAGCCGACGGACCACCGACTGGTAGCCCTGGTTGGCCCCGGCAATTGCAAAGTCCTGGGCCACGAAGAAGCCCATAGCATGCCGTGGTGAATAGACCATGGGACTCAGCAGGATCTGGAAGGCGATCCTGTGATCCATGGTCAGCAACATGGCGGCAATCCAAGTGCTCTCGCTGGTGGCATATATGCCTACCTTGGATGCATCCACATCATCCCGGTCGCGCAGCAGATTGGCAACCCGCTCGTAGGCCCTGGCTGAGGCTGGATAATCCCGATCAGCATCCGTGGTGGACCAGACCGGCTTGTCCAGCACGGCGGTGACGAAGCCAGCAGAGGCCAGGGTCCGGGCTACGTCTCCGAAGGAGTTATCGCAGGTGCCGTAACCGGCGCCATGCATGAAAACTACAGCCGGCCTATGGCCTGAAGCCCCCTGAGGAGTGCGAATCAATATTCGGATGCGCTGGTGCTCACCTGTGGCAGGCCTCTCCACGCTCATTTCCTGGTGGCGGGATTCGACCTGATACTGCCCCACGGTATCCCTGGCAACCCCGGCAGGCCAGTCGAAGGTGACCGCGGTGTCCGGCGTCAGCGTGGGAAAATTCTGATCCACTGGTTCGTATTTCCAGGGGACGGCGGTCAAGTGGGAGACAGAGGCCAGCAGACCCATGAGGATGACGAAGACAGGCAGACTGGTCATCAGCCGCCTGACCCTGCTCCACCGGCTCGCGGGGAGGGAACGCTCAACCTCTTGGGACACGACGGCCATTGTAACCGGTGGCGAGGATGGTGCTTACGCGCTCAGCTGGCACGGCCCGTGACCGGAACCACCATGGGACCTACCTCCGGCAGGGTTTCACCCTGGACCGCCGCCTTGGCATCCATCTGGGCAGCGATTTCCTTGGCCCGTTCCAGCAGGGTGGGGACGATCTGATCCTCAGGCACTGTCTGAACCACCTTGCCCTTGATGATGATCTGGCCCTTGCCGTTGCCCGAAGCCACCCCAAGGTCAGCCTCCCTGGCTTCACCTGGGCCGTTGACGATGCAACCCATGACAGCCACCCGGATGGGGGCGGTGATGTCCTTGAGACCCTCGGTCACTTCCTTGGCCAGCTCGATTACATCCACCTGGGCCCTGCCGCAGGAGGGGCAGGAGATGATGTCGAAGTGGCGCTGGCGGAGCCCCAGATATTCCAGAATCTTGCAGCCCACCTTGACCTCTTCCACAGGCGGTGCGGACAGGGATACCCGGATGGTGTCGCCGATGCCCTCAGCCAGGAGCGCGCCGAAGGCCAGGCAGGACTTGATGGTCCCCTGCCAGGATGGTCCGGCCTCGGTCACGCCCAGGTGCAGGGGCCAGTCGCCCTTGGATGCCAGGAGCCTGTAGGTCTGGACTGTGGTAACGGGATCGTGGTGCTTGACGGAGATCTTGAAGTCGTGGAAGCCCACGTCCTCGAACATGTGGGCCTCTTTCAAGGCCGAGGCCACCAGGGCCTCAGGGGTGGGGCCGCCGTAGCGGGCGTAGATGTCCTTGTCCAGGCTGCCGGCGTTGACTCCGATGCGCAGGGAGATGCCCGCATCCGTAGCAGCCTTGCAGATATCTGGACCGACCTGGTCGAACTTGCGGATGTTGCCCGGGTTGACCCTGACGGCTGCGCAGCCCGCGTCGATGGCCTGGAAAACGTACTTGCTCTGGAAGTGAATGTCGGCGATGACCGGGATGGGCGACTTCTTCGCAATGATGGGAAGCGCGTCGGCATCATCCTGGCTGGGCACAGCCACTCGTACGATATCGCAGCCGGCGGCGGCCAACTCGGCGATCTGCTGCAAGGTCGCATTGATGTCAGCTGTGACCGTGTTGGTCATGGACTGCACCGAAATTGGGGCACCCCCGCCGACCGGCACAGGCCCCACCATGATCCGACGGGAACGGCGACGAGGATGCAGCGGAGTCTGACTGATGGCCTGCTCGCCTGTCTTGCGGAACCCTTGGGAGGATGTTGACTGTTCGGTCTTGAGAATGCTACTCACGCTGTCATGTCTATCAAAGCATCGGCCCTTTGGCGTGCCTCATGCTCGACTTGCTCCATTACCTCCACGGATGTGAATGTTCCCGGAAGATGCGTTTCCATGGCGTCCATGACTGAACGGATGGTTTTGACGATGTCCAGGTAAGGCAGCTGGTGATTCAGGAAGGCCCGGACCGCCTGCTCGTTGGCGGCATTGAAGACCGCAGTCATGGGCTCGCAGCTTCCCAGAGCCCGCCTGGCCAGGTTTACCGCCGGGAAGGCCTCGTCATCCAGCGGCTCGAAAGTCCAGGTGCTGGCCTTGGACCAGTCACAAGCCGCAGCCACATTGTCAAGACGGACGGGCGCCGACAGACCCAAGGCAATGGGCAGACGCATGTCAGGAGGCGAGGCCTGGCTTATGGTGGCCCCGTCCTGGAACTGGACCATGGAGTGGACCACGGACTGGGGGTGGACCACTACGGTGATCCGCTCGGGCTCGATGCGGAAGAGCCTGCTGGCCTCGATGACCTCCAGACCCTTGTTGACCATGGTGGAGGAGTTGATGGTGACCACCGGACCCATGGACCAGGTCGGATGGTTCAAGGCCTGTTCAGGGGTGACCTCACGCATGGCTTGGCGGCTCCAACCCCGGAAGGGACCTCCTGAGGCAGTGACCACCAGACGGGCTACCTCTCCATGCTGCCCCGAACGCAGGGATTGCCAGATGGCCGAATGCTCGGAGTCGACCGGGTTGATCTGGCCCGGCCGTATCTCGGCGTCAAAGAGCAGATGGCCTCCGGCCACCACGGACTCCTTGTTGGCCAGAGCCAGTTGGGATCCGGCCTGCAGGGCCGCAATGGATGGACGCAGACCGACAGACCCAGTGATGCCGTTGAGGACCAGATCACTGCCGGAACCGGCCAGAGCCTGAACCGCCTCCATGCCTGCCTCCACCTGGATGCCAGTCAATCCAATGGCTTCGAGAGCCCGATGCAGAGCCGGAACCTGGGCCTTGTCGGCCAGAGCCAGACGAGTCACGCCAAAATCGCGGGCCTGGCGGGCCAGAAGCTCGACATGCGCGCCGCCAGCGGCCAATCCAGTCACCTGGAACCGATCCCTATGACGACTGATTAGATCCAGAGCCTGCGTGCCGATAGACCCTGTGGATCCCAGGATGACCAGGCTACGAGGCCCCTGGTCATCATCCCTGGGCGACCAGTCTGCCAAGGTGCGTTCACTACCGGCCAACAAATCGGCCTGCCTACTTTCACTCATCACTGCAAGATGACTCATCGACCGCCTTTATCCTGCTCTCCCTCGTCACCGAAGGCGGGGAAAGAAATATCGGGGATGTCCAGATCCATCTTGGGCAGATCCTGATTGAGCAGGGAGGCCAGATAAGAATCCGGATCTTGGTCCTGTTTATTCCCACGCGTGTTTTGCGAATACCGGGGCTTGGCCCAGTCGGGCGTATCCGTGCTGCTTCCGGCTGTTTCTGCCCAGGGACGTTCACGGGTCTCAGGCGCTGCTGATGCCGGTTCCTCATAGCTGCCCAAGGGTCCGCCAGCGCCCAGATGGCCATCGACGAATGGCGAAGAGATAACCGAGGCGGCACCTGGTGTAGACGAAGCGACAGCGTCAGCACCTGCCGAGGCAGACGCTGGCGATTCTGGCCTTGCGGAGGGGTCGAACGCAGTCCCAGCCGAGGTGGAGGGGGCGGAAGCGACAGGTGCCGATTCGGTCTGGTGGAATACCGTCGGCTCTGGAGTCTGCAGTGCTGGAGAAGAGGAAGAAGGTGCCGCAGAGCTGAACGGCACTGATTGTACAGCCGACGCAGGTGCCGCAGGAGTGGTACGGGCTGGTGCAGATGCCGGGTCTGTAGCCGCTGGCGGCACCGAAGCGGACATGACCGATTCCTGTTGACCGGAGACTGCGGGATTGGCAGGGGCAATAGCAGATCCACCGCTGAATCCGGACGATGAGGCCGACCTCGCAGAAGAAGAGGCAGGAGCTGCCGCCGCCGCTGCCGAAGAGGGTGTATCAACACCCGTTGCACCGACAGCTGTGGCGCCAGCACCTACGGCTGCCCCAGCGCCTTCCTGGGCAAGCCGCTGGTTGACCGCCGAAGCCAGAGCACTCAGAGAACTGTTGGGCTGCGCCGTCGGCGTCGTAGGTGTCGTCTTCGTGCTGGCGGCCGGAGCCTCGAAGATGGCCCGCTCTGCCTGGTGCAGTTGAGCGAAATCATCCTGACTGCTCTGGTCACCCGCAAGAGCGGAGGCACTGGGAGTGCTCCATGCCGGTGCCTGGCTCTGTCCGATCAGCGGCTGAACGCCGGAAGATGAAGAGTCCTGGACCGGAAGCCGCGGCTGCGCAGGAACAGCAGCGGGCGCCGTCGAACTCTCGCTGGCTCTCTTTGCCTTTTCGCTAACCCGCGCAAAGGACTCAAGCTGCTCCAGGAGCTCAACTGCCTTGGCCAGGAAGAAGTCCACCTGACGCTCGTCATAACCCTTGGACCCTCGCCGCTGAGTGAAGATGACATTGGAGACGCGGTCAGCCGTGATGTCGGTGTTCTTCGACTTGCCCGAGTCCGTCTTCCGACCCTCCTGCAGGTTGAGCTGGTCAGAAGTCTTGTTGAGAACCTGCTCGATCAGCCGCTCCACCTGCCTGCAGTCGTATGAGGGCATACCAGCATCCCCGCGCTTGAAAACGCTGCCCGAGGGTCTGCCGGCATGAGCGGTCAGCTCTGATTGCAGACTGACCATCCTGGTCGTCCAACCATCCACGCCCACCCGGGCTATCTCCAGACTGGTCTGCCTGTCGGAAATCACCCTCTCCAGTCGGGAGAGGGCAGCATCTACCTGGGTGATGATATAGCCGTTCTTGCACAGGTCAAAGGAGGCATTGGCTATCTCCTCCTGGGTCAAATCAGGGTCCTGGCTCTCATAAAGTGAGTGCGCCCGCTCCAGGAAGGCATCCACCTGCTTGGTGTCATATCCCCACTTGCGCTTGCCCGAGCGCGCGATGGTCGCCTCGGTTCCACGGGCATCAGGCTTAGCTGACATCAGGCATCGACCTCCTGACCTTTCTTGTCAACGATCGTCGTGCATCGATTCTACGTGAGCGTTAAGACTCGACTTCGGGCACGCCCCCTAATGACCCCTGTGGTCCCGCCCGGACTCGAACCGGGGACATCCACCGTGTAAAGGTGGCGCTCTAACCAACTGAGCCACGGGACCAGCACACTACCTTACCAGAATACACGGTGACAAGGCCGCACGGTGCGGCTATAATCCACTAGGAATTCGCGGCCATTGTCCGCAAACAAGAGCAACACACCATACGACAGGGGGTTCGGATTGTCACAGACAGTCGATACAGGCAGTGGCAGGAAGACCAATCGCACCCTGGTGACGGTGGCGGTCTTCATTGCCACCTTTATGACGGCTATCGAGGGGACCATCGTCTCCACCGCCATGCCCACCATCATCGGGGACCTGCATGGGCTGTCCATCATGAACTGGGTCTACTCCATCTATCTGCTCATGACGGCGGTTACCACGCCCATCTACGGCAAGCTTTCAGACCGCTTTGGCCGCAAACCGCTGCTGACCATCGGCCTGCTGGTCTTCGTCATCGGGTCCACCCTGTGTGCCCTGTCCCAGTCCATGCCCCAGCTGATCGGCGCCCGTTTTCTGCAGGGCCTGGGGGCAGGTGCCATCCAGCCGCTGACCTACACGGTTCTGGCCGACATCTATCCACTGGACAAGCGGGCGGGCATGATCGGCCTGAACGGCTCGGCTTGGGGCATCGCCTCCATCATCGCCCCTCTGCTGGGAGGCTTCATCGTCCAGCAGATAAGCTGGCACTGGGTCTTCGCCATCAATGTGCCCATCGGACTGCTGGTCATCATCATGATTCAGCTCTTCCTGAGCGAGCATATCCAGGCGCGTGAAACCCGCGTCGACTACATGGGCATCGGACTGCTCAGCATCTGCCTGATCTGTCTCATGCTCTGCCTGCAGAGCCTGGGTTCGGCGGGCGATGCGCGCATCACCCTGATCCTGGCTGCGGCCACCGTGGTCACCTTTGCCCTGCTTCTTCATGTGGAGGGCCACCAGGAGGATCCCATCCTGCCTCTGCGACTCTTCCGCATCAGGACCTTCGTCATCCAGAACATCTGCATGCTCCTGGTGGCCGGATTCCTCATGGGCTTCGACACCTACATGCCCATCTGGATGCAATCCGTGCTGGGGATGAACCCCTCCCTGGGCGGCTTTGTGGTCACTCCATCCTCCATTCTCTGGCTCCTGGGCGCCTACCTTGCTGGACCGCTGACCATGCACCATCCGCCACACCGGGCCACCAACATCGGCCTGGCCTTCATCCTGACGGCCTGCATCTGCTACATAGCCGTTCCCCAGGCCACCGCCTACTGGGTCTTTCTGATCATCTCGGCCGTGGTCGGCTTCGGCTTCGGCCTAACCATCACCACATCAACCATCACCGCCCAGAGCGTGGTGCCCGCAGGCGACGTAGGCGCCTCGACCAGCTTCAACACCCTGGCCCGTTCCCTGGGGCAAACCCTGATGGTCTCCATCTTCGGCATCGTCATGAACACGGTAATTGCTCGCGAGGTGCCTCAGCATAAGGGACTGACTGAGGACATGATGAACAGCATGATCAACCCGGCTACGGCAGGGAGCATCCCCTCCCGCCTGCTTGGCCCAGCCCGCACCATCGTCTTCAACGGTTTGCATTGGATCTTCCTAGTGGGCCTGATCATCCTGCTCATGGCTCTGGTGGCCAACCTCTGCGACATACGCTCGCGGACCCTGCTGGCCGAATATCAGAACAAGGCCACGACGGTGGCTCCTGCCGTTGCCAAGAAGGACAAGCAGTAATTCCATTGGCCGTCCGGATTCCTTCGGGAATTTCTCATGATGAAAACGAGGTGGTGGGCATCGGGCTCAACCGATGCCCACCACCTCGTTCATTGGCGCTTATGCAATATGTCTGACTGCCGTAAGCCTCGGAACAGCCAGAAGTTTTACTTGCCCTTACCGAAGGCCCGCAGCTGAGTGGCGTTCCAATCCTTGCTGACGGTGGTAGGCATTAAGGCGTTCATGCCCGCCGTCTTGGCCGCATTGGAGACGACCCCCGGCGCCGATGCCCCAGGTCTGCCTGGTTTCGGGGTCAGCACCCAGAAAGGCGCGCCCTTGTTGACCATGGCCGAGGCATCCATTATGGTGTCCGCCAGATCGTCCTCGGCATCGCCGTCCCGCCACCAGATGATGACCCCATCCACGGCTGCGTCATAGTCCTCATCCACCAGCTCTTCGCCGGTCAGATCCTCGATCCTGGTCCGAATCCCGTCGTCGACATCGTCGTCCCACATCCATTCCTGAACAATATCGCCGGGATGAAACCCGAACTCTTCCGCTGTATAGGTTGTAGTCTCAGCCACGGTTTCAGCATAACAACACTGCCGGAATTCACCAATTGGACCGGCCTTGTCTTATTTGCCCTTGGTGGCCGTGCAGTGGGGCAGCCCCTCCCCCTGGCCATGGCCGATGGCCACCAGGGCCTTGTAAGCCTCGTCCAAGGTGGACACCCGCACATCACGCAGCCCCTGTGGCACATGGCCTGCCACCTGTGAGCAGTTGGCCGCCGGGGCCAGGAACCAGGTGGCGCCGTCCCGCTTGGCGCCCAGCATCTTCAGCTGGATGCCGCCGATAGCACCGACCTGTCCCTTTTGGTTAATAGTGCCGGTTCCGGCGATGGTCAAACCGCCGGTTTCCTGCTCAGGGGTGATCTTGTCGATGGCCCCCAGGGTATACATGAGCCCCGCCGAGGGACCGCCGATGTCGGCCACTCTCATGCTGAACTGCAGGCCTGACACGTCATACCCACGAGCCTTGAGAAAGGCCAGGGCCTGGGCCGAGGCGGCTTTCTGGGAGCCGTGCATGTCGCCCTGCTCCTGGCGCTTGTACTCCTCAACGCTCTGCCCGGGAGGCACCACGGCCTCCTGTGGAAGAACCGTCGCGTGGGGGTCGGCCCAGCCCACCAGGGCATCCAGATTGGAGGCCGGGTAGCCGGGGATTCCGCGGGCATTGACCGTGGTCATCAGCAAGCGGCCCTTGTCATGGTGGACCTGCCCGCCTTTCACCTTGATGACCGGTGAGCCTTTTGAACTTCCCAGCACATCCTGGGTAGGGCCCGGTGTCTCGATGGTATAAGGCGAGGGGAGGAAAAGCACCAAGAGGGCCAAAATGATCAAAAGACCGCCGACCAGCATTTTCCGGGTGGGTCCGCCAAGCGTCCCGATTCGCCTTTCGGGTGCGCCTGTGGCGCAGTGATCCGATTTCCCGTGCGGAAGTGTCATAGCTCCAATATTATGGTTGATGAAGACGATAATCCCGGCAGGCGCCAACCTTGATGGCGGACGACCTGCCTTGGCGAGGACTGGAAACAAAGCAATGGACGAGAATGCAATCCACCAATGGCTCATCGAGTGCTTCGGCCCGGTGCAGGGCGAGCTGGCCTGGAGTCAGTTCTCACAGCTGCCTGAGTCCATCCGCTCCCAGATGGCGGCCCAGGGAGCCGATCAGCTACCCAAACCCGCCGAGGTCCAGGCCCTGATCCAAGCCTTTACTGCCGGAGGGCTGAATACCCCGGCCGACATGCAGGCCCAGGCCGATCAGGGGCCCATCAACGTTGCACTGGCCAAGAACATCGCCTTGGGGCGCACCAGGGCCGACCAGTCTGATACCACTGTCACAGCAGAGGACAGCGACCGGGTGGCCCGAGTCATGAGCGAAGCCAACCTTTGGCTAGACACCGTCTGTGCCTTTGACCCCGCCCCCGGCCAAACCGAAGCCCTGACCCGTGCCGGATGGATCGAGGGCAGCATAGACGCCTGGGTTCAGTTCGCCTCGCCAGTGGCCCAGGCGGTCAGCGAGGCCTTGACCTCCGTCATAAGCCAACGCTTCCATGGCTTCGACCAAGGCGAGATTTCAGGAATGTTCGCTGGACCTGTGCCCATCCCCCTTCCCGACAACCTCAAGGATCCGACCACGCTGATGAGGCTGCTGGGGAACACCTCATTCGCTATGCAGCTGGGGCAGGCCGCTGGCGAGCTGGCCAAGGAGGTCCGCGGAGGATTCGACCAGGGCATCCCGCTACTGAAGAACCCTGCTGGAGCCCTCATACCGCAGAACATCAAGGTCTACGCCAAATCCCTGGAGCTGGATCTGGATGAGGTCACCCGCTACATGGCCCTCAAGGAAGCCGCCCATGCCCGGCTCTACGCCGCCGTCCCCTGGCTGATGCCACGCTTCGAGGCCCTGATTGGCAAGTATGCTCGTGGAGTCTCCATCGACTTGGACGCTGTGGAGGACCAGCTGCGCGATGCTGAGCAAATCAACCCCGAATCCATCGCTGGCGCCATCAACCTCAGCAATGTCGGCATCGAGGACACCCCTGAGCAGAAAGAGGCCCTGCACAGCCTGGGCGACCTGCTGGCACTTGTCGACGGCTGGGTAGATTGCGTGGTCTGGAACGCCGGTATGGCCCACCTGCCCCATTTGGAGCAGCTGCGGGAGATGACCCGACGCGAGCGCGCTGTGGGCGGACCGGCCGAACAGACCTTCGAGTCCCTGCTGGGCCTGCATCTTCACCCCAAGCAGCTACGTGAGGCCGCCGACCTCTGGGAACGCATCACCACCGAGGAGGGAGTCCAGGGCCGTGACAGCCATTGGTCCCATCCTGATCTACTGCCCTCCCTGCCTGTCAAGGATGAAGGCGGCCAAGGTGGGGCGTCGACCTCTGCAGACGGGCAATCCGAGCAGAAAACCGCCACTTCCGCCACCTCGGTGGACTGGGATGCCGAGCTGGACAAGTTATTGAATGCCGAGGAGAAAGATTCCTCTGCCGGTTCGACCGCTTCCGCCAACTCCGAAGCTTCTGATTCCGACATTTCAAATGATCAGGAACCTTCTGACCATGAGGACCCGGGCAACCAAAAGAGTGCCGGCAAGGATTCCAAGGACACCGACAACGGCAATACCGACCAGGATGACCCAGACAGAGACGATTCAGACAGCAACCAGGCCTGAGTTCCGGGGGCCGAATCGGTAGCGCTCAGCGGTGAATGAACCGGCTTGGGGCGCGTCGGACGAAGGCGCTGCCGTCCTTGTGCTCCGCGTAGGAAAGGTGGAGAGTGTCCTCGGCCCGGGTCACCCCTACATACATGAGGCGACGCTCCTCCTCCAGGGCATCCCCTTCCGGAGGTGAGCCAAAGGGAATCAGCCCCTCGGCACAGCCCACGATGAAGACATGGGCGAACTCCAATCCTTTGGCGGCATGAATGGTGGAGACCGTGACCCTCCCCTGGCCCATGCCACCCTCCAGCTGCTCCAGCACATCCTGCTTGCTCAGATCGACCGACTGGTTCTGCCAGCCTGACTCCGTGCGCACCCGGTAGCCGATTCCACGTTCGTGCAGGGCGCGGCAGATCAGGGTCTGCTGGGCGTTGATCCGCGTCAGGATTGCAAACTGGCTGGGCCGGGCCCCCTTCCGGATCATTGAAGATATACGAGAGGCGACGGCTCCAGCCTCATCACCATCGTCCTCATAACGGGTCATCACGACCCTGCTGCCCTCCTGACGGGCTGAGGTCAGCTTCAGATAGTCACCACGCACCGGGGAGCGCGCCAGAATGCCGTTGGCGTAATGGACAACCCTTCCCGTGGACCGATAGTCGGTGGACAAGTCCAGGTCAGCCCTAATGCCCGGGAATTCCTGGGGGAAGTTCAGCAGGTAATAGGAGGTGGCCCCCGCGAATGAGTAGATGGTCTGGGCCGGATCCCCCACCACGCACAGGTTCTGCCTGCCGTTGAGCCAGAGTTTGAGCAGCCGGTGCTGCAGTGGCGAGACATCCTGGTACTCGTCCACGGTCAGCCAGCCGATTAGGTTTCGAATATCTGCAGCAGCCTGACCATCATCTTCCAAAATGTGGCACACCAGCAGGAGAATATCGTTGAAGTCCATCTGGTTGTGGGCGGCCTTGGAGCTCTCGAAGACCGTGTACAAGTCGACCATCCGATCAGCCTCCAGACCGGCCGGCGGCAGACGGTGACTGGCCGAGCAGACCCGAACATAGTCCTGGGGGGCGATCAGCCCCACCTTGGCCCAGTTGATCTCAGCAGTCAGGTCCCTGACCTGGCCCGGGTCGGCCTCCTGCCCGCAGACCCGTTGGTAGGCGGAGGACACCAGGGGGCTCACATCTTCAATCAGATCGGGAGGGTAGGTCTCACTGACCTGGGGCCAGACCCGCCTGAGCTGGTGCAGGGCCGCCGAGTGAAAGGTCGCCGCCTGCAGGGAGGACGACACGCCAAGCTTGGTCAAACGATCACGCATCTCGGCCGCAGCACGGACCGAAAAAGTCACTGCCAAGGTTCTGGATGGCTCCCAGCTACCGCTGGCGCAAGCATAGGCCATCCGCCGGGTTATGGTTCTGGTCTTGCCAGCCCCGGCCCCTGCGACGATCCGCACAGGCCCGTCAAGCACGGTAGCCGCCTGCCGCTGGGCGGGATCCAGACCCTCCAGCAGTCGTTCCTCATCCTCATGCATACCCCCATTGTGTCAAAGGCCAATACCGGAACCAGCGGCGGCGTGCCCATGTGGTCAAGTGGACAACCGCGTCCACAACAGTCCTTGTATTATCCTTGAGAATGTGAGTGAACGAACGAAGCTGACCCTGGCCGCCCTGGCGTCGGCCGCCATGCCCGAGGTGCCCATGACCGGCGCGCGGGACTGTGACCAGCTCAGCAGCCTGGACCATGCACAGGGCGTGGACTGTGCCGTGGTCCAGGACGCGACCGGCAACGTCTACGACGTCTGGGCCACCAGTTCGGAGGCCGGCAAACGCCGGCTGACCGCTCGCGTCAAGGCGGCTCAGGCCCTGGCCGATGCCAAGGAGATGGCGGCCATGGGCTTCCGGGTCGAACGCATCCTGGCCTACCAGCCCGGCGAGAGGGTCGACAGTCCGACCGGCACCACAGCTGTTGCCGTTATGACCCACTGCCCAGGCCGAATCCGTCCCCTCCACCTGCTGACCATGAACGAATGCACCGCCGCAGGCACAGCCATCGGCGCCATCCATCGGGTGCGCCCTGATTTTCTGAAAACCCACGGCTATCCGGCCTTCTCCACTGCCCAGATCGCAGCACAACTGCGCGGATGGATCAAACGGTTGCGCATGGACGGCCACGTGCCCAAGGAAATCACTGATTCATGGGCTTCCATTGTGGCGACCGACGGACTCTGGTCCTTTGAAACTTGCACCGTGCACGGAGGCTTCTCCGACGGCGATCTGCTCTATTCAGGCTCCGGACTCAGCGGGGTCTACGGCTGGCAGAACATGCAAGTCAACGATCCAGCTCGTGATCTGGCCTGGATCTTCGCCAAGCTGGACGGGTCCCGTCGCAACGCCGTCATTGCAGCATATGGCAGGATGATGGGGGCCCGGCTGGACGACCTGATCATGCTCCGAGCCAATCTTTGGCTGCAAATGGAGCAGGTGGGCGAGTTCATCACCGCTCTCGATCATGCAGACAACGAACGGATCATCCAATTCAAGGCCCAAGTTGAGCGCCTGGCTCAGCAGCTGGGCGATCATGAGCAGGACCAGCGCGCCCGTCGCCAGCAGCAGACGCCAAGTCCGTCACCCGCTGGCGCACCCTCAACCATCACTGTTGGCACTCTGTTGGGCGACGATGAGGCTGAAGACCCCTCTGCAACCAAGCCACAGGAGAATCCGACGCCAGAGCCAGCCTCCGCCTCGACAGAAACGTCGGATGAAAGCTCGGCCACCATCGCCATCAACAGGGTGGAAATGGCTGACCTGGCTCTGGCCCAGACCGTCATGGACCACTCCGATGCCAGGAATAAGCCCATCAAGCAGGCCCAGAGCACAGACCTTGGCACCGACGCCCAACCCGAGCCACCAGCTGTTGCTTCCGTCCCCCAGGAAGAGAAATCAGGCCTGAGCGATCACTTCCGCGGCATCGGCAATCCGGTCACCGGCGACGAGGATACAAATGGCGAAGCGAAACCGCAGGCTGCAATGAGCGTTCCGTCCGCAGACCCGTCCGGGAACAATCAGCCTTCGAATGCCACTGAAGCGGGAGAGGACGCTTCCCAACCGCATGATGCATCGTCAGCTCAGACCCTTCCAAGCAATCAGGCCGAGACCATCGTCATTCCCAAAAAGCCCCTGCCCGAACAGATTCCCACGCTCACTGCAGAGGGACAGACATCGGCATCGCCGCCGGAGACCGGCTCTGCCCAGGAGGAGCATCACGGGGACGCTTAGAGCGTAATCACCCGGGTCAGCGAATAATGAGACCGGAAGATCCGTGGGCCGGCAGGTCTGGGCGACGGAGAAAAACCTTGGAGGTAGCAATGGATATCGAATTTGGCATCAAGAATGTGGCCCGCACGGTCAACTTCAGCACCAACGCCAAGGCGGACGAGGTGGCGGCCCACATCGCCCGGGCCCTGAACGAGGGCGGACCCATCGATCTGGTGGACGACAAAGGTCGGCACATCATCGTCCCCAAGGAGTCCTTGGGCTACGCAGTGGTCGGTTCCGACACCACCCATCCTGTGGGCTTCGGTGTACTGGGAGGCTCCTCCGACTGAGGCTGTGCTCGCCTGACGAGGGCGACCGGATCCTTCTGGTCCGGCCGCCCTCGATCTGTATTCGCTAACCCTCCCAGGCCACCGGACAACTTCCCCTGGCCCTGTCCACGATTTGGGCCACCACCTGGCCACTGGTGCTGTTCTCCCCCATGCGATTGGGCTTGCCTTGACCGTGCCAGTCCGATCCTCCGGTCACCAGCAGCCCCCAACGCTGGGCCAGGGCCAGTAGCCGTCGACGCTGCTCTGGCGGATTATCCCGATGCCAGACCTCCAGTCCGCCCAGCCCCTCCCTAGCCAGTGCAGCGATCTGCTGGTCGGAGAGCAGAATGGGATTGCGGCTGATGGCACCGGGATGGGCGATGACCAGGACGCCGCCTGCATGGTTGACTGCTGCCAGCACCTGGTGGGTGGTCGGCGAGGGCGTAGGCAGATAGTAGGCGCTGCCGGAGGAACAGACCCCGGCGAAGGCCTGGCTCCGGTCGGCATATACACCGGCTTTGACCAGGGCATCGGCGATGTGCGGACGGCCCACCGTGGTCTTTGATCCCTCCTTGACCTGGTCCAGCACATCCTGCCAGGTAATCGGATAATCCCGTGAAATCCGTTCGACCATAGTCCTGGTTCTGGTCAGCCTGGCTTCCCTGGTCTTGGCGAAGAGCCCGGCTATGACCGGATCCTCAGGATCGTAAAGATAGGCCAGCATATGAACCGATACACGGCCATCCTGCGCGGTGATTTCAGTGCCTGGCAGCAGGGGTATCCCCAAGTCCTGGGCCGCCTTACGAGCCTGATCCCAGCCCGCATTGGTGTCATGGTCGGTGATGGCCAGACCTTCCAGACCCAGCTGCTGCGCCTGCTCAACCATCCCCCTGGGCGTCACGGTGCCGTCGGAGAACACGGTGTGGCAGTGCAGATCCCAGCCGGAGGCCTTAGCAGTATCCTCATGCGTCATGCCTCCATCCTAAACTCGTGAACGATTCAGTGTCCCAGAGAACCTTCCCGACCATTAAGGTGATGGACTCCATGAGCGAACCGACCTCTTCAACATCACTGCAACAAGGTGCCAGATCCTTCTTCAGCTATCTGATTGCCGCCTTGGCCTCACTTGCAACCCTCTACGCCAGCCTGGTCCTGTCAGCGGAAACCCTGCAATTGGCACGGCACCCCCAGGGCCAGCTCAGCTGTGACATCAACTCTGTGGTCTCCTGCTCTGCCGTGGCCCAGTCCCCCCAGGCCGAACTGATTCGCCTGGGCACCCTGCCGGTCCCCAATGCCTTTCTAGGATTGATGGCCGAATCTGTCTTCCTGACGCTGGCCGTAGTAGGCCTCTGCCGGATCAAGATGCCGGCGCTGCTGGCGGCGGGAACATGGTTCGCCTCGCTTGCCGCCCTGGCCTATGCACTCTGGCTGTTCACCCAGTCGCTCTTCGTCATCCACGCCCTCTGCCCCTGGTGCCTGGTCATGACCTTCGCCACCAGCTTGCAGTTCATGGCTTTCAGTCACGCCACGGTCGTCCAGCAGGGTCTGCCGCGCAAGAGGCCAAAATGGCTGCAGACCTACTACCAGCGGCACTTCGATCTGATGGTCGACCTGATTTGGCTGGTCGCCCTGGCAACCATTGTTCTGGCCGTGGAAGGATCCGTCCTCTTCGGCTGATCAGCAACCGGGAATATTCTCCAGGGTCAGACGGGCCACCATTCTGGCCGGTCCTGTCAGCCACACATCCTTCGGATCCACGTCCACCTTCAGACTGCCTCCACCTACCTGAATGGTCCAGTGATCGACCCCGGTCAAAGCTCGAAGCAGCACTCCGCTGGCGCACAAACCGGTCCCGCAGGACAAGGTCTCGCCTACGCCACGCTCATAGACCCTCATGCTGGCCCGACCGCTGCCATTATCAGTATTCAAGGCGTCCAGACGCAGGAATTCCACATTCTGTCCCTCAGCCAGCCCGGGCCTGACCCGGGGGGGAGCCGACAGATCCAGATCGCCCAGGTCAGGCAGATCAGCTCTGGACAGCAGGTCGGTCACGGTCCCAGGCAGTCCCTCGGTCTCCAATTCGGCAGCGGCTGAGGCCAGAACGACTGCATGGGGATTGCCCATATCCACCAAGGTGCCAGGAGCCGAGCCTCTTAGGACCTCGCCGTCGACCAGCTGTTGCCCCACCGAGCCCAACCGCCAAGCTCCGACCTTGACCTTGAAGACATGCTCGCCATCGCACTTCATCGGACTGCGCGAGACAATCCGCTTGACCCCTGCCCGGGTCCCCAGCAGAAAGGAGGATCCCTCCATGGTCGGCGTCAGCCCCTGCTTCTGAGCGAAGAGGGTGACGGCTCGCGTCCCGTTGCCGCACATCTGCGCCAGTGATCCGTCCGCGTTGCGGTAGTCCATGAACCACTGACAGCCGAAACGGTCACAGGCATCCACCTGCTCCTGGTTCAAGTCGCTGACATCGGCCGGATGGGTCAGCCGGATCACCCCGTCGGCTCCGACCCCGAAATGCCGGTCACACAGCCACCGCACCTGGTCTGCCGTAGGTTCCAGATCCCCCCGGGGATCGGCGTAGACCACGAAATCGTTGCCGGTGGCTTGCATTTTGTAAACAGTCCGGGGAATACTCATGCTTGTAGCGTACGGCCCTTCGGCGACAGGCTAGGCTGGTTCTTCGGCTGCGAAAGGAGCAGATCATATGGCATCAGATGCACCGATCGGGATCTTCGACTCCGGGCTCGGCGGTCTGAGCGTCACCGCAGCCATCCAGAAGCTTTTGCCCCAAGAGAATCTGCTCTATTTCGGCGATTCCGCCTACGCTCCCTACGGCACCAAGGAGCCGGTCCAGATCGCCCAGCGCTGCCATGTCATCGGCGACCGGTTCATGGACCTGGGCGTCAAGGCCATGGTCATCGCCTGCAACACCGCCACCAGCGTCTGCGTGGATGAGATGCGCCAGCGCTACCCGGTTCCTGTTATCGGCATGGAGCCGGCCCTGAAGCTGGCTTGCACTCGAGGCGGAGGCCGACCCCAACGGGTTCTGGTCACGGCAACCCCGCTGACCTTGAAGGAGGCCAAGTTCTCGTGCCTGATGGCTCGGTTCTCCGGCAGGCACACCATTCTCACCCAGCCCTGCCCAGACCTGGTGACCATTGTGGAGTCTGACAGGCTGAATGACCAGGCTCTGGTCGATGCCACCCTGCACCGTTACTTGGATCCCTATGACCTACAGACTCTGGATGCCTTGGTTCTGGGCTGCACCCACTTCGTCTTCTTCCGCAAGCCTATCGCACGCATCTGCCCGCCGAGCCTGGCACTGATCGACGGCAACCCGGGAACGGCCCGCCACCTCAAGGATCTGCTGACCCAAGACGATGCCCTCAACCAGGGCCCTGGCCCCGGCAGAGTACAGATCGCCAACTCTGATTCCTCACCGGCTATGCTGGATTTGTCCAAACGGCTGCTGGCCTCCTGCCGCCCCTGAACAGCTTGTCCGACGTTCACGCATAAGCTGTCATCAAGCTCGGATATCTGTCAGGAATCGAGGTGCTTATGGCACGCAAAAGAACAGCCGTCATTGACGTAGGCGGCGGCTACCGGTCCATCTTCGGCGCCGGCGTCTTCGACCGCTGCATGGAGCAGGGCATCACCTTCGATCACTGCTATGGGGTCTCAGCAGGCAGCGCCAATCTTGCTTCATTCCTGTCGGGCCAGCTCAGACGCTGCTACCGCTTCTACACCGTCTACTCCTCCCGCAAGGAGTATGCGAGCGTGAGCAACTTCCTGACCAAGCACACCTTCGTCGACCTGGACTACGTCTACGGCAAACTTTCGGCGCACGATGGGGAATGCCCGCTGGATTACCAGGCTCTGAAGGCCAACCCGGCCCTGTTCACCGTAGTGGCTTGCAAGGCCACTGACGGATCCACCGTCTACTTTGACAAGTCCGACCTGGCCCAGGACGACTATGACATCCTCAAGGCCTCGTCCACTGTGCCGGTGGCCAACAAGCCCTACATGATCGATGGAGTGCCCTATCTGGACGGCGGCATCGCCGACCCGGTCCCGGTCCGCAAGGCCATGGATGAGGGCTATGAACGCATCGTTCTGGTTCTGACCCGCCAGAGGGATATTCTGCGCGAGCAGAAGAAGGATGTCCTGCCGGCCCGGATCCTGTCGAGGACCTATCCAGCGGCCGGCGAGCGCCTGATGGAGCGCTACCGCACCTACAATGACGAGGTCGCCTTGGCCAAGCAGGCCGAAAAGGAGGGCCAGGTGCTCATCCTGGCCCCGGACAGCCTGTGCGGGCTGACCACACTGAGCAAGTCACTCAAGGGACTCAACGCCATGTACGACAAGGGCTATCGGGCCGCCGAGGCCATAGCCGACTTCCTGGAAAGCTGAACCCCGTCCCCGCACGACTCTCCATGCGGAGTTTTCCTTTTCCTGTTTTGGTCGAGCTCTTTTACGAACCTTACAGTATTGGCGCCCCGGTCTCGCTCTCTGTGCCTGCACTCCTGCGACCGTGGCGGGGATCCGCACTCCCCTGGCTGCTCTGGGCAGTCATCAGCGCTGCGGTCATCTGGTTGAAGAGCTCGTTGTAGCCGCCAGGGGTCGCCGCTGGCAGAACCAGAGTCTTGGCATTGTCGGACTCGGCAAGCGAACGCATCACATCCAGATATTGGTTGAAGAGCACCACGTTGTTGACAGCATCGATATCCATACCTACGGCCCGAAGACTGTTGATCTGATCCACAATGCCGTTGGCGATCTCCCGCCGGTAGTTGGCCTGGCCCTCGCCCTGCATCCTGGTCTTTTCGGCATCCGCCCTGGCCTGGGTCTCGATCTCGATCCGTCGGGCCTCGGCACGCTCCCTGGTGGCCTCCTTCTCACGCTGGGCCGCATTGATGGAGTCCATGGCCTGCTTGACCTGGGTGGACGGATCGATGGCGGTGACCAAGGTCTTGATGACCGAAAATCCGAAACGCTGCATCTCCTGGCCCACGGTCTGCTGAACGTCGGAGGCGATGTCATCCTTGCGGGCGAAGGCATCATCCAGGCTCAGCGCGGGAATGGCTGACCTGAGAGCATCCTCCATGTAGGAGCGCAGCTGGCCCGCCGGATCGACCAGCTCGTAGTATGCCGTAGCCACGTTGGCCGCCTCCACACGGAACTGCGCGGAGACCTCCACGGTGACGAAGACGTTGTCCTTGGTCTTGGTCTCCAGCTTGACGTTCAGCTGGTTGACCCGCAGGTTGGTCTTGGCGGCTATCCGGTCCACCAGGGGGATCTTGGCGTGGATGCCCGCCAGCGCCACCCGGTGGTACTTGCCGAAGCGCTCAATGACGTCCGCCTGCTGCTGGGGCACCACGAAAATTCCCAGGAGGAAGATGATCAGCGCCAGAATCAGCACGGCGATCACAATGGCGATGCCTAGATGCATGAGTGTTCTCCTTCGAGCTTAAAACCCTTGTATGTCGGACCTGAAAACCGCACCATTCCGGCCTTTCCTCTCATCACCATACATGATGGACTCGTCTGAATAATCGGTTCGGGCACTATAGCCGTAATAGACTCGGCTTAACAAGACTTCAACCCGAAAGGATGAACATGGCAAAACTACGCGGCATCGACGCCGAAATCTTCCCCCTGGTCCTGGGCGGCAACACCTTTGGATGGACCAGCGACGAATCTGTGTCTGACCAGGTCCTGGATGCCTATACGGCATCCGGAGGCAACCTGATCGATACAGCTGATGTCTACTCAGCCTGGGCCCCCGGCCACTCCGGCGGCGAATCCGAGATCGTCCTGGGCCGCTGGCTGGCCAAGAACGGCAACCGCAACAAGGTCCTGGTGGCTACCAAGGTCAGCCAGCACCCCCAGTACTCCGGTCTTTCGGCCAAGAATATCGAGGCCGCTGCCGATGCCTCCCTGCTCAGGCTGGGCCTGGATGTAATCGATCTTTACTACGCCCACTTCGACGACAGCTCCACCCCCTTGGAGGAGACCGCAGCAGCCTTTGACAAGCTGGTCAAAGAGGGCAAGGTCCGGGCCATCGGCCTGTCCAACTACACGCCAGACCGGATCCGCGAGTGGTTCAGCATTGCTCGCAAGGAAGGCCTGACCCTGCCGGTGGCCCTGGAGCCGCAATACAATCTGGTCTACCGCAAGGACTACGAGAATGGCCTTATGCCAGTTGCCAAGGACGAGAATCTGGCGGTCTTCCCTTACTTCTCACTGGCCTCGGGCTTCCTGACGGGCAAGTACCGGACCATGGACGACCTCAAGGGTAAGCAGCGTGAGGGCATGGTCAAGGACTTCTTCACCCAGGAGGGGCTGGATGTGGTCGCCGCCATGGACGGCATCGCCAAGGCCCACGGGGTCGAGCTGGCCACAGTAGCCCTGGCCTGGCTCAACCACAGGCCTGGGATTGCGGCCCCTATCGCCTCTGCGCGCACCCCTGAGCAGCTGCCGGCCCTCCTGGCCGCTGCCCATCTGGAACTGAGCGACGAGGATATGCAGACCCTGGACCAGGTCAGCGACAAGGTCAAGGGCTGATCTGCAAACTTCGCTGCCCGCTGCACGGCCAAGTGTGCCACAAGCGGACACCCAGCCAGGCAGGTCGAACGGAAAAGGGCTTCCATCTGATACAGGATGGAAGCCCTTTTGTACAGCTACGATCAGGCCTTGACCAAATCGACCTGCGGCTGATCCAGATCGCCGGCGTTGACGGTCAGGCTGGTGGCCAGGGTCTCTCGGGCGATCAGGTCACTGAACTGCTGGGCCTTGGGGGCATCCTCTCCGGGCAGGGTCAGGGTCAGATGAATCCGGTCAGCGATGTCCAGACCTGCGGTCTTCCGGGCATCCTGAACCTGGCGTATCAGATCCCTGGCGTAGCCCTCAGCCAAGAGGTTATCATCCAGCTGGGTGTCGAGGATGACGAAGCCACCAGTGGGCAGGGCTGCAGAGGCTGAACGGTCGGCCTGGGAGCCGTCCTCCTGCTCGATCCGATTGTCCAGCTCGTATTCGCCTGGCTCCAGGGCCACCGGTCCATCGGGGGTAGTGACGACCACATGGCCGTCCTGCTCTGACCAGTCGCCCTGCTTGGAGGCACGGATGACGAACTGGACCTGCTTGCCCAGTCGGGGTCCGGCCGCACGGGCATTGACCTTGAGATCGTGGATGATTCGCAGGCCGTGCTGACCGGCCTGGTCCAGGGTGCAGAACTCCACATCCTTGATGTTGAGCTCGGACTTGAGCACGTCCACATAGGGACGGGCCGCATCAGGGTCACGAACCACTACGGTCAACCGGGACAGAGGCTGGCGGACGCGGATCTGCTCGGCCTTGCGCAGGGCCAGGGTGGCCGAAACCACCTCGCGGACCTTCTCCATGGCGGCTACCAGGGCAGGATCGTCGCACAGGACCTGTCCCAGCTGGGTCTCCTGCCCGGTTGCCTCGTCGGCCAGGAAGGGCCAGTCGGCCAGATGTACCGACTCACCTCCGGTCAGCCCCCGCCAGATCTGCTCAGCTTCCATGGGCGCCAGTGGGGCCAGAACGCGGGCAAAGGCCTCCAGGACTGTGTAGAGGGTGTCGAAAGCCTGGTGATCCTCGCTCCAGAAGCGGTCGCGGTTGTTGCGGATGTACCAATTGGTCAGCACATCGATGAAGTCAGTCACCGCATCGCAGGCTTCCGAGATGGCGAAGTCGTCCAAGGCCTTCTGCACCGACTGGATCAGCCGACGGGTCCGTGCCAGCAGGAAGCGATCCATCTCCGGCAGGTCGGCCACACGGTCCGGTGTCAGCGCCTGGGCCTGGTAGCCGGAACCCTTGTTGGCCGCATTGGCATAGAGCGTGTAGAAGTAGTATGAGCTCCAGACCGGCAGCATGACCTGACGGACCGTGTCGCGAATGCCATCGGCAGTAACGACCAGGTTGCCGCCGCGCAGGATGGAAGAGCTCATCAGGAACCAACGCATGGCATCGGATCCGTACTTGTCGAAGACCTCATTCACGTCCGGATAGTTACGCAGGTGCTTGCTCATCTTCTGACCGTCGGAGCCCAGGACGATGCCGTGGCAGATCACGTTCTTGAAGGCCGGCCGGTCGAAGAGGGCTGTGGACATGATGTGCATGGTGTAGAACCAGCCACGGGTCTGACCGATGTACTCCACCACAAAATCGCAGGGGTCCCTGTCTTCGAAATACTGCTTGTTTTCGAAGGGGTAGTGGAACTGCGCGAAGGGCATGGAGCCTGACTCGAACCAGCAATCCAGCACATCGGTGATTCTGTGCATGGTGGACTTGCCGGTCGGGTCGTCGGGATTGGGCCTGGTCAGCTGGTCGATCCAGGGCCGATGCATGTTGATCTGCCCCTTGTCATCGGTCGGGTAACGGCCAAAGTCCTGCTTGAGCTCATCCAGGGACCCATAGACATCCACCCGAGGGTACTTGGGATCGTCCGAGACCCAGACCGGTATGGGCGAGCCCCAGAACCTGTTGCGGGAGATGGACCAGTCGCGGGCGTTGGCCAGCCATTTGCCGAACTGGCCGTCCTTGACATTCTCGGGGATCCAGTTGATCTGCTGGTTGAGTTCCAGCAGGCGGTCCTTGATCTTGGTCACGGAGACGAACCAGCTGGAGACCGGCTTGTAAATCAGCGGGGTGCCGCAACGCCAGCAGTGTGGGTAGGAGTGGACGTAGCTTTTCTCCTGGAAGAGGAGAGCGCGGTGCTCGGCAGGAATCTGTGCCAGGGGGCCGTCGCCTGCACGCAGGTTGCGGACGATGGGCATGTTGGCATCGAAGGCCTGCATGCCTTGATAATCGGGGCATTGCTCGGTGAAGACAGCACCAGCATCGAGGACGTCCACGCTGCGGATGCCCTTGGCATTCAGGGTGTTCATATCGTCTTCGCCATAGGGAGCCTGGTGGACCAGGCCGGTGCCCTCCACAGTGTCGACGTAGTCGGCCGTGTAAATGGTATAGGCATTGGGGCCGGGGGTGCCGCCCTCGGATTCGGCCTGTTCTCCGGCGAAGTAGGGGAAGACCGGCCAGTACCGCCAGCCCTCCATCTGGGACCCCTTGAGGGTGCGGACCACCTGGTAGTCCTCCCCCAGCTGCTTGGCGTAGTCGCCCAGACGGGCCGTGGCGATATAGAACCGCTTGCCGGCGAAGGGTCCCGACACCGGGCTGACCTCCGAGTACTCGATGTCAGCGCCGACCACGATGGCCAGGTTGGTGGGGACGGTCCAAGGGGTTGTGGTCCAGAAGACCGCATAGGCATCCTCGTCCCTGAGCTTGACGGCCACGGAAACGGTGGTATCCTGCCGGTCCTGATAGACATCGGCATCCATGCGCAGCTCGTGGTTGGACAGCGGGGTCTGGTCCTTCCAGCAGTAGGGCAGCACCCGGTAGCCCTCGTAGGCCAGCCCCTTCTCGTAGAGGGTCTTGAAGGCCCACATGACCGACTCCATGTAGGAGACATCCAGGGTCTTGTAGCCGTGGTCGAAGTCCACCCAGCGGGCCTGACGATGCACGTAGTCCTTCCACTCGCTGGTGTACTTGAGCACCGAGGCACGGCAGGCGTCATTGAACTTCTCGATGCCCATCTGTTCGATCTGATCCACGCTGTCGATGCCGAGCTCGCGCTGGGCCTCCAGCTCGGCGGGCAGACCGTGGGTGTCCCAACCGAAGACCCTGTTGACCTTATGGCCCTTCATGGTCTGGTAGCGGGGAATGACATCCTTGACATAGCCGGTCAGCAGGTGCCCGTAGTGAGGCAGGCCGTTGGCGAAGGGCGGGCCGTCAAAGAAAACGAACTCGTTGTCGGCATGATCGCCGGACGGACGACGATCCACCGACTTGTTGAAGGTGTCGTCCTGATCCCAATAGTCCAGGACGGACTCTTCCATGTGGGGGAAGGAGGGATTGGGCTTTACCTTGGCCAGAGCCGGGTCCACCACCGCCTTGGGATAGACTTCGCCGTCCCGATTTGTCGCATCTGAGGTATCAGTGGTCTGATTCACCGTTCACGCTCCTCGCTGGTCGTTCATGTCGCCATGTCGAGGACGAGGGACCCATGGGGCCCACCGCGGTACCACCTCGCTTGCCCGGCCAATGACCCGCGCCGGACCGCTTGAACTGGGCTATGCGGGCCCACCCGTCGGTTCTACTGAGGACCGCTACAAGCGTTCCCGTTCTTCCGAGGGCTCCCCGCTGATGACGGATCAAGGCCCACTATGAATGGATAGTATCATCGCCTAAGGAAAGAGGGGAATCCGGTTCACCAGGCGGACATTCATCAGGCGGACCCATTTCGTCGCACCGCTGATTGGGCCCCCTCACCCCCACTCTCCCCCTGTCCCGGCGTCCGGTTCGACATCCCGGCCAGCCATCTGGTTTCCCAGCGCGGCCGCTACAATCTCATGCATGGCGAAGGAGAGGGTCCGGACCATGTCAATCTGCCCCTCCTCCCCCTCGTCCATCAACCACTGGAGCTGGAGGCCGTCCATAAGAGCCATTATGGACGATGAGGCCATCAGTGCAAGATCCCGGTCCACTGCCTTTCCCCGGTCGCGGCCCATCTCCTCTATCCACTCGGCCACCTCCTGACGGAGATTGGCATACCGCTCTCTGAAAAATGGGTGGCCGGGATTCCCCTCGGTGATGGATTCCGAAGAGAGGGTGATGAAGGAGCGGGTGATCTCGGGATTGCGGGCGTGATCGACGATGGTCTGCAAAAGGTGATCGAAACCAGCACTACCTCCGGGCATCTTCCTGTCAGGGAGGTCGGCCACTTCGGCCTGATCGTTGTATCTGAGGACCTCGATCAGGAGCTTGCGCTTTGAACCGAAATGGTGGAGGATGCCGGCCCGAGTCATTCCCACCTTGTCGGCAATCTCCTCAAGGGTACCCTTGGCAACCCCCTTCCGGCCGAAGACATCAAGGGCAGCCCTCAATATCTCTTCCCGCTTGTGCAGAGTCTCAGGGCGGTGGCGGGTGTGGTCCCCGCCCTCACTCGGCCCATCTGTCTTCTTCACCTTCCGGATCATGCCAGCTTCTCCTTCCCCTTCATCGCCTGCCGGGGCCAGGTCGGTCTCCGCCATCAAGACCATCACCCCCTGTGGACCGTTCACTGCCTCTGCCTTTTGCCTGATTTGGACGGGCTCGGACCGGCAGGACCCCGCAAGCTCGACGAAAAAGCCAGGCCTGGAGGAAGGCCAGGAGGGATCCGGCAAAAAGAAGCCATAGTGGCCAGAGTCTAGGCAGGAAGATAGGAAACAGGCAGGTGAGGGCCAGGAGGAGGAACATTCCTCCGCATTCCAGGACATGCCCAACCCCCACACCTAGCGAAGTCCTCAGGAGCTTTCCAAGGGAGGGGTTCTTGAGGCTCTGGTCCGACATAATGGAGGCTCCAGCTCCGCCAAGGTCGGAGGACAGACCCAAGGCCAGGAGGGGAAACAGGGGCATGGCCGCCAGGAGCAGGAAGGCCACCAGGACCATAAAGGTAAGGAGGACCGGTTGAGACCCCCGCGTGAGATTTGCCAAAAGGAAGTAAGCCCCCACTAAGGCAGTTAGCACGGCCACGACCAGGAGCCAGACCTGGGTCGACCTGGCCAGGCGTGCCTTGAAAGCCTTCCAATAGCGGACACCCACCTGGACCGTTCCCTCCTCCTGCAGGGCGAAAACCACAGCGAAAAGGGCAGTCAGTCCGGCCCCAACCGTTACCAAGGGGAGGCAGGAGACGAGAAAAAGAAGGTTCAACTTGAGGAGCTGCCAGCCCTTATCCAGGCAACGGTAAAGGGGACCGTCCAGAGCGAAGATCCTGCTCATAGGCCCTCCCCTGGGCCCGGTCCGCAGACAAGGGTCACAGCCATCACGGTCCAGAGGGTCAGTTCCGCCTCCTGAACCCGACAGCCAGGGACGAAACGGACCCCAATTCTGATCTTCCTCCGTCGTCTTTTGTAAAGGACAGCCACCTGGCTTCCGTCGGTGTTCCCAAGGGGAAAATCGGACAGGTCGTCGGCCTGTTCCATACTGATCCTTCTGGCGCCTGGCCTGATAAATCGACTAAATTGAGCAAGACCGCAGTAGTCCAGATTACTGGTGATCCTTCCTCTTCGGTCCTCCGTGACCAGGTCTCGACAGGTACTGGTACCGAATCCGGAGATGACCTGCCCGCCCTTCTCGTCCAGCGTGAGATTCCACAGGACCAGGCAGCGGGCCTTATGGCGCACGAACTCGATACCCATGGACATCAGACGGGCCAAGGTCTGGTGAAGGGTGGGCGTCCACTCTCTTTCCGAACCCTCCGTGACATAGGCCCCGTAAACAGACCTCGGCGCGCTAACCTTCGTCTGGCTTTCGGGCCAGCTGTCATACCAGTAACAGGCGATTCCGTCCAGGACCCCACCCGCCATGTCGATGAGGTCCAATTGGCGGTCTGTCCGGTACCAGTTGTGCTCATATCCTAGGATATTCGTTTGCAAACCGGCCCGGTCCAAACCCCGGCAGAGATCCTTGCGGATACTGAAGGAGAAGTTTGTAAGGAACCTGTCCTCCCGGCTACCGGTGGGGTCGTCGTAAGTGCAGGGGTGGTGGGAATAGTCATAGAACCAGATTGGGTTGCGCAGAAGAGACAGGCTGATTACCGGCGTCAGGTCGAAGAGGGCCCTCATGAGGCACCGTCTGGTTCGAGAAGGCAGACGGTAGCAAACCAGGTAGGCAGAGGAGTCGGTCGCCAGGATGGCGCTCGGACGATCTTCGCCCATCTGTCGACCGCCCCGCCAATCAACGGCTCCCCTTCCAACCGGCCCAAGTCCTTCACTCACGTGGCCTGCCCTGCTGTTGAGGAAAATCCTAATTGTCATTCCCTCAGCTCCTGGTCTGCGAACCCTTGAGCCTGTTCAGGTTGGCAGCGATCTTTGTATCTCGTATCTTATTGATTTCGTCAATCCTGTTCTCCTTTTGGAACTGGCCGTACTGCTCCACCAGATTTTTGAAGTCCTTTTCGGACCCGCTCCTCATCAGGGAGACCAGGATGGTCGACCACTTGGTCTCGATTGCCGAGTAGGAACGAGCCTGGAGAGTGCCCTGGTCGGGGGCTATATTCTCTATCTCGTACTGGGTGGTCAGCCAAGGCTGTCCGAAATTCTGGATCTGACGGACAGCATCGGTAAAGGAATCCGGGTTGAGCGCCTTGTAGCGATCATGGCCAAAGAGAACGAATTCGGCCATCCGGTATTCATTCTGCCACTTCTTGCTGTCGGTCAACCTAACCTTGTTGGCTTCGGGTGTCCACCTGACAATCTTGCCCGGCCCCCTGGTGTAGGTCTTCCCCTCGAACCCGTAGTTGACCAACATCTGCCCATAGTCGCTCAGGAGGTAGGTGAAGACCTGGATGGCCTTGGAGGGATTCCGGCAACCCTTGCTGATGAAGTTTATGGTCCAGCCGCTCAGGCCGGCATCAGTCAGTGTGGGTTTGCGCCCCTGAGTACTGCGCAGACCATCGATAGCCACATACTGGCTGTCGGGATGGGCGGTGGCCCACGTCTGGAGCCAGAGGCCGTGGTTGACCACGCTGGCCATGAACATACTGGCATACTTGCCCGACTGTATCTTCTCATTGAAGGCATCACCGTCATCAGCGAAGGAATCATCGGATATCCCACCCGCAGCGTGCAAACGGCGGAAGGTGTCCAGCCAGGTCAGATAGTCCTTGTCCTCCCTCCGATCGTAAAAGCGGTGACCGGCCTTGGTGGTCGGGACTCCCAGAGTGTTCTGCAAGGTCACGTCCAGAGAGGAATTGGTCCCGTTGAACTCATTGAAGCCAAAGGGGATCAGGTCGGGGAACTTCTCCTTGATAGCCCTCATCCCAGCCAGAAAACCCTCCGGGGTGGTGAAATCCTGCTTTCCGATGGCAGCCAACACATCCTTGCGGATAATGAAACCGCTTGAGGCATGCACGGTCCCGTCCCCGTAGTCCTTCTCCGTGTTGGAATAAGAGGGGTATCCGTAGGTTTTCCCATCGTCTTGACGATACCAGTCCATGGTCTGTTTGGCCGTCACCTTGTGGAAGTACGGGTCGTACTTGTCGGCCAGGTCATCAAGGGGGTATGCCCAGTTCTTGGCTGCCTTGACCACCCGGGAGTTGGCATCCAGGACGGTGATCAGGTCCGGCAGATCACCACCGGCAAAATAAGTATTGAGTTTGCTGTCGTCTCCCGTGACGAACTCGATGTCCACATTCAGGTCCTTTTTGATCTGGCGGGTGATCATGTCCTTCCCGAAGGACTTGTTCCACCAATCGGCATTGACGTACCACAGGATTTTGTTGTTCTTACGTCCGTCAATCTGCCAGGCCGGCTTGTCGGGTGAAAGCCTGTAGGCCGGAGCTGGCAACTGGGCCACCGTGTGCGATGTGTAGCTGTTGTCGATCCCGCAGGCCGCAAGACCACCCAAAACCGCCGAGATCATCACCACCGCACAGAGGGACTTCAACCTTCTGCACACAATCGTTTTCTTACGCATGAATGCTCCTTAGCTCTTCTCGATCCGTGACGACCAGTCAGCCCTTGACCGCACCGGCCATGGAACCGCTGATGAAATACCTCTGAACGAAGGGGTAAAGCACCAGGATGGGCAGAACCGTGATGATGATGGTCGACAGCCTGACCCCGCGCGAGGTCGTATCCAGGACTAGATGACCCATGTTGGCGTTCTGTGTGGCCGCTTGGGACTGGACGATTATGTCGTACAGACGCATCTGAAGCGGGTAGAGAGCCTCATTGTTGACATAGAGCTTGGTGGTCATGAAATCGTTCCATTGGGCCACCCCGTGGAAGAGACCGATGGTGGCGACCCCGGGCATCGACAAGGGAAGAACCACTGACCGGAAGACCCTCCATTCACTCGCACCGTCGATACGTGCCGACTCCATCAGGGAGTCAGGAATCTGGCGGAAGAAGTTCATCAGAATGATGATGTCGTAATAGCTGAAAAGGGCCGGGATTATGTATACCCAGAAAGTGTTGAGCAGTCCCAGGGACTTGATCAGGAGGAAGGTGGGGATCATCCCACCGGAGAAGAACATGGTCACGATCCCCATGGCCGAGTAGAGCTTACGCCCTGCCAGGTAGGCCTTGCTCATCGGGTAGGCGAAGAGGGCGCAGAAGAGGGTGTGGCATACCACTCCCACACCCGTCTTGGCCACAGAAATGAACAAGGCGTTCCACATGGTCTTGTCCTCCAGAACGTAGGTGTAGTTGTCCAGGGAAAACTCCTTGGGCCAGAAGGCTACCCCCCTTCCCAGGGCCTTGGAGGAGGAAAACGACGAGATGACGATGTTCCATACTGGTACGACGATCAGAAGGGTGAAAACCACCAGAAGGGCGCAGTTGACGATGGTAAAGGTGACCGAGCTGTGGCGGATCCTCCGGCTTGGAGCGACAGAAGCCGCATCTTGTTTAACTTTGGACATGGTTCCTCCTCAGAGCACCGACTGGTTGTCGTTGAGTCTCTTGCTCAACAGGTTGGTGGCCACCAGGAGGATGACCGATATGACCGAAACCCCCAGGCCGACGGCTGTGGCATAGGAGAAGTCGCCCTGGGTCAGACCCATTCTGTAGACGTATGAGTTGATAACCTCCGCCTTGGGTTGGTTCTGAGAGTTCATCAGGACCAAAGTCTGGTCCAGGTTGGAATTGAAGAGAGCCGATACGGAGAGGATCAGATTGAGGGTGACCATCCCGCTGATTTCAGGCAAGGTGATGTGCCATATCCGCTGGATCTTGGATGCCCCGTCCATCTCCGCCGCCTCATAAAGGGAAGGGTCGATGTTGGACATGACTGCCAGGTAGAGGATGGTACCCCACCCGGCCTCTTTCCACACGTCTGACAAGGAGGCTATCCCCCAATATTTGCCCGCATCCAGAAGGTAGTTCGTATTGGCCTGGAAGCCAAAAATCTGAAGTATCTGGTTGAGCAGACCGTTGGATGAGAGCCAGCTGATCATCATGCCTCCCAGAATGATCCAGGAGAAGAAGTGGGGCAGGTAGGTCAGGGTCTGCACGATTTTCTTGAAGGGCCCCCAGGGAACCTCGTAAATCATGACGGCCAGAATGATGGGCAGAATGAAGCCCAGTATCAATTTAATTGAACTGATGCCCAGGGTGTTCCAGACGGAATCCCAGAAGTATTTGTCCGACAAAATAATCCGGAAGTTGTCCAGGCCCACCCAGGGGGAGTCACCGATGGTATCGACGACGGTGTAGTTCTTGAAGGCCAGCACCAGACCATATATCGGAATGAAGTTGAAGACCACCATGAAGAGGATGCCCGGAGCAATCATGACCTGCAACTGCCACTGGTGCCTGAAGCGGGAAAACCACTGGCTTATAAGCCCCCCCCCCGCGATGGGATTGTTGGATGTACGGATTCCACTTGCAACCTTGCTCCTTTCGCCTCGCCCGTCCCTCAACATTGAGCGGCGGTGTAGATAGCGAACCGCTCCTGCGCGGCGGGCCATCCCATACGAATCAGATTGGATTTCCACTTACAGAATTTATCTTACTCATGAGTAAGTAATTAGTCAAAGAGAATCGATTTATAATGCAGCCGCCTCGAGATGGCGTAACGATAGGGACGATCTGGCCCCGAAGGAAGTGCCGGGGAATCACCTCCGGTAAGCCCTTCGGGGCCGGATTGCTGTGATGGGACCAATTGTGCCCCTTGGCCTTAGGCGGACTGGACCCCGGCCACACTGAACCGGACCGCTTGGAGGTCGTCCTCATTGGAGGAGTGGCCGATCAGGAGATCGAACTCCCCATCCTCGACGACCCGGTGGGCCGAAGAGTCGACGATGGAACAGGCGGAGACCGGAATGTCCAATTCGACCTGGGCGGTCTGACCGGGTTCCAAGCTGACCCTCTTATAGGCCTTGAGCTCTCGGTCTGCCCAGGTGACCGATGTAACAAGATCCCTCACATAAGCCTGGACCACCTCCACACCGGGTCGGCCGCCGGTGTTCGTCAATGGGATACTGGCGTGGATAACTTGGTTGTGGGCAAAGGGGCCAGGACCCCCCTTGATCGAGGGGCGTCCATATTCAAAGGTCGTGTACGACAGGCCTTCGCCGAAAACGAAGGCGGGATCCTGGGTCAAGTCGGCGTACCGGTTGCCATGCTGACCACGGATCTGATTGTAGTAGACCGGTAGCTGGCCCACGTGCCGGGGCATGGAGATGGGCAGGCGACCCGAGGGTTCGGTCAGGCCCAGGATTATCTCAGCTATGGCCCTTCCACCCTCCATACCGGGGCTAGGTGCCCAGATTAGAGCGTTAGCAAGGTCGGCCTCGGCCGGAAGGACCAGGGGCTTGGAACTCATTAGAACCAGGCAAAGGGGCTTGTCCTCCTGGCTGCAGACATCGACAAGGGCTCGGATCAGGTCAGCCTGCCCACCCATAAGTTCGAGGGTAGCCGTCGACCGCCCCTCCCCCGTCAGTTGGACCAGGTCACCGACGACGGCGATGACTGCATCAGACCGCCTGGCCGTATGGACGGCTTGATCCAGCTGGTCCTGATCGGTGGGAGCTGACTGGGCGATCTTGGGCCTGGGCTGGCCATCATGGAAGGTCGGGCCGGCAGGATCGTCCACCATGGTAATAATATCCGCCCCTCGGGCATAGTCCACTTTCCAACCTTCAGGAAGGAGGGAGGTCAGACCGTCACGAACCGTAACGATCATCTCCCTGGGTTGACCCTGGCGCATCCAGGGCACCTGGCCTGAAGCCCCGGACCAGTCTCCCAACTGGGACTGGGCATCATCGGCCAGAGGTCCCACCACGGCCAGCCTGTGGACACCCTCCTCCTGTCGCGGTACCATTTCGGCCTTCAGAGGGAGAGAACCGTCGTTGCGCAGAAGAACAACCGACTCACGCGTCAGTTCCAAGTTGGTGCGTTTGTGCTCCTGGGAACCTATGATCGTCCGGATTCTCTCCCGGTCGGGCAGACGGGGATTCTCGAATAGTCCCAGCCGGAACTTGACGGCCAGAATCCTGCCCACGGCCTGATCCAGCTGGTCCTCCTCCAGAATGCCGGAACGGACGGCCTCCAAGGCCCCTTCGTAAAACTGGGGGGTGGTCATCATCAGATCGTTGCCGGCCTTGACAGCATCGGCTGCCGCATGAGTGTAGTCGGGTTCTATATGTTGCTCCCACACGGTGCGGCCCACGTTGTCCCAGTCTGTCACCAGCATCCCCCGGTAGCCCCACTGCCCCCTAAGGACCTCATCCAGGAGCCAGTGGTTCAGAGTGACCGGAGTGCCGTCAATGGCTTCATAACCCAGCATAAATGATCCGCAGCCCTCCCTGGCGACCCGCTCGAACGGGGGTAGGAACCACGACATGAGCTTGCGGTGGGAAAGGTCGGCCTCACTGGCATCCCTGCCCCCCTGGGTCTCCGAATAACCCGCGAAATGCTTGGCGCAGGCCATGATAGCGTCCTCGGGGAGGGGCTCTCCGGCCTTGGCTCCCCCCTGGTAACCCTTGACCATGGCCGAGGCCAAGTCCCCAATCAGGAGGGGGTCCTCCCCAAAGGTCTCATCCACCCGGCCCCAACGAGTGTCCCTGCTGATGCAGAGGACCGGCGAGAAGGTCCAATGGACCCCGGTCGCTGACACCTCCTCGGCCGTGACCCTGGCCGCCTGACGGACCCGTTCGGGGTCCCATGAGGTCGCCATGCCCAGCTGGCTGGGGAAGATGGTGGCCCCAGGCCAGAAGGAGTACCCATGTATGCAGTCGTCGCCTACTATCAGGGGAATCCCCAGCCGGGTCTCCTGGACGGCCATAGTCAGTGCCCCGGGCAGATCATCAGGGCTGGTGTGGAGGATGGATCCGACGTGTCTGCCCAGTATGAGATCCGGCAACCACTCCTTCCTTCCCTCCAGCTGCATCATCTGACCAACTTTCTCCTCCAATGTCATCCTGGACAGGAGGTCCTGGGTCCTTTCCCCCTCGGGCAGGGTCGAATCCTGGTACGGCATACCCCTGATCGGACGTTGATCTTCGGTTTTCATCTCTGCCATTCTTGTTCCTTCTCGAGCCTCATCTTGATGCATATCTCTGTCTCTGCACTGATCAATCGGTCTGGCATCGAACCATCCGGCCGCCGATCTCCCCGTGTCCATTGACTGGATAACAACCACCCGAATATGGGTGTCGGACTCACTGAACCCCGGTCTGGCGCGCGTATTCATCTAAGAGGAAAGACGTCATCCTCGTACCTCCTTCGCCAACCAGGACGGAAAATGAATTAATCGGCATGCCAGCCAGGAAGGAAGCGGGAGAGTCATCCGCGTCGTCCAACTTAGGCAGACGGCCGGCCTCCCCCTCGGCTTTCATCTTCTGGACGATGGGCCCGCCGACCGGATCATCCTCCCATTCGCGCAGGGTGGACCATTCGTTCAGGGGAAGCCGCTTGCCGTCACCGGGCAGGTCCAGGTCCACCTGTGCGCTTATGTCGCGGCTGGAGGAGCCCACCTGGATTCCATAGGTCCCTTTCTCCACATGCCAGTCGCCATATGCCTCCGACCAGTATGCAAAGGCCCGGGAATCCAAGTCGATGACAACTTCAGCGCTCTGACCTGCCTTCAGGAAAACCCTCCTAAACCCTTTGAGTTCGTGGACCGGGCGTGAGACCCGATGCGAGCGCGGAGCCACATAGACCTGAACCACTTGGGCGCCGTCCACGTCTGATAGGTTGCTCACCCGTGCCGTCACACGCACTCCTCCCCTTCCGTCAGGAAGGGCGCGGATATCGTCAATCTTGAATTCGGAGTAACTCAGACCAAAGCCGAAGGGGTAGGCCACCTCCTTGTGGAAGGTGTCATAGTAGCGATAGCCCACATAGATGCCCTCACCGTAGTCCACATGGCCTTCCTCACCAGGCCAGTTGACCATGGAGGGGTCGTCATAGAGGTCCATGGGGATGGTCTGGGCCAGCTTGCCCGACGGAGAGACATCCCCGTATATTACGTCAGCCAGGGCCTGCCCGCCGTTCTGACCCAGGAGCCAGGCCTCGATGATCCCTCTGGCCTGGTCCCTCCAGGGGGTCAGAGAGACCACGGATCCGTTGGAGAGTATGACTGCAACGTTTGGGTTGATACCGGAGATGGCCTCCAGGAGCTCGATTTGTTTGGCGGGGATGTCCAGGGTTTTCCTGTCGAATCCCTCAGACTCGGCCTCCTCGGGGAGCCCCATGAAGAGAAGAACCTTATCGGCCTTGGAGGCGGCCTGGAGTGCCTGGTTCGTCAGGCTCTGGTCCTGTTCAGCCTCATCAAGGGTGAACCCGGGGGCGAAGTCAACGACCTGTCCCCTGTCTGCCGCGGCATCCAGGAAACTGGTGATCCTGGTCGGGGTGATGTGGGAGGATCCGCCACCCTGATAGCGGGGGGTGCGGGCGAACTCGCCGATCACAGCCACGGATTCTCCCTGCTTGACCGGAAGAATACCCCCCTCATTCTTGAGAAGGACCATGGATTCCAGGGCTGCCTGACGCGCTACCTGATTGTGGGCTTCCACGTCGTATTTATAGCCCTGGGTCTGCATGGCCGGACGGGTCTTGTTGACTAGGTCAATCATCCCCTGAGCCATCCGGTTCAGTTGTTTTTCGGACAAGCGGCCATCCTGTACCGCTTTGACGACCTGGTCATCGGTGAAGCTGGGTGGCATCTCCAGGTTCAGACCAGCATTGAGGGATGCCACCCGATCATGGTCGGCCCCCCAGTCGCTCATTACGATCCCCTTGAACCCCCACTCGTCCCGCAGAACCTTGGTGAGGAGCCAGCTGTCCTGGGCGGCATGGACCCCGTTGACACGATTGTAGGCGCACATGACCGTCCAAGGCTGGGCGGCCTTGACGATGTGTTCAAAGGCCGGTAGATATATCTCACGTAGGGCACGCTGACCCACCCTGGCCGACACGTGCATTCGGTTGGTCTCCTGGTTGTTGACGGCGAAGTGCTTCAGCGAGGTTCCCACCCCCTTGGACTGGACGCCGGTGACGATTCCCACTGCCTCGTGGCCAGCCAAATAGGGGTCTTCCGACCAGAATTCGAAGCAACGGCCACCAAGGGGATTGCGTTTGATGTTCACGCCGGGGCCCAGGATAACCGCCACCTTTTCTTGGATACACTCCTCGGCCATGGCCTGACCCACCCGGTCAACAAGGTCCGGGTCCCAAGAGCTGGCCATTCCCGCAGCCGGTGGGAAGCAGGTGGCGGGGACCGATTGGTTCACATCCACATTGCCTGTAGAACTGTCGGCCTTGCGCAAGCCATGGGGGCCGTCGGTGATCATGTACCCGGGAATCCCCTTGCCTTCCACCGACTGCAGATGCCAGGCATCCTGCCCCGATGTCAGACTGGCCTTCTCCTCAAGGGTCAAATCTTTGACTGTGGGATATTCTGTGTTACTCATACTCTCCGCTCCATGCTTCCTTGCCTGTTACGTTCCTTTTCGCATACACACTCGGTGTATCTCTCAGCCAGTCGTGCAGGTCCGTACTCTGCCCAAGGCCCTTCCGGAGCCCGTCCCGGAAAGCCAAACCAGGGTCAAGAGGACCAATCTGACGAATCTCACAGCACTGACCAATTGGTAGGTAGATTAGCATTTTCATAGGGTCGACACACCACCAACGCATGGCTTCACAGGTAACCAGATGGTTGGTAACCTTCCTATAACTGAGTTCCTGACCGAGTGGTTTGGACTGAACTAGTTAGTGGGGGCGGAAAGAGACTGCGATGGCGGACAGGGACAGCGGCAAAAGAGTAGATGATAGGTTGCCCCGCCGACGCGGGCGCGCCAGCAGGCAGGCCATCATCGAGGCTGCAGTCGCATCCTTCGGCATGAGGGGATATTACGGGACCACCCTGCAGGGTATAGCCGACCGGGTCCACATGACCAAGGCCGGGGTCCTCCATCATGTAGGCAGCAAGGACGGCCTCCTGCACCTAGTAATGAACGAGATATACGACTCCGAGACGGACCGGGTGCTGGACCGCCTCATCAGGAGCAAGGACCAACCCCTCCTGGCCGAAATGTGGCGGCAGGTGGTCGCCATCAACGCCGGTCGCCCAGCTCTGGTCCACATGTTCTCGACCCTGAGCGCCGAGGCCCTTGATCCCCACCACCCAGCACATTCCTATTTCGAGGACCGCGAGCGCGGCAGCATCGACACTGCCATGAATATTCGGTGGGCCCTGCCGGAGGGCACAAGTCTGCGCCCATTACTCCAAGCTGGATACAGCATGATGGACGGAATCCAGCTGCGCTGGTTGCGCACCCCCGGTCAGGACCTTAATCAGCTCTGGGCCGCCTGTGAGGAGGTCATCTTCCCCCTGCCCACCTGGAGCGGCTATCGCTGAGGGACAGAATCCCATTCACATCGCCACAGTCGTTCTGGGGCATGAACCCGGCCGAACCAGAACGCCCACCCTAGACCTGGAAGACATCAGGGTGTACCGGGTCGCCGGGCAGATTGTCCAGGCTGTCTTCCACACCAAGCAGGTTTCCCCACTCATCCAGCGATCGTCCGTAGGGCCTGGCCTGGGATCCCCTAGCCTGGAGGTCGGCCTTGGCTGCGAAAACGTCAGCTTCCTCCAGCTGAGAACAGAAAGCCGTCAACCGCTCAAACTGGGCTTGGTCGTAGAAAGTGTCCCCGACCACTCCGGTCAGACGAATCGCTCGGGCTATGGGTAAAGAGTCCCAATGCCTGAGTTCCACAATCTTCTTCAAACGGACGTCATTGAAGTGGGTGGATAGGATGTGACCCACCTCGTAGTCGTTTAGGCGGCGGTCCGGGTAAACATCCGCAGCGTTGTCCTTGAAGGCCACACGACGAAGACCTTCCTGTTCCAACCCGGCCGCTTCGGGCGTATGTGTCAAATCCACGTACATGAGCGGGGTCGACAAGACATCCACCGCGTAATCCTCCCAGCCAAAGTCAGGATCGAAGAGGCCGGGGGATATGTTGGTTCTCTGGAAGTCGGTGAAATCCCAGATTCTCTGACGTAGGAGGGGATAGGGGTTGGGTCCGCCCTCGAACCAAGGTGAATTCTTGAAGAACCATGAGATCACTGGCCCCAGTGCGGTTCCCACCCTAAGCTTGGCCACGGCATCGGCCTCATCCCGATAGTCGATGCTTACCTGCGTGGAGGCCGAGCACCTCATCATACAGAGGCCATACTGACCCACTCGACCTAGGTAGTCGGTCATGGCTGCATAGCGGTCCTTGGGAACCACGCTGATATCGGCATAGCTCGACCGTGGCTGATAGCCGTAGTTAACCAGGCGGAATCCCATTCTGGAGGCAATCGGGTCAAGTTCCTGACGGAAGGACTGGTAGAGATCAACCAACTCACCCAGGGTTCCACAGGGCCCTATGGATGATTCGACCTGACTCCCCGGTTCCAGGGAGACCTTCATCAGCGGTCTGCCCAGACCCAGAAGGTGGCCATTCTCCCAATACTCCTCTTCGTGCCTGTAGTAGGGGCGCAAATCCTTCAGAAGGTTCTCCACGCCGTCCCGGCCATAATAACCGGCAGCCTTGTCGTCCCCTCTGCGCACAGGCAGATGCTCTATTTCGACACCATAGCGGAATTCGCTGTCAGGTTTGCACCCGGATTCGAAGTAGTCGACCAGGCTGGCCACATGTTTTGGGTTCACCTTCGCACCCAGGTGAGCGTACGAAACTCTATGCCTCATCATCACCACTCTAGTCTACGCAGAAGGGTCGCGAATCCCGGATTGGACAGGTCTCAGATTCTGTCATCCGTCTAGCTTATAATTCCCGCTTTCTTATATGGTGGTCAGGGATCCTTGCCAGCCAGACGGGGACGGCATGGGTGGGTGTACCCACGATGACCTGGATGCCGAGGCGCCTTTCGGCATCCAGTACTCGGCCCACATGGCTGAAATCGAATACACCGAGCTAAGACTCCAAGGTTCCCGAAGTGGATTCGGGAATACGCATGGTTGTGATACCGACGGACTTCATCATGGACATGTCCTTGTCCACCCGCTCATAAACCATATATTCATCGTAGTAGGAGCATCCGAAGATGAGCCTGTCCGGAAGGCGCCTGTTACCTTGGAAAGCTGGGTGGTCCGTGGTCCGAACCACGTGGTCTGACATGATGAACTCCAATCTTAATCCACGAGATTCAATTCATAGGACGAAGGTGTTGAAAGATCGTGGCTCCAGGGTCACTTGGAAACCTTGGCTCCTTTCGCTATCCCCTCCGGGTCCAGAGAAGGAGAAGGGCATGGCGCGGTCCAGGGCGTTCTGGGCCACTACAACGACCGATCCATCCGGATTTTCGAAGGCGGTGGCCATGGAACTGAAATGGCCGCGAGTATCCAGCAGGCGAGCGCCCGGGCGCACATAGTGCGAGTAATGGCGCATGACGTAGTACTCGGGATTGCGCCTGACCTGGCCGTTGGCGGTGTCGACGGAGAAGAGGGAATTCTGCCGCCAGCCCCAGGTGGATATGCCCTGGCCCAGAACCATGTTCCAGTAGGTGTAGCAGGTGGCTCCGGCCCGCAGATACCGGTTGACCAGCGAGAAGACGTATTCTGCGTACTCCCAGGTGTTGCCGCCCATGCCGCATTCGGACTCGGTCTGTTCCAGCTCAATCTCAGGCCAGGACTGGTGGGTGCGCTCTATGTCATGCTGGCCGGCCCACTGGTAGCCGATGCCGGCGATGTACTTGCGGCAGTCCTCGTCGAAGAGGATGTTGTCCACGTATCGGTTGTAGTTCTCCAGAATCATGCCTTCGGGGCCGAACTTCATATCCTCGGGACCATTGAGCGTCCCCAGGAAGATGGCCGTATCCGATGCCTCTTTAGCGAAGAGGGGGCCCAGATGGTCACGGATGAAGATGCGCATGTCCTCGCTGGACCAGAGGCAGGAGGGGAACTTCTGGTCCGCAAAAACCTCGTTCTGCACATGCAGCTGATCAATGTGGATGCCGCGGCGATCATACTCGCGCACATATTCCAGAAGATAGCGGGCATATGCAGTGAGATTGCGCTCACTCATATCGATTCGACCGAAATTGTAGACCTTGGGCCGTTTCATCCAGGTGGGCGGACTCCAGGGGCTGGCGAACAGTCCCATGTTCGGCTGATACCTCTGGGCCTGTCGGATGTATGGAATCAGGGTCTGCTCGTCGTGGTCGACGCTGAAATGCTCCAGGTCGTAGTCGCCGTCGGTCTCGTCGTAGCTGTACCAGCTCGCGGCGAAGTCGTTGGCGCCGACCGGGGTCCTGTTGAAGGTCAGATTCAGCTCATCAGGGCTGAAGAGCTCACGGATGACCCCCTCACGTTTCTCCTCCCCCAATTCCTGCAAGGGCAGCCACCCCAGCTCATTGAAGCAGCCGCCAAACCCTCGCAGAGCCTGCAACTTACCGCCGGTGCATTCCAGATCGGGCGATGACTCCAGAGTCGAAAGTGCCAGAGGATGTTCCTGCATGGCTTGCTGGCGAGTGGTTGCTATCCAGACCAGTTCTGCCTTCTTATTCATGAATCTTCTGCTCCTTTGCATAGCGTTCCTATATGCCCATTCGCCCAGCAAGAATCCCCGGAGAGAACAGGTCACTTGATGTTTCAGTCACCAGGATAAAGACACATCCCGGCAGAGCGAAACAATAGCCATGAGTAAGGCTACCGTATACCCTCAACGGTACGTGAGCCGAGAATCGGCTACGTCCGAGAATGGGACCGGTTCAAGGAGCTGATCAAACCCAGGCATCGCCGAGGCTAAAACCGTGCCCGCCGGAATTAAACCAGCACACGGATGCCAGACACCAGACTGCAGAGGAATCCAGGGAGCCAGCTCTCAATCAACCCGCCTAATCCATTATGAAGGGCCGGGCATCATAAGGCGGCTGAAACCGGCGATCCCTCCAGAAGAATTCATAATCGTGGTCATTGATTGGGCGGACGACCTTGCAGGGATGGCCGTAGGCGACCACGTCGGAAGGGATGTCCTTGGTGACCAGGGATCCTGCCCCGATGACCGTGTTGTCTCCGATGGTCACTCCCGGCATGATGATGGCGCCTGCTCCGATCCACACATTCCTGCCGATGCTGACCGGAACCGTGAACTGGGGCGTTCCATAGGCACGTATATCGGGGCGAATGGTGTGCCCGGTGGTGACGATGGTGACGTTTGGTCCGAACATGGTGTGGTCGCCTATGTCAATGCGTCCATCGTCAACCAGAACCAGGTTGAAGTTGGCATAGCATTTGCTTCCCCAGTAGGTGTTGCAGGCCCAGTTGGCCCGCACCGGCCCCTCAATCCAACTTCCTTCGCCGAATGAACCGAACATCTGTTTGCAGAGGTCCTGCTTCTTTTCCACCTGGCTGGGACGACAGGCGTTGAACTCAAAGACCAGATCCTGCTGGGCGTCCTGGACCTGCTTCATTTCGGGTGTATCGGCAATGTATATCTGGTCGGTATCCAGCAGAGCCTTGATCTCTTCGCGGCTGGTCATGGGAACCCCCCTATTTCCTTGAACTTCGTGGTTCAGCAATTCCAAGGCCGACGCGTTGGCTCCAAACACCGGCCTCGGCCTAGCGGCTACAGGCTCTCCAGAACCTTCTCCTCGTCCTGGACGGGTGCTGCCTGCCCCGCATCCAGACCGGTCGCCTCCGTTGCTTGGAAGCCGTCGTCGGCTTTATGGTCCTGGCTGAGCTTTTGCTGGTCGCCCGGCTTCTTGGCAGCCGCGATCATCAGCTTGATCCTGTTGAGCTGGTTAGCCTCCGAGGCGCCGGGATCGTAGTCGATCGAGACAATGTTGGCCTCCGGGTAGGTCCTGCGTATTTTGCCGAACATGCCACGTCCAGTCACATGGTTGGGCAGGCAGGCGAAGGGCTGTGCGCAGACGATGTTGGGAGCACCGGACTGAATAAGCTCGATGATCTCTCCAGTCAGGAGCCAGCCCTCTCCGGCTTGAACACCCAAGGAGGTGACCGAAGCGGCCTTCTCCCGCAGATCGCTGATGTGGGCGGGAATATCGAACTTCCCATGGGAAGCCTTGAAGCCGGCAATCATCGGGGCACGGTAGACATCCGCAGCCTTGAGGACGATCTTCTTGACACCCACCTGGCCGCCTGTCCCCAGCATCTCTTCATTCCATTCAGCGTTGGAGATGCCGTTGACCATGAAGTCACAGACACCGGGAAGCACGGCCTCACAGCCCTGGCTCTCGATCAGGTCGACCACATGGTTATTGGCATCGGGATGGTACTTGACCAGGATCTCCCCGACTACACCCACCCGGGGCTTGCGGGGAATGTTGCGCAGCGGCAGCTGGTCGAAGGCCCGGATCATCCGCTTCATCAGCGTGCGGTAAGGCAGATATCCATGACCGTAGACCTTCTTGGCGGTCTTGGAGTAACCGTGGTGCTCGATGGTCTCCTTGCAGATCGTGTCCCAGAGCTTGTAGAGCCTGTTGGCCGAGCCGGGTTCCTGCTCGTAGGGACGGACCCTGAGCAGGCACTCGATCATGGCATCGCCCAGGTAGAAGGCCTTGACAGCGCGGTGCAGCAGCGCCGGGGTTACCTGAAGGCCGGGATTGGCCTTGAACCCTTGGACGCTCAGCGTAATGATCGGCACATAGCCATAGCCCGCATCGGCCAGGGCCTTGCGCAGAAGACCATAATAATTGGTGGCCCTGCACATGCCGCCGGTCTGGGTGACGATGACCGCGCACTTGTGCGGGTCGAACCTGCCGGACAGGAAGGCGTTGACCAGCTGCCCCACCACGATGATGGCCGGGAAGCAGGCATCGTTGTTGACGTACTTAACCCCGGTGTTGATGTCTTCTGCCGTGGCATGTTTCAGAAGCTCGAAATGGTAGTCGGCGCTGGAGAAGACCGCCTCCAGGAGGGAGAAGTGCACCGGAGACATCTGCGGCGCTACCACTGTGAATTTATGCCCCATCTCCTTGGTGAAGCGATGCTCAGTGGCGTACTTGGACAGGGTCGGCTTGGCAGCGGCTCCGCTTGCCTGAACATTTTTGCCCTGGTTGTCGGCTTCCTGCTCCTTCTGCTTTGAGGCCATAGTCTCCCGGATGGGCCTGATGCCCATGGGATGAAGGCCTATCAGACCCTGATCACTCTTGTCATGCAGAGCCACAAACCGGGCCAGAGCCACAATGTCGGCCTTGCGCTGGGACAGGTTGATCTTCTGTGCATTGGTAGACCGGAACCCGTGCGATTTCGGCTTGTCAGACGCATCCACATCCACTGCTTCAATATGGCTGGCAAGGTCTTGCGAATCTTGAGAGTCGGATGATTTCTTCGCCTGCACCTCCGACTGAACCAGGTCAGTCGATGTGTCAACATTCTCGACCATGACATTATCCTTGGCCGCGACCTTGGCAGGCGCCTGCTCCTTGGCTGGGACTTCCTTCTGGTCTTCGCTGTCCTCCTGGTTCAGATCCCGCTGGTGGCGTTCGTCCATGGCGGCCTTCAGCGAGCGCAGACGGATCTTGGCAGCACCCAGGTTGGAGACCTCGTCGATCTTCAGCTGCGTGTAGACATCGCCCTTGTCGGCCAGAATCTCCTGGACCTGGTCGGTAGTGATGGCATCCACGCCGCATCCGAAGCTGACAAGCTGGACCAGCTGCAGGTCGGGATATTCGGAGACGAACCTGGCTGCGGAATAGAGCCTGGAGTGGTAGGCCCACTGGTCGGTCACCCTCAGAGGCATTTTCTGATGGTCATCGCCGAAGCCTGGCACGGTCTTGCGGAACTTGGCGGCCGTGGGGTTGTTGGAGGCCAGGGCCCGCTCCCCCGCCGCCGGAATGATGTAGTCGCTCAGTTTGGGCAGTTTATGCACGTCCAGCTCGCAGATCGAATCCTCTGAAAGCACGGCCATGCCCAGGGAGCAGATGGTCTCGGGAATGCCGTGGTTGACCTCGGGGTCCACATGGTATGGGCGACCCGACAGGACCACGCCCTTGACCCCGTATTCCTGCATGTAGGCCAGGGCACGAAGCCCCTCCTGGCGGACGTCCTCCTTGAACCGGGCATCCTCACGGTAGGCTTCCTGGACAGCCGTCCGGGCCTCTTCCTCGCTCACCTTGGCCCAGTCGAAGACCTTGACGATCCGCTCGACCATCTTCTCCTTGTTGGACAGGTTGAAGTAAGGCCGCATGAAGCGGACGCCGTTCTCCTTGAGCTCGGCCATGTTGGCCTCGATCACCACCGGGTAGTTGGCCACGATGGGGCAGTTGTAATGGTTGTCCGTATCGGGAACCAGCTCCTGCTCATAGGTGACGCAGGGATAGAAAATGGTCTTGATGCCCTTGTCGACCAGGGAGTGAATGTGCCCATGGACCAGCTTGGCCGGGTAGCAGATGTTCTCGGAGGCGATGGACTCCATCCCGCTCTCGAAGAGCTCGTGATTGGACCGCCCGGAGATCATGACCCGGAAGCCCAGTGAGGTCAGCAGGGTGAACCAGAAGGGGTAGTCCTCATACATGTTGAGCACGCGGGGAATGCCGATATCGCCCCTGGTGGCCTTGTCCGGGGTTAGACGGCGGTAGGCGAAGGCCCGCTTGTACTTGAAGTCGTAGAGGTTGGGCCTGTCGGAGCGCTTCCTGTTCTTGTCTCCGCCACGTTCGCAGCGATTCCCGGTCACGTAGCGGCCGCCATCCTCGAATTCGGTGATGGTCAGCTTGCAGTGGTTCTGGCAGAGCTTGCAGACATCGTGGGTGGTGGTCATGGAGAGGTTATCCAGATGGTCCCCTGCCAGTATGGAGCTGACCACATGGCCGTTCTCCACTTTCAGACCAGGCAGGGTCGTCTTGAAGCCCTGGTCGTTCTTGGAGGCAACGTTGGCCGAGCCGTTTGTGCCAATCTTGTTGACGGCGGCCGGCGACAACCTTGACCTGGTGGAAGCCGGAGCCATATTAGGGGTAGTGGGCGTGCTGCCCACGGACTTTCCCCCGTCGACCACGTTCACTGAAGGGTGGGCCATCTGGGAACTGACTGCAGCAAGATCCGCGACCTCTTCATTCTGCGGGCAGTGCATGCGGGCCGTCAGCGCAGCGCCGTAGGCTCCCATGAGCCCGGCGATGTTGGGTCTGGTCACCTTGCGACCGGTCAGGAGTTCAAAGGCCCGCAAAACAGCATCATTGAGGAAGGTCCCTCCCTGGACCACGACCACCGGCCCCAGGGCGTTGGCATCACGCAGCTTGATGACCTTGTAGAGGGCGTTCCTGACCACCGAGTAGCAGAGCCCAGCAGCAATGTCCTCCGGGGAGGCGCCCTCCTTCTGAGCCTGCTTGACCGAGGAATTCATGAAGACCGTGCAACGGGAGCCCAGATCGGTCGGGGCTTCGGAGGCCAACGCCTGCTTGGTGAAGTCTTGGATGCTGATGCCCATGGACTGGGCAAAGGTCTGCAGGAAGGATCCGCAGCCGGCCGAGCAGGCCTCGTTGACGCAGATCGAATCGATGACCCCGTCGTTGACGGCGATGTACTTCATATCCTGCCCGCCAATGTCGATGACCGAGGTAACACCGGGGCTGATCTCCTCGGCTGCCCGGTAGTGGGCCATGGTCTCGACCACGCCCTCGTCAACGTGCAAGCCGGCCTTGACCAGGCCCTCACCATATCCGGTAGCGCAGGCACGGGCGATATAGGCACCCTCCGGCAGGGACTTCCTGACCTCCTTGACGATGTTGGCGGCGGCGATCAGCGGACTGTCCTTATGCACTCCGTAGGTGGACCAGACGATGGTCTTGTCGTCGTTGATCAGTACGGCCTTGATGGTGGTGCTGCCCGCATCAATGCCCAGGAAGTGTGGCCCCTTGGCCCCAGACAGGTCCCCGGTGGGGATGATCTCGGCACCATGCCGGTCGTTGAACTCCTTGCGCTCGTCTTCGTTCAGGAAGAGCGGGCGTATCGTTCTGGCCGTGGATGGCATGTTCTCCAGACCCTTCAGGGCTGAGAGGACGCCATCCAGCGATGTCAGATCAAAGTTCATCTCTTGATTTTGGATGGCATTTTTGGCGGTTTCTGTCGCCGGAACCTTATTCTCACCGTCCACCAAGGTAGTGGTGCGGCCGTCCTGCATGGCATCTTGCAGAGCCATCTTGTCCAGGCTCGAAGCCTTTTCGGACCGCGCCTTGTCGACCTCCGCCTGGTCCAGCCCCCAAGCCGGACCGAAGGGGTCGTTCACATCGGTTTCTGGCGAGTAGTCGGTCTTGACCTGCGCTGCATTATCCTGGTCGTCCTGCTCCTGACGACCAGCCATGATGGCAGCGCCATAGGCCACATAGAGGTGCGCGTTTTCAGGGATGATATAGCGGCTGACCCTGTCCTGGAGGATCCGCTTAAAGGCCTCCCTCAGCTCACTCATAAAGAAGAGGGGCCCGCCCAAAAAGATCACGTTGCCACGGATGGGACGCCCGCAGGCCAAACCGGAGATGGTCTGTGTGGCAACGGCGTTGAAGATTGATGCAGCCAGATCCTCCTTGGCGGCTCCATCGTTGATCAGGGGCTGGAGGTCGGACTTGGCGAAGACCCCACAGCGCGAGGCTATGGGGTAAATGGTCTTGTACTTGGAGGCCATATCATTCAAGCCTGAAGCATCGGTATTGAGCAGGGTGGCCATCTGATCGATGAAAGCACCAGTCCCGCCCGCGCAGGACCCGTTCATCCGCTGCTCCGGAGTGGGCTTCAGATAGGTGATCTTGGCATCCTCGCCGCCCAGTTCGATGATCACATCCCCCTCGGGATAGGTGGCGTTGATGGCCTCGGTCTCGGCAATGACCTCCTGGGCAAACTCGGCCTGAAGCTGGCTTGCCAGCTCCAACCCGCCCGAGCCGGTGATCACCAGGCTGATGGGATTGCCGGCCAGACCAACCCGTGATAGGGAGAGCTTAATATCCGTGACCAGTTCCGCCACGCACTGCCGTACATTGGCATGATGGCGGCGATAGTCGCTGAAAAGCGCCTGATCCAGCCTGTCCCCTGTGCCAAGAACAACGGCCTTAACTGTGGTGGAACCGATGTCCAAACCCACACGCAGGAGATCCCGCGGTCCTGTGCCCTTATATCGACCCGCTATGTCGACGCCATCAGACATGAAACAACCTCAATCCGTGAGACCGCCGCATGATGGGGTTGAAAAGCAGACACCACATCATATCCGGCTTGCTTTATTTATGCTACCGCCAGAGCGTGAATAACTTTTGCAATATCGGGGAATCAAGACTGTCACCTTTGACACAGTCGCCAACAAAACTGCTGCCGGTACAGGCAAACCATAGACTAGTGCAGCTGCATCAAAGCGTTGGTTGCAACCTTTGCCCTCCACGCTTTCGCCTCAGTCCCAGCCTCCTTGCGAGTGGGAAAATGCCGCTGTGCCCTCGGCGAAATCGACTCAGGAGCAGCCGGCAGAGGGCCTGTAGAGGACTTGCAGAGTATATGGAATTGTCCCCGTATTGAGAGACCCTGAAAGAACGTTTCCTTCTCCGACCAACCCGAATACCGCCTTGTACAGGCTATGCCAGATGAGTTGGTCGGGCTGGCGGAATCGAAGGTCAGGAGGCATCAGGTGCGAGCATACATGGGTTCGAGCATGCAGGGATCAATGGGCGCACCTGCTGGACCAGCATCGTCAGGACTGGCCCCCAAACCCTTGGATCAGCTGCCCCGTTTGGCACGCGATACCACCGAGGAAGACCCCTGGCCGGTCAGCGTACTCAGCCAGAAGTACCACGACGCAGTGGCCCGCTGGCCCGGAGCCTGGGTGGAGGGACAGATCGTGGAGATCAACACCCGCCGGACTGGTTCCGCCTATCTGACCCTGCGCGACAACTTCGAGGATATCTCCATCAACGTCATGGGCTTTCGAGCATTCGCCGCCCAGGCCCGAGAATTCCGCCAGGGCGACCGGGTGGTGGTCCACGGAAGGCCTGACCTCTGGATCAAACAGACCCGTCTGAGTTTCATGGCCGACCGGATCAAGCGTGTAGGCACCGGCGATCTCAAAGAGCAGATCGACCAGCTTAGGCGCAAGCTCAAGGGCGAGGGCCTCTTTGACACGGAAAACAAGGTTCCCCTGCCCGAGTTCCCCCGACGTATCGGCCTGATCTGCGCACCCAAGGCCAGAGCCGAGGGGGATGTAATCACCAACGCCCGTCTTCGCTGGCCCACCATTGAATTCTCCGTTGTACATGCCCACGTCCAGGGTCCCCAGTGCCCGCCCGAGGCGGTCGAGGCCATCCAAAAGCTGGATGCTGATCCAGCTGTGGATGTGATCATCGTAGCCAGGGGCGGCGGCAGCTTCGAGGATCTGCTCGGATTTTCGGACGAATCGGTAGTCCGGGCCACGGCGGCATGCGTCACCCCAATCGTCTCGGCCATCGGCCACGAGGACGACTGGACCCTTATCGATCTGGCGGCGGATCTGCGCGCCTCCACCCCTACTGATGCAGCCAAGCGGGTGGTGCCCGACCTGGTCGAGCAGGAGGGAATCATCCAGGAGGCCCGAATGCGCATAAACGCGCGTATCGAAAATATGGTCCAAGGCGAGACGCGTTTGATTGAGGGATATGCCAACCGCCCCAGCCTGACCAAACCGCAGACCATGCTGGACAAGCCCCAGCGGTTGGTTGACGAATCCTTGGTTCGCCTGGACATTGCCCTGCGGCGGATCGTGGACGATGCCTCCTTGACCGTGGAGAAGCTCCAGTCCTCGCTGACCGCTCTTTCCCCCCAATCCACGCTGGACCGCGGATACGCAGTCGTGCAGGCCCTGGACGGGAAGGTGATTATCAGCCCCCAGCAGGTTCAGGCCGATCAGGATCTGACTTTGACCGTCAAAGAGGGCCGGATCGAGACCAGGGTCGTCAACGGGCAGTGACCGATTCCACGAGGTCAGTCACATATAATCGTCCGCAATAATCATCCACAGTATTGAGGAATTTGATCAACTCACCAGATAAGAAGAGGAGCAGGCATGAGCGACACCGACGCAGCGCAGACCAAGGAGCAGAGCGAGGAACAGCCGGTACTGGCTTCGGCCCTGAGCCAGAAGGAACGCGATACCATCGCCAAACTGCCTTATGAGCAGGCCCGAGACCAGCTGATCCAGGCGGTTCAAGCTCTGGAGGCCGGCGGCCTGGACCTGGATGCCTCCATGCGTCAATGGGAAATCGGCGAGGCTTTGGCCAAGCGAGCCCAGGAGCTGCTAGGCCAGGTGCGAGCCAAGCTCGATGCCGCCCAGCAGGAGCAGGCCAGCGCCGGAGCCCAGGCTGGCACACAATCCAACTTGGATGCCTGAAGTTCCCTACTCCACCATCACCGTGGCCAGCAGGGCTGCATGATCCGAACCTGCAATAGGTACGGCCTGCAGCTGATTAGCTCTGATGTCACGGTCCACCACAACATGATCGATGGCCGCCAACCTGGGCAATGGGGCCCTGTCAGCCGGCCAGGTCATGCTCATGCCATGCCCGGCCTGACGTGCCCCATCGCTGAACCGCTCCCCCAACATGTCTCGGAAGACCGCATGGTCATAAGTTGCGTTGAAGTCTCCCATCAGCACGTATCGGGTGTGCTCGTGGTTTCGCAGCTTCCCCAGGTCGGACACGCTGCGCCGCCAGGCATTCCAACTGCCAGGTTGGGGCGAGGTGGTATGGACCGAGACGAATCTGATGCTGGTCTTGCCCCTGCCGAAGTCAATACTGGCCGCCGGCATCATGGAGGAGCGAGATCCCACGTCGTCCTTTGAGGGCGACTGCATTGGCGCGGCCGTCCAAAGACCGTTGGCGTATTCCTTCGAAGATGTGGAAAGCTGCTCGTGGGGCAGATAGCGGTCGATGCCGGCCTTGTGAAGACGGTCCACAAAATCCTTGCTGACCTCTTGCAGAGCCAGCACCTCAACCCGGTTGTCGCCGACAGTCTTGACTACCTGATCGGCATCGGCCTGTCCTTTGTAGACGTTCAGCGTCATCACTCGGGCCACATCGTCGTACCGGTCGGGATGCTCAAGAGCTGCGAGCTGATCAGCTTGGCCATTGAGCTCGTGTCCTTCTTGGTAGAAGGGATACTGCCAGTAGACATTCAAGGCCAAGGCGGCGATAAGCACCAAAGCCGTGAACCATCGTGAAGACATCAGAGCCAGGAGCAGGGCCAGCAGACCCAAGAGAATGAACCAGGGCGTCAGAGCGGCCAGATCCGGCAGGTATGGGATCGACGACAGCCATGCCGGACAGGCACGCGCCGCCAGAGCCAGCAAGCTGGCCAACGCCAGCAGCCTGGCCACCCACCCAAAGACGTGCCTCACCAGGAAGGACTGTCTGAATCTCGCCATGGTCTCCTCCAGAAAATCATCGCCGACCCGGTCCCCTTCCAAGGAACACACAGTCAGCTCGACCATTGAGCAATTGTAAACCACGACCATATGGCGGACAGGTATATGAACCTAACTTCTCCAGAAAGGGAACGGTGCTAGCCCGCACAGCAGCGACCTGCCCAAGTCCCACTTCGTGGTAGAGTAGTTTCCGTTGCCCCGGTAGCTCAGGGGATAGAGCACTTCTCTCCTAAAGAAGGTGTCGTGCGTTCGAATCGCATCCGGGGCACCCTAAAGGTTCAGGCATAAAGAAGTACTTGGCCTTGCTCTCCGCAACCATTTCCCAACCCTATGGCTTTCCATACTCTGGCACATCGCCAACGGGTATCCCCCGCTACTAGCTTCCACACATGTACATTGGAGGAGGTTTCGGTACCGTTAGGCGAGCTTATACGCGGTCCGGCTGATACAGCTGCCGGGTATGCTTCGAAGTCAGAGCAGTCGATGAGGTCATGTCTGACTAACACCATGTGCTAATTACTGTGCTCGTTTGACCATTACCAACCCAAGGCGAGAGGACGTTACAGGTCAGGGACGTCCATCTGAGGATGGCATATCATCCCTGTTATCCCAATGCTCAGCCTGCAATACATGCTGCCTGTTCCACTTGGCCAAGTGGCGAATGATCGTCTGATCGCTGTTGAGATAATAAGCGGCCAGCTCCCGGTTGAACCAGGTCCTGTCCTTATCACTGGTGGGCACAGTGAGCGGATGCCGGTCGCCATGCGCGATCAGCAGCCCATTGCCAGCGAGCAGCGCAGTCCTCTTATTGCCGTCGCCAAATGGCTGCATCTTGGCCAGTCCGGCAAAAAGACGCACCGCATCTTCCAGGATGTCTTCTCCAGTTGCTCCCCCAACGGTGCTTTTTATCAGGGATGCAATGGTGGCAGAATCAGGCACGGGTGGCTCGTACCTCCCCAACGGGGTGCTGACCATGACGGGGGTGCGTTCGTCGCGCAGCTTGCCTGGTTCCATGGCAGCAGTCCTTGTCAACTGCGCGTTGATGGACTTCACGTAGACCAGGTCGATCGGCTCGCGAGCATAGTCGTAGTGCAGGGTGTAGTCCGCGGCCTGCCGCAAATCTAGCAGAAGATTGTAGTCGGCCTTGGAATTGACGACCTGGGGATTGCCGGTGCGCAGGAACTCCTCAGTGGCCATGAAAGTCGACTGCAGCCCATCAAAGGTGCGGCCCATGGAGTACAGGAGCCCGGCAAGTTGTTTGGTGCTCAGCGATCCGTACTCGCACATGTGCGTTTCCTTCCGTTCCTGTTCTGCTTAAATTCTCTCATGCCAGCCGTATTCTGCATCAGCTGTTCTCGCCCGGCTTCCGACCGACCAGCCGCAAAGAGCTCAACTCCAGTGGGCATATCCTCAATGCGGCGGCGACACTTACTATGTCCAGGAACCAGTCGCTCGAACATGTTTGCCGGATTCTTGCTCATGGTATTCAAGTGTTCCTCTTTCCTGTTGCGTCGTGCTGCTTATCGAGCATCCCATTTTCAGGTGTCACGTATACAAGACAAGGAAACCGAAAAGTTCATTGTCGAGAGGGCTTACATCCCCCTTCCCGTGCCTGGACTTGTAGCACTCTGTGTCCTGCACAACGCTTTCAAAAGAATCCAGGGGGGGGGGGGGGCTTGCATGGCGTAGTAGCCGATAGGATGTTGGATCCCATAGCTCATGACACAGCACCGATAGGCTTATTGGCACCATGGCAGAACCTGATATTTGGACCATAACGCAATCGATAATCGGAAAAGACTTAACTCAAAGTTAAAAATACGATTTGAGTATGCGAATCGCTCCTAGGCACCCCGTATTTGCCAACACAGCGGATATTGAGGATAATAAAAAAGTTGCATATTCGCGCATGACTAACAAATCTGCACAAATCTGCACTCGAAAACCTGTTTTGAATATCGACCGGCTGGATCATTGTCGATAAGCCTCTTTCGAAAGGAACACCATGTCTCATCAAATGCACCAGAACGAGGATGTAGAGGATAATCTCCTCAACTGGAATGACAGGGCAGTTGTGCATGCCAACGGCGGCTATGGAGACCTTGACGCATTTGCGGATGACCCATCGGCCCTGTCGTCAGTAACCCTGCGAGATCTCGAGGTCTTGAAGCCCCATCTGCCAGAACACGGCATCAAAGGGTTGCACCTTTTGCATCTGCAATGCCATATAGGCTCTGATACCATCTCATGGTGGCGTTTGGGAGCACGAGACGTATATGGACTGGATTTCTCTCCCACCTCGCTGGATTATGCCAGGAAGCTATCTGAACGGGCCGGAGCATCCATAACCTATGTTCAAAGCGATGCTCGATGCGCTGCCGATGCCATGCCTAATCAGAAAGGCTCGTTCGATGTAATCGTCACCAGCTGCGGAACCATCACCTGGCTTCCCGATCTGAAAGACTGGGCTCGTTCAATCGCCTCCCTGCTAACAGACGGAGGAATATTCATGATCCGCGACAACCATCCCCTGCTTTTCGCCTTGAACAACGAGGGCTTGTCGATAGTTCAAGATTATTTTGGCGGAACAGAAACGACTTATGAGACGGATCAAAGCTACACGTCAGCAACCGACTCGCTCGAGGATGGGACAAAACCCCAAATTACCCATACCACCAATCACAATTGGGCTCATGACTTCCAGGAAATAAGCAGTGCTCTTCTGGATGCCGGACTGACTATAGAGGCCATCGGCGAGCATAATGTGGACGACTGGCAGTCACTGCCAATGCTTGAGTACAGCCCAGAACTGCAGGGATGGATCATGCCCCACAATCAGCCTCAAATCCCCCTGACCTTCTCGATGGTAGCCAGAAAGAAAGCCTAACCCAGCAAGTACGAGCGTGGTTTTGCTGAGACATGGCCTTACTTGGCCCGGCGGCCTGCCCGGCAGATTGGCTGCTGTTAATTCCGTTGCAGCATAAATTGCGCAACGGAATTAACAGCAGCATTCCATACCGAATTACGATAACGCATTATCGTTCACTTTCAACCTGCCTATGTCGAGGGACAGATCCGTGGAAGGCCGGGCTGTAAGAATGGGTAAAACGCGCATTTTAGAAATGCGATTATACAGGTAAGCTGCTGGAGCCAACAGCCCAATGACTCCCGTCAGTCACCCGCCCTGCTTGAGTCTGCGATACTTCATGGGCGTCATGCCCGTGCTCTTCTTAAAAGAGGCACACAGTGAGGATTCGGATGTGAAACCGCACTGCTGACCAATCTGTCGTATGGACATTCCGGTGTTTACCAGCAAATACTGCACCGCGTGGATACGGGAATCCACCAGGTAGGCATGCGGCGTGATGCCGGTTTCCTGCTTGAACAATCGAATGAAGTGGTACTCGCTCAGAAAGACTCGTTTGGCCAGCTCGGAGACGGTGAGCGGCTCATACAAGTGGGAGGACACATAGGCGATCGTGTCCTCAACCACCTCCTCCTGTTTTCGTTTGAAGGAGCGCGGCTGCTGATCGGCAAACTCGGTAAGCAGGTCGGTGATGTATTTGGACATCCTCGCTTCCGAATAACCGTTTTCCGACGTCATCAAAGAGGTAATGGTCCGCATTTGTTCCAAGGCGTAGGTCTCGGAGGAGAGCATGAAGACATTGCCCAGCTTCCTGATGATGTAGTCGTAGTAGGGCCGAGCCATGACACCGTCGAAGTGGAGCCATTGAGCGGTCGTTGGGACATCGGTACCATACGCATGGTGCGCATAGCAATTGACCAACGCAAACCGGCCCTCCTCAGCTACGAACGAGCCTTCAGGCAGATCCAGCGTCAGCCTGCCGTTATCGATATGAATGATCAGATAACTGTCAAAGGACCGACGCTCCAGCCTATAACCGGGTTCATAGGAGAATTTGCCCACCCGTAGCGGATAGAAAAAGGTCGTTCGCGCAATAGCCGAAGGGGTATGAATCAAAAAGTCAGAAGCATTGACATCGATGCCGTGTTCAGCAGGCTTCGCCACGATGCACCCTCCTTTCCGCACGAATCACGACAGTTGCTCCTGACGACCTCTAAACGAACTCAGGACTAAGCAAACAACCGTTGGCTTCGACCTTACGCATGAAGCCAGGAGACAATACATACATCAGCCTTGGAGCTTTATCCTTGCCGATACGGCAATGCCGTTGTCTCATACTCAAACAATACAAGGCAATGGCAAAGCTCCCATTTACTTTAAGAAGATCAGTGTACGTTGAAGCCCTGTTGCTGATTACATTCCTTAAGGTGCTTCTGCCAGGCATCCACACCTTGTTTCAGAGTGATCTTCTTGCCGGTGTAGGCAGAACCGATGTCATCAGCGAATACGGTCAGCGCATAGACCTCGAAGGGCACAGTGGCGTGACCAGCGATCACATCGCTTGCCGCCCTGGCACCGGCCCGACGACGGCCGTTGAAATACTGATCATTTGGGTAACGGTGCTGAATGCAGCATGGATCCTACAAGCCTGCCACCGCTCAAATAAGGAGCAACAGCTATCGAGACTTAAAAACTGCAAATGAATTGCACTTGACCTCCGTCCGCAGAAGTTACCACCCGACAGAATTTCGCAAATCTCAGGAACAAACGCAAGGATTCCGAGGGCTACGTCGACAACCTATACACGCTTGTCGATACCCGGGAGATTATTCATTATGTAGCCAACAATCTGACCGAGAAGAACATTTGAGCTCGTTGGCGCCCTGGAGATTCTGCTGATTTTGGCCATTCTGCGCCACTCTCAGAAACCGCAGCGTGCTTGAGGGATGGCGGCCTTCAGTCCACGTCCAGGAAAACCCTCATCTCGTTTTCGCCACGGTTGGACCAGGCGAAATAGGGAATCAGGGTGGCTGTGGTCGGCATACGACGGACCGGTTGCCATTGACGGTAGAGCGGAGCAGTATCAGCTCCCTCTGCAGGCTCCCGCCAGGCGGGCACCTGCAGTCTGACCATGCTGCGGCTGACTGTGTCGACATGGCCTTCGGCCTGAGGATCGTCAAGATATGCCCCAGCCTGGAAGATGAAGGGCTCGACCTTCACACGGCTTGCATCACCCGACAAGGCGCTGCCGTCCAGATGCAACAGGTGCAGGTTGGCCCCATTGTCCCTTTCCTCGGCGCAGTAGACCATAGGTCCCCTGGTCACCGCCACCTTGCCCGCATCCTGACTGACCAGAGGATTGGCGGCAGCGACACGCACTGGCATGTCGAAGTCGATGTCGATCCAATCGCCCTGCTTCCAGGGACCGGAAAGATAGAGGTACCCCTGTTCCACACGTCGACTGATGACAGCCGAGGAACCTTGGCCTGTGTGAACCGTCACCGCATCGGCGGCTGCATCGCCGCCAGCCCAGGAAGGCAGACGGAGAGCCAGGGTGGTCTGGCCATCACCGGAAGCCTCGACCTTTAGGCGGATTCGGCCCTTCCAAGGCAGTTCCGATTGCACCCGTAGTTCGATTGACCCCTCTCCCAGGTCCGCCTGGATCCTACCTCCGATGTAGAGGTGCACAAAGAGCGTGGACCCATCCTCGGCCAAGGTGTATGCGTAATCCTGCACCGATTCGACCAGCCGTGCCAGGTTGGGCGGGCAGCAGGCGCAACCGAACCACCGTTTGCGCACGATGGGCACGTAGCTGTAGCGGGGATTCTTGTTCCGCTTGGTCTGCGGCCTGACCTCGAGGGGATTGCCATAGAAGAAGCTCTTGCCATCCATGGCCATGCCGTCAAGCACTGTGTTATAGAGGGCCAGCTCCATCACGTCGGCATATTCGGACCTGGGATCCAACTGCAGCATTCTCCGCGCAAAGAAGACCATGGCCACAGAGGCGCAGGTCTCACAATATCCGGTGTCGTTGGGCAGGTCATAGGCATAGGAGTGCGATTCGGCATCAGCATCGGCGCCCACCCCTCCCGTGACGTAGAGTTTCTTGTCAACGATGTCACGCCAGAGGGCATGCACCGCCTCATTCAGTGCAGGATCCTCGGTCAGCCGGGCCACATCGGCAGCTCCGGCGTACAGATACCCGGCCCTGACCGCATGACCCACGGCTTGACGTTGCTGAGCCACCGGCTCATGGGCCTGGTAGTAGGCATAGGGTGCTGGCCTGCTGTCGTCGACAGTGAAGTCGGCATGCTCATAGGCTGCCCTCTGCCGATCCTCCTGCTCGAAATAGAGGGGGCTTGTTCCCCGCTGATTAACAAAGTAGGCCGCCAGATCCAAATATCGCTTGATTCCGGTGGTCTCGTACAGGCGGATCAGAGCCATCTCGGCAATCTCATGACCCGGATAGCCATGTAGCTGATTGTCGCCCGGCCCGAAGGTCGCGGCTACATAGTCGGCGAACCGCTCGGCCGCATGCAAAAGCTTGGTCTTGCCCGTGCCCTGGTAATAAGCGATGGCGCCTTCAATCAGATGGCCCAGGCAGTAGAGCTCATGATGATCCTTGAGATTGGTGAAGTGCCGGTTCATCCCGTTGAGGATGTAGTAGGTATCCAGGTATCCGCTGTCCAGCTGGGCCGCACAGACGATGTCGATGGCCCCGTCGGCCAGCCGCTCCAGCTCGGCATCCGGATGATGCGCCAGCGAGTACCCCACGGCCTCCACCCATTTGGAGAAGTCGGTGTCCTGGAAAACGTAACCATAGAACTTGTCCGGATCGGGATGATCCGGGTCTTCCGGCAGGCAGTGGAATCCCTGATTGGTGTAAGTCGGCGGCTGGAAGTCTCCGCTCCCCTCCTGCCCATTCAGCCTCTTGTTGAGCGCGGCGGCGGCGCGGAAGTTGTGCATACAGTAGCTGGGCGAAGCACCAGGCACCTGGTCGTTGAGCGCCCTCCATTGGTAGGGCAGGACCGCTGTTCTAACCAGCTCCTGTTCGGCCGACCAGAAGGGGTCGTCGACACTGGCCTGGCTGATCTCAATAGGCCGGCTCATATTGAATTGCTGACTCATGCTGCCATCTGCCTTTCTATGTGACGGCTGAAGACGGTCAGCACCAGCGCAACGGCCACCAAGGCCACCGCAACGATGGGGAAGAGATAGACCTGCTGGTCGGCCGTCTGGAAGAATTTGAAGAAGATGATGGCAATGGCATTGCCGATGGCTGCAGTCTGGTTCCATGCCGTCTGTAGCTGGGTCTCATAGGATTCAGGAGAAAGTCCCGAGACCAGTGAACTGCCGATCGGACCCACAAGCTGGTCAGACAGGGCCATGAAGGCGTAGTAGATGAGCACCCACCAAAGGGAGTAGCCGGAGGATCCGCTTCCGCCCAGAATCAGAGAGGGTATGGTCAGCGTGAAGAAGGCCAGAGCCGTGACCAGCAACCCCATACCATACTTATAGGTGGTCCGGATTGCTCCGGCACGAGTCTTGGTCCACAGGAAGATGAAGATGGGGCCGGCTATCAGATCCATGACCATGTAGATGACCTGGAGTGAACCCGGGGCGATGGTGATGCCGAAGATCACCCGGTTGACCTTCTTGTCCAGGAAGATGGCAATGGCGCTGGTCAGCAGGGTGGCGCCCAGGGCCATGACAATCTGAGCGAAGAAGAACCAGAGAAAGGCCCGAAGGTGGGTGTGATCACGGACAGTCAGGTCCTTTTTGGTGAACAGGTTGACCAGGAAGCAGATGGGTACTACGAAGGCGAAGGTGGTGACGGCGTTGATGATGGCATTCAGGTTGAAATGCTTGGTCAGCACCAGGGCGGCGATGACCAGAGCCAGCACAACCAACCCGATGACCAGACCCTTGAGTATCCGCTGGCGCTCCCGGGCTGACAGGGGCTTGATGGGAGCCTCACCCAGGGGTCCGAAGAACCGATACTGGGTGAAGAAGATGGCCGCGCCGTATAGCAGTGCGAAGACCCCTGCCACAGCGAAGCCGATATGGTAGTTGCTCAGACCGATCTGGCCAACCACGACCGGGGTGATGATCCCAGCCACCGTGTTGGCGAACTGATGGATGGTGAAGGCCGCGTCGCGCCTGCGAGCGTCCTCCTTGCGGTAGAGCTGCCCGGTCAGGGAGGCGTTGGACATCCCCATGATGGGCATGGACAGCAGCACCAGGGCGATGTAGGCCATGGTCTGCCCGAAGACCTGACTGGTCGGCGGTATGGCCAGGATGAAGAAGGCTATGGCCTTGAGCAGGTTGCCTAGGATCAGTGCCTTACGCATTCCCAGGACCCTGTCGGACAGCCAGCTACCCACGATATTGAGCAGTCCGTTGGCCGCACCCATGGCCGCGATCATCAGAGCCGCATCCCCCTGGGAGAACCCCAGCCCCTTGGAGAAGGGGGTGTAGAGGTAGTAGATCATCAGGGCGTAGAAGGCGCCCCAGGCGGCAGAGTTGCAGAAATTGCCCAGAGCCAGGGTCCCGATGGCACGAGGGTGCCCAAAGAAGCCCTTGTCGTCCCTGACCTCTTCCAAGGTGCTCTCCGTGTGTTTCATGATTGCATCGCTCCCGGAATGGTGGTGAATTTATAGAAAAGGTGGATGATTTTGAGGTATAGATTCTTTACAGCCACCTGGGTCACCAACCCCTGCGCTGGTATGGTCCGGTCTGCCACAGTCGTTCCGTCTCCTTCTGACGTGCCTAGGCCCCACTGCCTATGCTGATTTCAATGGTAACGGCGGTGCATTTCATGACTGGTGGCCTAGAATTCACAATACGTGGAGCATTTTTACCGATTCTTCCCGATGAGAGGTCGACTTTCATGACATTGTTCTATGACCAGGACAGCCAGCCCCAGCCCGAGCTGGTCTCTGCCGGCACCTTCATCGGAGACCCGGGCTGGCAACACAGCAGACGTATCATCAGCACCTTCGAAATCATCTGCAACATCCAAGGCATGTTGCCCCTGCAGATTGGCGATACCCGTTACATGGTCGGGCCCGGCACCTTCCTGATCGTCCCGCCCGACCTGGAGCATAGGGGATTCCGCACCATCACCGAGAGCCTGAAGTTTGATTGGATGCATTTCAGTCTGCCCGGCCTGACCCCGGTCGAGGGCACTGGCGATGACCCCATTGTTGATGAGACTTCGAGCATCCTTCTGCCTGCCTACAGTGAGAACCTGCTCATGGATCGAATCACCGTCATCACCAACCAGTTGCTGGACGTCTGCCAGATGCACGGCGACCAACGCTATCTGAACGCCATCCTGGCCTGCGTGCTCTACGAGGTGACTATGCAGACCAGGCAGCTGCTGCACACCCAATCCATGAATCTGCACGAGCTGCAGCCGGTGCGCGACTGGATCCGCATCCACGCTCTGGGACCCATCAGCCTGGGGCAGATCGCCGACTACTTCAACTACAACAAGAGCTACCTGTCTCGCAAATACCGGCAGAAGTTCGGCATCACCATTTCCCAGGAGATCGAACGCTTCCGCATGGAGGCGGCCAAGTCGCTGCTGGTGGAGACCGACGACACAGTGGAAAGCATCGGGGCCATCGTCGGTTACAAGGACGACAAATACTTCATGAAGGTGTTCAAACGCAGCACCGGCATCAGCCCTACCCGCTACCGCAGAACCTTTCACCAACGCCACTTCAACTCCCACTGAAGCCGACCACAGGGTTGAGCGAAGGGAACAATAGGTGGTTTTTATTGACTCAATCCTCCCCGCCAAAGAGGTTTCGCCCATAAGTCCCATAGGATGAAAACAACAAGGTGATTCCGCAATGAAGGGAGATCCCCAATGCCTCATACCAATCCACCCCGGGTGATTTTCAGCCAGATGATCGATTCTCGACGCATCGAACTCTACTGGGATCAGGAGGTGAAAGGAGCCGCCGATCCCCGGCATTTCCGCCTTTTCCTGAACGGGCATCCTCTGCCGCTGATGGAGAGGACCGACGTGGAGTGGAACCTGCTCAACGTCTATGAACCCATCAAGAAGCGGTCTACGCTGATCACCAGGGAGCCCTTGGATTTCACTGTCCTGGGACGCCTGACCATACGTGCGGACGCGGCCATCGTCAACAGACAAGGCCAGCACGCCGACCCGGAGGTCGAGATCGTGGTCAACAACTGGCACTATCAGTACACCCAGTTCACCAACTGCCGCTGTGGCATCCCCATCGAATCATCGGACGACGTCAAGCACCACACCCGGCTGCTGGCGGCCGACCTGATCGACACCATGCTGTCCGCATCCCCGCAGGTAGCACAGACCATGATCACCGAAGGCGCCAGGGTCGCCATCTACGGGCTGCACGAGGACGTCTATGACATACCCGAACATCGCGGCGGCGCCCAGATCATGGATCGGCCTGTGGAAGGCTACGGAGGCATGATCGGCGACCCGATCACCTCCATCTCCGCCGCCAACATCGAACGCATCACCGAGGGCGTGCACCAGACCCGCTACCCTAATGAGTCCATACTGGCCCATGAATTCGGCCACGCCATCCACCTGCTTGGCATCAACAGGCTGGAGGATCAGAGCCTGGCTCACCGAATCCAAGCCGCTTACAGCCATGCACAGGAGACGGGTCTCTGGCCCCACACCTACTTGATGGGCAACATCGAGGAGTACTTCGCCACCCTGACCTCCATGTGGTTCAACGTCATGGCCGAGAGCGCCGACGACAACTGGGACGGCGTCCGAGGCCCGCTCAACACCAGGAACGAGCTGCGCGAATACGACCCGACCGGCTACGCCCTGCTTGCGGACATCTATCCGCAGACCGCACTGCCCTACCCCTGGAACACCAACCCGGTCAACCATGACTACAGCGGGCATATGGACCAGCTGCCCTGAGAGCACCCGCTGTGACTTCGGGCCTGCTAACAGTGAGGATCGCTCGTGATGTTAACCCGATTAACAGGAAGGAAGAGTGGCGGCTAACCAGGTAAATATGGCCAGCATTCGACCGCGAATGATACAAATCGGCAAATATCGAGTCAGCAAGTATTTTGTATACTTGGAGAAAGAGATAAACTTGCCTCAGCCAATAACCGCTCTTCTGAGTTATGAGACTTAAATCAATCTAATTAACAATGTTGTGAACCCTCCACCACCTACGTAAGGAGAACCGATGAAGGAGACAAAGGCTTTTGGACAGACAGACTTTGATCCGGCAGAGGCGCATGAGCGGGATTCCCGGGTACGCGTGGGACGGATCACGACATTGCCAGCCCAATTCCGCAGCAAAGCAAGAACAGCTGGGGCTATCTGGAAAAAACAAATAATTGCCCTCGTAGCAGTATTGATGAGTGTGGCCCTGTTCTCGGGTTGCCAGGGATCGAATAGGTCAGAGCCATCAGTAAAACAGGTCTCCAATTATCTTTCATCGTTGACAAAGTACAACGTTTCTGGTGACGGCAGTGTCAAAACCATCTCTGCAAACAAATCGGGAACCCTGTATGTACTGGCACAGCGAGCCGACCTCAAGCGGACTGATGCCGCGCAATGCAAGGTGAACGGGCAAGCCATGCAGCGTTCTTCTTCTGACATAAATTACCCAGCAGGTGACGGAAAGAATTTCTTCCCATTCGCACAAATCGAGATCGCGCAAGGCAACCCACACAAGCTCTCTTGCAACCAACCGAGTGGGACCAAATTGATTGCGTTGCTCGACCCGCATATCCGAAACTTATAGAGGCCAGACCAGCGATGCAATCGAGCTGCAGGAAGTTTACCGAAAGCAGCTACGTATAAAACAGCAAACGTGCGTCCCATTCCGCCAGCTGTCCGGAGCCTCCGAGGTCGTGGAACAGTAAGCAACGAAACCTCATATTCAACAACCTTCACAACCCAAACATTGTCGTTAAGAAGCCGCCGTCCAGTCATAACCTGGGTGTTATAAAGCCGGGTGTGATAAAGTTGTTTCAGATTGTCGGGACTGTACCTGGCCTACGGCTGGCCTGAAAGATGGGGGTATCCGATAGCTTGGCCGCTGTTCCTGGGGGAAGGGGATCGTAATTAGCATGCGTCAGCATTCGCACACAATAGGTAGACCAGCTATGGCCGTCAGTATTCTGCTCGCCATAATCCTGCCCGCAGGCCTTATCGCAGGCAGTTTTGCCTCAGCTGACACTGCTGCAAACGAACCTAGTGCGGCCGACACTGCCGCGCCAGCCGCACTAGCAGGCACCGGGGGGGGGGGGTCGTCAGACCCCTCGCGTAGCTAAGCAAAATTCCGGCATTTCCTCCAGCAAGGCAACATCGCTCAGCACACCGACAACACCTGAATCTCCACTAGCTTCACCATCTCCGCTAGCCACATCCTCCCCTCTACCCACTTCTTCTCCTCTTCATTCCACGCCAGGAAAAACAGGCACCGAAGGCAGCTCCCACCATAACCTCCAACAAACGCGCTCAAACACCCAATACACCGTTACTTTCAGCAACCCCCTAGGCACCGATACAACCCAGACAATCACAGACGGCGAGCGCGCAATACGGCCGGCCGACCCGACCAAGGACGGCTACCTTTTCGACGGATGGTTCATCGGCAATACCTCCGTCGCTTATGACTTCAACCAGCCGGTCACCGACAATCTCACCCTCACCGCCAAGTGGACCAAAGGCTCTGAAACCTGGAGCATCAGCCCTGATCACGGGCCCGAAACCGGCAATACCAAGGCCACTATTACGCCGCCTACAAGGCAAGACATCAGATTCAGCCAAATCCAAGCAGGCAACAGCCACTCTCTGGCCATAGGCTCGGACGGGAACCTCTACAGCTGGGGCAGCAACCAGAATGGGCAGCTGGGCCGCAACATCGGATCGGCCACATACGATGCCAAGCCAGGCCTGGTGGCTAAACCCGCAGGAGCATCAGACGACTTTACCTGGGTGCAGGCCAGCGCAGGATACGATCATTCCCTGGCCATAGGCTCGGACGGGAACCTCTACAGCTGGGGCATCAACAGCTTCGGTCAGCTGGGCCGCAGTATTGATTCAGCCTACGATGCCCAGCCAGGTCTTGTCGCCAAACCCGCAGGAACTCCAACAACCTTTACCTGGTCGCAGATCAGCGCCGGCGGTGAATTCTCTCTGGCGATCGGTTCCAACGGCGTTTTGTACAGCTGGGGATGCAACCAATGGGGACAGCTGGGAATCGGCATCCGAGACTCGCAGACCCATATCACGCCAAGCCCAATCAAGAATCCATCAACAGCAACAATCACATGGAGCAAGGTCAGCGCAGGGTACGACCATGCATTGGCCATAGGTTCAGATCGCAGCGTCTACAGCTGGGGTGGCAACAACCATGGACAATTGGGCAACGGCGACTCAAGCTCCTACTGGAGCACTACACTCGTAAAACCTCAACTGCCCGATACCGTCACCATTACCCAGATCAGCGCAAAAAGCGACTCCTCCCTCGCTCTCACCTCTGATGGCACCCTGTACGCCTGGGGATGGAACGACAATGGACAGATAGGACGAGGGGCTACCGGATCCAGCGCCTTCTATGTCAATCCAGACAAGCTCACCGTGAGCGGAGTCAGCTTTACGCAGGCCGGCGCCGGAAGAGGAACCACCCTGGCATTGGGATCCGATGGCAAGCTCTACGGCTGGGGAAAGTATGGGGGAACGCCCATAACCGGCACTCCCAGCCAGGTCAGCTTCACACAGGTCAGCGCTGGCGACGATTATCTTTTGGTCTTAGGCTCGGATGGCAACCTCTACAGCTGGGGCAACAACAAGTACGGCCAATTAGGACTCACTGACAGTGTCGACACATCAACAGGTATCCGAACCCCAAAGCTCACACCCTTCCCTGAAGCAGCCACTCTCAGCTCAGTCGACTTCGGCGGAACGGCGGGAACGAATCTAGCTGCGAACACGGACGGCACTTGGAGCGTCACCACACCCAAGCATGCAAGAGGCAAGACGGATGTCACCGTCTCCTGGAGCATGAACGGCCAGCAGCCCGATGTGCACCTGACCTACCGATACTTTGGTATTTACAATATCGCGTTCTCTTCCGATGGCGGCTCCTGCCCAGCACCCTCAGGCATGCCCAAAGATCAGTCCGCAACTGAGGGCGAGCAGGTCAAGCGCCCGTATCCTGACCCGCAGGCGGCCGGCTGCCTGTTCGACGGCTGGTTCGTCAAGGACGCCAACGGCGATTCCAATGTGGCTTATGATTTTAGCCAACCCGTCACCAAGAATGTCGCACTGGTCGCGCATTGGAGCCTAGCCGACACTCGTGGCTGGTCAATCAACCCGGACAAGGGCAACGTGCTGGGCGGCCAGCAGGTGACCATCACGCATCCCAAAACCAGCCGTGGCATCCGCTTCAACCAGATCAGCGCCGGCGGATCCAAAAACAGGGAAATGCGCGGCTTCTCGGTGGGCGTGGCCAGCGACGGGAACGCCTACGCCTGGGGCAACAACAATTACGGGCAACTGGGAACCGGCGACAACAAGCAGCAGGACAGACCAACCGAGGTCCTCAAGCCAGAGGGTGTACAAGAAGGCTTCACATACACGCAGATTTCGTCAGCGGGAGCGCACACTCTGGCCATCGGTTCCAATGGCATCCTCTACAGCTGGGGGCGCAACGATTTCGGCCAGCTGGGCAACGGCAGCACGGACACGAGCGTCCACGCCAAGCCGGAAGCCGTCATCAACCCCATCACGGGCCAGCCGTTCCAGGCCGTCCAGGTCAGCGCCGGAGCCTGCGACTCGGTCGCCATCGATACCACGGGCAAGGTCTACAGCTGGGGAAGCGAAACCACAACCCTCGGCGATAGCGTCAGTACTGCAAATTCCGTTGCCAAAGCGAAGCCCACCCTAGTGGCCGATCCGGGCGGTACCGATCAGGGTCTGCATGCGGTCCAGGTCAGCGCCAACTGGAGCTTCATCATGGCCTTGAACGCGGATGGCAACATATACGCCTGGGGATACAACAACTGGGGGCAGTTCGGCAACGGGTCCTCGACCAACAGCACTTGGACCACTTACTCCTCCACCCCTACATTGGTGCGCGATCCCACGGATACCAGCAAAGGACTGCAGGCCACCCGGATCAGCGCGGGCGCATGGCATGCCTTGGCCATAGGTCAGGATGGCACGGTATGGGCATGGGGAATGGACAACAACGGCCAGCTTGGTTTCAGCACGGACTATCAAATATTGCCCAAGCAGGTACCCAATCTCAAGGCCCAGCAGGTCAGCGCAAGCACATGGAATTCCTTGGCAATAGGTCTGGACGGCACAGCCTGGGGTTGGGGCAACAACGCCAATGGCCAGCTCGGCGACGGCACCACCAGTAAGCGGACCACGCCACGGCCGGTCTTAGCCCCTGCAAATCAGAGCGGCTCCGGCACTGGGTTCGCATCCGTACGCATCAGTGCAGGATGGGGCCATTCCGTGGCCATCGGCCAGGACGGCAAAGCCTACGCCTGGGGCAACAACGCATCCGGCCAGCTCGGCACCGAGCAGAGCCTGACACAGAGCCGCACCCCTACCCTAGTAGCCTTCAATCCGACGTTGCTAATCACCGGTGTCAAGTTCGACAAGACAGTGGTGAACCCCCTGCAGCAGAATTCTGACGGGTCCGTCTCTTTCGCTACGCCTGTCCATAATCCTGGGCTGGCCGATGTGGTCGTGGACTGGACGCTGGGCGGTGTCAGCCAGCCCCAGACGCATTTGGCCTACACCTATGAAGGCGTCCTGCCCCTGACGGGCGGCAACGGCAGCATGATCCTCCTGCTCGCCGCCGGGCTGCTCGCCGCAGCCGGCGCAGCTGCAGCCGGACGCCACCGGCGTGAATCACACAGCCTGCAGGCCTAGAATCTTCACCCGAGTAAGCGGCTGGACTAAACCCCAAGTTAGCCCAGCCGAAGGGTGGCCCCGCCAATCCCCCAACACAACGGAGCCACCCATCCCCACTTTCATGCAATTTCTTAGAAGGATGCAGGAGTCCCGGAAAGCAGGTCCATAAAGCATCGACAGGTTGATGCTTACACCCATGCTGGCCTGCTGTGGTAGCCTGTCTTACGTGAGTCGGGATTGTGCCCGGCATGCGGCTTTCAGCTAGGACAGAGAGCGTCCTAGACATGTGTCGCGATTCTTGGGGAAAGGGTGTCCCACTTATCATGCGTCGGAATACGAACACGCCAAGCCGTCCAGTAGCGGCCATCAGCCTTCTGCTCGCCCTCATCCTGCCCGCCAGCCTGATTACCGGCGGCCTAGCCGCTGCCGACACGACAACCAGCCAGCCTGTCATAGCTACCGCGCCGACCATGACAGGAAACAACGAGAGAGGTAATCGTCAGACCTCTCGCGTAGCTAAGCAAAATTCTGTTATTTCTCCCAGTAGTGCAATATCAACAACACCCCAGTCGTCCCTACCCGCACCCTCGCCCCTGAACACAGCCTCCCCGCTGACACCCACGCCCTCACCCCTAACCACGTCTTCACCGCCGAAAGCTACAACATCCAAACCTGGTAAAAGCGACAACAATACGCATCAGACGCGATCGACACAACACACCGTCACCTTTAAAGATGACAGCACAACCCTGAGCAAACAGTCCATTGCCGACGGCACCCGGGCCAGCCGACCCCCCAAGGATCCAACCAGGGACAGCTACCTGTTCGATGGCTGGTTCATCAAAAATGACAAAGGCGACTCCAACGTGGCCTACGATTTCAGCCAGCCCGTCACCACAGACTTCACCCTGACCGCCCACTGGACCAGGGGAACCAGCACCTGGAGCATCTCCCCCACCTCAGGGCCAGCCGCGGGAGGCGACAAAACCACCCTGACCCCGCCCCCGGCACGTGGCATCAGGCTCAGCCAGGCCGATGCAGGAGACGTTCACTCCGGAGCCGTGGGATCGGACGGCAATATCTACACCTGGGGAGACAACCAGAAAAACTAGTTGGGCCGCACAGTCACCAGCAACACCCCAGCCAACAGGCCCAACAAGGTAGAGACCCCAGCAAACATCACCTTCACCCAAGACAGCGCAGGCTACGGATTCTCCGTAGCCCTGGGCTCCGACGGCAACCTATACAGCTGGGGAGACAATGGCCTAGGCCAGTTGGGCCGCACAGTCACCAGCAACACCCCAGCCAACAGGCCCAACAAGGTAGAGACCCCGGCAGGCATCACCTTCACAAGCGTCAGTGCAGGCCGCTCATACGCAGTGGCCGTAAGCTCCGAGGGCAACCTATACAGCTGGGGAGATAACAGTGCCGGCAGACTGGGCCGGGACACCACAGGCACATCCGACCCCAAACCCAGCAAGGTGCAGACGACCCCAGCAGGCATCACCTTCACCAGTGTCAGCGCAGGCTGGGGCCACACGGCTGCTTTGGACAGTCAAGGCAACATATACACCTGGGGCGACAACACACACGGTGAGCTTGGCCGCAGCACCGCCGGCAGCACCCAGGGCAACTACCCCGGCAAAGTCGACACCCCTACAGGCATCACCTTCACCCAAGCCAGCGCCGGAGGAAGCCACTCCGTGGCCGTAAGCGACGATGGTAGCCTCTACACATGGGGCAACAGCGACAACGGACGCCTCGGCCGCGACACCAACAACACTCCCGCAGGCAAGCCCGGAAAAGCCGACAACCCTACAGGCATTACCTTCACCCAAGCCAGCGCAGGAGGCTGGCACACCGCCGCAGTAAGCTCGGACGGCAACCTCTACACCTGGGGAGACAGTGACCATGGGCGCCTGGGACGCGACACCAGCAAAACCCCGGCAGACAAGCCCGGAAAAGCCGACAACCCTACAGGCATCACTTTCACCCAAGCCAGCGCAGGAGCATGGTACTGCCTTGCCCAAGGATCGGACGGCAACCTCTATAGCTGGGGAGACAACACCAACGGACAACTGGGACGCGACACTAGCAGCACACAGGACGCCAGCCTGGTCAAAGTCGCTTTCCCGGAGAATCCTAGGCCCGTCAGCGTCAGTTTCGGCGGGGCGGCGGGCACGAGTCTGGTGGGCAACAAGGACGGCACCTGGAGCGTGACCACGCCCCAGCATGCAGCAGGCAAGACTGATGTGACCGTCTCCTGGAGCATGAACGGCCGGCAGCCCGACGCGCACCTGAGCTACACCTACATCAACCCCCACACGGTCACCTTCGACAGCGCCGGCGGCCAGCCGACCCCAGGCCAGCAGCAAATCACCGAGGGCAGGCAGGCCGCACGCCCGACCGCAGACCCGGCCAGGGACGGCTGCCTGTTCGACGGCTGGTTCCTCAAGGACGCTAAGGGCGGTTCCAAGGTGGCGTATGATTTCAGCCAGCCGGTCACCGCGGACATCACCCTGGTCGCGCATTGGAGCCCTGAGAAAGACTCCGGCTGGTCGATCAGCCCGGGCAAGGGCAATGTGCTGGGCGGCCAGCGGGCGACCATCACCCCGCCCAGGCTGGGCCGTGGTATCCGCTTCAACCAGGTCAGCGCCGGCGGCTACCAGATGAGTGATGCGGCAGGCTTCTCCGTGGGCGTGGCCAGCGACGGGAACGCCTACGCCTGGGGCAGCAACCAGCACGGGCAGCTGGGCATCGGCAACAAAGTGCAGCAGAGCAAGCCGGTCAGGGTCCCCCTGCCGGACGGCGTGGCCTCCGGGTTCACCTACACGCAGGCCGCGGCGGGGGGCTTCCATGTGCTGGCCGTCGGCAGCGACGGCATCGTCTACAGGTGGGGCGCCAACGACCACGGCCAGCTGGGCGACGGCACCACCGTCGAGCGTTCCAAGCCGCAGCCCGTGCCGGACCCGAACGACACAAGCCAGCCCTTCAAGGCCGTCCAGGTGAGCGCCGGCGCCTACGACTCGGCGGCCATCAGCCCGGACGGGCGCGTCTACACCTGGGGCAGCGAGGGCAACAGCCGCGACGGCAACTTCAACCCCAGCTTCACCCAGCCGCGGAAGACGCCGACCCCGGCAGCCGCCCCCGACGGATCCGGCCAGGGGCTGCAGGCGGTGCGGGTCAGCCTGGGCTGGAGCTTCATCATGGCCCTGGACGAGGACGGCAACGTATACGCCTGGGGATACAACAACTACGGCCAGCTCGGCAACAACAGCACCAGCAGCGCCTACACAGCCACGCCCGCCAGGGTGCGCGACCCGAACAGCCCCAATGACCCCGGCAAAGGGCTGCAGGCCACGCAGATCAGCGCAGGCACGGACCATGGCCTCGCCATCGACAGGAACGGGACCGTCCTGAGCTGGGGGCACAACAACTCCGGCCAGCTCGGCAACGGCTCCACCTACGACAAGCTCGTCCCCGAACCGGTCAAGAACCCGGGTGGAAGAGGCAGTTTCACCGCCGTCGGCATCAGCACAGGAGTCATATACTCCCTGGCCGTCGACAGCTCCGGCAACACCTGGGCATGGGGATACAACGCCTACGGCCAATTAGGCAACGGCGACGTCTTTGCCCTGCTCACGCCGACAAGCGTGCGAAGCCCCGACCCGTCCGCCGGCGCCAGCGCATCCCTGCAGGCCACGCGGGTCAGCGCGGCGCAATACCATTCCCTGGCCATCGGCCAGGACGGCAACGCCTACGCCTGGGGCGACAACCGCTTAGGCCAGCTCGGCAACGGAAGTCTGACGCAGAGCCGCACCCCGACCCTGGTCGCCTTCAACCCGGCACTGCTGATCACCGGCGTCAAGTTCGACAAGACAGTCGTGGACCCCCTGGTGCAGAACCCCGACGGGTCCGTCACCCTGGCCACCCCCGCCCATAATCCTGGACTGGCCGATGTGGTCGTGGACTGGACCCTGGGCGGCACCAAACAGGAACCCGCACACCTGGCCTACACCTACGAAGGCGTCCTGCCCCTGACGGGCGGCAACGGCAGCATGATCCTCCTGCTCGCCGCCGGGCTGCTCGCCACGGCCGGCGCCGTCGCAGCCGGACGCCACCGGCACGAAACCCGCATCCAGCACGCCTAGAATCTTCACACGAGTAAGCAGCCAGGCCGCATCCCAAGACGGCCCGGCCGACCAGGGTGGCCCCGACAATCCCCCAACACAACGGAGCCACCCACCTTTTTCATACCGTCCCTAGCTCGCTGTTTTCTCCTGCCCAGTTATAGATAAGCAATAAAAGAGCCTTGACGAGTTCATCAGATCATCAAGTCCTTTTTAGGCTTATTACCCGTATGGATAGCTCACAATGGAGTTTTGCAAAGCTGAGAGCTTTCCCTCACAAACACTCGCGCACTCGCGACAACAGTCTTCTACCGAGCTCGCCACTGTCATTGCCTCAACTGGATCCTAAAAGCTGGTGTTCGCCAAATTGTAAGCCCTCAGTGCAGGACCAGAACGACAGCGAACCCGAGGCAGAGTGGAGCGCACAAAATCGTGCCCCGGTGGGCAGAAAGAGTGTCTGGCCCACACTTGAACAACAAGCCCGCTACATTGAAGTTCCCCACCGTCCGCAGAGCAAAGACCGCCCCGGCTATCTAGGGCAGAGCCCTTGACAACCGGAGTCCAGACTTTTAAACGTTTCCGCAAGATAAGGACGATCAGAATCATAAAACCCCGGATTGCCATCAAGACTTCAAGAAATTCAGCTTCTGATTCGTGCGCGAGGATTAATCGAACAACATAGGCCAGTAATTGTGTTTGCATTCAGGCAAGATCCGATTACTAAACAGCTTGCTACCAAGCTTCCAGTACCTGTAAAAGCAGGCGGTGACTGCGAAGAACACGGTGTCAATAGCACCCAACAAGCCGGCACCGGTAGACATAAATCACCTATCATTTCTTCGTCGAAGAGTAGTTATCGGATTCCCAACACTGCCAACGAAAATCATAGTACTCACTGCAATAATGAGGGAAAACACACTCTCCCTAACGTCTATTGGCAAAGTGTCTGCGAGCGCGCCGAGACCGCCCCGACAGAGATCAGAAACACTTTGCCGATAAATGCCGCTGATAATTACTGCAGATAAATCAGCATTGATGGACCATACTGCGCGAGAGAATGCACAGATCCTCAACAGATCCTTATTAAAGGATGCAATCTCTACTCGGTTTCATATTCATAATCACCACCAAGAGCTGATGCCGCAGTCACGATGATGCGAGATTAATTGTTAACGATGTTATTATAGTTTACATTGTTAATTAGCAACAATCATCAGGAGGTATACCTTGCATCCTGCAAGAAACAATTCAGGGGAATACACCCTGTCCTGTCAACAGGTGCGCAAATCATTCGGGACCAGGCAGGTGCTCAAGGGTGTGGATCTTCAGGTCAGACGCGGAAGCATTCTGGGTCTGCTGGGTCGGAACGGAGCAGGCAAATCAACCCTGATCTCGGCCTTGACCGGACTGGGCCAGCCGGACTCGGGCCACATCACAGTCGAGGGGCACAACCCCTATCGAACGCCCTCACGCATCTTCGGCCGAGTCATCGGACTCGCGCCCCAGGACCTGGGCATCTATCCCCACCTCAGCGTCCGAGACAACCTGCGCGGCATGGCCTGCCTGCAAGGGCTGAACACCAAGCAGGGCAGCAGAAGGGCCGACGAGCTGATAGAGCTCATGGGGCTGGGTTCCCAGTCAGGAACATCGGCCGAGAATCTATCGGGAGGGCAGAAACGACGCCTCCACACCGCCATGGCCATGGTCCACAATCCCCCGGTGCTCTTCCTGGACGAGCCCACTGTTGGGGCGGATGTGGAGGCCCGCTCCAGAATACTGGACATGGTCAAGGCCATGAGCCGGCAGGGCACCACCATCATCTACACCACCCACTATCTCAAGGAGTTGGAAGAGATGGGCGCTGACCTCGCCTTCCTGATCGACGGGCGAATCCAGGTCCAGGGCTCCCTGCAGCAGGTGCTCCACAAATATGCCCGGGCATCCCTGCGCATCTCCTTCGTCGGTAAGGCCCCAGGCAAGATCCCCGGATGGCGAATGACAGACGGCTTTCTGGTGCCCGATCACCCGGTTTCCAGCCCAGAGCAGGAGTTGGCCCGCCTCTTGCAGGAGCCGGTCATGAAAAATGCCCGTCTGTCGTCAATCACCATCGTCCAGCCTGACATCGAGTCGGCCTACATGACCGTCATGGGTACATCCTCAAGTGATCCGGCCGGGTCACGAGCATGGGAAGACAGGTGAGCGCCATGCATTTCAACGGATATCTGGCAGCGTTCCGCCTGAATTTCAAAATCGAGTTGCGAAGCATCTGGCTGCAGGCGGTCATCGTGGCCATTCCCCTGATTATCATCCCTTTCATGCTGCCCTCCTACCGGGACTCACTGCGAGCTCAGGGGCATCTGAGCGCGAACGGATCCGAGCAGGCGCTTCCAGGGTTCGCCATCCTTTTCTCCATGTTCTCCCTGCAACTGGTCCTCCAACTTTTCTTCCAGGAGCATGAATGGCACACCTGGGACAGAATGCGGGTGTCAGCGGTCTCCCTCTTCGACCTGGTCATGGCCAAACTGAGCGTGTCCTTCATGGTGCAGGTGGTCCAGGTCTCTCTAGTCATGCTGATCGGGACGGCGCTCTACCACTATCGGCCCAATGGATCAGTCCTGGCCCTGGCCGCGGTCTGCCTGCTCATTTCAATTGTGCTGACCCTCTTCGGCCTGTTGCTCTACATATTCTCGTCCTCCCAGAACATGGCCATGTCCTTCAACAACATTCTTGGCATGCTCCTGGCTGGCATGGGCGGAGCCCTCAGCCCTGTCTCCGGATTCCCGGACTGGGCACAGAAGCTGGCCAAGGGCAGTCCCGTCTACTGGGCCATGGATGCCGTAGGAAAAATCAATTTCGACCATGCTGGAATGGCAGATGTATGGCCTGACCTGCGTATCCTGCTGGCCTTCCTGCTCGCGCTGGCTCTCCTGGCAACGGTACTATTCAAGAGAGGAGTACAGCGGAAGGAGTGAGGAAGCATGGCTGACCCACCCAAGGCACCCGTCAAGACGACGCTCAACCGAGACTATGTTCTGCGCTCCGCCCTCTATTTCGTCGATGAACATGGACTGGACGCCTTGAATATCCGCGCCCTGGGCAAGCAGATGGGGGTGTCCGGGCCAGCCATCTACCGCCATGTGCCCAGCAAGGCCGCCCTGCTCGATGGGATCGTCGAGCTCATATGGCAGTCAGCCACCGACCTCGACTCCATACCCCAAGGCATGGGATGGCGGCAAGCGCTGGAAGAGGTCATGCTCCAGGTTCACCGGACGCTGCTTTCGCATCCCCGGGCCCTCCCGCTCATGGCCACGCATCCCATCAACACGGACCAGTCCTTCCACATGGTCAGCACCTGGCTGAACCAGCTAACCGCGCACGGACTTAAGGTCGATTCCGACACCATCCACCTGCTCAATAGCCTGGCCGGACTGACCTTGGGCAGCGCCATCGCCCAGGCCTCTCCCCCGGTCGGCGGTGCGGGTGGCCAGACCAATACGGAACTGGCAAAAAAGCTGGCCGAGGATGCCCAAGGATTCGATGATCTGAAGAGGCTGTTCGATTCTCCGGGCGACGGAATCAGTGCACTTATGGAGACCAGCTACCGCAAGGGCCTGCACGCCCTGATCGCCGGTTGGTCTGCCTGAATTAGTGGCTAATGGATCAACCCTGGTCACGCATCCATCAACGTCGAAGACCGACTCAGAATTGCTCCCCCGACATTCCATCTGAGAGGACCTTATTGGCAAGTAGTATAGTTGAAAAACGTAAGGCTTCCTGCTCGCACCTTCGCACAGAGGGATGGGGATATGCGTAACGTCAAGAAAGCCTCCAAGGATAGCTCTACCGACAGGTACCGGTGGCGTCAGTCTTTGGGGAAGGGGATTTTGCTTAATATGCGTCAGCGTCAGCACACGTCAATCAGACCGGCTGCGGCCATCAGTCTTCTGCTATCCGTCATCCTGCCTTTAAGCCTGCTTGCCGGCACCAGCGCCGATGCCAGCCCTACGGCCAGCGAGCCTGCTGTGGCCGGCGCGAGCGCGCCTGCCACAGCAGGAGACACCGGGGGGGGGGGGTCGTCAGACCCCTCGCGTAGCTAAGCAAAACCCCGGCACTTTCCCGAGCAAAGCAAAAACATCCACCACACCAATAACGCCTGAGTCCCCGCTGGCTAAATATCCATCTTTAAATTCGGCGAAACTAACTCCCAGAAATCATTTACAGACGCGTTCTTCCGTAGAATATTCTGTTATCTTCACCGACCCTGAAGGCGGAAACTCTACATTTTCGCAAAACGTCAACGACGGCAACCAAGCTATTCGACCCACCAACCCATCAAGAAACGGCTATCTGTTTGACGGCTGGTTTATCTGTGACACCAGCGGTGAATCAAAAGTAGCCTATGATTTCAGCCAGCCCGTGACCGGCAAGACGGTATTGGCCGCACATTGGACCAAACAATCTAACACTTGGAGCCTCAACCCAGATAGCGGACCTATAACTGGCAATACCACCGTGAATATCACTCCTCCTGATCACAGCCGGGGCATCCGTTTCAACCAGGTCAGCGCAGGTGGCGAGCAACCGGATGTCATTGGCTTCTCAGTGGGAGTGGCCAGCGACGGGAATGCCTACGCTTGGGGCAACAACAAATACGGGCAACTGGGTCAAGACCCGGCCGAAACGACTGCACAGAACACTCCTACTAAAGTTCCTTTGCCCAACGGCGTGGCCGCCGGCTTCACCTATACGCAAGTTGCTGCAGGCGGCGCCCACACCCTGGCCATAGGCTCCAACGGAATCCTCTACAGCTGGGGCCGCAACGACCACGGGCAACTGGGTGACGGCACCACCACGGACCGGTACAAGCCCCAGCCCGTCAACGTTGCTAGCAACCAGCCCTTCAAAGCCGTCCAGGTGAGCGCCGGCGCCTACGACTCGGCCGCCATCGACGACCAAGGCCGCGTCTACACCTGGGGATGCGAGCACAACAGCTACTCCACCTATGGCACGGCCAAGCTCGTGCCGACCCTGGCCAAGGATCCCAACGGCTCCAGCCAAGGGCTGCACGCGGTCCAGGTCAGTGCCAAATGGAGCTTCCTGCTGGCCTTGGACGAGGACGGCAGCGTGTACGCCTGGGGATACAACACCAACGGCCAGCTCGGCAACGGAACAGCCACAGGAGACGGAAACGCCGACTACGCCAACGACCCGAAGCCCGTCCAAGACCCCAAGGACGCCAACAAAACCTTCAAAGCCACCCAGATCAGCGCCGGCACCAGGCACGCCCTTGCCATCGGAAGAGAGGACGGCAGCCTGTATACCTGGGGTAAGGTCAACGACACTAACTACACAAGGCCCACGAACGACCCCACCAACACCGGCAAAACCATCAAAGCCACCCAGATCAGCGCTGGCACATGGCACTCCCTGGCCATTGACCAGGACGGCAACGCCTGGGGCTGGGGCTGGAACCAATACGGGCAGACCGGCAACGGCAACACCAATTCGCAGGGCACCCCCACGAAAGTAACCGGTCCGAACAATACAGGCCAAGGATTCAAGGCCGTCTGCGTCAGCGCAGCCCACAACCATTCCCTGGCCATCGGCCAGGACGGCAACACCTACGCCTGGGGCAAGAATGACTACAGCCAGCTCGGCAACACCAGCATCCCCACAACAGGCAACAGCCCTACACCCATCCAGACCATGTTCGACCCCACCCCCCTCAACATCACCAACGTCAAGTTCGACAAGACGGCCGTGGACCACCTTGTACAGAACTCTGACGGATCCGTCACCCTGGCCACCCCCACCCATAATCCGGGACTGGCCGACGTGATCGTGGACTGGACCCTGGGCGGCGTCATTCAGACCCAGGCCCACCTGGCCTACACCTATGAAGGCACCCTGCCCCTGACGGGCGGCAATGGCAGCATGATCCTCCTGCTCGCCGCCGGGATGCTCGCCACGGCCGGCGCAGCCGCAGCCGGACGCCACCGGCGAGAAACCCACGCCCTGCACGTCTAGAATCTTCACCCGAGTAAGCGGCTGGACTAAACCCCAAGTTAGCCCAGCCGAAGGGTGGCCCCGCCAATCCCCCAACACAACGGAGCCACCCACCTCTTTGCTCCCGCCCTCTATATCGCCACTAGGGCGTGAAGCAGTCTTCATATAGTGTTCAGACAAGCAGCCCGGCAGTCTGGCTGACGGGCACTTGGAGCATGCAGACGGACCGTGATAGCCTATTGTATATACGTGGGGATTGTGTCTGCCATCTATCGGGGAGCCGACCAGGGGAGTTCCAAGCACGCGGCAACAGTTCCTGGGAAGGGGATCATGCCGATCATGCGTCAGCATGCAAACACGCACAGCCGCCGTGCCATCCTCATCAGCATGCTGCTCGCCTGCAGCCTGATCGCCGGAGGCCTCGCCGCGGCTGACACTGCTCCCAGCGAATCCAGTGTGCCCGAGCCGACCAGCCTGGAGCAGACGGCGACGGGCCAACCGGCGGACCCATCAGCCAATCCACCAACCCTGCCGGCCACCCCGGCCAGCCCCAAGTCTCCGCTGCCCTCGCCCTCGCCCCTGAACACCGCATCCCCCCTCATCAGCGCCCAGGCCACGCCCAAGAAGCCAAGCGACACCGGCATCCAAAGCAAGACCACCGACAGCCAGCCCCAGACGCGGGCAGCCTACACCGTCACCTTCAACGACCCCGACGGCAGAACCAACACGCCCTCCCAGAGCGTCCCCAGCGGCGGACAGGCCTCCAGGCCCGACAAGGACCCGAGCAGGGACGGCTACCTGTTCGACGGATGGTTCACCGGCAACACCGCCTACGACTTCACCCGCCCCGTCACCGGCAACATCACCCTGACCGCCAAATGGACCAAAGGCGCCAGCTCCTGGAGCCTCTCGCCCGCTTCCGGCCCACCAGCCGGAGGCACCAGGATCACCCTCACCCCGCCCACCACACCCGACATACGCTTTAGCCACGTCGGCACAGGAACATACGCTTCCCAGGCCATAGGCTCCGACGGCAACATTTACAAGTGGGGAGATGCCTCCGATAAAAGGCCAGTGATCGTCACCCCGCCGACAGGCGTCCACTTGACCCAGACCAGCGCAGGAATGAACTTTACTCTGGCCCTGGGAACGGACGGCAACCTCTACAGCTGGGGATTCAACAACCAAGGCCAGCTTGGCAATGGTACCACTACCAATAGCGGGCTGGGCAAAGTGATCATGCCGGCAGACGGCACGAAATTCACCAAGATTAGTGCCGGATTTAACTATTCCTTGGCCATAGGATCGGACGGCAACTTATACGGCTGGGGAGACAACAGCTACGGGCAGCTCGGCATCGGCAATCCCAGTACGAGCCCTAATCAACAGCCGATTAAGGTGATCCTGCCAACAGGGGTCCCAAAATTCACCCAGATCAGCGCAGGAGACAGTCATTCCCTGGCCCTGGGAACGGACGGCAACCTCTACAGCTGGGGATACAACGACCACGCACAGCTCGGCATCGGCGCTAGCGATTCTGATGCTCATGCCGCTCCGAGCAAGGTGAACCTGCCAACAGGGGTCCCAAAATTTACCCAGATCAGCGCAGGATACAAGCATTCCCTGGCCCTGGGAACTGACGGCAACCTCTACAGCTGGGGAACCAACGAGAAAGGCCAGCTGGGACGCAGCATCAATGAGGCGGAGGACGGCACGCCACGCAAAGTGAACCTGCCAACAGGTGTCAGCCGATTCACCCAGGTCATCGCAGGCGGCGAGCATTCCCTGGCCCTGGGATCGGACGGCAACCTCTACAGCTGGGGCGACAACACCAGTGGCCAGCTGGGACGCAACCCCAGCGCAACGAAAGACGGCACGCCACGCAAAGTGGCCATGCCGGCAGGCATCACAATCACCCAAGCCAGCGCGCCCGGCACTTTGGGTGGGGACTTCTCCCTGGCCCTGGGCTCGGACGGCAACATCTATAGCTGGGGATGGAACGGCAACCAGCAGCTGGGACGCGACGCTAGCGGTTACTTCGATGGCCAACCCGGGATAGTCGACTTCCCTGAGAAGCCAAAGCCGACCGGCGTCAGCTTCGGCGATAGGCGGGGTACGAGCCTGGCCGACAACAAGGACGGCACCTGGAGCGTCGTCACACCCCCGCATGCAGGAGGCAAGACGGACGTGACAGTCTTCTGGAGCAGGAACGGCTGGAGGCCCGACGCGCACCTAGACTACACGTACATCATCACCTACACGGTCGCCTTCGACAGCGCCGACGGCAATCCGGTCCCGGACCAGCAGCGAATCACAGGAGGCCAGCAGGCCACACGCCCAATCACAGACCCGGCCAAGGACGGCTTCCTGTTCGACGGCTGGTTCCTCAAGGACGCTGAGGGGGATTCCAAGGTGGCGTATGACTTCAGCCAGCCGGTCACCGGAGACATCACCCTGGTCGCGCATTGGAGCCCCGCCAACACCGGCGGCTGGTCGATCAGCCCAAACAAGGGCACCGCGATGGGCGGCCAGCAGGCGACCATCACCCCGCCCAGGCTGAGCCGCGGCATCCGCTTCAGCCAGATAAGCGCCGGCTCTCTGAGCGGCTTCTCCGTTGGAGTGGCCAGCGACGGGAACGCCTACGCCTGGGGATACAACCAACACGGGCAGCTGGGCCAGGGCAGCGCCAGCAGCACTCCGCAGAAAACACCGGTCAGGGTTCCCCTGCCCGATGGCGTGGATTCCAGTTTCACCTACAAACAGGCCGTGGCGGGCGGCTACCACGTGCTGGCCATCGGCAGCGACGGCATCGTCTACAGCTGGGGCGCCAACGACCACGGCCAGCTGGGCGACAACACCACCACCGAGCGTTCCAAGCCGTTGCCCGTCAAGGGCGCGGACGGCCAGCCCTTCAAGGCCGTCCAGGTCAGCGCCGGCGCCTACGACTCGGCCGCCATCAGCCTGGATGGGCGCGTCTACACCTGGGGCAGCGAAAACAACAACTTCACCGATTACAGCACATCCAAATTGGCACCGGCCCTGGCCAAGGATCCCAACGGCTCCGGTCAGGGGCTGCACGCGGACCAGGTAAGCCTCGGTTGGAGCTTCGTCATGGCCATGGACGCGGACGGCAACGTATACACGTGGGGGTACGACAACTATGGGCAGCTCGGCAACGGCACAGCCACGGGAGAGCACAGCACCATATACGCCGCCGACCCGGCACGCGTGCCCGACGCCGAGGACACAAGCAAAACCTTCAAAGCCACGCAGATCAGCGCAGGAGCCAACCACGCCATGGCCATCAGCCAGGACGGTATCCTCTGGACGTGGGGGTACAACTACCGCGGGCAGCTGGGCGACAGCACGACAACCAACCGGCCCTCGCCCACGCAGATAGGAAAACCAACAAAAGCCAGAGTCACGCAGATCAGCGCCGGCGCGTACCATTCCCTGGCCGTCGACCAAAGCGGCACAGCCTGGGCCTGGGGATGGAACATCAACAGCCAGCTCGGCACCAACAGCAGCGACTTCTATCAGCCCGCGCCCACGCTCGTGTCGCCGCCTGCAGGCCAGGGCAACGCCGGCACCGGGCTCGCAACAGCACGCATCACCGCAGGATGGAACCACTCCATGGCTGTCGGCCAGGATGGCAATGCCTACGCCTGGGGCGACAACGCATCCGGCCAGCTCGGCACCGGAAGCGACACGACTCCAATCAGCACCCCGACCCAGGTGACCCTAAACTCGTTGCTGATTACTGGTGTCAGTTTCGACAAGACGGCTGTGGAGCACCTTCAGCAGAATTCTGACGGGTCCGTCTCTTTTGCTACGCCTGTGCATAATCCTGGACTGGCCGACGTGATTGTGGACTGGACCCTGGGCGGCGCCGGCCAGACCCAGGTGCACCTGGCCTACACCTACGAAGGCACCCTGCCCCTGACGGGAGGCAACGGCAGCATAATCCTCCTGCTCGCCGCCGGGCTGCTCGCCGCAGCCGGCGCCGCCGCAGCCGGACGCCACCGGCGCGAAACCCGCATCCAGCACGCCTAGAATCTTCACACGAGTAAGCAGCCAGGCCGCATCCCAAGACGACCCGGCCAACCAGGGTGGCCCCGCCAATCCCCCAACACAACGGAGCCACCCACCTTTTTGCTTCCGCCCTCTATATCGCCAATAAGACGTGAAACAGCCTTCATGTCTTGTGCAGGCTGGCTGACAGGTACTTGGAGTATGCGGACGGACCGTGGTAGCATTTTCTACATAGTTGGGATTGTGCCTGGCATCTATCGGGGAGCCGGACCGGGGGAGTTCCGGATACGCGGCAGCAGTTCCTGGGGAGGGGATCATGCCGATCATGCGTCAGCATGCGAACATGCACAGCCGCCGGGCCATCGTCGTCAGCATGCTGCTCGCCATTATCCTGCCAGCCAGCCTGATCATGGGCGGCCTGGCCATGGCCGACACAGCCTCCGGCGGATCCAGTGTGCCCGAGCCGACCAGGCTGGAGCAGACGGCTGCAGGCCAACAGGCCGACCCATCAGCCAATGCACCAATCCTGCCTGCCACCCCGGCCAGCCCCCAGTCGCCGCTGCCCTCACCCTCGCCCCTGAACACCGCATCCCCCCTCACCAGCGCCCAGGCCGCGCCCAAGAAGCCCGGCGACACCGGCATCCAAAGCAAGACGGCCCCCAGCCAGCCCCAGACACGCGCAGCCTACACCGTCGCCTTCAACGACCCCGACGGCAAAACCCGCACACCCTCCCAGAGCGTCCCCAGCGGCGGACAGGCCTCCAGGCCCAAGGACCCGAGCAGGGACGGCTACCTGTTCAACGGATGGTTCACCGGCAACACCGCCGTCGCTTATGACTTCAGCCGGCCCGTCACCGGCAACATCACCCTGACCGCCAAATGGACCAGGAGTTGGAGCCTGTCCCCCGCCTCCGGGCCAGCAGACGGAGGCACCAGGATCACCCTCACCACGCCCACCCAATCCGGCATACGCTTCAGCCACATCAGCACAGGGATCATGAATTCCCTGGCCGTGGGCTCCGACGGCAACCTCTACTACTGGGGAGCCTACGGCGGTAAGACTGTATCCTCCAACCGACCGGTCATCGTCAAGCCGCCTGAAGAAGGCGACCGCTTCACCCAGGCCGGCTCCGGCAATGGGTTCTCCGTGGCCCTGGGCTCGGACGGCAACCTCTACAGCATGGGAGGAGGGAACGAACGCGGCCAGCTGGGCAACGGCACCACCACCACCTCTTATGACAAACTGGGGAAAGCACCCCTGCCGACAGGGGTCAGGCAATTCACCCAGATCAGTGTAGGATTCGGCCATTCCCTGGCACTGGACTCGGACGGCAACCTCTACAGCTGGGGGCGGAACGATTGCGGCCAGCTGGGCTATGGCACTACAGATGATAATTCTCATGCCACGCCGAGCAAAGTGAACCTGCCGGCAGGGGTCACGGAATTCACCCAGATCAGCGCAGGCACTGATTATTCCCTGGCCATGGGATCGGACGGCAACCTCTACAGCTGGGGAGAAACCGTTTTCAATGCACTGGGACGCAGCAGCAGCACCACGCCAGCCAACCAACCAGGCAAAGTAACCATGCCGGCAGGCGTCAGGCAATTCACCCAGATCAGCGCAGGATACACCCACTCCCTGGCCCTGGGATCGGACGGCAACCTGTACAGCTGGGGAAACAACACCAGCAGCCAGCTGGGACGCACCCCCACTAGCACCATGCCAGCCAATCAGCCAGGCAAAGTGACTATGCCGACAGGCGTCAAGCAATTCACCCAGATCAGCGCAGGAAACGGTTATTCCCTGGCCATGGGATCGGACGGCAACCTGTACAGCTGGGGAGACAACACCAACGGCCAGCTGGGACGCAACCCCAGCGCAGCGAAAGACGGCACGCCGGGCAAAGTGGCCATGCCGGCAGGCATCACAATCACCCAAGCCAGCGCGCCAAACATGATTAATGGGTACTTTTCCCTGGCCCTGGGCTCGGACGGCAACCTCTACAGCTGGGGAGACAACAGCGCTAGCCAGCTGGGACGCGACACCAGCGAGAAATTCGACTCCAATCCCGGCATGGTCGACTTCCCTGAGAAGCCGAAGCCGACCGGCGTCAAGTTCGGCGGGACAGCGGGCACGAGCCTGACGGACAACAAGGACGGCACCTGGAGCGTCTCCACGCCCCCGCATGCAGGAGGCAAGACCGACGTAACAATCAACTGGAATATGAACGGCCAGCAGCCCGACGCGCACCTTACCTACACCTATATCAACCCCTACACGGTCACCTTCGACAGCGACGGCGGCAATCCGGCCCCAGGCCAGCAGCGGATCACCGAAGGCCGGCAGGCCACGCGCCCGACCAGCAGCCCGTCCAAGGACGGCTTCCTGTTCGACGGCTGGTTCCTCAAGGATGCCAAGGGCGAATCCAAGGTGGCGTATGATTTCAGCCAGCCGATCACCGGCAACATCACCCTGGTCGCGCATTGGAGCCCCGCGGACACCGGCGGCTGGTCGATCAGCCCAAGCAAGGGCAACGTGCTGGGCGGCCAGCAGGCGACCATCACCCCGCCCAAGCTCAGCCGCGGCATCCGCTTCAACCAGGTCAGCGCCGGCGGCTATGAAATCGGAAGGGCCAGTGGCTTTTCGGTGGGCGTGGCCAGCGACGGGAACGCCTACGCCTGGGGCAGCAACCAGTACGGGCAGCTGGGCCAGGGCAGCACCAGCAGCAGGCGGCAGAAAACACCGGTCAGGGTCCCTCTGCCGGCTGGCGTGGATTCCAATTTCACCTACACGCAGGCCGTGGCGGGCGGCTACCATGTGCTGGCCGTCGGCAGCGACGGCATCGTCTACAGCTGGGGGGCCAACAACCGCGGCCAGCTGGGTGACACCACCACCAGCGGCCATTTCAAGCCGCAGCCCGTCAAGGGCGCGGACGGCCAGCCCTTCAAGGCCGTCCAGATCAGCGCCGGCGCCTACGACTCGGCGGCCATCGACCCGCAGGGGCGCGTCTACACCTGGGGCAGTGAGTGCAACAGCGGCGGCTCATACAGCCTATCTAGATCAACCCCAACCCTGGTTCAGAATCCGAGTGGTTCGAACGAGGGGCTGCAAGCAGTCCAGGTTGCCGTCAAATGGAGCTTCATCATGGCCCTGGACAAGAACGGCACCATTTATGCATGGGGGTACGACGACTACGGGCAGCTCGGCAACGGCACTAGTGACTCCTCCTATACGAACCAACCCACGCCAGTACAATACCAAGGCAAAACAGGTCAGCCGTTCCAAGCCAAACAAATCAGCGCAGGAAGCTGGAGCGCTCTGGCCATTGATACGACCGATACAGTCTGGGCATGGGGATGGAATGATCGCGGTCAGCTCGGCAATGGCTCCACTGCCGATCGTCAGTACAGTCCCGTTCGGGTACAAGATCCCACAGGCACCAATCAAGGATTCCAAGCCAGCCAAATCTGTACTGGAACGAATCACACCCTGGCCATTGACAAGGAAGGCACAGCCTGGGCCTGGGGGGACAACGGCAGCGGTCGGCTCGGCGACGGCACCGTCAAAAACGCTCGGACACCAACACAGATAAATGGCTTTCTGCAACAGAACAATGCCGACGCGGGATTCAAAACTGCACGCATTAGCGCCGGAAGCCAGCATTCCCTTGCGATCGGCCAGGACGGCAACGCCTACAGCTGGGGCGACAACCAGTACGGCCAGCTCGGCACTGGAAACGACACGGCACAGAGCAGCAACCCGACCCCAGTGCCATTCAATTCGCTACTGATTACCGGCGTCAAGTTCGACAAGACGGCGGTCAGCTCCCTGCAGCAGAATTCTGACGGATCCGTCACTTTGGCCACGCCCGCCCACAGTCCGGGTCTGGCTGATGTGATCGTGGACTGGACCCTGGGCGGCATCAGCCAGACCCAGGCGCACCTGGCCTACACCTACGAAGGCACCCTGCCCCTGACGGGAGGCAATGGCAGCATGATCATCCTGCTCGCCGCCGGGCTGCTCGCCGCAGCCGGCGCCGTCGCAGCCGGACGCCACCGGCGCGAAACCCGCAGCCTGCACGCCTAGAATCTTCACCCGAGTAAGCAGCCAGGCCGCATCCCAAGACGGCCCGGCCAACCAGGGTGGCCCCGCAGTCCTCAACACAACGGAGCCACCCGCCTCTTTGCATCCACCCTTTATACCCCTCTCTGGAATGAGTCAATAAGGTGTGAAGCAGTCTTCATATAGTGTTCAGGCAAGCAGCCCGGCAGGCTGGCTGACGGGCGCTTGGAGCATGCGAACGAACCGTGATAGCATTATATATAGGTTGGGATTGTGTCTGCCATCTATCGGGGGAGCCAGACCGGGGGAGTTCCAAGTACGCGGCAACAGTTCCTGGGAAGGGGATCATGCCGATCATGCGTCAGCATACGAACACGCACAGCCGCAGGGCCATTCTCGTCAGCATGCTGCTCGCCATTATCCTGCCAGCCAGCCTGATCGCCGGAGGACTCGCCACAGCCGACACAGCCGACGGCGAATCCGCTACGGGCGCCAGCACGCCCGCCCTACCGGAAAGCACAGACCAGGAAGGCCGTCACACCCCCGGCACGGACCGGCAAAACCCCGGCGCCACCCCCGCAATGCCCACACCAACCCTGCCGGCCGGCCCCAAGTCTCCGCTGCCCTCGCCTTCGCCCCTGAACACCGCATTCCCCCTCACCAGCGCCCAGGCCACGCCCAAGAAGCCAAGCGACACCGGCATCAAAAGCAAGACCACCGACAGCCAGCCCCAGACACGCGCAGCCTACACCGTCACCTTCAACGACCCCGACGGCAAAACCAACACACCCTCCCAGAGCGTCCCCAGCGGCGGACAGGCCTCCAGACCCAAGGACCCGAGCAGGGACGGCTACCTGTTCAACGGATGGTTCACCGGCAACACCGCCGTCGCTTATGACTTCAGCCAGCCCGTCACCGGCAGCATCACCCTGACCGCCAAATGGACCAGGATAACCAGCTCATGGAGCCTCAAACCCACCTCCGGCCCAGCAGAAGGAGGCACCAGGATCACCCTGACCACGCCCACCACATCCGACATACGCTTCAGCCACATCGAAACAGGAAAAGACTTTGCCCTGGCCATGGGCTCCGATGGCAACCTCTACAGCTGGGGAAACACAACCAACGGGGCGCTGGGACGAGAAACCAACCAAACGCCAGAAAACCTACCAGGCGTTGTCACCCCGCCGACAGGCGTCCGCTTCACCCAGTTCAGCGCAGGCAGTGGTTATTCCCTGGCCCTGGGCTCGGACGGCAACCTCTACAGCTGGGGAAACAACGGTACCGGGCAACTGGGCATAGGCGGTGCTGATTCTAATCAACATAACACGCCGAGCAAGGGGTCCATGCCGGCAGACGGCACGAAATTCACCCAGATCAGCGCAGGATACTATCATTCCCTGGCCATGGGAACGGACGGCAACCTCTACAGCTGGGGAGACAACTCCCTAGGTCAGCTGGGACGCGCCCTCACCAGCACCAGCACGTTGAACGACGGTACACCGCACAAAGTGAACCCGCCTGCAGGCGTCACACGATTCATCCAGGTCATCGCAGGTGGCGATAATTCCCTGGCCATGGGATGGGACGGCAACCTCTACAGCTGGGGAGACAACAGCAAAGGCCAGCTGGGACGCAGCGCCAGCAGCACGCAAGACGGTACGCCACGCAGAGTGGCCATGCCGGCCGGCATCACAATCACCCAAGGCAGAATCGAAGGCGGCTATTTAGGGGGCTATGCCCTGGGCTTGGGCTCGGACGGCAACCTCTACAGCTGGGGAGACAACAGCAGCCGCCAGCTGGCACGCACCCCCGCCAGCGCCACGCCAGCCAACCGGCCAGGCATGGTCGCCTTCCCCGAGTCTCCCAGGCCGACCGGCATCAGCTTCGGCGGGACTGCGGGCACAAATCTGGCTGCAAACACGAACGGCACCTGGAGCGTGACCACGCCCCAGCATGCAGGAGGCAAGACCGACGTGACCGTCTCCTGGAGCAGGAACGGCCAGCAGCCCGACGCGCGCCTGGACTACACCTACATCAACCCCCACACGGTCACCTTCGACAGCGCCGGCGGCAATCCGGTCCCAGACCCGCAGCGGATCACCATAGGCAAGCAGGCCACACGCCCGACCAGCAGCCCAGCCAAGGCCGGTTTCCTGTTCGACGGCTGGTTCCTCAAGGACGCCAATGGCAAATCCGATGTGGCTTATGACTTCAGCCAGCCGGTCACCGGAGACATCACCCTTGTCGCACATTGGAGCCCCGCCAACACCGGCGGCTGGTCGATCAACCCAAGCAAGGGCAACGCGATGGGCGGCCAGCAGGCGACCATCACCCCGCCCAAGCTGAGCCGCGGCATCCGCTTCAACCAGGTCAGCGCCGGCATCTTGACAAACAACTTCTCCATAGGGGTGGCCAGCGACGGGAACGCCTACGCCTGGGGCAGCAACCAGTACGGGCAGCTGGGCCAGGGCACCACCAGCAGCACTCCGCAGAAGACGCCGGTCAAGGTCCCCCTGCCGGACGGCGTGGCCTCCGGTTTCACCTACACGCAGGCCGCGGCAGGCGGGCACCACGTGCTGGCCATCGGCAGCGACGGCATCGTCTACAGCTGGGGCACCAACGACCACGGGCAGCTCGGCAACGGCAGCCTGGACGCAAATACCCCTCAGACCAGTCCGATGCCCGTCAAGGGCGCGGACGGCCAGCCCTTCAAGGCCGTCCAGGTGAGCGCCGGCTACGCCGACTCGGCGGCCATCAGCCCGGATGGGCGCGTCTACACCTGGGGCAGCGAATACAACGAGCAAGGCGCCTGGAGCACGTCCAAGCGGGCGCCGACCCTGGCCAAGGATCCCGACGGCTCCGGCCAGGGGCTGTACGCGGTCCAGGTCAGCGTCGGCTGGGGCCTCGTCATGGCCTTGGACGCGGACGGCAACGTATATACCTGGGGGTTCAACAACTACGGGCAGCTCGGCAACGGCACAGCCACGGGAGACAACAGCACCACGTATGCCGCCGACCCGGCACGCGTGCCCGACCCCAAGGACACGAGCAAGGCCTTCAAAGCCGTGCAGATCAGCGCCGGATGCTTCCATGCCCTGGCCATCGGCCAGGACGGCGCCGCCTGGACATGGGGGTACAATAAATTCGGGCAGTTGGGGGACGGGTCGACAACCAACAGGCCCAGGCCCAAACAGATAGGAAACCCCACAGACTCCAGCCAGCCATTCCAAGTCGCGCAAATCAACGCAGGCACGATCCACTCCCTGGCCATTGACCAGAACGGCACAGCCTGGGCATGGGGATGGAATGTCTACGGCCAGCTCGGCGACGGCACAACCAGCAACCGGTCCACGCCCACGCGCGTATTGCCGCCCGCAGGCCAGGGCAGCGCCGGCACCGGGCTCGCAACAGCACGAACCAGCGGAGGATACTTTCATTCCCTGGCCATAGGGCGTGACGGCAACGCCTACGCGTGGGGCGACAACCAGTACGGCGAGCTCGGCAACGGAAGCGCGACGCAGAGCAGCACGCCGACCCCGGTGGCGTTCAACCCGGCACTGCTGATCACCGGCGTCAAGTTCGACCAGGCAGCGGTCGGCTCCCTGCAGCAGAATGCCGACGGGTCCGTCTCTTTTGCCACGCCCGTCCATAATCCGGGGCAGGCCGATGTGATCGTGGACTGGACCCTGGGCGGCACCAAACAGGAACCCAAGCACCTGTCCTATACCTACGAAGGCACCCTGCCCCTGACAGGCGGCAACGGCACCATGATCCTCCTGCTCGCCGCCGGGCTGCTCGCCGCAGCCGGCGCCGTCGCAGCCGGACACCACCGGCGCGAAGCCCACGCCCTGCACGTCTAGAATCCTCACCCGAGTAAGCAGCCGGGCCGCATCCCAAGACGGCCCGGCCAACCAGGGTGGCCCCGCCAATCCCCCAACACAACGGAGCCACCCATTCTTTCTGTCCGCCCGCCTGCCTATGAGGTCCAGCAAGCACAACAGAACCGGCACCCCTCTTGCCGCGCAAGGCCGACCTTCCTGGGCTCGTCTCCCATAGGCTGCGGCTGAGCCGTGCGTGGGCATGGCTGGTGTCGTGATAGAGTTGTTACAGATTGTGGCTGGGATTGCGCCCGGCCTCCGGCGGGGAGCCGGTCTGGGGAGTTCAGGATGCGCAGTTGCGTTTCCTATGGAAGGGGTTCATGTCTATCATGCGTCAGCATCCGTACACGCACAGCCGTCCGGCTATGGCCGTCAGCCTGCTACTGGCCGTCATCCTGCCTGCCAGCCTGATCGCCGGGGGCCTTGCCGCAGCCGACACGGCCGACAGCGAACCTGGCATGGCCGCCGCGCCGGCCATGCCAGTAGGCACCGGGGGGGGGGGGTCGTCAGACCCCTCGCGTAGCTAAGCAAAACCCCGGCACTTCCACCAGTGACGCAACACCTACAGCCACACCGTCCACACCACCAACATTCCAGTCACCCCTGGCCACCCCATCGCCCCTGACTACAACATCCCCCCTTGCGCTCAAACCAGACAACAGCAACGAAGGCAAGACCGCCGACAGCCAACCCCAAACACGCGCAACAACGCAATACACCATCAAGTTCACCGATCCTGAAGGTGGATCCACCACACCGGACCAGCACGTCGCCAAAGGCATCCAAGCCCAAAGGCCAAACGATCCGGCTCGTCCTGGATACGCATTCGACGGCTGGTTCACCGACAACGTGGCCTACGACTTCACCCAGCCCGTCACCAAAGACACCACTCTGACCGCCAAATGGACTAAAGATTGGAGCATAAGCCCAGTCAAGGGGCTTACAGCCGGCGGCACAAGAGTGGTCCTGACCCCTCCTCCTTCACGTGGAATCCGCTTCGGCCATGCCAGCGCAGGAAACTCAAATTCCGCGGCCTTGGGGTCGGATGGCAGCATATATAGCTGGGGAGGCGAGCCGGGGCGAGACACCAGCGGCATATCGGCCAATCAGCCAGGCATCATCACCCCTCCGGCCGGCATCCAAAAATTCACCCAAGTCAGCGCAGGAAACGACTATTCCTTAGCGGTCGGCTCGGACGGCAACATCTACAGCTGGGGAGACAATACGACAGACCAGCTAGGACGAGACACTAGCAAAGCACCGGCAAACCGGCCAGGCATCGTCATTCCGCCGACAACAGGCATCCGCTTCACCCAGGTCAGCGCAGGGGCATGGCATGCCCTGGCCCTGGATGAGAACGGCAACATCTACAGCTGGGGAAGCAATACCAAGGGAGCACTGGGACGAGACACCAGCACCACGCCAGAAAACCGGCCAGGCATCGTGACTTCGCCGACAACAGGCATCCGTTTCACCCAGGTCAGCGCAGGTACTTTCTTTTCACTTGCCATCGATTCGGACGGCAATCTGTACAGCTGGGGAAGCAACGGCGATGGACGGCTGGGACGCACCCCCAGCAGCACTACGCCAGCAGACCGGCCAGGCATCGTTGACCCACCTGACGGAGTCACATCATTCACCCAGGCAAGCGCAGGAAAACTCTTCTCCATAGCCATCGGATCGGACGGCAACCTGTACAGCTGGGGAAACAACGATAGCGGCCAACTGGGACGCGACACCAGCACCACGCCAGAAAACAAACCCGGCAAAGTATCCATACCAGAAAGCAATCAAAACATCATCCAAGCAAGCGCAGGGCTATCTTATTCCCTGGCCGTCGATTCGCACGGCAACCTGTACAGCTGGGGCGACAACACCAGCGGCCAACTGGGACGAGATGCCAGTAGCACACCAGGAAAAAAGCCAGGCAAAGTGCCACCCCCGACTGACAGAGTCAGCTTCACTCAAGCTAGCGCAGGTGTGGCCTCTTCCCTGGCCATGGGATCGGACGGCAACTTGTACAGCTGGGGAAATAACGATAGCGGCCAACTGGGGCGCGACACCACCAAGTCTTCCGCCACCAAGGCGGGCGTGGTCGGCTTCCCTGAGAAGCCCAAGCCGACCCGCGTCAGCTTCGGCGATAAGGCGGGAGCAAACCTGACTGCCAACACTGACGGTACGTGGAACGTGACAACGCCCGCACATCCGGAAGAACAGGTAGACGTAGCCATTTCTTGGACCATGAACGGCCAGCAGCCCGACACGCACCTGGACTACACCTACATCAACTCCTACACGGTCGCCTTCGACAGCGTCGGCGGCAAGCCGACACCAGACCAGCAGCGGATCACCATAGGCAAACAGGCCACACGCCCGACCAGCAGCCCGGCCAAGGACGGCTTCCTGTTTGATGGCTGGTTCCTCAAGGATGCCGATGGCGATTCCAAGGTGGCGTATGATTTCAGCCAGCCGGTCACCGCGGACATCACCCTGGTCGCGCATTGGAGCCCCGCAAACACCGGCGGCTGGTCGATCAGCCCAGACAAGGGCAACGTGCTGGGCGGCCAGCAGACCACCATCACCCCGCCCAGGCTCAGCCGCGGCATCCGCTTCAACCAGATAAGCGCCAGCCTCGATATGGGTGGCTTCTCAGTTGGTGTGGCCAGCGACGGGAACGTCTACGCCTGGGGCGCCAACGAGGACGGCCAGCTGGGCCAGGATCCAGACAAGACGCCTACGCAGAAGACGCCGGTCAGGGTCCCTCTGCCGGATGGCGTGGCCTCGGGTTTCACCTATACGCAGGTCGCGGCAGGCGGCGCCCACGTGGTGGCCATCGGCTCCGACCAGATTGTCTACGCCTGGGGGGCCAACGACCAGGGCCAGCTCGGCAACGGCAGTAAGGACACACAAAACCATTCCAAGCCCCAGCCCGTCAAGGGCGCGGACGGCCAGCCCTTCAAAGCCGTCCAGATCAGCGCCGGCTCCTCCGACTCGGCAGCCATCGACCCGCAGGGACGCGTCTATACTTGGGGCAGCGAGCACTACGCCGCCTACTCATGCGGCACGGCCAGGCCGACACCGACCCTGGCCAAGGACCCCAACGGCTCCGGCCAGGGGCTACATGCGGTACAGGTCAGCGCCAACTACAGCTTCATCATGGCCCTGGATGCGGACGGCAACGTATACACGTGGGGATACAACAACTACGGGCAGCTCGGCAACGGCACAATCGCAGGAGACTACAGCCAAAAATATGCTGCCGACCCAGCACGCGTGCCCGACCCCAAGGATGCCAGCAAGGCCTTCAAAGCAGTCAGGATCAGCGCTGGAGACTGCCATGCACTGGCCATCGGCCAGGACGGCACCCTCTGGGCATGGGGATACGGTGCCGATGCCCAGCTCGGCGATGGCGGGTATGAGAATCAGTCAACTCCCATGCAGGTACGGAACCCCAAGGACTCCAGCCAGGGATTCAAAGTAGCATGGATCAGCGGCGGCGTAAACAAAACCATAGTCGGCGATGAGAACGGCACAGCCTGGGCATGGGGACTGAACAACTGGGGCCAGCTCGGCATCAACAGCACCAACGACCCGCAGAAGACGCCTGTGCAGATGTCACCGCCTGCTGATCAAGACAACCCCGCCAAGGGATTCACACCCGCACGAGTCAGCGTCGGAGGCCTCCATACCCTGGCAATCGGCCAGGACGGCAACGCGTACAGCACGGGATGCAATTGGTTCGGCCAGCTCGGCAACACCAGCATCCCCACAGGGTTATATGTAGACGCTGCCATAAGCCTTGTGCCGGTACCAGTAATGCTCGGACAACTGCAAATCACCGGTGTCAAGTTCGACAAGACGGCTGTGGACCACCTGCAGCAGAATTCTGACGGGTCCGTCACCTTGGCCACTCCCGCTCACAGTCCGGGGCGGGCTGATGTGATCGTGGACTGGACCCTGGGCGGCACCAAACAGGAACCCAAGCACCTGTCCTATACCTACGAAGGCACCCTGCCCCTGACGGGCGGCAACGGCACCATGATCCTCCTGCTCGCCGCCGGGCTGCTCGCCGCAGCCGGCGCAGCCGCAGCCGGACGCCACAGGCGGGAAACCCGCATCCAGCACGCCTAGAATCTTCACTCGAGTAAGCAAGCCGGGCCGTACCCCAAGACGGCCCGGCCAACCAGGGTGGCCCCGCCAATCCCCCAACACAACGGAGCCACCCATCTCTTTTTTACCCCTTCCTAGACAGAAAGCCTTACAATCCGGAATTTGACATAACATTTTTTACTTGATTTATCCGGGTGTTGCTTCCGTTTTGGACCGACCCTGTATGCTAACGTTTGTCTAGCTACCGGGAATGTGCCCGGCACGCAGTCGATGAAAAACTTGGGATTTTCATCATTTGACCGCCTTATCTTGGGAAAGGGGTTTGTAGCGATCATGTGCCATCCGGACGCATCTTCCCGGTCAGCCATTGTTGTAGACCTTTTGAAGGTCATCGTCATTCTTCCAGCCAGCATGATTATCGGCAGCCTCACTGCGGCTGACGCCACCGCGAAAACAATCAGCCCACCCCAACCGACAAAATTGGAAGAAACCGCAACAGAACAGCAAAAAGACGCATCCTTCAGCACAGCAACCCCCGTGGTCACACCCAGGCTGGCGACTGCGACATCCGGCCGCCCGCAAACAGCCTCAACGTCGTACCAGGTCATCTTCGACAGCGCTGACGGCAGCAACGTCGACTCGCAGACCATAGCCGAAGGCACCCAGGCCAGCCGGCCCGCCAAGGACCCAACCAAGGAGGGTTACCTTTTCGACGGCTGGTTCACCAAAGACGCCAACGGCGACTCAAAGGTGGCCTACGACTTCACTCAGCCGGTCACCACAGACCTGACCCTGACCGCCCACTGGACCAAGGGAACCAGCGCCTGGAGCCTCTCCCCCACCTCTGGGAAAACCACAGGAGACGCCAAGATCACCCTGACCCCACCCACCAAACCAGAGATACGCTTCAGCCATATTATTCCCGCAAAAATAGAAGGTTCCCAAGCCATCGCTTCGGACGGCAACCTCTACAGGTGGGGAGACAACAACTACATACTGGGAACCCCTGAAGAAGAAAAGCGCACGCCGAGCCTTATCACTCCGCCAGATGGTGTCCACTTCACCCAGGTCAGCACAGGCTACTACCACTCCCTGGCCATCGGTTCGGACGGCAACCTCTACAGCTGGGGACACAACAGTTACGGCGAACTGGGGCGCGAGACCGTAAGCAAGTCCCCGAAAGACGACCCCGAGATAGACAATCAGCCGGGCCTGGTCACTGCCCCGGCCGGCGTCCGCTTCACCCAAGCCTGCGCAGGAAAATGGCATTCCCTGGCCCTAGGATCAGACGGCAACCTCTACAGCTGGGGAGAAAACAAGCACGGTGAATTGGGACGCGACACGGGTTCGGCCGCATACGACGTCAAGCCAGGCCAGGTGCCCATGCCAGCAGGCATCACGAAAATAACCCAGCTCAGTGCAGGAACCTTCTACTCAATGGCCCTCGACTCGGACGGCGATCTCTACACCTGGGGGGACAACAGTTATGACGAACTGGGACGCGACACCGCTTTGGCGGGAAAAGACGGCCAACCGGTCAAAGTGCCCACCCCGGAAGGCATCACAAAATTCACTTGGATCGCGGCCGGAGAGTGGACATCCCTGGCCACTGGCTCAGACGGCAGCCTATACAGCTGGGGATGGAACGAACACGGCCAGCTAGGACGGGACACCGGCGGTTATCCCTACCGTGACGGCAGACCGGGCAAGGTGACCATGCCGGCAGGCGTCGCAAAATTCACCCAGGTCAGCACAGAACTCAGGCATACCCTGGCCCTGGGATCGGACGGCAACCTCTACAGCTGGGGAGAAAACAATCGGGGCCAGCTGGGACGCGACACCGGATCAGCTTTATACGGTACCAAGCCAGGCAAGGTCACCGTGCCGACAGGCGTCGCAAAATTCACCCAGGTCAGCGCAGGCTATTCCCATTCCCTGGCCATCGGCTCCGACGGCAACCTCTACAGCTGGGGAGAAAACAAGTACGGCCAGCTGGGACGCCGCACCAGCGGCAACTACGACAGCCGTCCCGGCATGGTCGCCTTCCCCGAGGATCCCAAACCCGACAAGGTGAGTTTCGGCGGGACGCCCGGCACCAACCTGACCGCCAACACGGACGGCACCTGGAGCGTCACCACACCCAGACATGAGCATGGCAGGGTGGATGTGGCCGTCACCTGGAAGATGAACGGCAAGCGTCCAGACGCACATCTGCCCTACAGGTACCTGGGCACTTACCTTATTGATTTCGACCCTGCCGGTGGCATTGGGTTCTACCTCCAACTCGTGACCGAGGGCGACCATGTGAAACGCCCCGCCAAGGATCCAACCAAGAGGGGCTACCTGTTCGACGGCTGGTTCACCGGCGATACAGCCTACGATTTCAGCAGGCCGGTCACCGGCAAGGTGAACCTGACCGCCCACTGGAGCAGCGCCGACACCAAGTGGAAGCTCGACAAGGCCAGCGGTCCCGAGTCAGGCGGCCAGACCGTCACACTGACCCCGCCACTGAAACGCGGCATCCGCATCAGCCAAGTCGACGGAGGAGACCTCCATTCCGGGGCTGTGGGCTCCGATGGCAGCCTCTACACCTGGGGAGACAACAGCAGCCATGGGCAGCTGGGCCGCGACACCGCCGACAAGCAGGACAGCCATCCCGGCAGAGCGGAGGCCCCTGCAGGCGTCAACTTCGTACATGCCAGCACAGGCTATGGATTTTCCGTGGCCCTGGGCTCCGATGGCAGCCTCTATACCTGGGGAGACAACAGCCGAGGCCAGCTGGGCCGTGCCGTCACCAGCAGCAAACCAGCCAACAGGCCCAACAAGGTGGAGTCCCCGGCAGGCATCACCTTCACCCAGGCGAGCGCAGGCGAATCGCATGTGGTAGCCGTGGGCTCGGACGGCAACCTCTACACCTGGGGAGACAACAGCGCCGGCCGACTGGGCCGCGACACCAGCAGCATCCCGGCAAACAAGCCTGGAAAAGCCGACACTCCGGCAGACGTCACTTTCAGTAGCGTCAGTGCAGGCTGGTGCCACACAGTGGCTCTCGACACTCAAGGGAATGTGTACACCTGGGGTGGCAACACCCGCGGCGAACTCGGGCGCAGCACCACCAGCACTCCGGCAGACAAGCCCGGCAAGGCCGACACACCTGCAGGCATCGTCTTCACCCAGGCCAGCGCAGGCGGAAGCCACTCCGTGGCCGTAAGCGACGATGGCAGCCTCTACACCTGGGGCAATCCCGACAATGGACGCTTGGGCCGCGACACCAGTAGCACACCTGCTGACAAGCCAGGCAAAGCCAACATCCCGGCAGATCTCGCCTTCACCCAAGCCAGCGCAGGAGACGAACATTCCATCGCCTTAGGTTCCGACGGCAGCCTCTACACCTGGGGAGACAACGCCAATGGACAGCTGGGCCGCGACACCAGCAAAACCCCGGCAGACATGCCAGGCAAAACCGATACGCCGGCAGGCATCACGTTCACCCAAGCCAGCGCAGGAGCATGGCACAGTCTGGCCCTGGGCTCTGACGGCAACCTCTACAGCTGGGGAGACAACACCAACGGGCAACTGGGCCGCGACGCCGGCAACACCCAGGCCGCCAGCCCGGCCATGGACAATTTCCCCGGGCAAGGCACCCCCACGCATGTCCTGTTCGACAATGTGGAAGCCCCTGACCTGACCAAGAACCACGACGGCACCTGGACGGCGACCACGCCGGCACACATGCCCGGCACGTCAACCGTCACCATCGACTGGAGGCTGGATGGAGCAGCCCAAACCCCCGATACCAGCAACACGTATCGGTACACCTCCATCAGCCTGCTGCCTTCGGCAGGAGGAGGCGGCCTGCTTCCCCTGTTAGTCGCCGGGCTGCTCGCCTTCACATGCGCTGCAGCAGCCAGACGCCACCGGCTGGGAACCCTCAGCCGACAACAATAAAGACTTCTCTTGTGTAAGAAGGTCCGGGTTATCACTATCCCCAACACAAAGCCCGGACCACAGGGGTGGCCCCAACTCCCCCGACGCAATGGGGCCACCCATATACTTCCTTCAGACCGGCAATGGCATCGCATGGCAACATCGCCAATATGGACAATGGCTTATACCGCGACATTACCGTATATGTAGCGCTACAATTATCGTCAGCAACGCCGACGACTCAGCCACCACAGGCCTGTCCGAACGGCACCCCGAACACCGCCGGCGAATCGTCGCAAGGAGGAGCCATGACCGACGCACGCCATCAATCCCAATCCGCGCAAAACCATCCTGGACCGGATGTCCGCTTCACACCATCCCAGGTCCGACTGACCCCCGGCAGCATCTACGCCGATGCACAGCAGGCCGGCTCGGACTACCTGCTGAGTCTGGATCCCGATCGCCTCCTGGCCCCCTATCGGCGAGAGGCAGGTCTGCCCGCCAAGGCGGATCCATACCCCAACTGGGAGTCCATGGGTCTGGACGGCCACATCGGCGGCCACTACCTGTCCGGACTGGCGGCCTACTGGCAGAGTATGCAAACCTGGCCCTTCCTGGAGCGCGCCACCCGCATGCTGACCGGCCTGCTCGAATGCCAGGAGGCCTCGGGCGACGGCTTCCTGGGCGGCATGCCTCACAGCGCCGAGCTCTTCCGGAACCTGCGGCAGGGTCACGTGCAGGCCCAGTCCTTCGATCTGCTGGGCTCCTGGGTGCCCCTCTACAACCTGCACAAGCTCTTTGCCGGCCTGCTGGACTGCTGGCAGTCCTTCCAAACCAAGAGCGCCTCCGACATGGCCCGCGTTATGGTCCTGCGCTTGGCCGACTGGTGGTGCGACCTGGTGGACAATATCGACGAACAGAATTTTCAGACCATGCTGACCTGCGAGTACGGGGGCCTGAACGAGGCCTTCGCCCGCCTCTATCAGCTGACCGGAAAGGACCGCTATCTCCGCCAGGCCCGTCGCTTGACCGACCGCCCCTTCTTCGAACCGCTGGCCGCAGGCAAGGACCAGCTGACCGGCCTGCACGCCAATACACAGATACCCAAGGTCCTGGGATACGAGCGTCTGGCCGAGATCACCGGAGACGAGGCCTTCCGCAAAGCCGTGGACACCTTCTGGCATGGGGTGGTGGACAAGCGCACGGTCTCCATCGGGGCCCACTCCATCTCCGAGCATTTCAATCCACCCGATGATTTCTCGGCCATGGTCACCTCCCGCGAGGGCCTGGAGACCTGCAACAGCTACAACATGGCCAAGCTGGCACTGCGCCTTTACGACCGCACCGGACAGGCCCGCTACCTGGATTTCTATGAGCGGGTACTGGTCAACCATCTGGTATCCACGGTGGGCATCCGCGAGCATGGCTTCGTCTACTTCACCCCCATGCGACCCCGGCACTATAGGGTCTATTCCAGCGCACAGCGTTCCTTCTGGTGCTGCGTGGGCACCGGCCTGGAAAACCACGCCCGCTACGGCGCCATGATCTTCGAGCGCCGACCCGGAAATAATCCTGACCAGGAATCCGCGTCTCTGGCAGTCAACCTCTTCATCCCCGCCAGCCTGGACTGGTCCCAGCGCGGGCTGCGGATCAGCCTGGTCTACTCTCCCGGCCCCGGGACCACCAATATTGGATGCCTGGATCTAGAAGCCGAAGACCAAAGCCAGCAGACCCTGGACCTCTACCTGCGTCATCCCTGGTGGCTGGAGGATGCCAACTACCGGATCAGGCAAGGCCAGGCAAACATGACCGTCGAGCCGGCGAAGTCCGATTCGGATGGCAGCCCCCGCTTCGACCACCTGCATCTGACTTGGACCGGCCGAGTGAGCCTGGAGCTGCGCCACCAGGTCCGGGTGACTGCCGAGCCGCTGCCGGACGGTTCGGACTGGGTCAGCCTGCTGCGCGGCGTCAAGGTCATGGCCGCCCGCAGCGACGATGCCGACCTGATAGGTCTGAAGGCTGACGACTCCCGTGCCGGGCACATCGCCTCCGGCCCCCTGCGTCCGCTGGGCGACCTGCCCGTGCTCCAGGGAGCGCCCCAGGACTTCCTGCTGCCCCACCCCCAGGACGACGGCGCCATAGAAGTGGCCGTCTCCAGACCCAAGACCGGAAAACAGGGGTGGACCGATTCACGCCTGCTACTGGTCCCCTTCACTTCCATCGAAGCCTCGCGATACTCGGTCTACCTGCCCTGGGCGAAGGATGGCGATAAGGACCGTGTCCACCGAGCCCTGGAAGAGATCGATGCACAGGAACAGGCCCATGAGCTGCAGGTCTGCGACCGGGTGGACTGCGGGTCCCAGCAGTCCGAAATCGACCACAAGTATCAGGGCAGGAATGACCGGCAGGAGCTGATTGAGGGAATCAACACCCGTCACGCCCTAGCTGGGGGCTGCTTCTCATACCGGCTGCGGGATGCCACCGGCGGCGCGAAAATGCTGGAGGTCACCATGCGGGACCAGGACAGCGCCGCACCCTACTCCCTGCGGACGGAGGGCCTGGAATTGGGCCAGCCCGTAAGAAGCCGCGAAAACGGCAGAATATTGGACCGCTACCCCCTGACCGGTCGTGGATTGGACGCTCTGCCCGACCGGGCTGTCAGGGTACAGGTCCAAGCCGGAGACGAAGGTCCCACCCCTGACCTGCTGACTCTGACACTGATTCGCGGTTGAAGCGCTCAGGACCGGGCTGTACTGCCAGCCTCCACCAGCGTGAAGGGCAGGTCCACCTGCTCGGGCTGATGTCTGCTGGGCGGATCTTTCATCCGAGCCATGAGCAGTCGCAAGCACTCGGCCGCCACCCGGTCAGTGTCTACGCGAATGGTCGAAAGGGCAGGTGTAAGGAAGCGGGACACTTCCAGCCCGTCGAAACCAATCAGTGCAACCTGCTCGGGCACCCGCACCCCATGTGCACCCAGCGCGTGCAGGGCCCCGATGGCCACCACATCCGTCAGGGCAAAGACCCCGTCAAAATCCCTGCGGCGAGTCAGCAGAACGGCCATGGCCTGGTCGGCGCTGCCCTGATCCCAGTCGCAGTCGACAACATCTTCAGATCCTAGGCTGATTCCATGACCTTGTGCTGCCTGCATGGCACCCAAGAGTCGCTGTTCCCGCCCTAGGCTGGTCTGAGCCAGCTGGTCTGGGGCTTTATAGGCGGTGCCAAGAACAAGAATCCGCCGGCAACCATGGTCTATTAGATGCTCCACTGCTGCCTGGGCACCCTGTCGGTTAGGACTGCGAACGGTGTCTACAGACGAGTCCAGCCGCGGACCGTCGAAAACCACCAAGGGATAGCGCCGATTGAGCGCGGCGATAGAGTCAGCGGACAGGACCGGCGCGGACAGGATGGTTCCCTCGCAAAATTGGGTGGCGATGTCTGCCACCATGGATGACTCGTAGCTGGCCATCTGCCGCGTCTGCTGGATTAGCGTCTGATACCCCATGCTGAAGGCCTGATCCGATACCGCCGCCGCCAGGGCCGCCGAGAAGGGCGAACGGTCCAGCTCCACAGTGGAGAAGCCGATGATCCCGGACCTGCCCGAGCTGAGTCGCCGGGCCGCCAGATTGGGCCGGTATCCCAGACGTTGCGCCGCCTCCAACACCCGACGCGCCGTAGCAGGTTTGACTGAGGATTTGCCCCGTAGGGCATTGGATGCAGTCATTCGCGACACCCCGGCCTCACCGGCCACATCGTCCAAAGTCGTCACTATGGTCGTCGCTTCCCTCACGCCCGATTTGTCAGCTCATTCTATCGCCGGGCAGACAAGGACTTAAAGGTGAATATTAATTGACGGTGCGCCGCTTACGCGCCGCTTTCGCTACTACCGCGGTTGGTTAACAATACAGCTATATTTTCTTTCGATGGTATGTTCAATGCTGAAGTGGTGAGGATCTGAGCGCTTTTCGTCATGGCCTTTTCGACTGGTGCAGTGCTGACGCTGACACACCGGGCAGCTTTTCGCCAGACAAGACGTTTATAGGCAAGCGATGATGGCTTCGCTTGCTGTTAGCGGAGGGGCTTTGATTTCATGCGTCTGGCTTCCCGTCTGCGTCGTGCATCGGCGATGATGGCAGGGCAAGCCAGGCAGAATCAATGCCAGCACGGCACCCACCGTGGAGACAGCCAGTATGGACGGCCAGCCACTGGCACTCACCAAAACCAGCGACACCTGGCAGACGAATATACCTGCACACACGTCCGGAAAAGCCGCCATTCTCATCACCGGCAAACAAAACAACCAGTCCTTCACCAGGAGCCTCGAATACATGGTCGACCAGACTCTGACCAGAGACGCCCAGTCTGGCTCCACCTACACGGTAAGCTTCAATGCAACCGGAGGAAGCCAGGCACCCCAACCCCGACAGATTCCCTACCCGTACGGGCGAGTGCAGCGGCCCTACCCAAATCCGACGCGAAGCGACTACCAGTTCGAAGGATGGTTCACCGGCAACACCGCTACGACTTCAGCACACCTGTCACCGAAAACATCACGCTCACCGCCCGCTGGACCAGCAAAAACCCCAGAACCACGTGGACCATCAACCCCAACAAGGGCAACCAGTTCGGCAACGAAACCACCACCATCACCCCGCCAGACAGCCGCAGCGGCGTTAAATTCAACCAAATCAGCAATTCAATTGAATCCGGCAAGATGCACAATAGTGTTTCATTGGCTGTGGGCAGCGACGGATACGTATACGCCTGGGGAGACAACACCAATGGACAGCTCGGCAACAACACCAGCAACGGCTTCGACGGTGCGAATCCTGTTCCTGGGCGCGTGCGCGACCCGAACAATCCCCATGATACAAGCAAAAGTTTGAAAAGCGTTCAAATCAGCGCTGGTTTTGAGCATACTATTGCAATCGATGCCCAAGGGAACACCTGGTCATGGGGATGGAATTATTGGGGCGAACTCGGACAAAATACCAAGACTGACGAAATTTTTATTCCAACGCAGGTATACAATCCCGACAATCCCACTATCCCCTTCAAAGCCAGCCAGGTCAGTGCGGGATACGACACGTCCCTAGCTGTCGACAACAATGGAATTTCATGGTCGTGGGGACGAAACGATTACGGCCAACTTGGTTATACCAACTATGACAGTTCCACTGTTCACAGACAACCAGCAAAAGTGCGAAATCCTGCATCCCCAAACAACACTGATCTAAGTCTGAACAGCACTCTAGTCAGTGCGGGAAATTGGGATTCTCTGGCTATCGGCAAGGATGGATACACGTATGCATGGGGATACAACGGCTATGGTCAGCTCGGCAACAACAGCTACAAAGATGCCTATGCCCCGGTGTTAGTGGAGTTCAACCTGTCTCGGGTGATCAGCGCAGCCAGGTTCGACTCTAGCCCCGGCACGAATCTGACCAATATCAACAACAGCAACAGCGTCACCGTGCTCACGCCTGCGCACGTGCCGGGCACGGTCACGGTCAGCGTGGACTACACGATGGGCGGCTCAGGACAGACTCTGACCGATACCTCCCTCAGATACACGTACACGCCTGCAGGCGTACTCCCCCGGGCGGGCGGTGAGGGCATCATGCTCGCCCTGGCCACCGGCATGACCGGCATGGGCGCAGTGCTGGCATCCCGCCGCCACCGGAGAGAACAACACCGCCTATTGCACGCTTTGCACGAGTAAGAAAGGCCGAGGGCATATATCACCCCCCCCCCACCTCCTGCCAGAATAAGGGGAGTAGGGAAGCAAGCGTCACTAAAGGCTCAAATCCCCAAGTGAGCCGACGCCCCTCCCGCGTCCCCACCACACTTATTGATCAACCACACGACAGCGATAAAGGAAGCAACTGCTCTTGACGTTGGAGGTTATTGTTTCGTGTCAGGAACAAAACCTATGGTTGTTTGCTACTTGTTACCATGCTTGTCTGGGTCGTCTTTTTGCAGACCAAGCAAGAGCAAGCTGCTATAGTCGGCTGCTTTGAGATGCTGAAACCCCCGCCGATTCAGTTGTTTATCAGCGTTCTATGGCCAATCAGTGATGAATATCGTGGCGGTGGCGAGATTCAATAGGGTAATGCTCACGCAGCGCTTTCACCAGTGATGCGATTAATCGAAATTACTGTGCTGCCGTAAAAACCGACGATGACACGGTCTATAAACCAGATAATTCCAAATCACTTACCACAAATTACTTCGTGTGTTGCTTTTTAATTTGGTGGTATGGTGAAAAAAGGGGTGTCGGAAAACAGATGGCTTTCCGCTACGGCTCGTGCAATCTGATGCTGAGTCGGCATTGAAAGACAGAAGGACTTTCCGACAGACAAGACGTTATGTGCAGGCGGCTTTGACACCGCTTGACGTTTGGTGAAGGGGTTTTGGTTTCATGCATATGGTTTTCCGTCTGCGCCGCATCTTGGCAATGACGACCGTCCTGCTGAGCCTACTGACAGGTCTGAGCGTCGCATCCGCCCAGGCGGACGCTCCTGTACTCACCGGGGGGGGGGGGTCGTCAGACCCCTCGCGTAGCTAAACAAACCCCAGGCATTACCCCCAGCAGCACAACCAGCACACCACTGCCCTCACCATCGGTATTACAAGCCACCACACCATTAAGCCCAACAGCGAGTCCAGTCACCCCGTCATCAACGACGGGAACACTTGACAGCACAAACTCCGTTGCGGCTAAATCATCAGAAAAAACGGATGATCAAGATGCACACGAGGTGCACTTCGACCCGGCCGACGGCAGCACACCAACCAAAGCAGCCGTGAAAACCGGGTCTTTAGCCACCTCTCCGGAAAAGAATCCGCAACGTAAGGACTTCCGGTTCGACGGGTGGACGCTTGACGGCCAGCCCTATGACTTCCAAACCCCGGTACTCCGGAATATAACCCTGAAAGCTCAGTGGTCGAAAATCACGGACTGGACGCTGAGCCCGGACCACGGGCCCGCCTCCGGAGCCCGTCTGACCATCAGCCCGCCCGACAAGCAAGAACCACGTTTCAGCAATATCCACGCCGCAGGCGACCAGACTGTCGGACTGACCGGCGATGGCAGAATCTACATATGGATGCAGGAAAGCACACCAAAGCAGGTCCCCTTCCCCACCCATACTGCCGACGGGTTCCATTACCTGCAGGCCGCAGCCGGCAGCCATTGGGATGCCGCTTTAGGATCCGACCACCAGATCTACACCTGGACCAGCGCGCAAGCCACGCCCACCATCCTCAACACTGACCAGAACACCGGGTTCACCAGCATCAGCATGCACGATGATCAGCTGCTAGCGGTGGACCGGCAAGGACAAGTCCACCTCTTCCAAACCGACCCAATAGACAACCAGAGCATAAAACCGACAGAACAAGCCGCAACCAGCCTGCCCGGAAAAGCGCAGGCCATCCTCGCCGCCGCCTCCAACAAGCGGATCCTCATCTTGGACGCGGACGGACAGGCCTGGACCTGGGAGACGAGCAAGATTGGAAAAGCCGAACCAGCACGCGTCAAGCAGGACCAGGGCAGACGCATCATCCAAGCAGCAGCTCTCAACCAAGGGTTCCTCCTGGCCGCGGACGGTCAGGCTTGGTACCTGGCCGACGGCACAACCAACATGAACCTAGTCGGCTTGCCGGACGGCGCGCAGACCAGCTGGATCATCGCCAACGAGGACCAGGCCTTGATCACAGACACAGAGGGACGCGTTTGGACGTGGAAGCCCAGCGAAACGCCGATGCGCGTATACAACGGGAACCAGCAGTACGTACAAGCCGCCAGTGTTGGCAGCAAGATCACCGCCATCGACAAGCATGGCAGCATACTCACGTGGAGTCTGGACGCTCAAGGCCAACTCAGCAAACCGGTCAGGCTCAACACCACTCAGGCGCCCACCCTTGAATCAGCCAGTATGGACAGCCAGCCGCTGAAACTCACCGGAAAGAATCATACCTGGCAGGCAGATGCCCCAGCCCACAAGCCCGGACCAACCACCATCACACTCGTCGGCAGGCAGGATGACCAGACCTTCACCAAAAGTCTCCAATACACCGTAGACCAGCCGCTGACCAGGGACACCGAAACAGAAACCAGCTACACGGTTTACTTCAACACAGGCGAGGGAGACCCGACACCCAGCAACCAGAAGGTCTCCTATCCGTACGGCAGGGTACAGCGGCCCTCCCCCGATCCGGCCCGTCAAGGCTACCTGTTTGACGGGTGGTTCATCAAAAACGTCGCCTACGACTTCAGCAAGCCTGTCACAGACAACCTCACGCTCACCGCCAAATGGACACCCAAGAACCCGGGCAACACTTGGAAGATCAACCCTGACAAGGGTGGCCAGCTTGGCGGGCAACAGACCACCATCACCCCACCCGCCAATATCAGCGGCATCAAATTCAACCAGATCAGCAGCTCAAAAAGCACTTGGTTTGCTTTTTCCTTGGCTGTGGGCAGTGATGGAAACGCCTACGCTTGGGGGAACAATGACTATGGCCAGCTTGGCGATGGGACCACTACTCAACGAGACAAGCCGGTCGTGGTGAAGAAGCCCGATCCCATGATATATACGAATCTACCAAATGATTTCACCTATGTACAGGTTAGCGCCGGAGATGGGCATTCGCTTGCCCTGGGCAGCGACGGATACGTGTACGCCTGGGGAGACAACACATATGGCCAGCTTGGCAACAATACCAACGGCGGTTATTCCACTGCTCCCTTGCGAGTGCGTGACCCCGCTACCAGCTCCAATGCGACCACGGGACTGAAGTCCATACAAGTGAGTGCCGGAGGCGAACATTCGCTGGCAATTGATGCAAATGGAAGCACCTGGGCATGGGGACGTAATCACTATGGCCAGCTCGGCAACGGCACTAGCAGTGCGTCTAATGTCGCGAATTCTATTCCGGTACGCGCAAAATTCCCCATAACTGAGGACAAAGAGGTGAAAGTAATACAAGCAAGTGCCGGGTATGAGCATTCGCTGGCAATCGACAATGAAGGCAACACCTGGGCATGGGGATACAACAGGTATGGCCAACTCGGCAACGGCGATAGTAGTACAAATACCGCTCCCACGCTGGTGCAATACCCCAAGAAAGAGTCAGGCAGCGTTACAGCTGTACAGGTCAGTGCAGGAGGCTGGCACTCGCTCGCAATCGACACTGATGGCCAGGCTTGGGCATGGGGATACAACTATTATGGCCAACTCGGCAACGGGAGCGCCAGCGGCAAAAACGCGAATTCTCTTCCCGCGTCCGTACAATTCCCCACCACCGAAAACAAGGAGGTGAAAGTAATACAAGCAAGCGCCGGATTTAAGCATTCGCTGGCAATCGACGAGGAGGGAAGGGCCTGGGCATGGGGGAGTAACGAGTATGGCCAGCTCGGCAACAACACCACGAATGATCAGCATTCTCCGGTGAAGGTATTCGCCTCCACCCAATCCACAAGCTCACCAGGCCCATGCTTGAACGCTACACAGATCAGTAGTGGAGGCTGGCATTCGTTGGCAATCGACGAGGAGGGGAGCGCCAGAACATGGGGATACAACTACTATGGCCAACTCGGCAATCCTGACGCAGGGAGTCGGAGTTTAGCCCCAGTACCAGTAGTGTTCAACCTGCAGCCGGTGATCACCGGCATCACATTCGACCGCACCGTCGTAAAGGACCTACCCAAAAGCCAAGATGACGGCAGCGTCACAGTGGTCACACCCGCTCATGAGCCGGGCACGGTCACGGTCAGCGTCGACTACACGCTGGGCGGCGCAGCCCAAAAGCCGGACACCACCCTCAGATATACCTACACGCCTTTGGGCGTGCTCCCTCAGGCCGGCGGGGAAGGCATACTGCTCGCCCTGACCACCGGCATGATCGGCATGGGGGGTGTCATAGCAGCTCGTCACTACCGGAGGGAACAGCGACAGCTGTCACACGCTTCGCACGAGTAAGAAAGACCGGGACGGATTAATCCCCCCGCCTCGGCCTCACTGGGGGCGCACGGAGGCGAGTGTCATTCAAGGCTCAATCCCCAAGGGAGCCGACACCCCTCTCGCGCCCCCACCACATCTATCAATCGACCACCGACAGCAATAGTGGAAGCGGCAGCTTTTATCGCGCGCAGTCAGCCGATTATCCTGCATCGGGAACAAACCTGACAACCGGTCTATTATTGGCCGACAAGTTTAAAGCAGATGGTCGTTTTGCCGATCAAGCAAAGACATAGCGGCGTCAATCTGAGGCACGTTAATGCAGTCGAATCCCCCAAGATGTTGGGGCACTCCAGACTAGATCCACCCTTCAGCCTCTATCGCCAGGCACATGTTGAACTTCGTGAAGGAGATAAGAGCCAATAGGAGCGATGCTTGCGTGCAGCTCCATCAGTAATGCAATTAATCGGAATTGCTGTTATGCCATAAAAACCGACGATTACACGGTCCATAGTCCAAATAGTTCCAAATCGCTTACCACCAATTGCTTTGTGTGTTGCTTTTTAACTTGGTGGTATGGTGAAGATAGGGGTGTCGGGAAACGGCTGGCTTTCCGCTATGGCTCGTGCAATCTGATGCTGAGCTGGCATTGGAAGAAAGAATAGTTTTCTGGCAGACAAGACGTTATAGGCGAGCAGTTGGCTTTGCTTGGTGTCGGTAAGGGGTTTATAAGTCATGCATCTGGTTTCCCGTCTGCGTTCCGTTTCGGCGATGATGATCGTCCTACTGAGCCTGCTGGCAGGCTTGGGCGTCGCGTCCGCCAACGCAGCGGACGCTCCTATCCTCACCGGGGGGGGGGGGTCGTCAGACCCCTCGCGTAGCTGAGCAAAATCCCGCCTCTTTCCCCAGCAGTGCATCAAATACTCAACTTCCCTCGCCATCGCCTCTGACAACAGCATCGCCGTTAAGCACCGCAACAGCAAGCCCAAATGCTCCCTCATCGCCGACGGGCAGCACAGGCAGCGGCGAATCGGCTCCGGCCAAATCAACAGAAATAACGGATGCTCAGGCCGCGCACGTGGTGCGCTTCGACCCGACCGACGGAAGCAAACCAACACAGGCGAGCGTGAAGAATGGGATTCTCGCCTCGCCTCCGGAACGGAATCCGCAGCGTGAGGGCTTCCGGTTCGACGGGTGGACATATGACGGTCAGCCTTTCGACTTGCAAACCCCCATCCTCCAGGACACGACCCTGAAAGCCCAGTGGACCAAAGTCACAGACTGGACGCTGAGCCCGGACCACGGGCCCGCCTCCGGAGCCCGCCTGGCCATCAACCCGCCCGACAAGCAAGAACCACGTTTCAGCAATATCCACGCCGCAGGCGAGCAGACTGTCAGCCTGACCGGCGACGGCCGCATCTACACATGGACGAAAGATAGCCCGCCCAAGCAGGTTCCCTTCCCCGCCCAGGCTCCCAGCGGGTTCCATTATCTGCAGGCCGCAGCCGGCAGCCGGTGGCAGGCGGCCCTCGGCTCCGACCAGCGGATCTACATCTGGCACAGCGGACAGACTGAACCCGTAATCCTCGACACCGACCGGAACACCGGGTTCACCAGCATCAGCATGAATGACGACCGCCTCCTGGCGGTGGACCGGCAGGGACACGTCCACGCCTACCAGGCCGGCAGCCAGGACCAGACGGAATTCACCCAGCAGGCCGCAACCGGCCTGCCCGGGCATGCTCAGGCCATGACCGCCGCCGCCTCCGACAAGCGGATCCTCATCCTGGACGCGGACGGGCAAACCTGGACCTGGAAAACGGCCTCGGGAAACGCCAGGCCTTCACGCATCGAACAGGAACCGGGCATGCGCATCATCCAAGCCCAAGCCCTCAACAAGGGGTTCCTCCTCCTGGATGCGGACGGGCAGACCCAGTACCTAAACGACAGCTCGACCAAAATAACAGCCGCCAGCCTGCCGGAAAGCATGAAAGCCCGATCAATCACCACCAACGGCAGCCAGGCCATCATCACCGATATGGACGGCCAAGTCTGGGCCTGGAAGCCCGGCAACAAACCCGAGCGGGCGGACGACGGCAGCCAGACCTACATGCAAGCCTCCGAAGCCGACGGCAGAATCACCGCCATCAGCAGACAAGGCAGCCTATACCAGTGGAAACTTGATGAGCAGGGCCAGCCTGATAAACCAAAAAGAACCATCATCACACAGGCACCCACTCTGGAAACAGCCAGTATGGACGGCCAGACACTCACACTCAGCAAGACCGGCGACGCCTGGCAGACGGACATGCCTGCCCGCAAGCCCGGACCAGCAGCCATCACCATCACCGGCAACCAATACGGCCAGCCCTTCACCAGGAGCCTCAACTACACGGTCGACCAGACCCTGACCAGAGACACCACTACGGACACCACCCACACAGTCACCTTCGACACGGGCGAAGAAGGCACCAAGCCTAAAGACCAGAGTGTCCCCTACCCGTACGGCAGGGCCAAACGGCCCTCCCCCGACCCGGTACGCGACGGCTACCAGTTCGACGGATGGTTCATCGGGCAGGTCGCCTACGACTTCAGCAAACCCGTCACCCAGAACTTCACCCTCACCGCCAAATGGACCCTAAAAGACCCCAACAACACATGGAAAATCAACCCCGACAAAGGCAGCCAGACAGGAGGACAACAGACCACCATCACTCCGCCAGCAGCTGCCAACAGCACCAAATTCAACCAAATCAGCAGCTCAGGCACCAACAACTTCTCCTTGGCTGTGGGCAGCGACGGCAATGCCTACGCCTGGGGATTCAACAACTACGGCCAGCTCGGCAACGGAAATACCAGCAACCGAAATACACCAGTCATAGTGAAGAAGCCTGCAGGCGTGTCGGCTGACTTCACCTACGTGCAGGTCAGCGCCGGAACCGATCATTCACTGGCCGTGGGCAGCGACGGATACGCCTACGCCTGGGGAAACAACAACAACGGCCAGCTCGGCAACAACACAACAAGCTTTTCGTCCGTCCCCGTGCGCGTATGCGATCCTTCCACAGGATCCAACGTTGATAAGGGGCTGAAAGCCATACAGGTGAGCGCCGGAAGGTTGTTTTCGCTGGCAATCGACCAAGATGGGAACACATGGGCATGGGGAAACAACGACAACGGCCAACTCGGCAACGGAAATACCAGGGGCACTAACACCCCTCAGTCAGTTCTGCTCGATCCCAAGCATGCAAGCACGGTACTCAAAGCTGTCCAAGTCAGCGCCGGAGATTTTCATTCGCTGGCAATCGACCAAGATGGGAACACATGGGCATGGGGACGCAACGACTATGGCCAACTCGGCAACGGAAAAACCAGCGGCACTAACGCGAATCCTACTCCCAGCTCGGTGCTGCTCGATCCCAAGCATGCAAGCACGGTACTCAAAGCTGTCCAAGTCAGCGCCGGAGGCTCTCTTTCGCTGGCAATCGACCAAGATGGGAACACATGGGCATGGGGGCACAACGACTATGGCCAACTCGGCAACGGCAGCACAAGCAGCCTAAGGAATCCTGTCCCCAGTTCGGTGCTTCTCAACCCAAAGGATACAAGTACAGTGCTGAAGGCTGTGCAAGTGAGCGCCGGATGGGCTCATTCGCTGGCTGTCGACACGGATGGAAACGCCTGGGCGTGGGGACAAAACAACTATGGAAAGCTTGGCAACAACACCACGAGCGATCAACATTCCCCTGTGAAGGTGTTCGCTTCCGCTAAATCCACGAGCGCTGCTGGATCCTGGCTGAGCACAGCGCAAATTAGCGCCGGAGGGAATCATTCGCTGGCAATCGGCAAAGACGGTAACACAAGTGCATGGGGATTCAACCGGTACGGTCAGCTTGGCAACGGCACCACCAGCGGCAACGACGCGAATCGTGTTCCGGTGCCGGTGACGTTCGACCTATCTCCAGTAATCACCGGTGTCAGCTTCGCCGGCATGGCCATTAAGAATATATCTAAAAGCCAGGACGATGGCAGCGTCACCGTGACCACGCCCCCTCATGAACCGGGCGAGGTCACGGTCAGCGTCGACTACACGCTGGGCGGCACAGGAAGCACCCTGACCTACGACTCCCTCAGATACACGTACACACCCTTGGGTGTGTTGCCTAAAGCCGGCGGTGAAGGCGTCCTGCTCGTCCTCGCCACCGGCATGACCAGCATGGGCGGGGTGCTGGCCTCCCGCCGTCATCTGAGAGAACAGAGACAACTGCTACACACTTTGCGCGAGTAAGAAAGGCCAGGACGGATCAATCCCCCGCCCCGGCTTACAAGGGGCGCACGGAGGAATGTCATACAAGGCTCAACCCCAAGTGAGCCGACACGCCTCCCGCGCCCCCCACCACACTATTGTCAATTACTGCTGACAAAAAATTGAAGGCGGTTATGCGCTCCCCGCTTCTACACTGCAGATAGCGAAACGCGGGCAGGCAGGCCGATGGCACATGAGCACAAGTCAGCCCAGCCACTGTCCATACTCACATCCCAGATAATTGCTGTAAGCAGCCGTCCTCCCTAGCCGAGAGGATCATTGCAGCCGGGCGGCTGACTCTGGCTTATGTGTGCTGTTTGTGTGCTGGGTGGTTGGGCGAAAACAGGGGTGTCGTGGACCGGCTGGCTTTTCATTACTGGTTCCTGCGATGGGATGCAGGGCTGGCGGAGGCAGGAAATACGGCTTTCCGACAGTAATGACGTTAAGATATGGCAAGACAGGCGGTGTTTATACCGCTTGATGTTGGTTGGGGGGTTGGTTTCATGCGTCTGGTTTCCCGTCTGCGTCGCGCGTTGGCGATGACGGCCGTCCTGTTGGGCCTGCTGGCAGGCCTGGGCGTCGCATCCGCCCAAGCGGACGCTCCTGCACCCGCCGGATCAGGCCCCCACGTAGCTGAACAAACCCCCGCCATTCCCCCCAACAGCGCAACCAATACTCCCCTGCCCTCACCTCCGGAAACCGCCTCGCCGTTAAGCTCGGCAACGCCAAATCCGGACATCCCGTCATCGCCGACGGGCACATCAGAAAACACAGACTCCGCTTCAGACAAGCCATCCGAGCAGACGGATGACCAGGCCTCGCATACGGTGCGCTTCGACCCGGCTGACGGCAGCAGGCCAACCCAGGCGAGCGTGAAGACCGGGACTCTCGCCGCCCCTCCGGAACACAATCCTCAGCGTGATGGCTTCCGGTTCGACGGGTGGATGCTTGACGGCCAGCCCTATGACTTCCAGGCCCCCGTCCTCCAGGACACGACCCTGAAAGCCCAGTGGTCGAAAACCACGGACTGGACGCTGAGCCCGGACCACGGGCCCGCCACCGGCACCCGCCTGACCATCAACCCGCCCGACAAGCAAGAACCACGTTTCAGCAGCATCCACGCCGCAGGCGAACAGGCCGTCGGCCTGACCGGCAACGGCCGCATCTACACTTGGTCGCAAGAGGGCACACCCAAACAGGTGCCCTCCCCCGCCCATGCCGCCGAAGGGTTCCACTACCTGCGGGCCGCAGCCGGCAGCCGGTGGCGGGCCGCCCTCGGCTCCGACCAGCAGGTCTACACCTGGACCAGCGCACAGGCCACGCCCACCATCCTCAACACTGACCGGAACACCGGGTTCACCAGCATCAGCACGGACAATGACCTGCTCCTGGCGGTGGACCGGCAGGGACAGGTCCACGCCTACCAGGCCAGCCAGGCCGGCAGCCAGGACCAGACCCCGGAATTCACCCAGAAGGCCACGGCCAGCCTGCCCGGGCAGGCGCAGGCCGTGACCGCCGCCGCCTCCGACAAGCGGATCCTCATCCTGGACGCGGACGGGCAAACCTGGACCTGGGAGACGAGCAACACCGGAAAAACCGAACCCGAACCCGTCAAACAGGAGACGGGCATGCGCATCATCCAAGCCCAAGCCCTCAGCGGAGAATTCCTCCTCCAGGACGCGGACAGGCAGGCCTGGTACCTGTCAGACGGCACGACCGCCATGACCCAGGTCAGCATGCCGGGCGGCGTGCAGGCCAGCAGGATCGCCGGCGACAAGGACCAGGCCATCATCACCGGCAGGGACGGCCAAGTCTGGGCCTGGAAGCCCGGCAGCAAACCCGTCCGGGCGGACAACGGGAGCCAGCCCTACATGCAGGCCGTCGAAGCCGACGGCAGGATCACCGCCACCAGCAGACAAGGCAGCCTATACCAGTGGAGCCTGGACGCTCAAGGCAAGCCCGGCAAGCCATCCAGGCTCGTCTCCAGCACCGCGTCCACACTGGAAACAGCCAGCCTGGACGGCCAGACGCTCACACTCACCAGGACCGGCGACGCCTGGCAGGCGGACATGCCCGCCCGCAAACCCGGACCAGCCGCCATCACCATCGCCGGCAGACAAGACAGCCAGACCTTCACCAGAAGCCTCAAGTACACGGTCGACCAGCCCCTGACCAGGAACGCCGAACGAAGCTCTGCACTGACAATCCACTTCGACGCAGGAGAGGGAAACCCCAAACCCGCAGACCAGAATGTCTCCACCCCGTACGGCAGGGCCAAACGACCCTCCCCCGACCCGACACGCCAAGGCTACCAGTTCGACGGATGGTTCACCGGACAGGTCGCCTACGACTTCAGCACACCCGTCACCCAAAACCTCACCCTCACCGCCAAATGGACAAGCACAAGCGCCAGCAAGACGTGGAGTATCAATCCCGACAGAGGCAGCCGGACAGGAGGGCAGCAGACCACCATCACACCGCCAGCGACTACCAACGGCACCAAATTCAACCAGATTGCCGGGTCAACAGACTATAGTTATGGTTTTTCCTTGGCGGTGGGTAGCGATGGGAACGCCTACGCCTGGGGAAACAACACGTATGGCCAGCTTGGCGACGGGACGACCGTCAATCCCCGGACTACGCCGGTCATAGTGAAGAAGCCTACAGGCACGCCGTCGGCTTTCACCTACGTGCAAGTCAGCGCCGGCGGCTCTCATTCACTGGCCCTCGGCAGCGACGGATACGCCTACGCCTGGGGAAACAATGGCGTTGGCCAACTCGGCAACAACACCACCAGCGGCGACAATGCGAATTCTGTTCCCGTGCGCGTACGCGACCCCAACAGCCCCACTGACACAGGCAAAGGACTGAAAGCCATACAGGTCAGCGCTGGAAGCAATCATTCTCTGGCACTAGGTAGCGATGGGAACGCCTACGCCTGGGGAAGCAACGCGTATGGCCAGCTCGGCAACGGGGCGACCGGCAACCCCCGGACTACGCCGGTCATGGTGAAGAAGCCTACAGGCACGCCGTCGGCTTTCACCTACGTGCAGGTCAGCGCCGGGAACAATTATTCGCTGGCCCTAGGCAGCGACGGATACGCCTACGCCTGGGGAAACAACCCATATGGCCAGCTCGGCAACAACACCAGCAGTGGGTTTTCCTCTGTCCCCGTACGCGTATGCAATCCCTCGACAAGATCCAACGTTAATACGGGGCTGAAAGCCATCCAGATCAGCGCCGGATTTTATCATTCAATGGCCGTGGGCAGCGACGGATACGCCTACGCCTGGGGAAACAACCCGAATGGCCAGCTCGGCAACAACACCAGAACATCTTCCACTGTCCCCGTGCGCGTACGTGACTCTGGCAACCCCTCCGATGCAAGCACAGGGCTGAAAGCCATTCAGATTAGCGCCGGAGGCTGGCATTCACTGGCTATCGACACGGATGGGAACACATTGGCGTGGGGAGCCAACTGGTATGGTGGGCTCGGTAACAACGATTCGGGAGATCGGCTTACCCCTGTAAAGGTGTTCGCTTCCGAGCAGTCTACAAATGCAGTCGGCCCCTGGCTGAACGCTGCGCGAGTGAGCGCCGGATACTATAATTCGCTGGCGATCGACAAAAACGGGAACACCAAAGCATGGGGATGGAACGAATACGGCCACCTCGGTGACGGCACTACCGACGACTCTAAGGTCCCTGTGGCGGTGGCGTTCAATTTGCAGCCGGTGATCACCGGCGTCAAATTCGACCGCGATGCCGCAAAAGGCCTGACGCGCGGCAATGGCAACAGCGTCACCGTGACCACGCCCGCGCACCTGCCTGGCACGGTCACGGTCAGCGTCGACTACACGCTGGGCGGCGCAGGAAGCACCCTGACCTACAACAACCTCCAATACACGTACATGCCTGTAGCGCCTCCAGGCGTGCTCCCCCGGGCCGGAGGGGAAGGCATCCTGCTCGCCCTGGCCACCGGCATGACCGGCATGGGCGGGGTGCTGGCATCCCGCCGCCACCGCAGAGAACAACTACAGCTGCTACACACTTCGTACGAGTAAGACAGGCCGGGGACGGATCACCCCCCCCCCGGCCAGAACAGGGGAGCAGGGAGGCCAGCGTCAATAAAGGCTCAAACCCCAAGTGAGCCGACACTCCTCCCGCGCTCCCACCACACATATCAGTCGACCGCCCAAGCGCAGCACAGGAAGCAACTCCTCTTATAGCGCTCGGACGGTCGACTACAACTGTTCTACTTCTGCTCTGCAGTCGTGGCGTAGATGGTCTTCTTGCAGATCAAATACACAACCAGGCCCAGCAGGGACACAGCGGCCCCGATCAGCAGCAGGTTGCTGTAATTGGCAGCCGGACCAGTGGCGCCCATGATGCTGAAGCCCTCCAGGCTGGGTTTGCCCATCAGACCACCGATGATGGCGATGCCGATGGAGCCGGTCACGTTCATAACCAGATCGTTCATGCCCACGCCGCGGCCCGACTGGTCCTGAGGCAGGGTGTCAAGCACGGTGGAGACGATGGGCGAATACATCAGTCCGACCCCGGCATAGTAGACGCAGGCAGTCAGCGTCAGGGCCAGCAGGCCAGAATTGACCACCAGAGCCGTCCCTGCGAAGCCCAGGATCATCAGGCAGGCGGCGATGATGATGGCGGGCTTGCGGCCGATCCTGTCCACGATGGCGCCCGATGTGGTGCCCAGTACAGCGGCCACCAGGAAGGCCCAGACCACATGCAGGGAGACCGTGGTGGTCGACACCTTGTAGACGTCACGCCCGATGGCGTTGAAGATGGGCGACATGCAGTAGTTCATGAAGTAGAAGATCAGGATCAGCCCGATGCCCATCAGCCAGCGCTTGTTGCGGAAGAAGTCCGGGGTGATGAAGGGGCTCCGGGCCCGGCTGATGTACAGGGCGAAGATCAGGTAGCAGACAGCGGAGGCCGCCAGCAGCCACCATGCCGTGTAAGAGAAGAAGAGGGTCAGCAGGGCCGTGGCCAGTCCGAAGATGACGAAGCCCAGCCAGTCCACCTTCTCACCGTTGCCGCCGCCGGTTGGCAGGCTCTTGAGCAGGATGGGCAGGAAGATGATGGTGACCGCGGGAATCAGGAAGAGGTACTGCCAGGCTATGGAGCTGAGCAGACCGGCTGCGAAGATGCCGATGGCTGCAGACACCTGGTAGCCTGCTGTGAAGATGCCGAAGAAGATCACCTTCAGGGAGGGCTTGAGGTACTTGGTGGCCACGACCAGGTAGGCCGAGCCAGCCACCTGCTCACCCGCAGTCTGCAGCAGCCGGGCCGCAATCACATTCCAGATGTTGGGGGCCATGATCGTGTTGGCCACGTACCCATACACGGACCCGACGAACAGTATGCACAGGCCGAAGGTGACCAGCTTGCGCAGGGATACGAAGTCGCCCAGGGACCCGTAGATGAAGCAGACGATGCCCAGGACGATGCTGGGCAGGGCCGTGATCAGCGAGGCCTGGTCGGGAGCGCCGGCGTCCTTGCCGACCTGCTGGAAGACCAGGTTGAAGCCTTGCAGGCACAGGGTGCCCAGGACGAAGGTAATCAGCAGCAGGATCAGCGATCGTACGGCTGTCGAATCCTCGGTGGATTGCTTTTCGGACATGATGCCTTCAATTCTCTTTCTCTTGCGTGAACTTGCCGGGGACGGCGGACCTCAGTCAGCCTGGGAGGCCAGCTTCGTGATGCGGGTCATGAACTCGTCCAGGAAACGGGGCACGTCCACGCCGACGGCCACGCGCATGGTCTTATTCGGGTCGTTGAGCCGCTGCTCGTCACCGATGGTGCGCCCGCGAGTGGCCCCTTCGGTCTCCACCTTCATGTTCATGGGCAGGGTGGTCACCAGGGTCGGATCCACGGCCACGCCCACGGCCAGTGGATCGTGCAGGCCGCAACCACCCAGGTGGGGCGAGGTGGTCTCGTAGGCCTTGATGTAGAAGTCGGTCATATCCGCCAGGAAGGTGCCTGCAGCAGTACCCAGCTGCCGCCAGCGGGCGGTCTCCTTGTAGGTGAGCAGGGTCTGTAGCGTCACGTCCAGGCCGACCATGGTCACGGGCGCACCGGAGCGGAAAAGCACGTCGGCCGCGTCCGGATCCTGGGAGATATTGGCCTCTTGCCAGGCATCAACATTGCCCGGCACGGTCAGAGCCCCGCCCATGAGCACGATGGAGCCGATGCGCTGGGCAATATCAGGCTCCTTGGCCAGGGCAGCAGCGATGTTGGTCATGGGGCCGGTGGGCACGTAGACCAGATCCTTGCCGTAGGTATTGACCGCTTCGATGATGAAGTCCACGGCCGACTGCGTCTCCGCCTTGCGGTCGGAGTCAGGTATGGCTACGTCGCCGATGCCGTTCTCTCCGTGGATAAAGGCGGAGACAGGCAGCACCTTGAAAGAGTCCGCCTTGGATGCGTGGGACAGACCCGGATAGACCTTGACCTCGGGGTGGCCCAGCAGATCGGTGATGGCCAGATCGTTGCGGATGCCCTGCTCCAGCAGCACGTTGCCATAGGTGCCCGTTATGCCGATCAGCTCAACTTCAGGGCTGCCCAAGGCATAGGAGATGGCCAGAGTGTCGTCGACACCAGTGTCCAGATCGAGAATCAGCTTACGCATACAATGTTTCCTTTCATTGCCATGGCTGTATGGAACCATGGCCACATACATCCACGATGTCCTTGTGGTGGATGCTTGTTTATCATATGCGAAATTGAGTAGTTTCGCTGCCCATGACAGGGGCAAGTCGTGGACAATATCCTCAATGTTCATGCAGCCGTCAACCAGGGCCTGGATAACGGATCCAGAAGCTGGTTTTTCGGGCGATTCCCCGATTGACAATGGCGAGCTGGACCGACAGGCTACTCCCCCAAATGCCTATGATTACGCTGATCTTGCCCGGATGATCTGGCGAAAGGGGAACCTGAAGCCGCAATTCGAGGACGACGACACAATCTGCAACTGATGACCGCCCTGGCCCTGCTGGCCTGCTTCCTGCATGACAGCCCGGCCCATCTGATCCGCCACGGCCAACCGAACCAGGCAGAGGCCCGGGCCCGGGCATGAGACCAGACATAAGAAGAGGGCGGAACCGGATATCGGCCCGCCCTTATGAAATCTGATACTTCTGATTCTGATGCCTCAGATGTTGAAGACCTGCTTGGCCAGCTTGGCGATGGTGTCGCCGCCCAGCTGTGCGACATCATTCTTGCACTGGTTGATCCTGCCGAAGAGCTGGTCCGCGTCGTTGTATGACAGGGGCTGGCCGAGTTCCTTGGACAGGTCAACCAGCTGGTCGATGGTCTCCAGGTTGCTCAGCTTCTCTACCAAGGTCTTCTCGTCCATGAATCACTCCTCTATAAGCGGCTGTGCAGACACCGGGGGCCTTGCGCCATCGATGCCCACCTTTCTCTACCCATCATAGCCAGCGATCGGATGAACCGGGCGCGCAGAAAGGCTCAAATCAGATCGTAGGAGAAATCGCGAATCTGGTCCAGGGTCTGTCGGCTCTCCTCCAGCCAGGTCATGGCCACCGGATAGACGTGTCCTAGGGTCTGCAGACGGTTGGGCCTCGGGTCGTGCAGCTCGAAGTCGCGGCCCTTCCTGCACAGAATCTCGGCCAGCTTCAGAGCATCGCCCTGCAGAAAATCGTCGGCACTGGTGTTCAGGAAGACCGGCGGCAGGTGGACCATGTCGACCATGGTCGTCAGGTCGGCCGCCTGGTCGCCCCCAGCATGCACAAAGCTTCTGAAGAAGGATGGAGCAACCATGGCCAGGTCATCGGTGGGTGAACTGGTTGGTTGGCGGTCTTCCGTATCCACCGATACGTAAGGAGCCAGATCGAAAAGCCCTGAAACGAAGGCAGCGCCCCGAGGCCGCAGACCGACAGGTTTCAGCCCCAGCATCTGCGCGAATTGGTCATCGGACTCCACTGCCAGCGTATAGAGGGCCAGCGTGCCTCCGGCCGAGTCTCCCGTCAGAAAGATCCGATCAGGCGAAACCGGATACTCGTCCAGGTGGTTCTTTATCCAGGTCAGGGCCGTCAGCACGTCACCCAGCTGGCCCATGAAGTCCGTACTGGGAATCAGCCGGTAGTTGACCGAGAAGACCGCAAAGCCGCGCTGGGCCAGGTGAGTACAGAAGTTCCGGTTGAGTTCCTTGTAGCCGTACATGAACCCTCCGCCGTGGATGTCGATGTAGACCGGGGTCACCTTGCCGTAGCGCAGCAGGGCATCATGAGGAAGGTAAAGATCCAGCTTGTGGGCGCGCAGACCATCGTCCACATAGGCGATGTCGTTCAGGCAGTCCACCCCCTCGGGCACCTGCCAGTGACGGGAGCGGGGAGCATCCACGCGCCCGCTGGCCAGCCGGGAGCCCAGAACGACCTGAGCCACATCCGGACTGCAGCCATCAAGATCGCCATCGACCTCGGTCCAGCCCTCTAAAAGTTCGCGTTCCTCATCGGTTACAGTCATCTTTGCATCTTTGCTCATCATTCAGCCCTCATCACTCCAACCCACATATCTTGCGCATGTCTGCAGCTCGTTCAGCTCCCGCATCCGCTCTTCCGGGTTTACAGCTAATATACATTGCCGGCAAACGGACACTCTTGCCTCTGATCGCGCTCCTGCCGGTAGAATAACGGAAACAGCGACAGAAAGGCCAAGGATGACAATCGCAACCTACGAAGGCGTGTCCGCGCTCTCCCTGGGCCTGCCACCCACCACCGCCATTCCAGCAGCCAAGGGTGAACTGCCCATAAGGGCCTTCACCACGCGACCGCCCGTCTCCTCACGACTGCGTCAACACTTCTCCACCAGCGTCGACAAGATCGTCATGCTGGCCCTGCTGCGACCCGGGACCATTCCTGTGAGGGACGGCGCGCACTGCCATGAGGTGCTGATCATGGCCATCGGGTTGAAGACCCCCAATGTGCCGGAGGACGTGCTGGAGCATATCGCCGCCATGCGCTCCTCAGGCATGGTTTTCATCACCATTCACCAGGGTGAAAAGGGTCTCGTCTGCACGCCGGCCGTCCGCCGGGCCCTGCCCACCAAAGCCGGTCATGAGACCAGGCATGCGCTCCACCTGGGCAGACCCCGTCCTGCTGATCAGACTAACTTGACCCTGGCCGGCGACGATATGGACCAGCTCTGGGACAGCCTCTGTGCCCAGGTGACCCTGGACCAGACCGACGGCAGAGATCTGGACAATCGACTCGCAGTCCGCGAGCGTATCGACCTGCTCAAGGCCCAGGAAGCCAAGTTGACCGGAGACCACGGCCGGGCCAAAACCACCCAGAACCGCAACACAGCCTTCGCCAAACTCCAGAAAGTCCGCGCCGAACTAAAGCAACTTTCCGCCGATAATCAGACGGCAGAGGATTAGAACACAGAGTTTAGTCGGGCCTAGTTCGACCTAGTTCATCCACCAAACTGACCAGAGGTCTCAGTATGGCCACTCAACTCGGCGCTTTCGTCGGGAATATCCTTGTAGGCCAGGTATTTGCGAAGTTCGAAGGCCGTGGCCAGAATGGGATAATCGCTCAGGCGACGGGGGTTGTAGCCTGTCTCTCTGGCCAGGGCATCCAACCGGTTCTGCATGGTGTTCTTGTGGATGAAAAGCTCCTGGGCGGCATGGGTGATGCTGCCATTGTGGCGGGTATAGGCGCTGAAAACACTCTCAAACCGATCGACACGATCCGGCGCCAGACCCGCAAAGACCTGATCCACAAAGGCCCGGCACTGCTCGTTGGACAGTGAGGTGATCAGCAGCCCCGCGCCCATCTGCTCGTACCGATAGCGCTGGTCATCGGCAGTGAACCCGGCCCAGCGCGCAGCGACGCAGGCCTGTCGGTAGCTGTGCCAGTACTGGCCCGGATTCGCCTGAATCATTCCCGCACCCAGCACCACCTTGGAGCCTACTGCCTGACCAAGGGCCTTGCGCAGAGCAGTCACGAATTCATCAAGCTCGGCATCCCCCATCTGCGGCGCATAAATGCGAAAGTCTCTGGGACTTACAGCGAAGAGGGGAACGCCGAAGGACAGGCATGTCTGGCAGAGCCTCTCGTAGAGCCGATCCTGGTTGAGCCTTTCCAGCCGGATGCCTGGCGCTCGGCCGACCAGAGCCCGCCGTGGACCCGACAGATCCAGGTCGAGGGCCAGGGCCAGAGCGTTCATCAATTCGTCGTCCTTGTGCTCCAGGGTCAGCAGGTTGACCAGGTTGGTGGTCATGATCCGCCGGTTGAATCGGGCGATCTGCTCCATGTTGGCGCAGAGCATGAGCTCGGTCATGCGCTCGATGATCCCGCCCAGAGCGCCCACCTTGTTCACTGGTCCAGTGATTCCGATGACCGCCACCACCGCATCGTTGAGCACCACCGGCACGTTGACACCGTCACGGGCTCCCTGATAAGGATGTCGACAATCCACGGCAACGGTCTGGCAATCAACGGCCGCCTGACGGGCCGCGTCATGGAAGCTGCCTATGCGCGAAGCATCAGTGCTGGCCACCATAGTTCCTTCGGTGTCGAAAAAGTTGATGTTGTACTCGATTACATCCTTGAGATTGTCGACGATTGTCTGCGCCGTCGCAGGATCTATGGTCATGGCTTGCCTCCCTACGGACATGGTACATGAACCATTTTTGCCAACGCCATCCATCGCTTTTCGAGTATGGGAGCCCTGGCAAAAAGAGCGAAACAGAGCCACAATGGAAGTGCGAAAAATCATGGGACTGTTACTGGTCTGGCAGCTACGACGATGCCAACACTGGTCCCTGGCACAAGTTACGGATCAAAGGAACTGACATGGACATTACCCTGTCATGGTGGGCCGCCCTACTGGGCCTGGCCCTGGCCATTATCCTCATTCTCAAGAAGCTCAACACCACCTACGCACTCATGCTGGGAGCCATCGTAGGATGCCTAATCGGTGGCGCCTCCCTGGGCCAGACCGTCAATATCGTGGTGGCCGGCTCCCAGAGCGTCATGGGCACGGTTATCCGGGTCCTGGCTGCAGGAGTGCTGGCGGGAGTCATGATGGAGTCCGGCGCGGCCAACCGGATAGCTCGAGCCATAGTGGACGGCCTGGGCGAGCGCATGGCCATCCTCTCCCTGGCCCTGGCCACCATGATCATCTGCGCCGTCGGGGTCTTCATTCCTGTTGCCGTTCTGATTGTGGCACCCATCGCCATCGAGGTCGGCAGCCGGCTCAAGATCTCCAAGCTGGCTTTGCTGATCGCCCTGTCTGGCGGAGGCAAGGCCGGCAACATCATCTCCCCCAATCCCAACACCATCGCGGTGGCCTCAGGGTTCCACATACAGCCCTCGGCTGTCATGATCGGCAGCTTCATCCCGGCTCTATGCGGACTGGCCATGGCCGTCCTGCTGGCCACCATCATGCAGCATCGCGGGCGGATCGTCACCATGGACGACCTGGGCGAGGATGCGGCTAAAGCCTCCAAGGACAAGGACCTGCCCTCCTTGGGACGCTCACTGGTGGCCCCTATCACCGCCGTGGTCCTGCTCCTGCTCAACCCCGTGGGTTCCATTCTGCACATCGGCCTGCTGGAGCGGTTCCAAGTGGATGCCATGTACATCCTGCCCCTGGCATCCATCCTAGGCCTGCTGGCCATGGGGCAAGGCGGCAAAATCCTCACATACACCAGCGCCGGTCTGCAGCGCATGGTTGATGTGGTCCTCATCCTGATCGGAGCCGGAGCCCTGGGCGGGCTGATCACCAGCTCCGACCTGCCCAAGCAGATCGTCAACCTCATCCATGCCATGGGCGTGCCCGGATCCATGCTGGCCCCCATCGCCGGTATCCTCATGGCCGCCGCCACGGCCTCCACATCCACGGGCGTCATCCTGGGCAGCAGCTCATTCGGCAAGTCCATCCTGGCCTTTGGCACCTCGGGGGTAGCTGCCGCCGTCACCATGCAGGCGGGCGCCACGGTCATCGACCAGCTGCCCCACGGCAACTACTTCCACGTCACCGCCAAGTCCATCAACATGACCCTGGGCGAGCGGATGAAGGTCGTCCCCTTTGAGTTCCTGGTAGGCCTGACCATGACCCTGGTGGCCATGCTGGTCTATCTGGTCTTCTGAGTCGACGAGTCAGGAAAGGTAACAACCATGAAAATCATCATTGCACCCGACTCCTTCAAGGGCAGCCTGACCGCCAAGGAGGCTGCAAAAGCCATCGAACGCGGATTGCAACGCAGCCCCCTCAAGGCCGAAATGGTCCTGGTGCCCATGGCCGACGGCGGCGAGGGCACGGTCCAGTCCCTGGTCGATGCCACCGGAGGCCATATGATCCAGACCCAAGTCACCGGACCCCTGGGCCAGACCGTGGACGCCAGCTACGGCATCCTGGGCGACGGACGGACGGCCGCCATCGAGATGGCTGCGGCCAGCGGCATCCAGTTCGTCGACGAACAGACCCGAGATCCACTGGTCACCACCACCTATGGTACGGGCGAACTGATCAGCAAAGCCCTGGACCAGGGCGCGCAGGAGATCATCGTAGGCCTCGGCGGTTCGGCCACCAACGACGGCGGTGCCGGCATGGCCCAGGCCCTGGGTGCCCGGCTGCTGGATGCTGACGGACGGGAATTGAGTCAGGGAGGAGCTGCACTGGCTCGACTGGACCGAATCGACGTCTCCGGGTTGGATCCCAGGCTTGCAAGCACCCGCATTCGTCTGGCCTCGGACGTGACCAACCCCCTGACCGGTCCCGAAGGAGCCTCTGCCGTCTTCGGGCCGCAAAAGGGGGCGGACCCATCCATGGTGGCCACCCTGGATGCGGCCCTGGGCCACTATGCAGCCGTCATCCGCAAGGACCTGCACCGGGAGGTGGAGACCAAACCGGGGGCAGGGGCCGCCGGAGGTCTGGGCGCAGGATTCCTGGCCTTCACCCCGGCCGTTATGGCCTCAGGCGTCAATATTGTCGTAGAGACCACACGCCTTAAGGAGCTGGCCCGCGGCGCCGACCTCTGCTTCACCGGCGAGGGCGGCATCGACTTCCAGACCGGTTTCGGCAAGACCCCCATGGGCACAGCCCAGGCCGTCAAGGAGTCCTCCCCCGGCTGCAAGGTCATCGCCCTGGCAGGGAACGTGGGTGCAGGTACCGAAGAGCTCTACAAGGTGGGCATCGATGCCATCTTCAGCATCAGCCCCGGGGCCGTCAGCCTTGAGGAGGCCATGGCCAAAGCCGCCGACAACCTTGCCGCAGTGGCCGAGAACATTGGCAGACTCCTGGCCTGATCCGGCTCTCGGATCAGCAGAACACAAAAGGGGCTCCGGATGCCTTGCGCACCCTGAGCCCCTGGTAATCAGAACCCCTGTCAGAACTCCTGTTCGGCACAATCATCAGCAGTAATGCCGGACAGTTGGAAGGGATCAGTCGAATTCGGTGATGACTGAACGGATGACCTCACCGTTGACCAGCTGCTTGTAGGCCTCGTCAATCTGGCTCAGCTTGATGTGCTGGCTGACGATGTCATGCATATTCAGCCGTCCGTCCACAGCGAAGTCAGCATACATAGGGATGTCGTGCTTGATGTTGGTGGAGCCCATCCAGACACCCTTGAAGCCGCGCTGGTGGACCAGCAGGTCAGCCGGGTTGATCTCCAGGGAGACCGTGGCATCCGGCTTGGTCAGGCCGATCGGGTAGGCGGTGCCGCCCACGCCCAGCATGTCCCAGGCCTGCTTCATGGTGACGGGCAGACCGATGGCCTCGAAGGCCTGGTCCACGCCGCCGTCGGTCAGCTCGCGCACCTTGGCCACAGGATCCTCGTTCTTGGAGTTGATGACGTCGGTGGCGCCGAACTTGCGGGCGAACTCCAGCTTGTTGTCCAGCAGGTCGATGGCGATGATCCGCTTGGCGCCGCAAATCCGGGCTCCCGAGATGATGTTCAGGCCGATGCCACCGGTGCCGATGACGGCCACGGTGTCGCCGGGACGCACATGTGCGGTGTTGATGGCCGCTCCGGCTCCGGTGATGGTGGCGCATCCGATGCAGGCGGCCTCATCCCACTTGACCTGGTTGTTGACCACAGCCAGCTGGTTCTCGTGAATCAGGGCCTTCTCGGCGAAGCCGCCGGTGCCGAAGGCCTGGGTGATGGGCCGACCGTCTGGGAAGGAAAGACGGGGCTTCTCGCCCGCACCGCGCACGCACTCCTGCTGCTGGGTGCAGGATTGGGGCTGGCCCTTGAGGCAGTTGGCGCAGTGTCCGCAGACCTGCTCCAGGGAGGCCACCACGTGGTCGCCCACCTTGATGCCGGACACCTCGGGGCCCACAGCCTCGACGATGCCCGAGATCTCATGGCCTATCACAGCCGGGAAGGGGAAGAACTTGTCGTCATCCTCGACCAGATGCAGATCCGAATGGCACAGACCCGAGGCCTGCACGTCCACCAGGACCTCCGCGCCAATGGGGTCATCAATGATGATCTCCTCGGGCTGGGCAAACCCCTTGCCGATGCCGTAAGCAATCGACGCCTTGATCTTCTGAGGCATAAACCATCTCCTAATCACCATGCCGCCACCGGCCTCATGCCAGGCAGGGCAAAAACAACGTTGAATATTCCGCTGTGACCACGGCCATCCTCAATGTATGCACCGCTGCCGCAGACCACCTTCATGCTAGCAGGAAAGAGAGGCCAATCAGCATTTAGACTGGCCCGGGGAAAGGCCTCCGGCGTTTCCTCGACGGGGACTCCAGGCATCCATAGAATGGGTTTCATGTGTGGACGATTCGCGGCCGACCTGGACTACTCCAGCCTGGCCCAACACTACGGTGCCCGGCAAGCTTCGGGACTGCCCGAGCCCTCCTGGAACATCAGCCCCGGATCGGTCATAGCCCTGGTGGCCCAGGACCGACATGGGCAACGGCACCTGCATCCGGCCCGCTGGAACCTGGTCCCATCCTGGTCCGAAAGCGACCAGATGGCCTACCCCACCCACAACGCGCGGGTGGAGAGCGCCCTGACCAAGCGGACCTACGCGGACTCGGCCAAAAGTCAGAGGGCCATCATTCCGGCAAGCGGCTACTACGAGTGGACACCTGACCACCAGCCCTACTACTTCCAGGCCCCCGACGGCCACACGCTGAATATCGCAGGACTCTACTCCTGGTGGCGTGCCAGACCTGGCCAACCCTGGCTGCTGACGGCCACCATCCTGACGACGCAAGCCACCCCGGAGGCCGCCCGGGTGCACGACCGGATGCCCCTGCTGATCACTGACGAGAGCCTGGACTCATGGCTGGACCCAAGCGTGAACGGCAGGGCGGTTCTGCCCAAGGCTGTGGAACCCGGCCGTCATGCCTCTGAAGGATTGACCATGCACCCGGTGGCGCCCTTGAAAGGTGACGGTCCGGAGCTGACCGAGGAAATGGCCCTGGACCAGAGGGTCAAGAGAATTTAGAGGGTTCGCAGGATTCAGATGGTGAAGCCCAGCTCCCTTGCCGCCTCGGTGGGGACCGGGTCGTAGGCCCAATACTCGCTCAGGTTGTCGTCGGAGGACAGGCTGCGAATCTCGGCCTTGTCGATGTAGACCTCGCCCGACAGATGGTCGGTCTCATGCTGGAAGATGCGGGCCGGCCAGCCGTGCATGCGCTGGCGGTGCTTGCGCCCGGAACGGTCCTCCCAACTGGCCGTGATGTCCAGCCAGCGCCGCCGAACCGCTTGGAATCCTTCCAGGGACAGACACCCCTCGTAGAAGGCCGCGGTCTCCTGCCCGATAGGCTCATAGGAGGGGTTGATGATGACCCTGAAGGGCAGTTCGTCGATCTGACGCGGATCATCCTCGTCGTCGCGGACATGATCCTCTATGACGGCGATTGCCAGGCCCAGGCCCACCTGAGGTGCCGCCAACCCCACGCCCGGTGCCTCAAGCATGGTGGCCCGCATGGCCTTGAGCAGCCTGTTCAGAGTCTTGGCTGCCAGTTGACCCTTGTAGGGCTTGGCCTGCCGGCGAAGTACGGGCTCGCCCATCTGCACAATAGGCAGGAGCTCTTCTTTGCCGGCCTCGGCCAGCATGGATTCCACCCGGTGGTTGAGATCGGCGTCGAAGGCCGCCGTTCTGCCGAACATGGATGATTCCGCCTTTCCTGGGTCGTCGGTTCAGATGGCCAGCTCGTCGGCCACGACTGAGGCCAGCCGCTGGCAGACCTGGTCGGCCTGCTCCTGGGTGGCCGCCTCGACCATGACCCTGACCAGAGGCTCGGTGCCCGAGGGCCGCAGCAGGACCCGGCCCGTGCTGCCCAGCATCCGCTCCTCCGCCTCGACCGCATCCTGGACCTTGGCATTGGTGCGGGCCGCGTTCTTGTCCACACCGGAGACGTTGATCAGCTGCTGGGGCAGCTGCGGGAAGTCGGCGGCCAGCTCCTTGAGGCTCTTGCCCGAGCGCACGACCTCCTTGGCCAGGGTCAAGGCAGTCAGGGTCCCGTCGCCCGTGGTGGCGAACTCGCGGTTGATGACGTGCCCGGACTGCTCGCCGCCCAGGGTATAGCCTCCGCGCAGCATCTCCTCAAGGACGTAGCGGTCGCCCACAGCCGTCTGGACGGTGACGATGCCCATCTGCTTCAGGGCCAACTTGAGTCCCAGGTTGCTCATGACGGTGACCACCAGGGTGTCGTTGGCCAGCTTGCCCTCACGCTGCTTGGCGCGGGCCAGAATGCCCATGATCTGATCGCCGTTGACCATGGTTCCCTCTTCGTCCACGGCCAGGCAGCGGTCGGCATCCCCGTCGAAGGCCACGCCCATGACCGCGTCCGAGGCCTTGACCATGGCCTGCAGCTGCTCGGGATGGGTGGAGCCGGCGTGCTTGTTGATGTTGTATCCGTCAGGCGAGGCGTTGATGACCACCACGTCCGCACCGGCCCGGCGCAGGGCCTCGGGAGCTACCACCGAGGTGGCTCCGTTGGCGCAGTCGGCCACGATCCGCAGACCGTCCAAGGGCTTGGTTTGGGTCTTGTCAGGGGCCACAGGGGCCACGGCCTCCACCAGATGGTCGATATACATGTTGGTGGCGGTCACCGTGTCATGGGAGACGCGGCCTACGCCCTCACCCACCGGGCGTTCCCAGTCCTGGCCCAGGACCGATTCGATGTCGTCCTCCTTGGAATCCTGGAGCTTGAACCCGCCCCGGGCGAAGAACTTGATGCCGTTGTCCGGCATGGGGTTGTGGGAGGCGGAGATGACCGCCCCCATCTCCACGTTCAGCACACTGGTCAGATAGGCGATGCCCGGAGTAGGAATGATGCCCACGTCGATCACGTCGAAACCGCCCGAAGACATGCCGGCAGCCAGGGCCGAGGCCAGGAAGTCCCCGGAGACCCGGGTGTCGCGGCCGATCAGTGCCCGTCGGCGGCCCGCGGACCGATCCGCACCACGGCCCAGGACCCTGACTGCTGCATCGCCCAGATCAAGGGCCAGCTGTGCGGTCAGGTCTCTATTGGCTAAACCGCGTACACCATCGGTACCGAATAATCTGGGCATTTGCTCTCCTCCGAACGTACCATCCTGCGTGCAGACAACAGATTCATTATGGCCCCGCCCCTGACCCGTCGCTACTTGGGCCGGGGCGGGCAGAATACTCAGCGCAGACGCTCGTTGTATTCGCGGACCTTGAGTATGCGTCTGGAGGACTCCGTGTTCTGGATGATCATCCCACGCAGGGCCTTGGGTGCCTCAGCATGGTCGGCCAGCCAGGCATCGCCCGCCTTGACCAGGGCGGCCGGGTCGGCCTTGGTCGGGTAGAGTCCGCCCGCCGACAGGGGGTTGAGCAGGGTCTCCGCGATGTGGAAGGTCTTCTGGGTCCAGACCTCGTCCACGGCTGCGAAGAAGCGGTCCACGTAGGGCGCGAAGAGCTCCTGGTCCCCTGAACCGGAGAAGCCGTCGGCCAGGGCCTCGATCTGCGAATTGGTCAGATCCTCATTGTGCAGAGCCTGATCCCAGGCCCAGGCCTTGGCCTCGGAAGTCGGACGTGCAGCCCGGGCTCCCATGGCGAACTCGCGGTTCTCCGTGGTGTCTTTCGCGGCCAGCTCCCGGTCGATCTCGCCGTCAGCCAGCAGGTCGTGGGCAGACAAGGCGTGGATGATCAGCCAGCGGGTGTTGTTGTCGACGGTCAGCCCCTCCAGCTTCAGGTCGCCGCTCAGCAGACCCCGGGCGTGGTCCTCGAAGTCGGCGTCGTCTCCGTAGCCCAGGTAGGCGCGGACCAGCTGGAACTGCTCGTCCGAACCGGGTTGGGCCTTCATGGCCAGATCCCAGAGCGTGCTGGCCACCAGCTGCAGCATGGGCTGACGGCGACGGGAGGCGGTGAAGTGGTGGGCGGCCGTGGAGATCTGAGACAGGGCGTAGCGGAAGGTGGTGGACTGGTGCTCGGTGGCCAGTGCCTTCAAGCTCAGGCTAATGAAGCGCTCAGCAGGGAACTGCGCATCCCTGGTCATGTCCCAAAGGCTGAGCCAGACCACGGCCCGGGCCAGACGGTCCTCGATCCGGTACAGGTTCTGCGTGGCATACTCCAGAGAATCCTGATCCAGACGCAGCTTGGCGTAGGTCAGGTCGTCGTCGTTGATCAGAATCAGGGCCGGACGCTTCTTGCCGACGACCTGGGGCACTTCGGCTCCCTGGCCGTCCAGATCCAGCTCGAACCGGTCTGTACGCACCACCTTGCCGGACTGGTCCTCGTCATAGAAGCCCACAGCCAGGCGGTGAGGACGCAGGACCGGATGCTCCTCGGGGGCGGTCTGGTCAATCCGCATGGCGGTGATGGTCCCCTGCTCGTCGGTCTGCACCTGGCTGGTCAGCGTGGTGATGCCGGCCTCCTCAAGCCAAAGACGGGACCAGTTGCCAAGGTCGCGGCCGCTGGTCTTCTCCAGCTCGGTCAGCAGATCCTTCAGGGTGGCGTTGCCGTGGGCATGGGCCGTCAGATAGTTGTGGATGCCCTGGAAAAAGCGATCACGGCCCACGTAGGCGACCAGCTGCTTCAGCACGGAACCGCCCTTGGCGTAGGTGATGCCATCGAAGTTGACCTCGGTGTCATGCAGGTCGCGGATGGGGGCCACCACGGGGTGGGTGGTGGGCAGCTGGTCCTCGGTCAGGGCCCAGCTCTTCTCGCCGGAGCAGAAGGTGGCCCAGTCGTCGGTCCACTCAGTGGCCTCGGCGGTGGCCAGGGTCGACATGAACTCGGCGAAGGACTCGTTCAGCCACAGATCGTTCCACCACTTCATGGTCACCAGGTCGCCGAACCACATGTGGGCCAGCTCGTGCAGGACGGTCTCCACGCGGCGGTTGATCTGGGCCCCGGTGGCCTTGGACTCGAAGACGTAGGAATCACGGAAGGTGACCAGGCCGATGTTCTCCATGGCGCCCGCGTTGTATTCGGGCACGAAGATCTGGTCGTACTTAGCCCAGGGGAAGGGCAGGTCCCAGGTCTTGGCGTAGAAGGCGAAGCCCTTCTTGGTCACATCGAAGAGGTATTCGGCATCCCCGTCCAGGGAGTCCTTCAGCGCCTGGCGGCAGTATAGGCCCATGGGGATGGTCCGGCCGTCCTCGTTATGGTACTCGCTGGTCCAACGGGCGTAGGGTCCGGCGGCGAAAGCGGTCAGGTAGGAGCTCATGACCGGGGTGGTTTGGAAGACCCAACGGGTCACGCCCTCGGTACGGCCGTTCTCCAGGGTTCCCTCGGCGGTGCGGCTGTCCAGGGCCTGATGGGAGGCGGGAGGCATGTTGGACAGAACCGTCCAGGATGCGGGGGCATCCACGGTGAAGTCGAAGACGGCCTTGATGTCCGGCTGGTCGAAGACCGCATAGACCCGGCGGGCGTCGGGTACCTCGAACTGGGAGTATAGGTAAACGTTGCCATCCGAGGGATCCACGCTGCGATGCAGACCCTCGCCTGTGCGCGAATACCGGCAGAGGGCCTCCACCCGCAGCTGGTTGTGCTCGCTCAGGTCGGTAAGCTCAATCCGGTCGTCCCTGAAGGCCAGGGCCGGGTCCAGACGCCGGCCGTTCAGCTCGATCAGGCTGACCTGGTCGGCAATCAGATCCACAAAGGTGGACTCCCCCGGCCGGGCATCAAAGTCGATCAGGGCGGTAGAGGGGAAGGTTGCAGGCCCCTTGGTCAGGTCCAGATTGACCTTGTAGCTGACATTGGATACGACGACGGCTCGCTCTTCGGCTTCCACACGAGTCAGATTGGCTCCGGGCATGAATTTCCTTTCGCGCATGGATGTCGGTGCCCCCACCGGCATCGGCATAGGTCCTGTATGGATATGGCATGTCAAGTCTAATGCGGACACCAGTCGACGGGCCAGCGGGACGGTTTCCCTCTTTTCTCACGGCGCAGTCCGGACGGGAATAGTCAGGCCTCCAGGCGGTTGTTCATGGTCCATGCTTTATGAGTCTGGCGGAAAGGGAGCGTCATGCAGGTCCGGACCGGGTTTACCACACAGCAGCTCAACATGCTCTGCCAGTACTCCTACGGGATCGGTCGAGGGGACGTCAAGACCCGGCCGGGCCTGCACTGGTTCGAGGATCCGACCCTGGGCAGCTACTGGGTGCTGCGCTCACGCTACTGCCCCGAAAACGGCTTCGAGGGGATGATTGCCGCCCAGAACATGGAGAACGGTCCGGACTATGCCCATTTGGTCGTGGTCTATGCAGGCACCAACCTGCGCGACGACCCTCGCCACGACATCCATGCCGCGCTGACCTGCTTCCTGCCACCGCTGAATGGGGAGCCGGGACAGACACAGCAGGCAGGCATCCTGGCCAGGCAAGCGCTTGACCTGGCCCGACACAAGGCGGGAACCGACCGCGGGGTGCTTTTTACCGGACATAGTCTGGGCGGAGGCCTGGCTCTGATCCAGGCGGCCGAGCAGGACCTGCCCGCCCGGGTCTTCTGCGCCGCCGACCCCTGGCGGGTGCTGGGCCAGGAGCAGCGTAAGCGGGTGGCCCGCCATTACGGGGACGGCAAGTTCCTGGACTACCGTCTGGGCAACGACAGGGTGACCGGGACTGCCAACCGTCTGCTGAGCGGACAGGCTGACCGCAGCGCCTGTGTGGTTTGGTGCGGCAAGGGACCCAGCAGGTTCGGACATTGGCTGGGCGACTTCGACTTCGACCAGGGCGGCGAGGTCCTGGTCGAAACTCCCATCACTTTGGCCGAATACCCGCGGTAACGTGGGAATTGGGCAGTCTCCAACGAGAGAGCGTCACCCGCCCGCAGGGATATCATGTTGGGTATTCAACTTCGTTCGTGCAGGGTCTTACACGCATATCAGAGAGGATATGCGATCTGAAAGCAATGATGTACTACGGCAAGGAAGTTGTACGTCTAAAGGACGTGCCCGAGCCTGAGCGCAAGCCGGGAACCATCAAGATTCATCCCGCCTTCACCGGCATCTGCGGTTCCAATGTTCATCTTTACTATGGCGGAGCCGTAAACGGGAGCGGGAATTCGCCCGACCATCCCCATCCGCTGACGTGAGAGACCCTACCGGTGGTCTTCGGCCGCGAGATCTCGGGTACCGTCGAGGACATCGTGGATAAGGGCTTCCGCCAGCTGCGTGAGGACACGGGAACCACGTCAAGGTCATCGTGAGCATGTAAGCGCTGCTGTCTACTGATAAAACTGAAGGCTCCGGTCGCCCAGATGGACGGCCGGAGCCTTCGGTATCAGTTGCAGGAAACGATGGTCAGTCCTGTGACTGCACGTCGGTGGCGATGTCGGCCACCACAGGCACGATCATGGGCCGACGGTGCAGCTTGCGTGAGATCCAGCCGCCCAGGGTGCGGCGCATCATCTGCTGGAGCTGGTAGGTGCCGGTGGTTCCCTTGGACATGGCATCCTCAAGCTGATCAATTATCTGGGCGTTGATGGACTTGAACTCGCTCTCATCCTCGGCCACGGCGTTCAGATAGAGCTTGGGGCCCGAGACGACCTTGCTGGTCTCGGTGTCGACCACGGCGAAGGCGGAGACGAAGCCCTCGGTGCCCAGAATCCGGCGCTGCTCAAGCTCGTCGTCGGTCAGCTGACCAACGGAGTCGCCGTCCACATAGACGTAACCGCAGGGCACGGACCCGACCACGGCGGCCTGGCCATGGTAGAGGTCCACCACATCGCCATCCTCGGCCAGGACCACGTTCTGCGGATCTACACCGGTCTTGACGGCGATCAGGCCGTTGGCCACCAGGTGCCGGTTCTCGCCGTGGATGGGCATGGCGCACTTGGGCTGCACGATGTTGTAGAAGTGCAACAGTTCGCCCTCGTCGGAGTGGCCGGAGACGTGGATGGCCGCGTTGTCGCGGTTGACCACCTTGGCACCCAGACGCACCAGCTTGTTGATGACCTTGTAGACCTCGTGCTCGTTGCCGGGGATCAGCGAGCTGGCCAGGATGACCGTGTCGAACTCGTTGATGGTGATGTCGCGGTGGGTCCCGTCGGCGATGCGGCCCAGAGCCGCCATGGGCTCGCCCTGGGATCCGGTGCACATGTAGACGATCTTCTCATCGGGGATGCTGTGGGCGTCCTTGAGGTCGACCACGGTGTCCTCGGGCAGGTGCAGGTAGCCCAGGTCGGAGGCAATGGACATGTTGCGGACCATGGACCGGCCGGCGAAGACCACCTTTCGGCCGAACTTGTGAGCGGCATCGACCACCTGCTGCACCCGGTGGACGTGGCTGGAGAAAGAGGCCACGATGATCTTGCGCTGGGCCTCGGCGAAGGCCTTGTCCAGGGCGGGGGCAATGGAGATCTCGGGCTTGACGAAGCCGGGGACCTCGGCGTTGGTGGAATCGACCATGAGCAGGTCCACGCCGGACTCGCCAAGCTTGGCGAACTCGCGCAGATCGGTCAGACGGTGATCCAGAGGCAGCGGGTCGATCTTCATGTCGCCGGTGTCGATGATGTGGCCTGCCGGGGTGCGCACGGAGACGGCCAAAGCATCGGGAATGGAGTGGGTGACAGCCACGAACTCCAGGTTGAAGGGGCCTACCTTGAGCTTGTCGCGGCCCTTGACTTCAACCTTGGTGGGCTTGAGATGGTGTTCCTCGCACTTGGCGTCGACGAATCCCAGGGTCAGCCTGGATCCGATCAGGGGGATGTCCGGACGCAACTTGAGCAAGTAGGGCACACCGCCGATATGGTCCTCATGCCCGTGGGTCAGCACCAAGGCGTCCACCTGGTCCAGCTTGTCCTTGATGTAGCTGAAGTCAGGCAGAATCAGGTCTACGCCCGGCTGCTCCTCCTCGGGGAAGAGCACGCCGCAGTCGATCAGCAGGATGTGACCGTTGTACTCGATCACATTCATGTTGCGGCCGATTTCGCCCAGGCCACCCAGGGGAACGATGCGCATGGAGCCCTTGCGATACTTGGGGGGTGCTACCAGATGCTGCTCGGTCTGGGTGCCCTTGCCACGGGCGATGGCGCCGTTGCGACGGTTGCGGGATTCGCCCCGGAACCTGCTTGACCCCTGCTTGCCATTCTTGGAGGAGGACCGACGACTTCTGCTCTTGCCGGTCGTGTTTGATTCTTCTTGTTTTCTTGCCATAGTCACTTGTGTTTCTATCATCTGTGCCCCTGCCTATACAGGGGCGACGTCGCTTTGAGGACTGATTCAGATCAGCCCGGCAGCCTTCATGCCCTTGCGGGCAAGAGCCACCTGGTCCTCATCGGGACCCAGATTGGGCAGCCTCATGGCCGTCTGGTCCAGTCTGCCGGCCGCTTTCAGAGCGGCCTTGGCCATGACGGCCTGCTGCCCTTGGCCGTTCAGAGCCTGGACCAGCGGGTCCAGACGCACGGCCAGATCCCTTGCGCCATCCAAGTCGCCAGCATCGAAGTCGTCAGCCAGACGCTTCATGGGTCCGGATGCCACATGAGCAATGACCGAGATGATGCCGACCGCGCCCAGGGCCAGGAAGGGCAGATAGAGCCCGTCGTCGCCTGAATACCAGGTCAGGCCGGTCTCCTCGCGCTTGCGGGTCATGGAGGCCAGGTCGCCCGTGGCATCCTTGACGGCTGTGATCCCATCCAGCTCTGCCAGCCGCCGGTAGGTGTCCAGCTCGATGTGTAGCCCGGTCCGTCCGGGCACATCGTAAAGAATGATCGGTCGCTGAGCCGACTGGCATACCGAACGGAAGTGGGCCACCACCCCATCCTGGGAGGGCCGCGAGTAGTAGGGCATGACCACCAGCAGGGCATCGGCCCCGGCCTCCTGGGTCATCTCCACCATGCGTACCGTGTGCGCCGTGTCGTTGGATCCCGCTCCGGAGATGACGGGCACATCGACGGCATCCTTGACGGCCCTGACCAGGTTGACCTTCTCCTCCATGTGGGTGACGGGAGACTCGCCTGTTGTGCCGTTGACCAGGATGCCGTCGGCCCCATCGGCCACCAGGGTGCGGGCCAGATTGGCGGCAGCCTCATAATCCACGGATCCGTCCTTATTCATAGGCGTGATCATGGCGGGGATCACCCGTCCGAAGGGTGCAGGAGGAAGCAGATGGGTAACGGTCTCGGTCATATCTTCACGCTACTTGCAGATGGGGACGCTCTTGCGGATATCAGAACAGGTAGTGGTCCAGGCCCACGGTCAGTCCTGGAATGCTTCCAGCACGGCGCACGGCCAGGAGGACTCCGGGCATGAAGGAGACACGCTCGAAGCTGTCTGCGCGAATGGTCAGCTGCTCGCCGGGGTTGCCCATGAGCACCTCTTCATGCGCGTTGAGTCCCCGCAGCCGGACGGCATGGACGTGGACACCGTCAACCACCCGACCCCTAGATGCATCAGGCTGCTGGGTTGCGTCGGGCATGGGACCCATACCAGCCTTGCGACGGGCTTCGGCAATGGCGGAAGCGGTCCCCAGGGCAGTGCCGGAGGGGGCGTCGACCTTATCGGGATGGTGCATCTCGATCACCTCTGCCGACTCGAAGTAGCGGGCCGCCATGGCTGCGAACCGGTCGGCCAGCACTGCAGAGATGGCGAAGTTGGGAGCGATGAAGACGCTGAGCCCGGGATGCTCGTCCAAGGCCTGCTCGACCTGGTCCAGGCGCTCCTTGGTCCAGCCGGTGGTGCCGATGACGGAGTGGACCCCCTGCCCTATCAAGGTCAGGGTGTTGCCCAGGACTGCATCGGGGCTGGTGAAGTCGACCGCCACATCCGTGTTGCTCGGATTGATCGCCGCCGGATCGTCATCCGGGCCCAGCAGCAGGGCCGTCTGCATATCCTGCGCGTCATTCAGAGCACGCACCACCTCGGTTCCCATGCGTCCGCCTGCACCCAGCACCGATACGCGAATCATCGGCTGCCTCCTTCTTCACTGTTCATTTCACTCAGCATTTTCGGTCTTTTCCACGACCATACCCCTCCCGCGGCTCCTGGCCCAGCCCAGCAGTGCCAGGGGGACAGCGCAGCACGTGACCACCGCCGGGATGGTCATGCCGCCGTGGGGTCCGAACTGATCCAGGGCGACTCCGGCCAGGGTGGATCCCAGAGAGGTGCCGATGGATCCACCGGTGGACAGCCAGGAGAGCCCCTCGGTCAGGGCCCGGGCATCCACGTTCTCGCGCACGATCAGGTTGCCGGTGGCGAAGATGGGCGAAACGCACAAGCCAGTCAGCACCTCGGCCAGACCCAGCAGGACCAGGTTGTCCATGACCAGGCGGAAGACCACATAGCCCAGGGTCAGCAGCACCAGGAAGGTCGCCAGATAGCGCCAGCGGGATCCTTTGAGCCTGACCGAGCCGAAGATCAGCGCCCCGCACAGGGAGCCCAGGGCGAACAGGGCCAGCTGCAGGCCCACCGCCCCCTCGCGGCCCATGGACTTGGTCAGGGCGGTCACCGAGACGTCCACCGCAGAAAAGCTCATGTTGAAGACAACGAAGATCACCACCAGCAGGAGGATGCCCGGGTAGACCAGAGCCGAGCGCGAGCCCTGATGGCCTTCAGTATCATTTGGCAGGACATCTCCATGGGCATCCACCGGGGAGTGATCCGCTGCCGACTGGTCGACGGCCTCCATGCGAACGACAGCCGGAGGCTCGGTGGAACGCATGGCGAAGAAGGTCAGCCCGCCGACCAGCAGGGCCAGGGCAGGCAGGTAGAGCTGGGAGACCGGGCTGACCGAGGTGGCCAGGTAGGCGGAGAGGATGGGTCCCAGGATGAAGACGCACTCGTCCAGCCCCGACTCCAGGGCGTAGGCGGTGTTGAGCAGATTGGTCTTGTCGTCGCGCAACACCCAGGCCCAGCGGGTGCGCACCAGGGCTCCGAAGGCGAACTGGGTCAAGCCCATCAGAGCCGCCAGCACAAAGAGCACTCCCAGGGGAACCCGGCGCATGGCACCCAGGGCGAATCCCAGAATGGCCAGAGCCTGCACGATCAGGGCGGTCACCCCGACCCGACGCTGACCGAACCTATCGAACAGACGGGCGTAGAAGGGGGTGACCAGGGCCGCACAGAGCGTGTAGACGGCACTCATCAGCCCGGCCGAAGTCCAGTTGTCATAGATGTGGTTCAAGGCCAGCACGATGCCCAGACCCATCATGCCCAGGGGCAGACGGGCCAGAACGGCCGACAGGCAGAAACCGGCGGCGCCCGGGTAGGTGAACAGGCGCAGGAAGGGTGATTTAGCGGCCGCCATGATCACCATCCTTGCCCAGCTGGTCGCTCACACGGCCTCCGTAGATGAAGATGTCGTCAATACCCTCAAAGAACTGCGGATCGTCGGAGGGGTCACGCCCGGCGAAGGCGGCATGGTCCCGGCCCTTGAGCTCGGCCAGCCGCTCCATGCCCTTGTGGTCGTAGAAGCCCACGTCGCAGGAGGAGTCCGTGTGCAGGTAGAAGCGCTCGATGCCCGCCTGGTCCAGATGCTCCAGGGTGTCCCGCCACAGGGCGCCGCCCACGCCGCGTCCCCGAGCGCGGCTGGCGACCAGGAAGAGTCTCAGCTCAGCCTGGGGCGGGACGGCCAGACCGCACTGCTCCTCCAGCTTGACTTCGGTCAGCTGCCATTGGCGGGCCCGGTCCAGGGTCTGGGCGCCCAATGTCGTGGCAGACAGCTGCTGGTCCACCTGCTCCAGCTCCTCTTCGGCCTTGGGGAAGCAGGGTTCGCCATGCCCTTCGGCCAACAGGGTCACCCCCAGAAAGTCCTGCCCATCGACAGCTATCCGAGCCCTGGTGGTACCCACCAAATAATGCAGGATGAAATGCGCGGCGCTCAGCCGGGACACAGTTCCCTCGGGATCCTCCTGCACCTTCCAGGTGGCATCAAAGGTCCCCACCAGGTCGGGCATGTCCGCCCAGACCATGGGTCTTATTGCCACGCTCCCCCTCCGCCAGGAGGCCTGGTCGTGATTACTGGACGTTGTCATCTGTCTCATTGCTCCATTCGGGCGTGCCCGGCCCCACGACGACATTTGGCCGTCTGCCGATCGCCTGCTGTTCATGATTGCTGATGCGCGGCACCCATCGCCCTTGTCTGGCGGGGTCTGCCGCAGACTCAGTCCTCGTCCGACTGCTCGGGTATGCCCTCGGCCAGGGTTGCGAGAATTTCTTCTTCGGTCCTGGCACGGGCCCTGATGAGTCGGTCCTGGGGCTGGTCTTCGCTTACATAATAAAGGCAGGCGTCGATGGTCGACAGGCCGATACCCTCCAAGCGTGACAGGAGCAGCCGGTAGAAGTCCAGCTGGACCAGACGGCGGTTGGTCGACTCCTCTCCGTGAGGTCGGGCTCCGGTCTTCCAATCCACGATGGTGTAGCGCAGATCCGGGCGATCAGGGTCCAGTCCACCTGCGAAGACCGCATCCAACTTGCCTTTGACGATGCGACCGGCCAGCACCGCCACGATGGGCCGTTCCACCCAGACAGGAGTGCGCTGGGCCCAGTCGGAATCGGCCAGTCGCTGCTCCCAGGTCAGCAGACGGGCCTGTACGGGATCGGCCTTGGAATCCAGGGACTCTCGCTCCTGGTCAAGCCCGGCCAGCATCCGGGCTCGCTCAGCCATGGCCCCGGGACCCAGCGGACCATCGAGCAGGTTCGGTGCTTCCGCCTGGTCAGGCAGGTCCACCAGTCCTTGAGGGGCAGAGATCTCGGGCAGAATGAAACGCCTGGCCCAGTCGTGGAAGCGGGTGCCCGCCTCGGCCTGCGGGGAGGCCACCTGGGGTATGGGTCTGACCAGCCCCTGCCAGTAATCCCTCTCCATCTTGGGATCGCCCCCTGCCGAGCTGGCCTGGATGGCGGTGACGCTGCTAGCCCCATGTCCCAGGATTCGGCGGCCGGTGCGCCGCAGCAGATCCAGATCCGTGAGCAGCTGGTCGTCGGCCACTCCTAGGCGGCCTGTGCTGACCTGCAGGACGCGGACCGCATTGGCGTAGAGCCCGTCATCGCCCTCATCAGGGATTTTGTGGTCGTCTGGTTCCCCGGCGCGCACCCAGGCGGCCGAGCGATCCAAGGCTTCACGGGTCCGCGCACTCAGAACAGGAGGCCAAAGCGCCTGCTCACGCTCACCGTCTCGGGCGGCGACCTGGTCCACCTCCTCCAGGGCACGGTCGACGATCGTTTGACGGTAAAACTGGGCGTTCTCACCGACAAAAAGCCCCAAGGGCGGCGTTGGCTCGCCCCCCTGTGCATCCTCTGCGTGCTCCAGCTTGACCGCATCGGGCTCTTCCTGGAAGAGCTCCACCAGTTCAGTCCAGAAGTTGGAAGCCTTGTCCGGGTCCGGTGCCGGCGTGTTCAGGGCCGCAGACTCCGCTTGGGAATCCTGGCTGAAGGTCAGCAGCAGGTCATGCCGGGCCCTGGTCGCCGCCACGTAGATCAGCCGCCGCTCGTCATCCAGCAGCCGTCGGCCATACTGCTCTCGCTGAGAGGGAGCAATGGCATCGGCACGCACCTGACGGGCCTGATCGTCCAGCCCGCTCTCACGAGACAGGCCCATGGCCTCCTCCTCCAAGTCCGCCAGGTCCATCCGACCCAGCAGATCCTCAGGGTCAGCTCCCAGGGGGGCGTCGTGTGGAAAACGGGGCAGGATCATGGCATCAGCCCGCACCGGCACCGGCACAGACTGGGGATCGACCAGCCAGGTACGGGCCGTGCAGTTGTACTGGTAGACCGGACCGTCCGGGGATTGGACCACCGGCTGGTCCAAGGCGGGCTTGACCGTGAGCCGGTCGCCCTGGCTGCTGGGGAAGGCTCCACGCTTGAGCCCGACCACCGCCACGGCATCCCACTCCAGGCCCTTGGCCTGGTGGACGGTCATCAGGGCCACGTCGGCCTGTCGTGCATCCCCGTCAGTGGGCATTTCGGGACTCTGATCCAGTGAGGACAGCCAGGAGACGAACCCACGCAGGCTGGGCCCTAGGCCCTGGGGCAGCTCGGACAGGTAGACATCCACCTGATCCAGCAGGGCCTGGATGCCAGCCTTGGCCTGGCTGGGCTCCAGAGGACGCTCTGGATTGGCCAGGGTACGGGCCAGCACCAGGTCCACGTCCAGATCCAGGGCACGGATGGCAGCGATAACTACCTGGCGCAGGGGGGCCGAGGACTCGGCCTGGACCTGGCATATGACCCGGGCAGCCTCAGCGGCCTGGACCTGCCCCTTGGCGGAGAGCCCTGAGCTCTTCAAGAGGTCTGGCAGGTCGTCGCGCAGAAGCAGATCCACCAGGAAGACATCATTGGGGACCTGGTCACGGTAACGATGCAAATCCTCGCGACGGCGGCGCGGCTCGGGGTCGGGCTCGACCAGACCGGCCCGGACAAGAGCCCGGTACTGGCTGTCCTCATTGACCTTGGCTGCCAGGGAGGCCAGAGCGCTCAGATCGGCCGCGTCCATGCCGAACCGGGCCGAGGCCAACAGACGCATCAGGGAATCGCTGTCGGTGTGGTCGCAGACTATAGAGAGCAAAGCCCGCAGATCCATGACCTCGGGCCGGTCGAAGAGGGAGGAGTACCCGACGACCTGGCAGCTCAGCCCTGCAGCCTCCATGGCCTCGCGGTACCTGGGCAGGGCAGCCTTGGAGCGGAAGAGAACGGCCACGTGCGGCGCATCACCCTGATTGCCATAGAGCTCGCGTGCTCTGAGGGCGAACCTGACCACGCCATCGATCTCCTGGCCGCCGGTACTGTAACCCAAGAGGCCCACGGTGCCTTGGTCGGCGTCCTCACGGGGACGGAGCCTGGCCACGTCCACCTCGCGCAGTTCCGCTTCCGACCGGCTCCCCTGGCCCCGATGGCGCAGGGGGACGGTCAGCTGGTTGGCGGCCTTGAGCACCCAGCTGGAGTTGCGGAAGGTGCGCGACAGGGTCAGCGGATCCTGGTCCTGCGAGCGCCCAAAGGCGGTCACACCAGAGAGGGGACCGCTGCCGGAGGCGGGTCGGTCGGCCAACATGCCGAACTGGGCCTGGAAGGTGCAGAAGGCCCCAGGACTGGCTCCGCGCCAAGCATAGATGGACTGGAAGGGGTCGCCCACGGCAGTCACGGCCGATCTGCCAGGTGCCTGATCCTTGCTCCCCTGATCCTCCTGCCGATTCTGCGGATGGAAGATGGCCGCCAGAAGCAGGGCCTGGGTGGTGGAGGTATCCTGGTATTCGTCCAGAAAAACGTGACTGTAGCGGCGTCGCAGCTGGGCACTGATGGAGGGAAAACGCTCGACCAGCTGGAAGGCGGCCAGGGTGAAGTCGCCGAACTCGGCCATGTTGGCCTGGCGCTTGGCCCTCTGGTAGTCCTGGACCAGGGTCAGCAGCTTCTCGCGTGTCAGAACCGCCCGTCGCATGGCATTTACCCGATAGAGGCGAATGCTCTGCCGCTTATCTTGGAAGTCCTTGATTTTGCCCTGATAGTGCTCGTCGGTTTCCTTTTTGGTTCGCTTGGGCGGCACCTGGCTGACCCTGGGCTCGTCATCCGGCACAGGCTGGTCGCCGATCAACTGGTCCGCACGATCCACAAAGGCGCGGTCCCAGGCGCGGATCCGCTCCACAGCCTGGTCGAAATCCGGGCAGTCGCTGCTGATCATGGAGGTGGTCACCGCCCCGGTCAGCCCCAGGACCCGGTTGACGGTGGTCGAGAAGGTCGCGGAGCCCAGGTCGTCGGAGTCTCCATCCTGTGCCAATGAACTGGCAGGAAAAATTAGGTCCAGATGGTCGGCGACCACCTGAGAGGCCAGCTGGTAGGCCCCTGCCGAACTCAGGGGACGGGTATCCTGGTCCATGCCCACCAATAGGCCGTACTGGCGCACGATGGACTGGAAGAAGGCGTCATAGGTAGACACAGTCGGCTTGAGGAAGTTGCGTTCGGGGTCCACGCCCGAGGTGCCTCTGCCTTGGTCGCGTCGGATGACCGCCGCCCCAACCCTGGACTGGAGCTCGGAGGCGGCCTTGCGGGTGAAGGTCAACCCCAGAATCTGCTCTGAGGGCACTCCCCGACGGATCAGGGCGATGATTCGGCTGGTCATGGTCATGGTCTTGCCCGAGCCGGCACCGGCCACCACCAGAAGATCCTCGTTGACATCCGCATCGACGATGGCGGACTGTTCGGCAGTCTGCTTCATTCCTGATCCTCCAGTAGATTGGGCGCCACCAGTTGCCATGCTTGACATTCCTGGCCATTGCTGGCCCGATGGCAACGCGCAGGGTCGAAGACCGCGTCATCCTGGCCAGCCGTCAGCTTGACCCCGGCAGCAAAGAAGACCCTGGCTATCATGGTCAGCCCCCATACAGCCTGGGAGGAGACCCGGGCTGCTCGGACCATGGCCCACAGGTCCGCATCCACCCCAGGGGGAACCTGATCAAGCAGGTCCGCAGGCTCGGCCTTGGACTTGAGCGGGGAAGGCATGCCGGTTCTGGGCTGAGCGATAGTGACCAGCCTGTCGCGCTCGAACAGTGGCGGCTGGTAGGCCATCTCCTCCCGGCGCAGCCCCGTTTGCGCATCCTTGGGCGGGGCCTGCAGCTGCAAGAGCAGGGACTGGCTCAGCTTCATCCCCTCGGTCCTCTCCAGGTCGGGGGCCTGCGGGAGGCTCCATGCGGCAGCCGCCTCCGGACTGCTGCCGGGCGTGGGCGGGAAGGCCAGTCCCAGTTGATAGCAAACCAACTGCAGGTCGTTGAAGAGCTGTCCTTGGGTGTAGGGGACTCTGCCGGTCTTGTAGTCCACCAGCCGCAAACGGATGCCCTCGGGCAGAGACCTGACCTCCAGACGGTCGATACGGCCGGTCAGCCTGACCGTCGTCCTGGCATCCAGGGCTGCGGGGAAGCCGTCAACCAGGCCTGACATCAAGGCAAAGAGCCCGTCGGCATCCAGAGGACTTTCAGGGAAGGTGGCCTTCCAAAGAGGAACCAAATCCTCCACGGACAGGCTGACATCGAAGGAACGCTCGCTCTGTACACCCAGCAGGTCGCCGACCGGAACCGGGCTCTTGCCCCCCAGGCCGTATTCGGAATCCGAGGAGCGAACGAAATAAGAGGCCAGGTTGTCCAGGATGGACTCCACCCGGCTGCTGCGGCCGCGTTGGTCATAGAGTTCGTCGGGGTCCCGCAGGCGCTGTTCCTGGGGAGCCAGCTCCTGGTAGATATCCAGAAGCGCATCCCGCACCTGCTGCTGGCGAGCGTCCGAATCACCCTGGCCGGGACGATCCAGACCCTGGGCTGTGCCCTCGCTGGCCACCTTGTGGATCAGGGAGCCGAACTCGGTGGGCACCCTGGAGGGAGATGGGCCGGAGAACTGGTCTCCCAAAGCCCACTCCAGGGGGCAGTTCCAGATTGCGTCGACCGCCGACGGCGAAAGGAGAACCACCTGGCGGCCGGACTGGTGCTTATGGCGATGGTTACGGCGGTTGTCACGGTCGTGGGTTCGGCCCGCCTGTGTAGCTTGATTGAAAGAAGCAGACGAGGACCGGGAAGCAGGATCCCATTCAACAACCGATGCAACACCTGAGGCTGCTGTCACGGCCCTTGACTCAGCGGCCTGCTCAACCGAAATCCCTCTATCCGGGACATGCTCATCCAGAGCTTGTCCAAGCGTAGATTGCTCGTCTGGGGCATGCCGGTCCGAAGCCGGCCCAACCGTGGACTGTCTGTCTGGAACATGCTGATTCAATGCCGACTGGTCATAGAGGAAGGGCCAATGCCTGGGATCGGCCGAATCCTGGCCCTGGTCGGCCAGCAACCGCAGGGTCTGCACGGCATCGTCCGCTCGGTCACGGTCGACCTGGTCCTGCGGAAGCAACGCCTGGACAGCCAGGATGGACCGGGCGGCCGCAGTCAGGCCCCTGGGAGACACCTCCAGCCCTCCGTAGCGCTCACTGCCGCCTGAGCCAGCGCCGACCATGCTGAACTCCGCCTGGTTCATATCGGCGGTGCGTGGATAGCGTTCGGGCAGATAGCCGTAAAGGAAGTCCGATGGAACCAAATCATCGTTCCAGACCGCGCTGATGCGCACCTGGGTCCGGGCCCGGGTCAGCGCCTCCAGAAAACCCTTTTTCTCGGCATAGAGGATGGATCGCAAGGCCGGATCGTGGCTGAGCGTGTCTGCCAAGGGGTCGCCGATGCGGTCATGCAGAACCAGGTCTGCCAGCTCTTCGGCCCCGAACATGGTGTCGCGGGGAATCAGGTTGGGCCAGACCCCGTCCTGAACGGCGGGCAGCCAGACCAAGGGCCAGTCAGTGGCCAAGGCGGCAGCGCCGGCGGGCGTCGTCAGAGTGACGGCATGCTCGATGGGCCCGATCCGCGCCAAGGAATCGGCCTCGATTTGCATGGTGCGCACCTGGTCCATGAAGGCCTCAACCGTGGGGAAACGACGAGAGCCAGCAGCGTACTGGAAGAGCCGCATGAGCGCGTCTAGACGGTCGTTGGCCTCCTCCCCCTCCTGGGTGGCCATCAGGGCTCTTCGCTGCCAGTCATCGGCCAGGTCCAGGCTCCGCCAGGCCTCCCAGAGCACATATTGGGGCTGACGGTCCTCCAGGGCGTTGATGCGGTTGGCGGTCAGTCGCAGAACCTGCAGGGCCTTGTCCAGGACTTGAACGTCAGAATCCTCCCGGCGACCTCCGGCGATGGCGGTCATGACCTCCAGGATGATTCCCGAGGATCGGCCATCCGGATCCAGAACCAGCAGGGTCTCCAGGGCCTGAACAGACAAAATGGCTGGCCGTTGGGCATCCCGGTCGCCCAGATCCACTGGCTGGTCGGGGGCCGAAGCAGTCGAAAAGAGATCTGACCCGCCCCTTTCCTGGGAGGAATCATGCCTGGTCAGCAGGGAATCGTCGACGCTGATGCCGGATGAACGGTCCCGCTCAGCACGCCGCTGGGCCAGGTCCTCGACCCAATTCCGCCAGGCCTGTCCCAGGAGAGGCAGGTCGCCCAAGGAGCCCGATGAGTCCGCCCCGCTCCCCTGCTGACCGGACAAGGGGGCCAGGGCGACCATGGTCTCCATGATGGACTCCAGGCGCTCCATCCTGACGGGACGCTCTGCACGAGCGGCAGTAGCAGGAACACGGAAGAGCGGTCCGGCCATCAGGGTGCGCAGGCGCGAACGGATCCAGGCGGCTACCTGGGCAGGATCGTCCGGGGCGCTGCCGATGGTGTCAGGGTCCAGTACCGACTGGGCCAGCTCGACCAGGGCAAAGAGACCTTGGATGGCAGGCTCCTGGCTGAGCGGACGGGTCACGGAGGAGAAGCGCACCGGCACACCTTGGACGCGCAGCTTGCGGCCCAGGGTGCGCAAGGTTGTGTTGTCGTGAGCGATGACGGCCATGTCGTTCCAGTCACGCTTGTTGGCCAGGAACTCATGCTTAATCTGCCAAACAAGATCGTCGTCCTCCTGGTCGGGGGTGTGGAAGAGCCTGGTCTGCACGCTGTCGTCACTGATAAGACTGTTGTCGGCAGTCAGGGGTGCCACCGGTCCGGCGCCGGGCCAGGCGGGCAGCTTGCCCGGTCTGTCAGGCAGGGGGGTGTCGCTCTCCTCAACCCCGGCGATGCCCAGGCTGACCCTGGCAGCCACCAGATCGGCGTAGGAACCTGGAGCCGCCGAATCCGGATCTTGGACGTTTTCGGTATGCTCTGCGGCCGCTTCAGGAACCACCATCCTTCGGAGTTTCAGGGTCACTTCGGCGGCATCCAGGCAGGCGAAGTCCTGAGCCAGAAGGGGGGCAGCGGCGCCTGGCATGGGCTTGGACAGGGCGGTCAGGCGAGTGGCCAGAAATTCCGGATAGGAGCCGCGGAAGGACTGGACCGACTGGTCGGGATTGCCCACCAGAAGAAGTCGGCAGCCGGCCTGATTCAATCCCTGCAGCAGACCCATCCCGGCCAGGGTGATGTCCTGCCAGTCGTCCACGACCAGCAGGTCTGGCAGGTCGTCATCAGCCAGCCCATCCAGGCTTCGAGAGGCTTCGACCATAAGCATGGAGGGGTCCAGACGGAACTCGTCCGGATAGCTCTCGGTAATGCTCTGGCGGTATTCATCTTCCAGGGCGAAGGCCAGCCTCCACTGCAGGCCCAGCCGGTCGCGGCGATCAGGGTCCATGGGCTGGACGGCCAGAGCATCCAGAAGCTGGTCCCGGTCCCCTTTGTCAAGGCCCAATTCCGTCATGCGGGCGAACATGTCCCGCAGCTGGGCGATGAACCTGTCGGCGACCCCTACGACTCGTCCCTGTCCGTCGCCGACCAGGACGGAGGACCAGCCCGCCCCGTTGCGAAAGTAGCGCTCCAGAAGTCGGCAGACCGCGCAGTCGTCACCGGCCTGGACATGCTCCAGATGGACGGTCATGACCTGCCTGAGCAGGGCATCCTCTTCAGCGCCGTTGAGCAGTCTGGGCAAGAGCGGATCGTGACCCCCTCGGGCCAGCCGAGACCTCGTCAGCAGACGAAAAGCCAGGGCCTGCAGTGTGCCCACAGGTCGGGTGCGGTCGGACCTGCCCCGCTCCAGAATGACCTGGCGGCTGACCTGGTCGGCCGCGGTACGACCTGATACAGCCATGCTGGCGCCGTCGCCGAAGCGTTCCATGCCTGTCAGGAGGGCACGAGTAGCCAACCTGGTCTTGCCGCTGCGGGGAGGACCAGCCACCACCAGGGCCCGGGTGGACCGATCCTCTTCGTTCTGGAGCCGATCGCCGATAAGGGCGCGGACCGGTTCCATGGCCTCTTGCGGATCCACCGGTGGCTGCTTGCTCATAGCTACAAGAATAGGGTCCGGCATGGTCCATCTGCAGGCCCTGGAACCCGCTGGTCCGGGACCGCCTGCAGGAGGCTCAAAGGAAGCCTGATCAGGAACGGCGTGCTGTTATCGTGGATAGCAGTCCTAGGAGGTGATGGCCCTTGCAGCAGAATGGTTCCCAGACCCAGCGCCCGGGTGCGGTTCCAGCCATGGACCAGGCTCCGGCGCTGCCCGGATTGCGGCCCCTTCGCCCCCTGGATCTTGGAGGCACCGCTGCCGTCTACCTGTATGAGCAGGAGGGGCTCAACCGACCTGTGGCAGTCAAGGTAGCCCTCCAAGGCAGCGTGGACCAGCAGACCCATCTGCTCTTTCTGCGGGAAGCCAAGGCACTGGCCAAGCTCTCCACCCACCCCTGCATCCTGAGCATCCACCAGGCCCTGATCAGCGATGACGGACGGGATTGCCTGGTGCTCGAATACGCTCCGGGCGGCAGCTGCAAGACCATCATGCTCAAGGGGGGCATGGACCAGGAAGGCGTGCTGGACCTGGGAGTGCGCATGGCCTCGGCCCTCTGCTGCGCTCATGAACGGGGAATCCTGCACCGGGACGTCAAACCCAGCAACTTCCTGATCACCGACCAGGGCCTGCCCGTCCTGGCCGACTTCGGCATCTCCTCAGGCATCTATGGAAGCGAACGGGCCGGCGGACTTTCCGTACCCTGGGCGGCCCCAGAGGTTCTGGCAAGCCGCTCGGGAGGATCTGAGGCCAGCGACATCTACTCCCTGGGTGCCTCGCTCTTCGGCATGCTGGCCGGCCGCTCCCCCTACGAGTACGCCTACCGGGCCCGGGATGAGAATCACCTGACGCAGCTGATCCTTACAGCGGAAACCCCAGTTCTGCATATGGGCGAGGCCTCCCCGATGCTGGCCGCCGTCCTGGAGAAGGCCATGGCCCATGACCGGGACGATCGCTACTACTCAGCACTGGAATTCGGTCGTGCCCTTCAGGAGGTCCAGCAGCAGCTCTACGGCCATGCGACACCCTTCATCGGCGAGGGAATCGACCCCTACCCCACGACGGATACACGCTCGCACGCCCAGACCGGAGCCATTGCAGGCCGAAGAGAAAATCGAACAGAAACCGGGGACTCCGGCCACTCTCGGACCGCAGCAGAGGCCGGTTCCCAACCGCGACTGCGCCCAGGCAGGGAGGCGTCAGCTAACCATGAAGGCAGACAGGCCAAGCGGTTTTTCGGCGGCCGCCGCCGTGTGATCCTGATGACACTGATTCTTGCTGCCGTCCTAGCCCTAGTTCTGGCCTGCGCCCTGGTTGTCGGCCTGCCGAACGGTTTCAGACGAGATCCACAACAAACTACAGGTTCCTCCCAGGCACAATCCCCGCAGGTACAGTCCCCGGACCCGACGGATTCGAGCGACCCCCAGGATCTGCAGGAGGGACCGGTTCCCTCGCCCACCCAGGGTCAGGGCCGCTATCAGGGCACAACGGCCGTGTTCACTTGGGTCAATCCCGACCCCAAACCGGCAGACAGCTATGTTTGGCATCCCCTGAACCAGGGCGGCACCGGAGAGCATGGACGCAGCGTGCAAACCCGACAGCCGACCGCCCGCATCGACAACCCACAGGGGAGCCAGACCTGCATCAGCGTCGCCCTGGTTCGAGCCGATCGGAGCATGTCCCAGGAACCGACCATCATCTGCGCTGTTCAGTAAACCCCCTGTGGATGAATTTGCACACTTGACCACCCCGACTTTCACAGAGCGCCAAGACCCTGCAAACCGGTTAAAATCAGTCGTCAGAGAAAGCAATGACGGCGGTCCGGGACAAGTTAAAACGCAAAAACATAGGTCAGGCATCCTGGCCTATGCGGCAGGACAGGAAAGGAACCCAGGGGATTATGGACTTGCAGGGACGATTCCTGCGGATGCGCCGGGCCGGGCTGCATCTGCGGCATGCTCTGGCCGTCCGCGCCAAGAGCCCTGCCGCCATCCTGGCCGTCACACTGACGGCGCTGGTCCTGCTCATCCTGGGCGCCTTGTTCATGCATGGGGTGGACCGCCGTGCCGTTCAGGTGGACGACGGCAGCATCTGGATCACCTCCCAGAACGAGCGCAAGGTCGCCAGGTTCAAGCCCGACATAGGAGAAGCAGACGTGGCCCTGTCGACGGGCACCGACCACTTCGACCTAGCCCAGAGCGGATACGCGGTCATCCTAGGCCATGAGGGAGGCATGGCTCCCATAGCGGCCTCCACCGCCACCCTGGGGGACACTACCCGGTCGGATGCCAAGGTCCAGCGGATGATCAACGGGCCCACACTGGTCCTCTTCCAGGCTCGGACCGGCAAGGTCTGGGTGGGTCAGGCCACTTCGCCTGGGGATTTGGATCCGCAGCGCCGAGACCCTGTGCTGACCCTGGGCTCTGGGGCCGCCGTCACAGTGGATGCCTCCGGAGCTGTTTACGCCTACCGGCCCTCGGACGGGGTTGTGCTAAGGATCGACGGACCGGACTCCCGGGCCCACCGTGAACTGGACTCCCTGACGGACCACGCTCCCGTCCGGGCCACTGCATTCAGCGTCATTGACGGAAGACCCGTCCTCCTGGCGGGCAATCGGCTTTACTGGCCCCAGGGAACCACCCGGATACCGCACCGGGGAGACCTGCAGCTTCAGTCCACTCCAGTGGATATGGACCGCCAGGGACCTTGGGTAGGCCTGACCGATCAGGAAAGCGTCCACCTGGTTCAACTGGATCACCCACGCAATCAGATCGAGACCCTACGTACCGGCGGCAGTGGCCAACCAGCCCAGCCGGTCTCCTCGGGCGGATGCCTTTGGACGGCCTGGGCCTCCTCAGGGCGTAATTTCCTGCGACTATGCGCAACAGGGTCAGCCGCGCCCAAGGTCCAACCGCAGCCGAGTCCCACCACCCTGGAGGCCATCAGCCCCACCTCGGACCTAGTCTTCCGGGCCAACCACCGGAGGGTCATCCTCAACGACGTGCTGACTGGCGATGTCTGGAATCCCAAATCCTCTACCAAGGTGATCCGGCCGCAGTGGCAGACCATGGAGGTCAAACACACGGACAGCAACGATCAGCGTCAGGTCTCGGCCGACAACCGCCAGCGATTCGCGGCCACCTGTCGATCAGGATCCCAACCCATCCAGGCCGAGGACGACAGTCTGGGCATTCGGGCCGGATCCAGGGCCCTGTTGGATCCCTTGCGCAACGATCGCCAGACCGACTGCTCGGTTCTGCGAATCGAGGATGCCCGCAGCTCGCAGGGGAATCTGCGTCTGACTCCGGTCATGAACGGCCGCTACCTGCAGGTGGATGCCAGCGACGCACCTGTCGGCCGGACCCGAATCAACTACTCGATCACCGACGGACGCGGCCAGGTCTCCTCGGCTGGCATCGACCTCAACATCGCCCCAGCCAAGATGGACCGAGGCAACCAGGCGCCGGTCCAGAACGATACCCCGCCTGAGTACGAGGTGGAGCGGGGCGCTACGACCACCGTCAACGCCCTGGTCGGCTTCGAAGATCCAGACGGGGACCCGCTGACCCTGGTCGGCGCCGAATCAGTCAACTCCGATCGGATATCCTTGTCCACCAGGGCTGACGGACAGCTGACCATGAGTGCTGGGTCAGCCACCTCCGGACGAGTGGCGGTCAAAGTCACTGTCTCGGACGGAGTCATGAGCGGTCAGGGACTCATATACTTCACCGTCAAGCCCGTCAACACCCTGGCCCCACTGGTCGATCCGGTCATTCGCCAGGCCACTCCCGGCCGAGAGGTCACCGTTGACCTCAACAGGAGTGTACATGCCAATGCCGTTCAGCCCCTCCGCCTGGTCCAGGTCGACAAGCCCGATGGAATCCGGGTGGAGGTCAACGCTGAGAGCTTTTCCTTCAACGCCACCGCAGCTAACCCGGGCACTTATTATGTGCCCTACCGGGTGGCCCAGGGTGACCAGGAGACCCAAGGTCTGGTCAGGCTGGAGGTGGAACACGATCATGGCGGATCCGCACCGCCGGTACCCGTCAACGACGTGGCCCTGCTGGGGGCCGACCAGACCGCCATCGTCGATCCGCTGGACAACGACCTGGATCCCATGGGCGGTGTACTGGCACTGACGGATGTACGCGTGGATCCGAACTCCGGCATCAAGGTCGGCATCGTGGACCACCGACGGGTCTACCTATCCGCCAGGAAAATCCCCACACGTCCACTGAGTATTGCCTATACGGTCACCAACGCCGAAGGCAGCGCTAAGGGGACCATCGTCCTTCAGCCCCCTTCCTTGAGCAGGGCAGCCTCGGCACCCAAGGCTCCGAATCTGACGGTTGGGGTCCGCTCATCGGGCCTGGTCACGGTTTCAGTCATGGACAAGGTCGCCCATGCTGACGGGACCAGCGTCACCCTGGACCAGCAGCTGACTACGGATCAGCAGACTTTTACGGGCCTGGCCTTCGTGTCCGGGGATACGGTCAGGTATCAGGCCAGCGAGCGCACCGGGGACTTCCCGGCAACCTATACGGTCAGGGACGATCTGGGCAATACGGCCTCTGGCACCATCACCTTCAGGGTCCATGCCTCCGACCCCGCCAGCAAGCCCGCACCCACCCCCAAGGATCTACGGGCCCAGGTGGCTGCCGGGACCAAGGTACGTATTCCCGTCCCGCTGACCGGCATCGACCCCGATGGAGACTGCGACACCTTGTCAGGCTTGGGCAACCAGGCGCCAAAGCTGGGCAGGATTGTCAAAGCCGGAGCCGACTACCTGATCTACGAGGCCTATCCTGATTCGCACGGCACCGACGAGTTCACCTACGCTGTGGAAGACTGGGTTGGGCAGCGCGCCCAGGCGCGTGTCCGCATCGGCGTCTTCACCGACTCGTCGGTGACCGGGGTCTTCGCCCGGGACGACAGGGTCAGGCTACGGCCTGGAACCGTTGCCGATGTGCCGGTCCTGCTCAACGACATCGCCGGGGATGACGATCCCCTGAGCCTGGATCCCCACCTGGAACTCCAGGGCTTGGACCGGGCCAGCGTAGAGGACGGCATGATCCAGCTGACTGCCCCTTCGCAACCAGGCACCTCCTTTCTGGTCTACCGGACACACAACCGGGCAGGACTGAGTGACCAGGCCACCCTGACCGTGGTCTCGGATCCCCAAGCCCCTATACAGCCGCCCATAGCGCAGGATTACCAGGTGGCTCCGGAGGACACGGTGGACAAGCGCAGCGTGGAAGTCAATCTGGCCGACTCCATCAGCAATCCATCCGGCACCCTCGATGACCTGCACCTTGGGATACATCCCAGCGCCCGTGCCCAAGCCAGGATCGTAGGCGAGACCGGCTCCACCAAGCTGGTCATCGACCTGACCGACCAGGCCAGAGCCGTGCCCTACACCGTGACCAACACCCGATACAAGATCACTTCTATGGCCTTTGTGAAGGTCCCCGCCTATGGGGTGTTCCCACCGGTGCTAAGACCCCGGGCTCCGGCCCTCAAAGTGCGGGCTGGGCAGAGCATCACCATCGACATCGCCGACCAGGTCAGAGTGGGTGCAGGCAAGACCGCGCAGATCGCCTCGCGGCAGTCTGTCTCGGCCACCAAGTCCGACGGATCCGATCCCTATGTGGACGAACACACCCTGAGGTTCACCGCAGCCAAGGATTATGCCGGTCCTGCCTCACTGACCTTTGCCGTCCGCGACGGGGATCCAAGCGGCCGGGCCATCGTCAACGAGTCGGTGCTCACCCTGCCCATCACCGTGGTAGGCGGCAAAGCATCACCGCCGATCCTTACGGCACCGGTCATCGATCTGGTGGCCGGGGAACCGGCGCAGGCCATCTCCCTGCCCGCCATGACCCGCTGGCCACAGGGAAGCGATCCGGCCGACAGCACCTTCTCCTCTGGGGACCCTCAGGGGCCGATTCATGCCAAGCTGAGTCCTCGGGGCCAGCTAAAAGTGGCCGCCGACAAGACCGCAACACCGGGCACCAAGGCCAGCCTGCCGGTGGCCATCACCAGTCCATCCGGCGATGTGCATACGGTCCTGGCCTTCCGCATCATCGCCACCACCCGACCTCTGGCTTCGGTCCCCTCGCGCCAGGTGGGGCTCAAGGCTGGACAGAGCCTGGAGCTGAACCTGTTCGACGGTGCCCTCAACCCCTTCCCTGACACTCCGCTGCGCCTGGTCGGTCTGGTCAGCGATGACACCTCACGTCTGACAGCCACCAACCTGGGCGACGGGAAGATCACCATCAAAGCCGATCGCGACATCGGCGCCTCCACCAACACCATTATGGCCACGGTAGAGGATGGCAGCCAGGATCCGGGACGCCGGGTCAGCGCCACCATCACTGTGGGCATCATCGACCGCCCGCAGGCCCCCAGAATGCTGTCGGGCGCCGCTCAAGCAGGCGACGGAACAGTTCTACTGGCCTGGGAGCCAGGCGCAGCCAACGGCAGCCCGGTAGACGAGTACCGGGTCTCCTACACCTCATCGGCAGGCTCGGGGCAACACTCCTGCGGCACTGCTGTCACCTGCCGAATCGACGGGTTGGCCAACGGTCATGACTATTCCTTCACCGTCCAAGCCCACAACCAGGTAGGATGGTCCCCCGCCTCCTCGCCGGCCGCAGCCAGACCGGACGCGCTTCCCGGAGGCGTGCAGGCACTGACCGTGGATGGCGGCAGCAAGGAAACCTTGACCGTCACCTGGCGCCCGCCGGAGAATCACGGCTCGCCCATCCAGGGATATATGGTCCACGGCGAAGGTTCCGGCTGCGGTTCGCCACGATGGCGCGCACCCACCTCCACCAAGGCGGTCTTCGACGTAGGCCATGACGAAGCAGGAGGCATCTGTACAGTGAGCGTGACCCCAATTGATATGACCGGCTCGGGGCCCGAGGTCTCAGCCTCGGGCTCTACCTGGTCGCATCCGGATCCTCCCGCGTTCCTAGCCATTGAGTATCTGAGAAACAGTCGAGCCAAGCTGGTCCTGGCCCCCGGGGTCGAACACGGTCGACCTTGCGCAGATATCCAAGTGGGCATCGATGGCCTTGATCCTGACAAGGCCTCCTGGACACTGCCCTGCAATCAGCCGGAAGTGAGTGAAGTCATCACCCTTCCCGCACAATATGCCAAGCCGGGCACCACCCTGAACTTCTGGGCGGTCTCTCGCATCCAAGGATTAGGTTCCGAAGGCCATTCGCCCGCCGCCACCAAGAATTTGACCCTGCCCAAAGAGGCCGATAAGCCGCGCGATAAGACTCTCGCTCGTCAGGGGTCCTCTCAGCAGAAAAGGATGAACGACCATGGATGAACGAAACGCGCAGGAACCCCTCAAGCGGGACGGCACCATCCCGGATGACGCTACCAGAAGGAACAATCCCAAGTCCGCGCATAAGCCGAACAGCGAAGTCCGCCAGACCCCTGCCGACCGATTGGATGTACTGAAGCGACAGCGCCAGGCCCTCATGGCAGGTCTGAGCCAGAAAGAATCCGCTTCGGCGGCGAGTGATGACCGGACCCTGCCCGGCCGCATCCCCGTGGCTGCCAGGCAAGGAACGAACCAGGAGTCCGGGGCGGAATCCGCCCCATCGGACAGCACCATGGTGGAAGACGGGACCGTCCCCGGCCGCCAGATGGTCCATGACCGGTTCGCCCGGTCCTCATCAGATACTGCAAGGACTGACATCGTCAACCTCAACAATCAGTCCCGTCACCCCCGGCTGGAGCAAACCTCGGCCACCACTTACGAAGTCGGGACTAACGAACCTGGGGATGAGGAAAAGACCGGGCAGGACCGATACTCTGCCGTCGAATCAGGAGACCAAGCAGCAGAGACCAAGCAGCAGAGACAATCAAACCAGTCCGGAAGCAGCAGACAGGCCGCCGTGGATGTATCTACCTTCGCCAGCCTCTTCCGCTCAATCGTCGACAACGTCGGCCAGGCGGTACTGGGCAAGGAGGAAACCATCACCCTGTGTGTTACCGCCCTGATTGCAGGGGGCCATGTGCTCCTGGAAGACAATCCGGGCACCGGCAAGACCCAGCTGTCACGCGCTCTGGCTGCCTCCATTGCCGTGGACTGCAAGCGGATCCAGTTCACCCCCGACCTGCTGCCCTCCGATCTGCTGGGCGTGACCTTCTATGACCAGTCCCAAGGACGATTCTCCTTCCGGCCCGGTCCAGTCTTCGCATCCCTGGTTCTGGCCGATGAAATCAACAGAGCATCCCCCAAAACCCAATCGGCCCTGCTGGAGGTCATGGAGGAAGGCCAGGTAACTGTAGATGGCCGCACCTATCGTCTCCCCCTGCCATTCATGGTTATAGCCACCCAGAATCCCATCGAGCAGCTGGGCACCTATGCCCTGCCCGAGGCGCAGATGGATCGCTTTCTAATCCGCACCTCTCTAGGGGCACCGGGGCACGATGCCAGCATGCGCATCCTTGAAGAGGCCGACATCCGCGACCGGGCCGGCCTGGTCGAACCGGTGGTCGACGCCGCCCAGGTGGGGGCCATGGCCGCCTGTGCCTCCAAGGTCTTCTGTGATCCATCCATCATGGAGTATGTCATCCACATCATCGAAGCCACACGGCACAGCCCCGCCATCCGGGTCGGCTCGTCCATCAGAGGCGGACTGGCCCTGGTCCGTTGCGCCAGAATCCGGGCCTGCGCCCAGGGTCGCGACTACGTGATCCCCGACGATGTCAAACAACTGGTCGATCCCATCCTGGCCCACCGACTGATCCTGACGGCCCAGAGCAGGCTGGCGGACATGGATGAACACCAGGCGCTGGCCGAAGCCCTGGCCAAGGTCCCCGTCCCCACAGGAGAGCAGTGAGCCATGACCGCCTTCGCCCGCCGACCTGCCCCGGAGGCAAGACCGGCATCCTCGGCCAAATCCAGACAAGGCATACGAGCCCAGACCGCTGACCTTTGGCAGTCGGTCACTGCCCTGGGCCGGGCTATGGCCTTGGCCGCACTCGTTTGTGCTCTGGCCTTCGTCCCGACTGGCTGGCGTGAACTGCTTGCGGGTGTTCTGCTGGGCGTAGGCATGCTGCTGCTGGGGCTACTGATGAGCCTGGGCAATCTGTCCTGTAGCGCTGAAACGAGTCTGAACCAAGGACATCTGGAGGTGGGTGGCCAGGCCGAGCTGGTCCTGGTTCTGACCAACCCGGGCAACCGCTCCACCCGCCGCGGCCGAATCGGTCTGACTCTAGGCCAGGCAGCCGTCATGGCGCCTTTGCCTGCCCTGGCTCCCGGCCAGAATCATCAGATTCGCTTGAAGCTGGAAGCCAGGTCCCGTGGCGTGATTGACCTGGGCCCGGTGACCATGGAGGCCGGGGATCCGCTGGGACTCATCCGCCGCCGTCGAATCCTAGCAGGCGCCCGAAAACTCTATATCCATCCCCGCACGGTTGCCTTGCCACCCCTTGAAGCCGGACTGGAACGCGACCTGGAGGGCGATCCTGGTCCCGGCATTGTCGACGACGACCTGGAATTCCATGCCCTGCGCCCCTATGCTCCGGGCGATGACATGAAGCGGGTCCACTGGCTGTCCACTGCCCGGGCCGGCACCCTGATGGTTCGCCAGTATGAGCCCACCCTGCGTACTAGGACCGAACTGATCCTGGACGGCCAGGCCGCCTCCTACCGGAACGCGGATGAGTTCGAGCTTGCAGTTGAAATCTATGCCTCCTTGGGCTGCCAATGCCTGCTTGATGGCCGTCGGTTACAAGCGCTGGCCCCGGAACCTGATGATTCCGATGCCCATGGAACCACCCTGCCCACAGAGGATCCCCGTAGCTTTCTGGACGCCTGCAGTGCCATCCACCCCCGCCAAGACGGCTATGACTTACTTGACCGGATTGATGCTTCCAAACAGATCAGTCTGACTATTCTGGTAACCGGTTCGCTGGGCGACCACCAATCCTCAACGCTGATGGGCGAATCGGCTCAGAGCGCCTCCCCGGTCATGCTGCTGGCTGCTGACCTGGATGCTCATCCAAGCCTGCAGGCACAACCGGGCCTGGTCAACGCCGTTTTGGGTAGTATTCGGGACCTCCCCATCCTCTTGGAGAACCAGCCATGAGCACATCATCTGCATCATGGATGGAGCAAGCCCAGAGGGAGCCGATTCGTCTAATCGACCGGACTGGTCTGCAATCCACAGTCGACCCCACCTGGCGCCGCTCCCCCATCATTCTGGTCGCCGCACTGGCTCCGCTCGATCTGATGGCCGGGCTGCAGCTGTTGCCGGTCTACGGCAGCCTGTCCCTCTGGCTGACAGTGGGAGCCGCGGCTTGTCTGACCGGACTACTGATCGCCATGCTCCCCCACCGCAGTATTGCCACAGCCCTCCTCCAACCTCTGCTGCAAATTGCGGGCCAGTTCCTGCTGGGCCCCATCTTCGCTCTGAACGGCACAACACTGGCCCACGTCCTGCCCACCTGGGCAACCCTGGCACAAGGGTGGTCCGCTACCTTCGGTGCTTTCAAGACCCTGGCAGCCATCGACCCACCCCTTGGCCAGGAAGCCGGCGGATTGATGGCCCTGTGGACGCTGATGCTCTGGACCTGCTATCTGGCGGTGCTGCTGGCCCGCCATGGCCTGGGCCGCAATCTGGGACGGCCGGCACACCCAGCGGCCGTCCTGGCAGCCACCTTGCCCATCCTGGCCACCATGATTGTGTCAGCAGCCCTAGGCACCAGCAGAGGCCTCTATCCGGCATTAACGGGCGGCATCCTCTGGCTGCTTCTGCTGGTTTGGAGCGCAAGTGGACTGGGTCTGCTGCGTCTACAAGGACTCCCATCCACTCTTCTGACCCTGACCCTAGCAGCCGGAATGATTTTCTCCGCTGGAATCTTGCCTGCTCCGACCCGACAGGTCATCCGCGACCATTATCAGCCGCCCATGGACCCCTACCAGTTCACCAGCCCCTTGAGCGACTACCGCGCCTATATCAAACGACACCGCGACGATACCCTGGTCACGGTACGCAACCTGCCCGCCGGCACGCCGGTCCGGATGGCAGTCATGGACCGCTATGACGGCAAGGTCTGGAATCTGTCCGACTCCTCAGGCGCAGGAGCCGCCGACTACCGGCGCATCGGCGCCCAGATCCGCACAGAAAGGCAGCAGGAGAAGACCAAGGACGGCGAACAAAACGGACAGCCCTTTACCGCGACCTTTCTAATTCGGGAAGGATTCGACCACGCCTGGCTGCCCTCTGCCGGACAGGTCGGCGGCATCGATCCGGACCAGGACCTGCAACGGAAAGACCTCTACTTCAACAAGGCTACGGACACTGCTCTGACCGATCAGGCCCTGCAGGCAGGAGCCAGCTATACGGTGCACGGCGTGGCCCAAAACCGACCCGCAACCCGTCGCATAGCCGACAGCGATCCGGGAGATGCGCAGGTGCCTCCCCTGTCGGATGCCCCTGAAAGCCTGCCCAAAGCGGCTGCCTCCATGACCTCCATGCAGGTGCGCGGCGGCGCCAGGGCACTGGCCATCGAGGAACGGCTACACAAGGAGGGATGGTTCTCCCATGGTCTGGCCGGCGACTATCCCTCGCCCTCCGGCCATGGTGACTATCGAATCAATCAGCTCCTGCAGGGCCAGGCCATGGTGGGCGACAGTGAACAATACGCCTCGGCCATGGCACTTCTGGCCAGGCAGATGGGTCTGCCATCCCGGGTGGTCTTGGGATTTTTGCCGAAGAACCATGACGGTTCCATCAGCCGAGCACGGACCAGGACCCAGGCGGACGGGAGCACTCGAATCGACTTCACGGGACGTGATGCCCAGGCCTGGGTGGAGGTCAATCTGAAGGGACTCGGATGGGTTCCCTTCTACCCCACACCGCCAGAGACCAGGACCCCGGACAAATCCCTGGACTCCACACCGCCCGATCCGCGCACCCTGGTCCGCCAGCCACCACCCCCGCTGGCCGACCCTCCCCACGACAACCGCACCACCCAGGGCAGGACCACCGTCGGCGGCCAGGAAGCATCCCCGCAGTCTTCACCCTCCTTCTGGAAACGGCACGGACCCTTGATAGCCAAGATGACGCTCTGGACCATGCCGGTTTGGCTGCCGACTCTCCTGATCCTGCTCCTACTAGGCATCAAAACCCGGCTACGCAGGCGGGCACGGTCTACGGGCGACCCGAAGACACGTATCCGCGCCGGCTGGCGACAGATCGGCAACCTGGGCAGGCAGACCGGCCTGTCCCTGGACGGCACCCGTAGCGAGCAAGCGGCTCTGATTGCCCAGACCCTTCTGACCGACCCCCCAGGGTCCTCGTCGGCCGGACTGCGCGGGGATCTGGATCGACTGCGCAGCATGGCCGATCAGGCCTCTTTCGACCGGCACCCCTCCGAAGAACAGGAAGCCGAAGACTGCTGGCAGCTGGTGGACAAGCTCCGATCCGCCATCCTGACATCCCTGCCACGAACCCGACGCTGGCGCACCCTGCTTTCCCCCAGACACCTGCACTGACCCGCTCCTCATGACTGGACCCGCCATGACATCTCCTTCCTGCCCAGACAGTGATATCGCATGGAAGAGAGCGTGTTCTACGATCGAGCTTCAAGAATCAAGACCCTACCAACCCACTGAGGTAGGGCTTACACGCAAAGTTATGGCCAACCAGCTGCGCCCATGGACAACAGGTGTAGACACGGTCGCCGGACAGTCGTTGTTTGCCACTGTCCTCCGATAACCTGGACCGCAGAGGAAAACAAAACAAGGGCCTTTACGATCGCTGGGATCGTAAAGGCCCTCATCTTTTATCGCATGTCCTGCAACCGAATCCACGACAACCAGTTGCTCAGTTATTCAGACGCTCACTGATTGGGATGCTGATCCTCCGAGGAGGAGAAAGTGGCATCGCCGGACTGCTGCGGTGGCTACTGGGCTGAGTCGTTGCCATCGGGTTCCAGAACCCGAAGATGCAGCGCTGGCGCCATCACCCCCGGGATGGTCCGGGATCTGCCCGCCGAGAGAATCGATACCAGCATGGCATGGTAGATCCACATTGAACTCCTTGCTTGTTTGCACGAACGCCTCAACCGACCGAGATCACTCCGGATGCCCAAAAGCACCTTATCGACCTTGCTGAGTCTGAAAAGCGGGGATCTGTATCATTCGTGGAACCGTGTCATCACCGGCAAAGTACGGATAATCCTGTTGCCAGAGCACCTCTGTAGAACCGCGCGCTCCTCTGCGCGCACCAGCACTGCATCCCCTATGGCCTGCAAGACCCTGGCATACCGGTCAGCGGCCATGCCAGGCATTTCGCACCAGTTGGGGGTTTACGCCAGCGTGCATGCTCCGGAAGCACGGTCACGCCTGACCCTGCACTTCGTCCTAGGCAATCCTTATCTTCGACAGCTGCTCTTGGGCAAAACGAAGGAAACCGTCCGAACCCGCCATGGCATACTTCAGCAGGCGATCGAACTGGTCATCATCCATCCCGCCCTGGCAATTCACCACGAACAACGTGTGGAAGACCAGGCCTTTTTCGGAACTCTGCAAATAGGCAGCCGGCCCCTCATAGTACCGATTCCAGGCATTGCAGCAATCCTCAAGCAAATCATGCTGGCCATTCGGATGACTGCCCTGCTCAGTCCCATGAACCACGAGATACTCATCATGCTCGCCACGTACACTGAAATCGAGCACAATATTCCCCCATAAACCGATCCAGGCCTGCTCATGATACTCGACACGGTATCCTTGGGCATCCAGCCACTGCTGTATTCTCTTCCCGTCAACCACGGTTTTCATCGGCTGTTCCATTTGTTCATGCCCCTCTTCCGTACGGTGCGTTCGGTATGCGTATGGGATCCGGGCACTGATCATTCACCCAAGCATAAAGATTCTGTATCAGATAGATGGAATCATCGAGACGCTGTCCCAGTACCTCATCCCGCTCGTCGCACATAATCTGCCCGACTCCCGCTATCCTGACGGCCTGGTTCTGCTCTAAGGAAGGTTCGGTGGCATAGGCCTTGAGATATCCAACTGATCGGTTCCATTCAGTACAGACATTCACCGCATCCCGATACCTGGCGGAGCTGAATCCCCGGCTCCACAGACTTGTGAAACCAACCGAATCCAGACTTTTGCTCATTTCAAAAGTAATGCCGCAGTCGACCAACGGCACCAGTACAGGACCGCCGCTGGCATTGACGTACGAGGGTATCCCCCGCTGAGCGAGCAGTCGTATTATGCGGGCAATGGGAGTTGGAAGGCCTTGCAACAATTGCTCATCCACACTCATCCCAGCGGTTCCCTGTCCTCCCACATCCGCAGCAGTATCAGTCATCCCAGTCTCCTTATATAAATCCACCCGTGCAGGCTAGTCAGTCAAGGTCGGGTCGTACCCGACTGGTTCATTCCCGCCCCTATTGTCACGTTGTCGATTACTCCGTTGTCAATTGCCCCGTTGTCAAAGGACAGACGGCGATGACGGGAAGGCGTGCACATGATGACCAGCTGAATCACTATCGCCACGAGCAGCGGGACGACAGCCAAAAGCAAAGGACCGCCACCTATGGTCAACATTCGAGATTTCACCAGACCAATCGTGGCTATAACCATAAGACCGTACGGAATCAAAGTCAGCCATCCCGGCAGCAATAAATCATGCAGACGCCGCACCTCCAGAGCGTACTCTGGCACCACCATGATCAGGTCAAAGACCAGGGGGATGAGAGCCCAGGATCCCCCTCCGCATACCTTACTCAGGCCCTGCTCTACAATTGATAGAACGATGAAGAACACCCATATCTCCTTGCGGCACGATCTCCCCCGCCCCCGGGCAAACAGGTAGAACGGCCGCTGCAGACATTCTCGAAATGTGGCGTCATACATGGGTTCGAAACCCTTCATCTCTGCCACACGAGGCGGTCTATTTTCAAACAAGGCAACAGCCATGGTCCCTTTCCTTCCATGCAACTCGAGCGGCCAACCAGAACAGATTCCGCTGCAACCAACTTCATTGTCGACAACCAGCGTGGATTGCATTACGGCTGTAGATATCGTTTACGTAAGGCCTGAAGCCCAGTAAAAGCCTGGACGATTCCATACCAGCAACCCCCTCATTGATCCTGTGCGGCGGTGCTGCCGCGTGCCAGGGCGGCCACCAGGGTCATCAGGTCGAAGATCAGCGCCCAAGCCGCCAGCCACTCGAAGGAGGCGTCACGGTCGTCGCCCGCACAATAGTCGATCGCCCACAGGTCCTGCAGAAACCACAAGGCACCCGTTGCTCCCACCGCCACGCACCAGGGCAGGCACGACAAAGGGGAACCCCCGAACAACAGGCACACCATCCACGACGGCACCACGCACGACGCAGCAGAAGCAGCCCACGCCGCCACACGGCCACGCACCAGATCCGACACAAACCGCAGCCAGGTTATCCCGGCCACCACCAGCACAGCCACCGACACGAACACCCAACGCATCACACCCGGATACGCGCCGGTAATCGCGCCGAACGCCACCCCCCAGCAGGGCATCAGCGGCATCGTCAGCGCCAGGCACCAGAACCCCGGACGCCCCCCACGGCTCTCGAACCGGCCCAAAAACCACCACATCGCAAAAACCGAAAACAGACCCACCAGCAGAAACAGGATGCAACGGTCGCGCACCCACTGCTCCTCCTGGTCGTACAGGAACGCCCAGCCCGGTACAAACCCCGCCAGGAAAGCCGCCCCGTACACCGCCAGCTTGCGCACCACGCCGGCACGAGAAAAGGCACGCTCCCCCACAGCCGCATGACGCGCGCATCCCGCCACCCGCGACATGACCGAAGACGCACTCTGCAGCCAGGACCTCCCGACAGGAAGCCGCAAGGAACCAGAAACACCATCAGCCATCACACACCACTCTCCTGCTCAAAGCCTCGAATCCGCCACTTGGCCCACCAGAACGTCGATTCCGCTCTTGTATCAGTGCCGTTCATGCAGGTCTCTTTCCATCCCGCATCGTCGAGGTTCACCCTTTCCTGTTACAGCAGAGGGTTCACTGTCCGTTCGGGTTCCCTGGATACTGTGCCGTACCAGTCCGACTCACACTGAGGCTTCCGTTATCGACAACTGGATGACGATGACGCGAGGGAACGCACATGATGGCCAGCCGGACTACTACAGCCAGAAGGAGGATGATGACCCCCAGGGGCGAAGGGGCGGACGGATCCAGTCCTTCCAAGGTATCCGACACCATCGGACCGACAATCAGACCCACGCCCACCACCTCCAGCACATAAGGGACGAGCGCCAACCACCCCGACAGGGCCAGATCATGCAGACGCCGCACCGTCAGGGCATACATAGGCACCAGCACCGCCAGGGAGAACAGCCCCGGTATGACGGCCAAGAGACCCGAAGAGAACAAGCGGGTCAGGAAGGTGTCCAAGACCCAGACGAACGCGGCAAAAACCCATATCTCCTTGCGGCAGGAACGTCCCTTCCCTCTCGCATACAGGTAAAAGGGCCGTTGCATGCACTCCTGCATGGTCGCATCGTACATGGGCTCGTACCCCTTCATCACATCCACACGAGGCGGCCTCTTCGATAACAAGGCACTGGCCATAATCCTCACCTTCACTTTCTTCATAAACCCATCCCGACGGATTGTCGGGACGGAACATCCAATATCGACATCAACGCAAGCACACCCATGGCGCAACCCACCGTCCGGCGTCACCGGCCGGCATCGTCGTCATCATTGGAGGTTCCCAGGAGGGAAGCGATCAGCAGGATCAGATCGAACACCAGTGCCCAGGCCGCCAACCACTCGAAAGCCGCATCACGATGCGTGCTCGCGCATTTCTCGATCGCCCACATGTCCAGCACGAACCACAAGGCGCCGACGATGCCCACCACGCAGCACCAGAGCAAGGACGCGCCAGCCGACCCCGTCACCTTGGCCAGCATCCAGGACGGCACCACACACAACACCACCATCGCCGCCCACCACACGAACCCGTTGCGCACCAGCCGCATCACCACCGGAAATACCAACACCCCAACAGCCACCAACACAGCCACCGACACCAGAATCCACCGGATCACGCCACCGGAATAGCGGGCGCCAGAACCCAATATGATGCCGAACCCTGGAGCGCACGGAAGCGACAACATCACAAACCAGGGCCCCGGGCGCCCCTTCCCATCCTCATACCGCCCCAACAGGATCAGAACAGCAAATGCGGAAAGCACAGCAAGCAAAACAGCTTGACCTATCCGCATGCGGATCCAATCCTGGTCCTGGTCAAACAGGAGGAACCAGCCGCAGGCGAACCCGGCTAAATAGGTCATTCCGTACAGCACCGTCTTCCACAGGACCCCGCCCAGAGAGAACTCACGGGCACCAGGCCGCGCATGCGGGATGCTCCCCACCACACGCGACATGATCGACGACAGGACAAACGCATCAACCCGATCATCAACGCCATCCGACACCCCGCCGGCACCAACGCGCCCACCGGTCGACACAGACATCACCACCACTCACCCTTCGCCCTACACCTACGCAAGCACGGAACCCAAAGAACCGGCTAACGGCGAGAAAGGCTTCAAATAACCAAGGCTCTCAGACACCGACGTCTTCCACCCGATACCGCCTTTATCTTGATTATAGACCTGACGCTTCAAGGCCTCGACCCCGTCTTTGACAACAGAGGAGGCGGACGGGTCCAGCCTGCCGTCCGGCGTCAGCGGACGGGAGCACCCGAATCGACTTGACGGGACGTGATGCCCAGGCCTGGGTGGAGGTCAATCTGAAAGGACTCGGATGGATCCCCTTCTACCCCACACCACCAGAGACCAAGACCCCGGACAAATCCCTGGACCCCACACCACCCGACCCACGCACCCTGGTCCGCCAGCCACCACCCCCGCTGGCCGACCCTCCCCACGACGACCACACCACCCAAGGCAGGACCACCGTCGGCGGGCAGGAAGCATCCCCGCAGTCTCCACCCTCCTTCTGGAAACAGTACGGACCCCTGATAACCAAAGCGACACTCTGGACCATGCCGGTCTGGCTACCCGCCCTCCCGATCCTGCTCCTACTAGGCATCAAAACCCGGCTACGCAGGCGGGCCTACATGACTGGACCCACAATGACATTTCCTTCCTGCTGAGATTTAGTCGCCAAATAGCCGTCATCTACAGCCATCGTCGTCACTGTCTGCCTGCAATCTTGACCGCGAGGAAAACAAGATGAGGGCCCGTGCGATCGCTATGATCGTACAGGCCCTCATCCTTTATCACATATCCTGCAGCCGAATCCGCGAGGCCGGATCATCCGGCCCAAGCGGATCTGCGGCTACTGGCCGTGCAGGCACTCACTGGTTGGAGTGCTGATCCTCCGAAGAGGAGAAGGTGGCCGAACCAGGCTGCTGGAATGGCTTCTGATCGGAGTCACTGCCATCGGCGGCGTCCGAGGATCCCGTGCCTGTGGCAGCCGTCTGATCGCCGGACTCAGCTGACGGATCCTGCACGTTGGGGGTGTCCAGATGGCTCTGGCCGCCCTGGTCGTTGAGGAAGTCGTCCGGGTTGAAGTCGTCGCCCAGCTTCAGGTCCCCGAAGTCGATGTTGGAGAAGTCCACATCGTTCAGGTCGGCGTCGCTCAGGTCCACGTCGCCGCCACCCAGGCCGAAGTTGGGGTAGATGGTGTCGCGGATGGCCTTGTCGGGCTCCACGGTGGCGTTGCGGTACCTGGCCAGGCCGGTGCCGGCCGGGATCAGCTTGCCGATGATCACGTTCTCTTTGAGGCCCTTGAGATCGTCGACCTTCTGGTTCAGGGCGGCCTCGGTGAGCACGCGGGTCGTCTCCTGGAAGGAGGCGGCCGACAGCCAGGAGTCGGTGGCCAGGGAGGCCTTGGTGATGCCCATGAGTTCAGGGCGTCCCGCGGCCGGCTTGCCTCCGGCCTTGACGGCCTTCATGTTGGCGGCCTTGAACTTGGCCTGGTCGACCAGCTCGCCGGGCAGCAGGTCGGTGTCCCCCGAATCGATGACCGTCACGCGGCGGAGCATCTGGTGGACGATGACCTCGATGTGCTTGTCGTGGATGTCCACGCCCTGGGAGCGGTAGACCGTGTGCACCTCGTTGACGATGTTCACCTGGGCGGCGCGCGGGCCGAGGATGCGCAGGATCTTCTTGGGATCCACGGAGCCCTCGATCAGCTGGGTGCCAGCCTCGACATGCTGTCCGTCCTTGACCATCATGGGCGCACGGCGGGTGACCGGGTAGGTCAGCGCCTCCACAGAGGTGTCGTCCGGGGTCAGGGTCACCTGACGGCCGCGGTCGGTGTCCTCCACCTTGACGGTGCCGGGGAACTCCGCGATAGGAGCCTCGCCCTTGGGGGTACGGGCCTCGAAGAGCTCGGTGACACGGGGAAGACCCTGGGTGATGTCGGAAGCCGAAGCCACGCCGCCGGAGTGGAAGGAACGCAGCGTCAGCTGGGTGCCGGGCTCGCCGATGGACTGGGCAGCCACAATACCCACGGCCTCGCCCACATCCACCAGCTTGTTGGTAGCCAGGGACCAGCCGTAGCACTTGGCGCACACCCCGCGGGTGGACTCGCAGGTCAGGACCGAGCGGGCCTTGACCTCCTCCACGCCGTGGGCGACCATGTCGCGCAAAACATCCATGGACAGGGCGTCGCCGCGCTTGTAAAGCACGGTCTTGCCATCCTTGGGGTCGATGACGTCGGCGGCCAGGAGCCTGGAGTAGGGTCCGCCGTCGGCGGCCTTGACCAGTACCAGGTTGCCCTGCTCGTCGCGCTCGGCCACCTTCATGGTCAGACCGCGCATGGTGCCGCAGTCCTCCTCGCGCACGATCACATCCTGCGAGACATCGACCAGACGACGGGTCAGGTAGCCCGACTCGGCGGTACGCAGTGCGGTGTCGGCCAGACCCTTGCGGGCGCCGTGCTGGGAGATGAAGTACTCCAGCACCGACAGGCCGTCGTGGTAGTTGGACTTGACCGGTCGAGGAATGATCTCGCCCTTGGGGTTGGCCACCAGGCCTCGCATACCGGCGATCTGGCGGATCTGCATCCAGTTGCCTCGCGCCCCGGACTGGACCATGATGTTCACGTTGTTGTCCGGAGTGAAGTGCTCCTGCATGGCATCAGCCACCTTGTCGGTGCACTCGGTCCACAGGTTGATCAGCTCCTGACGGCGCTCCTCGTCAGTCAGCAGACCCATGTCGTACTGGGAGTTGACCTTGGCGGCCTGCCCCTGGTACTCATTGACGATCTCGCCGCGCTCGGGCGGCACCACGATGTCGGAGAAGGCCATGGTCACGCCGGACCACTGGGCCCGGGTGAAGCCCAGGTCCTTCAGGGCATCAAGGGTCGCCGCAACCTGTGCGGTCGAGTACCGAGTGGCGATGTCGTCCACGATGCCGGACAGCTTGCCCTTGGGCACCTGCTCGTTGATGAAGGGGTAGTCCACAGGCAGCGTCCGGTTGAACAGGACCCGTCCGTAGTTGGTAGCGAACAGACGGGAGCCGTCCTTGAAGACCTCCTCCTTGACCACGTCAGGGCTGCCGGGCTCGGGGTCGATGACCTTGAGGTCGCCGGGCTTCCAGTCCTTGGGCATGACGAAGTCGGCGGGCACCCGCAGCAGGATCTTGGCCTGCATGTCGATCTCGCCCAGGTCCAGGGCCATCCGGGCCTCGGCAAGGCTGGAGAAGATCCGGCCTTGGCCCTTGGCGCCGTCAACCACGGTGGTCAGATAGTACAGACCCAGAATCATGTCCTGGGAGGGCATGGTGACCGTATGGCCGTCAGCGGGCTTGAGGATGTTGTCGGAGGCCAGCATGAGCGAACGGGCCTCAGCCTGGGCCTCTGCCGACAGGGGCAGGTGGACTGCCATCTGGTCGCCGTCAAAGTCGGCGTTGAAGGCCGCGCAGGCCAGCGGGGGCAGGTGGATGGCCTTGCCCTCGACCAGGATGGGCTCGAAGGCCTGGATGCCCAGACGGTGCAGCGTAGGCGCACGGTTGAGCAGGACGGGATGCTCGGAGATGACCTCCTCCAGCACGCCCCAGACTTCGGGATCGCCACGGTCGACCAGGCGCTTGGCGCTCTTCATGTTCTGCGCGTAGTTGAGGTCCACCAGCCGCTTGATGACGAAGGGCTTGAAGAGCTCCAGGGCCATGGGCTTGGGCAGGCCGCACTGGTGCATGCGCAGGGAGGGCCCGACCACAATCACGGAACGGCCGGAGTAGTCCACACGCTTGCCCAGCAGGTTCTGGCGGAAGCGGCCCTGCTTGCCCTTGAGCATGTCTGCCAGGGACTTCAGGGGACGGTTGGAGGCTCCGGTGACGGGACGCCCACGGCGGCCGTTGTCGAAGAGGGAGTCCACTGCCTCCTGGAGCATGCGCTTCTCATTGTTGAGCATGATCTCGGGGGCGCCCAGCTCGATCAGGCGCTTGAGCCTGTTGTTGCGGTTGATGACGCGTCGGTAGAGGTCGTTCAGGTCGGAGGTGGCGAAGCGGCCGCCGTCCAGCTGCACCATGGGGCGCAGGTCGGGCGGGATGACCGGGACGACATCCAAAACCATGGCCTCGGGCTTGTTGCCGGTGTTCAGGAAGGCGGAGACCACCTTGAGCCGCTTGAGGGCACGGGCCTTGCGCTGGCCGGAGCCAGTGTCGATCTCGTGACGGAGCTCCTTGGCGGCACCCTCCAGGTCGAAGTCCTGCAGACGCTTCTTGATGGCCTCGGCGCCCATGCAGCCCTCGAAGTAGTCACCGTAGCGGTCCTGCATCTCCCGCCACAGATCAACGTCACCCTCCATGTCGCCGGGCTTCAGGGTCTTGAAGCGGTCGAAGACGGCGGTGATCCGCTGAATCTGGTCGTCATAGCGCTTGCGGATGGCGGTCATGTCCCGCTCGGCCCCGTTGCGCAGACGGGCCTTCATGGAACCTTTGACCTCGTCGGTCTTCTCCAGCTCGGCCAGGTCCTCCTCCAGCTTCTTGGCGCGCTTGTCGATCTCCAGGTCGCGCTTCTTCTCCAGCTGGGAGATTTCATTGTCGAACTCGTCCTGAAGGTCGGGCAGGTCCTTGTGACGCTGCTCCTCATCCACCTTGGTGACCATGTAGGCCGCGAAGTAGATGACCTTCTCCAGGTCCTTGGGCGCGATGTCCAGCAGGTATCCCAGCCGGGAGGGCACGCCCTTGAAGAACCAGATGTGGGTGACGGGGGCGGCCAGCTCGATATGGCCCATACGCTCGCGGCGGACGCGGGAACGGGTGACCTCCACGCCGCAGCGCTCGCAGACGATCCCCTTGAAGCGCACGCGCTTGTACTTGCCGCAGGCGCACTCCCAGTCGCGGGTGGGTCCGAAGATCTGCTCGCCGAACAGGCCGTCCTTCTCGGGCTTCAAGGTACGGTAATTGATCGTTTCTGGCTTCTTGACCTCGCCATAGCTCCAGCCACGGATGTCGTCGGCTGTGGCCAGTCCGATTCTCAGTTTGTCAAATGCATTGACGTCCAGCACTCTGTGTCCTGTCTCTGATCTTGTAACTGCTCTGAAGTTTGCCTCTTGGCGGGATGCCCTTCAGGAGGGCATCCCTGTGACTGGTGGTTCAGCGATACTCCGGCTCGGGAGCGGACTGGTCGGCCTTGGCGGCGGCGTCCGGGCGGGCGCCGATGTTGAAGCCCAGGTCGTCGGAGGCGGCGCTGGGGTCGTCGTCCTCGTCCTTCATCTCGATCACGTTGCCTTCCGCGTTGAGCACCTCCACGTTCAAGGAGAGCGACTGCATCTCCTTGAGCAGCACCTTGAAGGATTCGGGGATGCCGGCCGCCGGCAGGTTCTCCCCGCGCACGATGGCTCCATAGGCCCGGACGCGGCCGTCCACGTCGTCGGACTTGGTGGTCATCATCTCGTGCAGGGTGTAGGCGGCGCCGTAGGCCTCCAGGGCCCAGACCTCCATCTCGCCGAAGCGCTGGCCGCCGAACTGGGCCTTGCCGCCCAGGGGCTGCTGGGTGATCATCGAGTAAGGGCCGGTGGACCGGGCGTGGATCTTGTCATCCACCAGGTGGTGGAGCTTGAGCATGTACATGTAGCCCACGGAGATGGGCTTGGTGAAAGGCTCGCCGGTGCGGCCGTCGTAAAGCACAGCCTTGCCGTCGTCGCCCACCAGGCGCTCGCCGTCACGGTTGGGCAGGGTGGTCTTGAGCAGGCCGTTCAGTGCATCCTCACGCACGCCATCGAAGACCGGGGTTGCCACAGCAGTACCGGGTTCGGCCTTCTCGGCACCTGCCGGGATGTGCTTCTTCCACTCCGCCTCCAGGTCGGGATCCAGGCTGATGTCCCAGCCGGAGTGGGCGATCCACCCCAGGTGGAGCTCCAGGACCTGGCCCAGGTTCATACGGGAGGGCACGCCCAGCGGGTTGAGCATGATGTCGATGGGGGTGCCATCGGCCATGAAGGGCATATCCTCCTCGGGCAGGATCCTCGAGATGACACCCTTGTTGCCGTGACGGCCCGAGAGCTTGTCGCCCTGGGTGATCTTGCGGTGCTGGGCGATGTAGACCCGAATCATCCGGTTGACGCCGTTGGGCAGCTCATCGCCGTCCTCCTCGGCATCCTCGCGGGTGACCTCCTTGACCTCGATGACCGTGCCGGTCTCGCCGTGGGGCACCCGCAGGCTTGTGTCGCGCACCTCGCGGCTCTTCTCGCCGAAGATGGCTCGCAGGAGCCGCTCCTCGGGGGTCAGCTCGGTCTCGCCTTTGGGGGTGACCTTGCCGACCAGGATGTCCCCGGCCTCGACCTCTGCGCCGATGCGGATGATGCCGCGCTCGTCCAGGTTGGCCACCGCATCCTCGCCCACGTTGGGCAGGTCCCGGGTGATCTCCTCAGCGCCCAGCTTGGTCTCGCGGGCGTCGGTCTCATACTCCTCGATGTGGATGGAGCTCAGGGTGTCGTCCTGTACCAGCCGCTGGGAGATGATGACGGCATCCTCGTAGTTGTAGCCGTTCCAAGGCATGAAGGCCACCAGGACGTTCTTGCCCAGGGCCATCTCGCCCTTCTCGGTGGCGGGGCCGTCAGCCAGGACCGTGCCGGCCTCGACCCGCTCCCCGTCCTTGATCAAGGGGACCTGGTTGTAGCAGGTGGTCTGGTTGGACCGCTGGAACTTGGCCAGCTTGTATGAGGACTGGGTACCGTCGTCATTCATTACGCGGATGATGTCTGCGGAGACATAGGTGACCACGCCCGGCTTCTCGGCCAGGATGACATCGCCTGAGTCGATGGCGGAGCGCCACTCGGAGCCGGTGCCCACCAGGGGCCGCTCGGACTTGACCAGGGGGACGGCCTGACGCTGCATGTTGGTGCCCATCAGCGCTCGGTGGCCCTCGTCGTGCTCCAGGAAGGGAATCAGGGAGGCGCCCACCGAAACCATCTGCCGGGGGGAGACATCCATCAGGTCCACCTGGGAGACGGGCACATCCTTGGCCTCGGCCTCGGCGTCACGCACCAGGGCCTCATCCTCGACGAAGTGTCCGGTCTCGTCGATCTCCTGGTTGGCCTGGGCGATGGTGTGCTCGGACTCCTGGTCGGCGGTCATGTAGACCACGTCGTCGGTCACCTGGCCATCAATGACCTTGCGGTATGGGGTCTCGATGAAGCCGAAGGGGTTGACCCGGGCGAAGGTTGCCAAGGAGCCGATCAGGCCGATGTTGGGGCCTTCAGGGGACTCGATGGGGCACATGCGTCCGTAGTGGGAGGGGTGCACATCGCGGACCTCCATGGAGGCGCGGTCGCGGGACAGGCCGCCGGGGCCCAGGGCCGAGAGACGACGCTTGTTGGTCACGCCGGCCAGCGGGTTGTTCTGATCCATGAACTGGCTCAGCTGGGAGGTTCCGAAGAACTCCTTGATGGTGGCGTTGACCGGACGGATGTTGATCAGGGACTGCGGGGTGATGGCCTCGGCGTCCTGGGTTGTCATCCTCTCGCGGACCACACGCTCCATACGGCTCAGGCCGGTACGCAGCTGGTTCTGGATCAGCTCACCCACCTGGCGGATGCGGCGGTTGCCGAAGTGGTCGATGTCGTCCACGTCCACGCGCAGCTCGATGTCCTGGCCGTCGCGGCGGCCGGGGAAGGTCTGCCCGCCGGCATGCAGGGTCACCAGGTACTTCAGGGTGGCGATGATGTCCTCGGGATGCAGGCTGCGGTCGTTGAAGTCGGCCTCAAGCCCCAGCTTGCGGTTGATCTTGTACCGGCCGACCCGGGCCAGGTCGTAGCGCTTGGTGTTGAAGTAGAAGGAATCCAGCAGGTTGCGGCCAGCCTCGGGCGAGGCGGTGTCCGCAGGCCTGATCTTCCTGTAGAGGTCGGTCAGAGCCTCGTCCTGGGTCTCGATGGTCTCCTTCTCCAGGGCGTCCAGCACCAGCGGATAGCCCTTGAAGGCCTTGCGGATCTGCGGCTTGGTCATGCCGATGGCCATGAGGAAGACGATGGCTGACTGCTTGCGCTTGCGGTCCACACGCACGCCCAGCACATCACGCTTGTCGATCTCGAACTCCAGCCAGGCGCCCCTGCTGGGGATGATCTTGGCCCCGAAAATCTCCTTGTCGGAGTTGCGGTCCTGGGTGCGATCGAAGTATACGCCAGGAGAGCGGACCAGCTGGGAGACGATGACGCGCTCCGAGCCGCCGATGATGAAGGTTCCGTGGGGGGTCTGCAGCGGGAAGTCGCCCATGAAGACGGTCTGCGACTTGATCTCGCCGGTGTCCCCGTTTTCGAACTCGGCGTTCACATACAGGGGGGCGGAGTAGGTGTAGTCCTTCTCCTTGCACTCCTGGACCGTGTGCCGAGGCTCCTCGAAGTAGGGATCCGAGAAGGTCAGACTCATGGTCTGTGCGAAGTTCTCAATGGGAGAGATCTCCTGGAAGACCTCATCCAGGCCGGAGACGGGAGCCACGGTATGTGTCCCGTTGACCTGATCCTCTTCGACCCGCTTCTTCCAGCGGTCGTTGCCGACCAGCCAGTCGAAGCTATCGGTCTGCACGCCCAGGAGGTAGGGTACCTCGATGGGTTCGCGGATGGATCCGAAATTGACACGATCGGTGGCCTTGTGCAGTTTGATGTCGTGTTCGTCAGCGCGTGCCTGCGTGGCGGTGGTACTACTTACAGCTTTATTGGCAGCCAAAATGGACGTTCCTTATCGCTCGCCGTACTCGATCATTCCTGTTACCCAGGGAGATGCCGAACGGCCGCCATATGCCTATTCGCGGGCACCTCCTCGATGATGCATGCCCGCTATATGACATACCTCATGCAAAGTCAAAACTATAGCAGACAAGAACCATGGACGCAATCGGCGTGTCGTCTTGGAAAAGCTGCTATTGGATCATGACCGGCACCGGCTGGGAGACCACGTTGGAATCGGCTTTGAGCACCAACTTGGCCTTGTAGGAACCGGCGTCGACCAGTGGCAGCTTCTCGTCGGGCTGGCAACTCTCCTGGCTCCTGTCGGCATGCCAGGTGATGGTCTGCACATCCTTGTCGCCCGTGGCCATGAGCAGCGTACGAGCCCCCACCGGGCAGGCATCGGAGCGCCAGACAGTATCCTGACCGCTGGTGATGACCAGCACGCGGCCGCCGTCGGAGCCGTCCACCAAGCATGAGCCTGTTCCCTTGTGACGAATGGTCGCCGTAAAGTCGATAGACCCGCCTACGTCAGTGCTGGGATCGGGCGCAGCCAGCTCCAGCGCCAGATCCCCCTTGTTACAGTCAGGAGCTCCTGAGGAACGCTTCTTGCCAGCATCCTTCTTCTGATCTTTGCCCTGCTTGTCCTTGTCTTTGGATTTGGTCTTTGCGGACTGCTGGGCGCTGGTCGAGGCACCCTGGCCCCCATCGCCTCCGCGCAGGGCTCTGATTCCTGCCCCCACGCCCCAGACCAGGCCAGCACAGACCAGCAGGAAGAGCACCGCCAGCAGGGCGGCCGCGATCCTCCGGCGACGGTACATCCGTCGCTTCTTCTCGCTCATGCGTCGCTTGGCCATACTGACCCAGTCTAATCGCTAGGGCGGCCTTCACCGAGGCAGGCTTAGGCGGCCGTCCTGGCCAATCTCAAGAAGGCCGTCCTCATCCAGGGAGGCGATGCACCGATCAAGTCGGATTTCATCCTCGCACAGGGGTTCCAGATCCTTCCTTGAGACGGGCGTGCCGGAAGCCTGCCGCAGGGCCTGAAGGATGGCACCGCGGACCTGCCGATCAGTGCCCGCAAAACGCTGCCGAGGTCTGGTCCTGCCTGCGCCCAGACCGGGCAGCCCAGCCTTGAGGAAACGGCAGTGGCCGGCCAGAGGGCAGATATCGCAGGCCGGCTTCCGGGCGACGCAGACTGTGGCACCCAGTTCCATGACGGCCTGGTTCCATCGGGCCGAGGGCGGCTCCCGCCAGGCCGCCGACCGGATCTGCGGATCAGCCGATCCCAAACGGCCACTACCCTCCTGGCCGCCGCTGTCCTCGGCACCGGCATCCTCCAGGCCTCCGTCTTCGGCACGAAAACTCTCCTGCGCCTCGTCCTCGGGCAGGACCTGCCCGGCCAGCTGGCGTTCCTCTCGGCTGGCAGCGCCTCCAGTGGATTCATGCCCCAGAAAGACCCTGGAGAGCACCCTGCGGATATTGGTGTCGATGACGGCGATCCTCTCGCCGTAGGCAAAGCTCATGACAGCGCTGGCCGTATAGTCGCCGATGCCAGGCAGGGCCACCAGCTGGTCGTAATCCCGGGGCAGCCGGTCTGCATACCGGCCGGCCACCTGCTGTGCGCATTCCTGCAGGCGCAGGGCTCGGCGCGGATAGCCCAACCGGCCCCAGGCCGTGATGACCTCGGCCTTGGGAGCGACAGCCAGGGATGCCGCATCCGGCCATACCTTCATCCAGGCCGTCCAGTAGGGCACCACCCTGCTCATCTGGGTCTGCTGGCTCATGACCTCGGAGACCAGGACCCCCCAGGGTGTGGTTCGCCCAAAGCGCCAGGGCAGATTGCGGGCGTACCGGCTCCACCAGTCGAACAGCCGCAGGCGGATGGGCTCACTCTCCACCAGGGCCGTTTCCGCGTTCTCCATGGTCACACCGCCCTTCGCCATCCGATTCTGCCTCATTCAACCGCCGTATTCTGCCCGACGGTGCCGACCGACGCTGCCTTACCTGTCGTTTGGCGACGGTAGGTTGGCCTCATGAACAGGCAGGAGCAGGAGCGGTCCGACGACCCGTCAAAGGCCGTCGACAGCATGTACGAGTACGGATACCGCAAATCGAATTATGGTCCGGATGAGCTGGTCACCGACGCCCACGGCAACCCCATCTCCGTAGTGGATGCCATGATGAAGGCCGATCAGGCCAGCCGGGTGAAAACCTCCACCCCCCACCTGTGCTACTACTCGCCGCGGATCCCCGGCAACACCGGCTCCGCCATCCGCCTGTGCGCCGTGACCGGCACCATCCTGCACCTGATAGAGCCCCTGGGCTTCAACCTCAAAGACACCAAACTGCGCCGGGCCGGCCTGGACTACCACGACATGGCCCACGTGGTCCTGCACCCGGACTTCGACGACCTGGTCCGCTCCATGCCCAACAGCCGGATCATCGCCTTCACCGCCCACGCCGACAAGCTCTACACCGAGATCAGCTACCGGCCCGACGACATCCTCCTATTCGGACCCGAACCCGGCGACATCCCCGACCCCATGGACATCATGGCCGGCCCTCACGTAGCCGAACAGGTCAGGCTGCCCATGCGGCCCAGCCTGCGCAGCCTGAACCTGACCAACTGCGCCTCCATAGCCATCTACGAGGCCTGGCGGCAGCTGGGATTCCAAGGCGGCCGCTGAACCCCGCGAGCGCGTTCAGTTCTTGAAGCTATGAATGGGCGCCGGGATGTGTCCGCCCCGATTGACGAATACAGCACTGGATTTCCTACTCAAGGGGATAATCAGGCCACAACCCATCAGACCGCCGAATTCACCCCTCCCCCAGATTCCGTGCATACTGGTCAAGATTTCCTGCGCTGGGCACAAATCCTCATCTCTGTGCCATTACTGAAGGTCTTCAACCCGTCCACTAAATCGTCGAATGTGATGTTAAAATCCAGTCAGTCCGACACGTCACCTTGTGACCCAATAGATATATGGTGACAGCAGTAATGTTGCCTACCCTGTCTATACCAACAACGGTGATGATTGCCTTGTACATGAGGCTCCTTCGATATGAGGATCCCATATGCAGGACATGCCGTGGCTGATACCGCGCATCCACCCGGCTGGTCAGGACTGCCTGTCAGATTCCATACCCATCACATGGAGCGCGAACGCCAAGTGCGCATCGGATTCTCAACAGAAATCCCTCAGAAGGACCTCTTGGAGAGCCGACAGGAATTCACCCGACAGGACCTGTCTGTCTCCGTTCGACCTGGTATACTCCAAGGTTTCCAAGGACCTCAGGGCCCCTACCCCGCTCGAACAGACAAGGTCATAGACCCTGTCCTTCAAGGAGTTTGCGATTTGGGCAGACTGACAGATGTCGAAAACGTCCTTTCGGACAGGGTTATCCGCCAGATCCAAACCTTCAGGAAAGGTCAGAACCTGATCCTGCCCAACGGGACGCTCGGGCAGGGTAACAACCAAACTCAAGGTATCCGGATCGTAGTCGGCACGACAGTCGACCCCGTCCACCTGGACACGTGCCGGCAGCACGCCGCGGAGGACCACCTGCCATCGCCTGCTGGCGGGCACCAGGCCGGATTCGCCACGTACGGCACAAATGCGCAGGCAGGGCTTGCCCCAATCCAGACTGATTGTGGTATCGGCGGTTTTCATGGCGCTCAAATCCCCTCCCTGGGGGTAATGTCCGTCATCCTCACGCATGGTGAATGATCCATCAGCGCCAGGAAAGACCAATAGCCGCAAGGAATCGGGGTTCTGCGTCCGATTGGACCGATTGTCCGCCAGGAGGGGAACAAGGGCCCCTGCCGGAGCGAAGACGGGCATGGATTCCAGGGGACGCCAAGCCCTGAAGCGTACACCATCGGCTCCATTCACCAAATAAAGACGACCTGTGAAGAAGTCGAACCACTGGCCTTCCGGGAGCCAGACCTCGGCAGGAGCCCTCATCAGGTCACGGTCCATGGGGTCGGTGACCGGCGCCACAATCAGGCTGGTCCCGAAGCGGTACTCGTTCGGGACCTGATAGGCCTCCGCAGTCTCCGGATCCCCCCAATACATGGGCTCTATCAGTTCTTTGCCCAATGCGGCGTTGCGCCAGTTCATCGTATATAGGTAAGGCTGGAGTGCCTGGCGCAGCCTAAGGAAATCCTCCATGACTCCCCTTGCCGGTTGGTGGAAGTTCCAGGGCTCCTTCCCGTTGAAAAGCGAGGACGAGGAGTGCAGACGGTTGATCGGGCTGAACGTGCCCAACTGATACCAACGGGCCTCCAGTTCCTCATCCCGGTAACCGAGCATGTGGCCGCCGATGTCATGCGACCACCACCCATAGCCGATATTGGAGGCTGTAGCCGTGAAATAGGGTTGGAAACGCAGAGAGTCCCAGCTCACCACCGTATCCCCCGAGAACCCTATAGGGTAGCGGTGGGAACCCGGACCGGCATAACGGGAGAAAGTCATAGGCCAGCGCCCCGACCGCCCGCTGTCGGCATAGTGGAGGAAGTTCAGTAGCCAGAGAGGATCAAGGCCGGCTAGTTTGGAGACGCTTCCCTGTTGCCAATCGATCCACCAGAAGTCCACCCCCTGCTCCTCCAAGTCATGATGCATATGGAAATAGGCCTCGACGAACTTGGGGTCGGTCAAGTCGAATTCCACGGCTTTATTCCCGGTCGGATCCCTGTCCATGTCAGCGCATACCTGGCGATAGGGCTCTTCGAAGGGACGGATTCCGTCTCGGGGATGGACGTTGAGGGTGACCTTCATCCCCCTGCTGTGCAGCCCCTCCAAGAAGGCGGCCGGGTCCGGGAAGAGGTCCCTGTTCCATGTGTATCCGGTCCAGCCCGTGCCATATTTGGAATCCACCCGGGTCAGGTGCCAATCCATATCGACGACGGCGGTGGTGAAGGGCAGACCCTCCTGTTCGAATCTGTCCATCAAGGCCAGGTACTCGTCTGCTGTATACCGATGGTAGCGGCTCCACCAGTTGCCGAAAGCAAAACGGGGCAGCAGCGGCGTGGGGCCGGTCAAGCGGTAGAAGTCACGAACAGCCTCGCGATAGCGGTGACCATAACCGAAAAAGTAAAGATCGCTTTCTTGGTGCTTTCGAGGCAGGATGAGCACCCGATCAGCCCCCTTGAGCGTTTCGGGAAGATCAGGGTCGTCCGGGGCCATAATCAAGTTGGAGGACGAGTCATCGATGAGGGCCCATCCGTCCGTTGAGTTGACGCCGATATCCAGCTTGGTGGAGCCGTCCGCCCCATCCAGGGTCCGGGCTGTCCCGCCCAGATTGGCATGTTGGTCGTCCCCATAGTGCCAGGTACTGCAGTAGCCGTCCATTCCCTTGACTTTGATTTGCAATCCCTCACGGCTGAAGGGCCCTCCGTCGTAGGCCAGGATTATGTATGGTGTCTCGACTACCAGCCGATCCCCCTCACACCGTTTGTCCAGGTGGAGGGCTGCTGGGTCTTCAAAGGCCCGGTCAAGGGCCATCTGAGTGCAGTGATCCTCAAAAACGCCGCAATCTGACCACTCCAGTCTGACCATGGAATCAGTAAGGAAAGCGATTCTGAACCGGTCTCCCTGAATGACGGTCTCAGGCCCCATGAGAGGACGGGCCTGGGTAGGCATCTGACTGCGGGGGTTGATTATCTTCATGGCTTTCTGTCGGCTTTCGTGCTTGAATCGGATCTTTCCGTGGTTGGCTGGTGGGAGGGGTCATACTCAGCCCTTTATGGCCCCGATCATTACACCCTTGTTGAAATACTTCTGCAGGAAGGGATAGATAACGAGGAGGGGCAAGGTAGATACGATGATGATTCCGAACTTGATCTGGTCGGCGAAGTTCTGCGATTGGACCGCAGACATGCTGCTACCCGAGCCTGGGGTCACCTGGTTGGCCAGAAGAATCATCTGAAGGATGTTCTGCAAGGGTTGTTTCTCTTGGTTACGGATGTAAATCAAGCCAGTGAAGTAGTCATTCCAGTGGCCCACGAAGCAATAGAGGCCTATCACCGCAATGATGGCCGAGCTCAGGGGCAGAACGATTTTAAAGAAGAAGCCGAAGTAGGAAACCCCATCCACGCGGGCCGAATCACGCAACTCCTCAGGTATGGAACTTTCGAAGAAGGATCGTGCGATGATCATGTTATAAACCCCAAATGCTCCCGGCAGGATGAAAATCCACATGCTGTTCAACAGACCCAGTTGTTTCATCAGGAGGTAGGAGGGGATCAAGCCCCCACTGAAGAACATGGTGAACGCGAAGAGGAACATGATGATCCTCCTAGGTCTGAACTCTCTGCGGGAGAGTCCGAAGGCCGCCGGTATGGTCACAATCAGGTTGACCGCCGTACCTAGGAAGGTGTATATGATGGTGTTCTTGTAACCGATCCAGATCCGGTCATCGGCCAGAATCTTGGCGTAGCCACCCAAGCTGAACCCCTGTGGGAGGATGTTGACCTTGCCTTGGGCCACCGCCGTTGGATCAGAAAAAGAAGCAATGATAATGAACCAAAGCGGGTAGATTACCACACACACAATAACGATCAGAATCAAAGCGATGATGATGTCGACCACCCAATCCCCTGCGGTCTTGCTCTGACCCCTGTGTTTGTTGAAGGGAACGTCAGATCTTCCCCTCTTAGTCGCCATGAGGGCGGCGGAACCGTCTACGTTTTGCCGTGTAGATGACATGTCTCTTCCTCCCTTATTCAGAAGATGCTCGTGTCGCTGACCCTCTTGGCGAAGGCGTTGGCCGCCACCAGGAAGACGAAGTTGACCACCGAATTGAAGAGGCCGATAGCTGTCGAATAGGAGAACTGGTTGTCCAGAATGCCTATTCGGTAGGTATAGGTCGATATGACTTCGGAAGCAGTCACATTCAACGTGTTCTGCATCAGCCAGACCTTCTCGAAACCAACGCCCAGGACCGATCCCATCTGAAGGATGAGGAGGACGCCAACCGTGGGCATGATAGTTGGGATGTCCACGTAGCGGATCAGCTGGAGACGACCGGCGCCGTCGATTTTGGCGGCCTCATACAGGCTAAGGTCCACTGAGCTCAATGCGGCCAAGTAGATGATGCAGTTCCACCCAGTGTGCTGCCAGACCTCACTGATCCAGTAGATGGGAGTGAACGCCCCCGGCACCCCCATGAGGCTGGTGCGGCCAAAGAAGCGACCCAGAAGGCCGGTGCCAGGAGAAAGAAAAATCTGGATCATGGCAACCATGACAACGGTCGAGATGAAGTGGGGCATATAGGTGACCGTCTGCACGAAACCCTTGATTTTTGAACTGCCGATTTGGTTGATCAAAAGGGCCAGGATGATTGGTGCGATGAAACCCATGACCAAGGTCCACAGGCTGATGCGGACGGTATTGGTGATGATTTCGACAAACATGGGGTCGTTGAAGAACTGTCGAAAGTATTTGAAACCTACCCACTTACCACCGGTCAATCCTTTGGTGATGTCATACTCGCGGAAGGCCAGCTGGATTCCATACATAGGTACGTATGAAAAAAGGGCCACGAAACATATGGAGGGCAGCACGAACACCCAAATCTCCCAGTAGCGCCGGAAATGGTCGGCGACCCGCATGGGAAGGGGGGCATGCCTGCGTGCCTCCAGGTTGTCGATCACGTCGACTTTGCCTTTGCTTTCTGCCAGACTCTGGCCTTTTATCTTCTCAGGGGTTACACCGGCCCGGGCAACCTCCTCCGCCTGACCAGTCACGCCACCCCCCTTTTGGTTGACACTCATGGCATTCCTCTCCATTCTCTGATCCTCCGTGGTGCACTGCCGCACCCTTGTTACTGTTTTCATTCCGTCCGCCCGGCAAAGCCGGAGCGGACGTTCACAAACCGATGGCGAAGGCCGCCCAAGGCGGCAGAATTCCTCGGGCCAGTTCCACCATGAGATCGGCTCCATCCAGGTTCGATATGACCAGACGCGAAGCGTTCAGATTTCCGTTCAGAAGGCCAGTCGTCTGTGCCGGCAAGGTGGCTTGTTGAGAGGAGACATTGACTACGGTCAGTAGACGGCGATCGCCCAGAACTCTGACGAAGGCATATACGTACTCGTCCTCAACATCGACCGGCTGGAAGGAACCGGCCGAGATGACAGGGTTCCGGTGGCGAAGGTCAATCAACCTCTTGTAAAAGGAAAAGACCGAATCAGGATCATCGACCTCACTAGCGGCATTGATCCGTGATTTGTTGGGGTTGACGGCGATCCAAGGCTCGACAGCAGCCTCAGGAGTCATGAAACCGGCATAGCGGCCTCCATCCCATTGCATAGGGGTCCTGGCATTATCCCGCCCTGCCTTGGCCAGGGAGCTCATCATCGAATCCGCATCCTGGACGTGGGCTTCTTCGACCCTCTGATGGAAGGCATTGATGGATTCCAAGTCCCGATACTGGTCCAGACGAGTGAATCCGGCATTGGTCATGCCCAATTCCTCGCCCTGGTAGATATAGGGAGTCCCTCGATGCATGTGAAGTAGCAGGGCCAGAGCCTTGGCCGATCGAACCCTTAGTTCGTCGGTGGAGGTATCTCCCCACCGGGAGACGATGCGGGGCTGATCATGGTTGTTGAAATAGAGGCTCGCCCACCCCTTCTTGCTGACAGACTCCTGCTGGCGGAACATGGCCTTCTTCAGGTCGCACAGGTGAAGGGGGGTCTGGTTCCACTTGGCACCTGCCTGGTCAACCTCCATATGGTCGAAGAGAAAGAGCATATCCAATTCGCCGCTGGCGGGGTCAGTTATCTGTCCACTGCGGGCTGCTGTGATCCCCTGGCCCTCCCCCACAGTCAGGTAGCCCTGACGGCCATTGAAGACAGCCTGACGCATCTCCTTGAGAAACTCGTCCAAGCGGGGACCGTCCATGCAGAAGGGCCATGGACTGGAATAGCCTTCCTCCCCCGGAGGGTTATCAGGGATTGAACCTCCGCATTCCCCGGGCAGGTGGCCTTGGGCATCCACCAGCTTGGAAATCAACGTGATTACATCCATGCGGAAGCCGTCTATCCCGCGATCCATCCACCAGTTCATCATCTGGTATACCGCCTTGCGAACGGCCGGATTCTCCCAGTTGAGGTCTGGCTGCTTACGTGAGAAGATGTGCAGGTAATATTCCCCCCGCACAGGGTCATACTGCCAGGCGGAACCCCCGAAACTCCCACCCCACTTGTTGGGCTCGGCACCTGGCGTACCCGGTTCGTGGCCGGGGCGAGCCGGTCGCCACCAGTACCAATCTGCGTAGGCCGGATCACGGTTGCGGGAGGCTTGGAACCACGCGTGCTCATCCGAGGTGTGGTTAACCACCAGGTCCATGATCACCCTGATCCCCTTATTGTGGGCCTGAGCAATCAGTTCATCCATGTCTTCCAAACTGCCGAACATGGGATCGATCCGTCGGTAGTCCGAGATGTCATATCCGTTGTCATCCTGAGGCGACTGGTAGACCGGACTCAACCAAATCGCATCCACCCCAAGCTCGGCCAGATAGTCCAGGTGCCTGGCAATACCAGGGATGTCACCATACCCATCCCCATTGGTGTCTTGGAAGGAGCGGGGGTAAATCTGATACACCACCGCATTGGCCCACCAAGGGTTGGGGGTGGCCCCATTGGTCTGGATGTCGTCAGGCACCTTTGGACGCTGTCTGGATGTCATGGTCTTACGCTTCGTTTCTTCTCTGGAAGGTGTTTGCTCGGAATATTCTGTTTATTTGTTTATTTGTTGTTGTTGAGGTTGACTCCGATGGTGTCCATGTTCTTTTGGAAGGAGTTGTAGACGTCCTGT
>NZ_JACFQG010000014.1 GCF_016101585.1 Bifidobacterium polysaccharolyticum
CGTGCTGGGTCTTAGCTTCCGGGTTCGGAATGGGACCGGGCGTCTCCCCCAGGCCATGACCGCCGCGAATCTTCAATTCTGCCGACCCGTGGGGGTCGGGGTGTCCTGGCGGCTTGGGGACCGGATGGTGGACGCGTGTCTCGTGTTCTTCGATCGCCTGTGGTTTCGTGTTCATTGCCGCAGGCAGGTTTCGCAGCAGGTGTTGATGCCGCCGCCCCTTGGTGGGGCGGGTTGTTGTGTTGTCTTCGACCATTAGTGCCGGTCGGCTCCGCCCCTTGCGGGGTGTCCACGTCCGGTCTATCGACCAT